>CAHJWI010000062.1 GCA_903642225.1 Acidobacteriaceae bacterium | reverse complement strand
GCCGGTCCGCCGGCTGCGGCGCGGGCGCGGCGGTGTGCTGCGCGGGAGGCGCCGCCGGCTGGGCGAAGGCCGTTGCTTGCTGCGCAGGGGCCGTTGCTTGCTGCGCGGTGTGGGCGATGGCGTGCTCGTGCAGGAGACGGACGACGTCGGCACCCACGTTGATGATGTATTGCAGGACTTGGCAACTGCCTTGCGCGTCCGTGGCGGTTGGGCCGGGGTCGTCTTGCAAGGTGGCCTGGGTTGCTGGTGCAGACATGAACGGAACAAGAACATTGTGGGGGTGGGGGCGTCAAGGATTTCGTGGCGGGCGTGGCGGGGTAGTGTGCCGGTTTGAATGTCGGCTTGCGAGCCATGCACGAACCCGCTCCGCGGGAGGGGTTCCTGGGGCGAGGTCGGTTGCGGCGATAGATGTTGGTGAGGACTTGAGCGGGCCAGGGTCGGGCTCCGAGCATGAGGGGCCACCCCTCAAGCTCGAAAGGAAACTCCATGTCCGCCCAGACGGTCCAACCGTGCACCAGCCCGCTTCGTCAGCGCATGCTCGAAGATATGGCCATGCGCGGTCTCAGAGAAGAAACGCAGCGTGACTATGTCCGCTTCGTTCGGAGCTTCGCCGCCTTTCTTCGGCGCTCGCCCGATACTGCGACCGCCGAAGATGTCCGTCGCTTCCAAGTCCATCAGGCCGAGAGCGGCATGCAGCCGCCCACCATCAACAGCTCGGTTTCAGCGCTGCGCTTCTTCTTCACCGTAACGCTCGACCGGACCGACCTATCCCGGCGCCTGGTTCTGGTCCGCTACCCCCGCAAGCTGCCGAACGTCTTGAGCGTCGAGGAGGTCGGGCGGCTGCTTGAGGCGGCGCCAGGGCCGAAATACAAGGCCGCACTCGGCACCGCCTATGGTGCTGGGTTGCGGGTATCGGAGGTCACGGCGCTCAAAGTCTGCGACGTCGACAGCACCCGCATGCTGCTTCGCGTCGAGCAGGGCAAGGGCCGCAAGGACCGCAACGCCATGCTGTCGCCGCAGCTGCTCGACCTGCTGCGTCTTTGGTGGCGGGAGGGCAAGCGGCGGACGGTCATGTTGCCGCATGGCTGGCTGTTCCCTGGCCGCAACCCCGTCGAACCGCTGTCAACGCGCCAGCTCAACCGCGCCGTCCACGAAGCCGCTGAGGTCGCCGGCATCAGAAAGCGCGTGACGCCGCACACGCTGCGCCACAGCTTTGCCACCCACCTTCTGGAGCAGGATGTCGACATCCGCGTCATCCAGGTGCTGCTCGGACATTCCAAGCTCGACACCACTGCGCTCTATGCCCGCGTGGCGACCAAGACGATTCGGGCGGTGACCAGTCCGCTCGAGCATCTCAAGCTGCTGATGGAAGGCAAGAGCCACCCAGGCGACTGAACCGGCAGTGCGACAAGCACTGGAGGTTGCCGACATCTTCCGCCGTCACGGGCCGGCCTGGCGCGCCACCCATGCCGGCCACGTGAGCCTCGCCCAGCTCAAGGCGATGTCGGCCATCGAGACCTGCCGCACCGCAGCACTCGGCGGCCATGTCGAGGGCTGTGAGGACTGTGGCCACCGCCGCATCGCCTACAACAGCTGCCGCAACCGGCACTGCCCCAAGTGCCAGGGCGCTGCAGCACGCGAGTGGCTCGCGGCACGGGAGGCCGACCTGCTGCCGGTCGGCTACTTCCATGTCGTCTTCACGCTGCCGGCCGAGGTCGCCGACATCGCGTTCCACAACAAGGCGGTGGTTTACGATTTGCTGTTCAAAGCCGCGTCCGAGACGATGATGACCATCGCCGCCGACCCGCGGCACCTCGGCGCGCGTATCGGCATCACGGCCGTGCTCCACACCTGGGGCTCGGCCATGACGCATCATCCGCACATCCACATGATCGTGCCCGGCGGCGGCATCTCGCTCGACGGCGCACGTTGGGTCTCGTCCAGGCCGGCGTTTCTGCTGCCGGTCCGTGTGCTGGGAGCACTGTTCCGCCGGCTGTTCCTGACCCGGCTGCTCGAGCTCCACACCGCCGGGCGGCTGCAGTTCTTCGGCGACCAGAGTGACTTGAACGACCAACGCGCCTTCGCCCGCCACCTGGCGCCAATCAGAAAGAAGAAATGGGTGGTCTATGCCAAGCCGCCGTTCTCAGGCCCCGAGGCCGTGCTCGCCTATCTGTCGCGCTACACCCACCGCGTTGCGATCTCGAACCATCGCCTGATCTCGTTCGACGAGGCGGGCGTGACGTTCCGATACAAGGATTACCGCCGCAGCGGTGCTGACCGCCAACGCACCATGACGCTCCACGCTGATGAATTCATCCGACGCTTCCTTGTGCACGTCCTGCCCCAAGGCTTTCACCGCATCCGTCACTACGGCCTGCTCGCCAGTGCGGGCCGCAAGGCCAATGTCGCACGGGCCCGCGAACTTCTCGCGGTCCCGGCGACGGCCGGGCCGGCGGCACCGGACGCGCCCTCCGATCCAAGGCCACCATGCCCGTGCTGCGGCGGTCGCATGGTCGTCATCGAGATCCTCGAGCCTGCCACCCGGGCACGCGCGCCGCCTCGCCTGCGCCTGCCAGCCGGAATGGTGGCGTCGTGACCCGGCACGGCCAGCCTCAGCTTCTCGTCGAAGTCCCGCTGCTTCGACGATCGGGCAGTCGCGCCTCCAGACCCTCCGAAAGCTGCACCGCCGCGCCCATGACGCCACAACCGCACCATCTCCCGGCATGGCATCGCGCGATCGACGCTTTCGAAGCCCATCCACGCGCGTCGTTGCCGCGCTACAGTGGTCGGTTGCCGAGGTCGTGCCACCTCCGCGCCTGCACCGGAATCCTCAAAACCCCATAGCGCGGCGCTTGCTGCCCGCGGGTTCGTGCATGGGCGGCTTTCGGACGCCGGCCCAGCTCTGCTCGCTCGGCCTGCTCTGGCCGGCGTCCGAAACCCTTCACCAAACCGGACGGTTCTGGTCCACTCAGACCGTGCTGTAAAGCCGACATTCGAAAAGGGGGGGGACGGCAGTTTTGGCTTATTCTGGACTCCCGAACTCGTGCTTGCCTACACTCACATGTTTTTAGCATTTTCAATGATAACAATTAAGGATGGAACACGCGTTACATTTGGGAGACAAAATTGGAGAGTCTGAAGTCGGTAAGAGTGGTTCTAGAAAGTCCTAAAGGAACACTGAGGACCATTGCAAACATAGTCCGATATAGTGACGGTGGTTTTGGATTTATGCTTCCGTATCACTCCGCGAAGCAGGGGTATCTTGAAAAGGTTAGACCAGAACGCCTCCCTAATTCGTCTTGGTTCAAAGGGCCTGAAAAGCAAGACTGCTATCGTGTTTCTAGCCGCGTCAAGCTGTCATGCCACCCTGACGGCTTCACCCATTTTTCTGGAGTGGATTCTTCTATTATTCGTTCAGGTCGAGATAAGGAAACCGGAGCAATAAAAGGACTTGGCGTCATAGCAAATTCGTTCGAGGAATACTCCGAAATAGCATGGCCGATATTCGGCCTCGTCTTTGCAGGTCTGGACGATTTTATGGTCTCTAATCCAAACAAACTTGCCGTTTATTTTCGCGGAAGTAATTTGGGTTCGGATGCTGTTGGGGCAGGACTAATGGATGAACCAGTGCGAACGTCTCCTCCACGATTTGGATACATAGGATGCGTCATAAAATAACCGCATCATATTTTAGTTTCTGAGGTTTGATGGTGTAGTTCCATTCG
>CAHJWI010000061.1 GCA_903642225.1 Acidobacteriaceae bacterium | reverse complement strand
CCCTTCTACTCATTCACGCATTCGCCACGCCAGGCCCTACGACTCCAGCTCCGCTGAAATCACGTACTCCGCCGCACTCCGGTCCCAAACCACCGACAGCACATTCGGCTGGCAGCACACCTGGCAGTCCTCCACATACTGCTGCCGAGACCCGCCGCTCTCGTCCACCGTCGTCTCCACCCAGCTAAAGCACGCAGCGCATTGAAAGTGGGCCGGGTGCATGGCTAATTGCGGTACTCGCGGTAGTGCACGATCTCTGAAAATCCGATCCAAAGGTCGATCAACCCGATTCCGCTCACCAGCCCCCGCACCGGTCCCCGCATCAGGAAGTGATGCGTACTTGGAAAGCCAAGCAGAAAGCTGTTGTGGTCCCACATCTCCTTCCACCACGGCAGGTATACCAGCAACCCACCCAGGTAAAGGCAGAACAGCACCAGTACGGCCAGCGACATACGCTGCAGCCAGATCGGCGCCAGTTCGCTCTGCCCTTCGGAGGCACCAGCCGCCGCCACCTTGCCTGGTAAAGGGTTCACCGCCGGACTCTCTGCCTCAAACGCCATCCAACCTCAACGGTAGCAGAGCGAACCATCTCGAAATCTGTACGGGCGTTCCCGCACTTAAAATCCATGCCGCATATCGACCTGATAGCTGATTTTCTGTCGCGCAGCAAACAGGTGACCCACTTCCGCGTCACCACGGAACCGGGTACCTCATTCCTTCGCGCCCGCGGCATTCGGAAGAAGCCACGAAACGCCCAGCACGAAGGTTGGGTTCAGCACAAATCGCTCATTCGAACAAAGCTCGTAACACCCTTCCGCAAAAAGAAAGGTCCGGCATCTCGCGACACCGGACCTTCTGTCAGCCGAGTCGAAAGTTTACGCTTCCACCAGCTGCTTGCTTCCACGCGAACGCCGGTTTGCCTGCAGAATCTTCTTCCGCATGCGCAGGCTCTTCGGCGTAATCTCCACCACCTCATCGTCTGCAATGAACTCGATGCACTGCTCCAGTGTCAGCTGCTTGTACGGCACCAGGCGCAACGCGTCGTCGGCGCTGGAAGCTCGCATGTTCGTCAGCTTCTTTTCGCGAACGCAGTTCACATCCAGGTCGTTGTCGCGGCTGTTTTCGCCCACGATCATGCCTTCGTACACCTCAACACCTTCACCCATAAACAGGGTGCCGCGCTCCTGCAGGCCGTTCAAGGCATAGGTCGTCGTCACGCCGCTCCGGTCACTGATCAGCGTGCCGTTCAGCCGCGCCGGAATCTCACCCTGGTACGGCATGTAGCCGTCGAACAGCGTGTTCATCACGATGGTTCCACGCGTCTCCGTCAACATCTCCGACCGCAGACCGATCAGCCCACGAGACGGCACCTTGAACTCCATCCGGATGCGGCCCTGCCCATGCATCTTCACCATCTCGCCCTTGCGTGGTCCAAGCTTCTGGATCACCGTTCCGGCAAACTCTTCCGGCACGTCGATGGTCACATATTCCACCGGCTCCATCAGCGCGCCGTCAATGCGTCGCGTCACAATCTCCGGCCGTCCGGCCATCAGCTCAAAGCCCTCGCGCCGCATCATTTCAATCAGCACCGCTAGCTGCAGTTCACCGCGCCCCAGCACCTTGAACGTATCCGGTGAGCCGGTATCTTCCACGCGGATCGACACGTTCGTCTGCAGCTCTTTATCCAGCCGCTCGCGCAGGTTGCGGCTCGTCACGTACTGGCCCTCGCGCCCCGCAAACGGCGAATTGTTTACGCTGAACTGGATCGCGATCGTCGGCTCATCAATCACAATCGGCGGCAGAGGCGACGGGTTCTCAAGACCGGTAATCGTCTCCCCAATCGTCAACCCGCTCACACCCGCAACAGCGATAATGTCGCCCGTCGTGGTCTCTTCAATGTCCGTCCGCTTCAGCCCGCTAAAGCTGAACAGCTTCGTAATCTTCACCGCCTGCAGCGTGCCATCAAGCTTGGCGATGTTCACCATCTCGCCCGTCTTCAGCGTCCCGTTAAACACGCGCGCAATCCCTAGCCGTCCCAGGTAGTCGCTGTAGTCCAGGTTCGTCACCAGAATCTGCAGCGGCCCGTTCGGGTCACCCGTCGCCGGTGCAATCGCACTCTCGATCGTTTGAAACAGCGGCTGCAGGTTCTCTCCCGCAACAGCCATGTCCATCGTCGCCGTGCCTGCCTTGCCGTTCGTATACACAACGGGGAAGTCGAGCTGGTCTTCCGCCGCATCCAGGTCGATGAACAGGTCGTACACCTCGTTCAAAACCTCCTGCACGCGCGCATCCGGCCGGTCGATCTTGTTGATCACGAGGATTGGTGTAAGCTTCGCAGCCAGCGCCTTACTCAGCACAAACCGCGTCTGCGGCAGCGGACCCTCACTCGCATCCACCAGCAGCACAACGCCGTCCACCATCTTCAGCGCACGCTCCACCTCACCGCCAAAGTCGGCGTGACCCGGCGTATCCACAATGTTGATCTTGCCGTCCTTGTAATGCACCGCGGTGTTTTTCGCCAGGATCGTGATGCCGCGCTCGCGTTCCAGGTCGTTCGAATCCATCACCCGGTCGGTCATGGCCTCGTTCGCGCGAAACGTTCCGCTCTGCCGCAGCATGGCATCCACAAGGGTCGTTTTGCCATGGTCAACGTGCGCGATAATGGCGATGTTACGAATAGTATTGCTCACAGAAGTTTGTATCCCGTCTTCACAAATGAAATGTTTTGCCCGCCGTCGCAGCCCCATCGAAAAGGCGCAATCGTTCCCGGTGCGCACAAAGCGTGCTCAAGGCAATGCTTTAAGTCTACAGGACAGCACTCGCCACCGGAATGGACCAATCCGCAATTCATGCGAAAATGCCCATTTTGAGCGGCCGCTCAAAGGCTATCCGCTAAACTAGCCACAGATGTCCACCGTAGCCCAGCCCCCGCGCCCCAGCATGGATCTAAAACCCGCCACGCGCCCCATGCCCCTTCGCCGGCGCGCCCGTCTGGCCACGCTCCGCCTGCGCGAACTCGCCTCCATCGGCTGGGCCCTCCTCCACACCTCGCACCCTTACATGGCGCAGATCGTGCCCATGCGCCGCTGCAATCTCGCCTGCACCTACTGCAACGAGTTCGACAACCACTCCGACCCCGTCCCACTCGCCGAAATGGAACGCCGCATCGACGAGCTCGGCCGCATGGGCACCTCCGTCATCACCATCTCCGGCGGCGAACCCACGCTCCACCCCGACCTTGACGCCATCATCCGCCGCATCCGCCACAACGGCGCCATGGCCGGCATGATCACCAACGGCTACAACCTCAATCAGGAACGCATCGAGCGCCTTAACCGCGCCGGCCTCGACCACCTCCAGATCTCCATCGACAACGTCATGCCCGACGAGGTCAGTAAAAAGTCCCTCAAGGTCCTCGACCAGCGCCTCATCTGGCTCGCGCAATACGCCGACTTCCACGTCAACATCAACTCCGTCGTCGGCGGCGGTATCCCCAATCCGCAGGATGCCCACACCGTCAGCAAACGTGCCCTCGACCTCGGCTTCTCCTCCACCATCGGCATCATCCACGACGGCTCCGGCCAGCTCAAATCGCTCGGCGGCGAAGAACGCAACGTCTGGGAGCGCGTCCGCAAGATGACCCGGCGCTCCTACTCCCGCTTCAACAAGTTCCAGGAAGCCATCGCCAACGGCATGCCCAACGACTGGCGCTGCCGCGCAGGCTCTCGCTACCTCTATATTGCAGAAGACGGCCTCGTCCACTACTGCTCCCAGCAGCGCGGCTACCCCGGCACCCCCATCGCCGAGTACACCAGGGCCGACATTCAGCGCGAGTTCCGCAGCGAAAAAGGCTGCGCCCCCAACTGCACCATCTCCTGCGTCCATCAGGTCAGCTACATCGACCATTGGCGCGGCGCACAGACCCCCCCCCCCCC
>CAHJWI010000060.1 GCA_903642225.1 Acidobacteriaceae bacterium | reverse complement strand
CAACCACGTGCTCCGGCACCTGCCAGTCCAATTGCTCGCACATTTCAATCGCCGGCGTCTTCTGCCCTTCCAGCCGGTACGGATTAACAGAGTTTAAGAGGTAAATGGGATTCCGCTTCACCAGCTCCGCCAGCATCTTCACGCAACCATCAAAGTCCGTCTTCAGCTGCACCGTTAGAGCGCCGTAATCCATGCTCTGCGACAGCTTGCCCCACGCGATCTTGCCTTCTGGAATAAACACGATGCTGCGCAATCCCGCGCGCGCCGCATACGCCGCCATTGCCGCACTGGTATTGCCGGTACTAGCGCATGCCACCCATTGAAAGCCGCGCTCTGCCGCCATACTCAGCGCCGCTGTCATTCCCGTGTCCTTGAACGACCCCGTCGGATTCATGCCCTGGTGCTTGGCCAGCAAAAAATCCAGCCCCAGCAGCTTGCCGCACCGCGGCAGGTCATACAGCGGCGTGTTGCCCTCGCGCAATGTCACAGCAGTGCTGTCGTCCTTCAAAAAAGGCAACAGCTCACGGTATCGCCACACGCCACTCTGGTCGATCGCCAGCGTGGAATCGCGCCGCTCTGCCCACAGATGGCGCAACGCTGACTCATTCGGCTTGTTGACTGCGCCCAGCTCCGTGCGCGTCTCACTCCACGGATACTCGATCTCGTACAGTTCGCGCGAATCAGGATCGCGGAAATCACTTGCAACGGCGTCCGGCGCAATACGCTTGCCGTCCGCGATGCATCTCAGGCTGTGTGAACGGGAAATCATCAATGTCTTTAGCCTACCGCATGGCCGCTTTTGCACGCCGTGGTACTGTCTTGCTCGCCTTGGCGCTCCTCGCTCTGTTTGCCATCTCCGCCCTCGCTGGTGCCCAGACGAAAAAGAAGATTGGGCCCGCCGCGCCCGCGACCACTGGCGCTCTAACCGTCTTTGCTGCGGCAGACATGCAGCCGGTTTTTGAGGTGCTCGGACCCTATTTCCAGCGTCGCACCGGCATCACGCTCAAGATGGTCTACGGCCCCTCCGGCACACTCTCCGAGCAGATCGTCAACGGCGCCCCCGCAGATATCTTCTTCTCCGCCGATTACACCTTTGCCGAACGACTCGTCGCGGCTGACAAGGCCGACAACATCAACCCATACCCTTACGCCAAAGGCATCCTCGTCCTCTGGACGCGCAAGAACTCTCGCTTCAATCCCATCACTGTCGACGCCCTCTCCCGCAAGGACCTCAAATCTGTCGCGATCGCAAACCCCGCCACCGCACCCTATGGCCGCGCCGCCATCGCCGCCATGACCAAACTCGGCCTGCTGCAGAACGCCGCACCACACTTTGTGCAGGCAGAAAGCGTCAGCCAGGCCGGCCAGTTTGCCCTCAGCGGCAACGCAGAAGTCGCCCTCATCTCTGAAACCCTCGCCTACTCCCCTGCCTACAAAGCCGCCGGTACTGCGGCCCTCTTTCCTCTTTCCACCTACATGGAGATCCGCCAGTGCGCCGTCGTTATGAAAAACTCGGCGCACCGCAACGAAGCCCACGTTCTTCTCAACTACATCACCTCTGACCCCATTCAGGACCACCTCGCTGACCTCGGGCTACAGCGCTTCCAGTAATCTCCTTGCGTCTGCACTCGGCTAAAATCGCAGGGCTGGCCTGTGTCGCGGCAGCTTAGGGAGTAGCCTGACGTGGATACCGACGCCCTGCTGCTGACGCTTCGGTTGGCAGCAACAACCACGGCCCTTCTTTTGCTCGCGGCAATCCCGCTCGCTGCCGTCCTTGCCTATGCCACAACGCGCTGGCGACTTTTGCTTGAAGCACTTGTCGCCCTGCCGCTTGTCCTGCCACCCACCGTCCTCGGCTTTTATCTCCTCGTCGGCTTCAGCCCACTCACTGCTCTCGGCCGCACCGCCTCCACGCTTTTCGGACACCAGCTTGTGTTCTCCTTTGCAGGCCTGGTCGTCGGCTCCGTGCTGTACAGCCTGCCCTTTGCCGTACAACCACTCACCGCAGGTCTGCGCAGCGTCGATCCCCGCCTGCTTGAGGCAGCAGCCACCCTCGGTGCCGGTCCGCTTCGCCGCCTCCTCCGTGTCGCCCTGCCCCTCGCCAAATCGTCTCTACTCGCCTCTGCAGTGCTCACCTTCACCCACACCGTCGGTGAATTCGGCGTTGCCCTTATGGTCGGTGGCAGCATTCCCGGCGTCACCCGCACACTTTCCATCTCCCTGTACGACCTGGTCGAAAATGCCCAGTTTGCTGAGGCCCGCCACATCGCTCTGCTCCTGCTCGGCTTTTCCACTGTGGCGCTTGTGGCCCTTTACACGGCACCCCTCTTCCCCCGTGGGGAGAGGCGCGCTTCATGACACAACCCTTCTTGCACGTGCGGTGCGACGCCCCCGTCGGCACCCTCCGCCTTTGCATCGACGAACGCATCCACGCCGATTGGACCGTCCTCTTCGGCCCTTCTGGCTCCGGCAAGTCCTCCCTGCTCCGCCTGCTCGCCGGTCTATGGCGTCCGCGAGATGCATCCGTTCTGCTCCACGGTCAGGACCTTACCCTGCTTCCACCGCACCGCCGCAGCATCGCATTCGTCGCGCAAACCCCATCTCTCTTCCCTCACCTGACGGTCCGTGGCAATGTCGCGTTCGGCGCGCGCACACCCATCGATCCCCTGCTCGAAACGTTCGGCCTCGCCTCCCTCGCATACGCCGGCATCCGCACCCTCTCCGGCGGCGAAGCTCAACGGGTCAGCATCGCCCGCGCCATCGCGACCGAACCGCACCTCCTCTTACTCGACGAGAGCTTCACCGGCATGCACCGGAATCTCCGCCGCCAACTGACCGTGATCCTTCGTCAAATCCAGCAGCAACGCGCCTCCGCGGGCAGTCCCTTACCCATCCTTTCCGTCACTCACGACGTGGCCGAGACCTTCGCCTGCGCCGACGACGTCCTCCGCATCGAAGACGGACACGTGCTTGCCCGCGGCAACGCTACCGCGGTTCTTGCACAGGAACGCGCAGATCTCATCAGCGGCCTGTAATTCCTTCACCGTCCCGGCCTATCCCCACGCATTCCGCCATCCGCGATCGCAAGTATTTGCGTCATACGACGTGCGCTTACCTGGCGCAGGAGAACTCCCATGAGCAGTACCGCATCATCCGTCACCCTTGAAGAAGCACGCCGCATCCTCGCTGCCGGAACGGCCAAAGCTGAGGAAATTGGCCAGCCCATGAACATCGCGGTCGTTTGCTCCGGGGGCCACCTGCTCGCCTTTGAGCGCATGCCCAACGCCTGGACCGGTTCCGTCGACATCTCCATCAAGAAGGCCTGGACCTCCCGCGCGTTCGACATCGAGACCGGCACCCTCGGCACCCTGTCCCAAAGTGGGGACCAGTTCTTCGGCATCCACGCCTCCAACGACGGTAAGGTCATGATCTTCGCCGGCGGCGTTCCCCTCAAGCGCGGTGATCAGGTCGTCGGTGCCGTCGGCGTCAGTGGTGGTCTAGGCGCACAGGACCAGGCAGTCGCTGAGGCCGCGGCAAAGGCGCTCAGCCTTTAAGCTCACCGAAGTAGGATCCCTCAGGGCAACACAAAGCCCCGCCATCGGCGGGGCTTTGTCTCGTACTCGCACTTACTTTGTAAAAATGCCACCGTCAGCGTTGCCTTCGCGGTCGCCTGCACGCTTCGCCATCCGGTCTGCGTCATGCTGCAAATGCGACACATGCCCCGGCTCGGCATTCTGTGCAGAGTTATTGCCGGGGTTCGACGGTGTATCGCTCGTCAACGTGTCATCCTTCGCGATACCGACACCCTCGTCGTTCATCCCGTTGCCATTCAGGTTGTTGCTCATTGCCCATCACCTCGCACACAGTAGACGCGCAGCGCACCCACCGGGTTTCCCGCTACTTCACGCCTGCCGCTTGATTCTCACCGGAGACAGATCGATTGCGAATAGTCCCACAACAAACTCGGGTGCCCCATTCTTTGCACGGGGTCATCGTAAAAAGGGAGTGGTCAGCGTGCAAGCGCTCCATCGAGCAAAGCTCGACCAACCCCGCGCTACCATCAAGCTCATGCCGGACTACCTTGCGGAGGCCCACGCTCTTCACGCCGAAAACATCGTCGTCGACGGCCATGCCGACACTCCCCAACGCTTCGCCGACGAGGCCTGGCAGTGGACCGACCCCGAGCTCCGCGGCGGCCAACTCTCCGCGCAAACCGCCAAAGCAGGCCACCTCCACGCCGAGTTCTTCGCCCTCTGGGCCGAACCCACCCAATGGCAAGGCCACCACCAGGACCGCACCCTTCAACTCCTCGCCGCCGTCGAAGATCAGCTCACCCGCCACCCTGAAGCACTCACCCTCTGCACCACCTCCGCCGACGTCCGCGCAGCCAAGGCTCAAAACAAATTCGCCGCCCTGCTCGGCGTGGAAGGCGGCCACTCCATCGGCACCGACCTCGACCTGCTCCGTCATCTCCACACCCGCGGCGTCCGCTACATGACCCTCACCTGGTCCAACACCAACGACTGGTGCGACTCAAGCAACGACACAGCACAGCACAACGGCCTCACCACCTTCGGCTGCCGGGTCATCGCCGAGATGAACAACCTCGGCATGCTCGTCGACCTTTCCCATGTCTCCGACGCAGCCTTCTGGCAGGCCATCCGAACCTCCAGAGCCCCCGTCATCGCCAGCCACAGCTCCGCCCGCGCCCTTACCGACGCGCCCCGCAATCTCACCGACGACCAGCTACGCGCCATAGCTGAATCCGGCGGCGTCGTCATGGTCAACTTTTTCACCGCCTTCCTCTCAGAACCCTTCCGCCACGCCTGGAACCACCAGCGCGGAGAGCGCGAGGCCGCCATCGACGCCGCGCGCACCGCAGCTCACGCCGCCAACCAACCCTTCCACTTCTCCCACGAACTCGCCATCGATCGCACCTTCGCTCGCCAGCTTCCACGTCCGCCGCTCGCCACCCTCCTCGCCCACATCGACCACGTCCTTCGCATCTGCGGCCCCGCCCACACCGGCCTTGGCTCAGACTTTGACGGCATTCCCCTTGCACCCGCCGGCATCGACACCGCAGCTGACCTGCCCAGGATCACCGCCGGCCTCATCGCCCGCGGCTGGCACCCTTCCGGCCTCCGCGGCCTGCTCGGCGAAAACATCCTCCGCACCCTCGACCAGGCCAAGGTCTGAACACCTTGCGGCCCTCACTTCAGCGCAACGCGCTCCTCCGACCAGAGCTCGACCCCGCGCCGGGATCCGGCTGCGTTCGTGAACCCCGCCTCCCAGCACCGCCCAGCATTTATCCTCAAGGTCAATGATCTACCGATTCCTAAGCCTCGCCGCCATATTTAGCCTCTCCAGTTTTGCCGCCTTTGCGCAGTCCGGCAGCACCCCCGCCACGCCTCTCACGCAGCAAATACCGCCGGCTACCAAACCGGCCGACGACCTTCCCGACACCCCCAGCACCACCGAAGGCATCGTC
>CAHJWI010000059.1 GCA_903642225.1 Acidobacteriaceae bacterium | reverse complement strand
TCGCGTACGGGCCGTGCGGTGGACGTGGTGCTGGTTGGACTCACAGCGAACTCCCGGAAGCGTGTTGTAGGCGATGGCCTGGGGGGCGTGGTGTTCGGCTTCGCTTTGGGTGGGAATGGGGTCGTAGGTGCGGTCTTCGGAGGTGTCGGCGTGTGGAAAGGCCAGGTTCTCCATTGCGCTTCGCTCTGATTGGAATGACAGGTTTGTGGACGTCTCCAGAGCGCTGAGGTCGGAACCCACCTTAACCGACGATGAAGCTGTCGGTGAAGGTGGGGCACCCGGTTCCAACGACCCCACCCTTGCCGATGGGAGGACTGTCGGAAAGGGTGGGGCACCCGCGTCATCGGCGGGTTCATTGTCGTGGCCGGCTTCGAAAAGGAGGTCGGGGAGGTCTTCCCAGAAGAAGTCCCGCTTGTCGACGATTTTGCCTTCGCGCATGTGGAATTGGTTGACGGCAAGCATTTCCTTGTCGAAGTGATAGCCGAAGACGTCGGCGTCCTCGTTTTCTGCGGAGGCGATACGCTGTTTTTCCTGGAGTTGGTGGACGGTGACGAGCTGATCACGGAGGCGGGCGGCGAGCTCGAACTGTTCGTTCATGGCGGCATCGGACATGCGGCCGGTGATGCGAGCTTCGAGCTCATTCTGCTTGCCGTCGAGGAAGAGTTGGACGTCGCGGATGGCTTCGCCATAGGCGGAGGGCGTGGTGAGGTTCTCAACACATGGGCCCAGGCATCGCTTGATGTAGAACTCCAGGCAGGGCCGGGGATGGTAACGGTTGAGGTCGACTTTGCAGCTGGGGATGAGAAAGGAGCGGTGTATGAGGTCCACGATGCGGTGTGCTAAGTTGCCGGGAAAGTAGGGGCCGAAATACTGGCCGCCGTCCTTTCGTAATTTTCTGGTAACGAAGACTTTGGGGTGTCGGTCGCCTACTGTGAGCTTGACGTAGGGGTAGGTTTTGTCGTCGCGGAGGAGGATGTTGAAGCGTGGTTTACGCTGCTTGATGAGGTTGTTCTCAAGGGCGAGGGCTTCCTGCTCGTTGGCGACCTGGATGTGGTCGACGTCGACTGCTTCTCGCATGAGCGAGCCGGTTTTGCGATTGGCGGCCTGGTTGGCCTCGAGCAGGTAGCTGCTGACGCGGCTGCGAAGGTTTTTGGCCTTGCCGACGTAGATGACTTCGCCCTCGGCATTTTTGTAGAGGTAGACGCCGGGGGATTTTGGCAGGAGACGGATTTTTTGTTCGAGGTCCATAGAGCCGCTGCTTCCAGTTTACGGCGTTGGCGGAACCGAGCCATTTTGTAGGAACAGCACGGAACTATTTTCCTGAAAGGTCTGCGGCAAACTGCCGATGATAATGGCGCATTTGACGCAACTTGCTCATTCAAAAGGTGTCAGTTGCCTGAACAGCAATGGCCTAATGATTGCAGCCTCTTCATGGTTGGGCGCATTGTGCCCTGTGGTACTGAATGATTTCTTCTTCTCGGGAGTGAACAACGATGAACGCAAAAACTTTACGGTTTGGTGGGATTGCAGCTGCAGTGATGGTGTTGGTGTTGAGCACTGGTTGTACCAGCAAGAAGTATGTGCGGTCGCAGGCTGCACCGCTGATCAACAGCACAAATGACCTGGATGCAAAGACTGCGGCAGATCACCGCGCTATTACCGACACGGATGCGCGGGCGACGGCCGGCATTGCGGGTGCACAGGGTGCGGCGGATGCAGCGGGCGTGAAGGCGAACGGAGCGCAGGGTGCGGCGGATCGTGCACAAGGCAGCGCGCAAGAGGCGTATAACCGGGTAGATTCGCTGAGCGGTGTGGTTGCGGGGCTGGACACCTACAAGGCGATTTCAGACACCAGCGTGACGTTTGCATTTGATAAGTCGGCACTTACCCTGGCGGATAAGAAGCAGTTGGACACGTTGGCGACGAGCCTGGGTGGGACGAAGCACTACCTTGTGCAACTCACGGGTGGTACTGACTCAGTGGGTGACGCGCAGTATAACTACCAACTTAGCCAGAAGCGTGCGGACTCTGTGGCTGCATATCTGCAGACGAAGTACGGCATTGCGCCGCACAAATTTTACCTGGTGGGTATCGGCAAAGATGATGCAGTGGCGTCGAACAAGACAGCCGCGGGCCGATCGAAGAACAGGCGTGTAGAGGTAAAGGTGCTGTCGAATATGCAGGAAGAAGCGGCGCAAACCCCGGTGAGCCCAAGCTGATTGGGGTTTGCGCGACTAAGGTCGTTGCGACTAGATTTCGTTGCGACTAAGGTTTGCTGCGACTGCGATTTTGTTTAGTTACAGGTTTGATTTATCACGCAACGAGCTGTAGATTTCGATGAAGCCGATCACCAGAATGGAAGAAAGCGGAACAAGACTGAGGAGTAGAAGACGAAGCATTGTGGTATCACCCGTGTCAATGAAGGAACGACATCTAGGTGCCACAGTACGGCTGTGTTGAGTAAGTGGTGATGCCTGTGGGCGACATGCGGGCAATAAACAACAGGGGCCGGGCCAAATGGGGAATGACGTCCCAAGCGGCTCGGCTTTTTGGGTTTGTGGGGTGTTGTTGATTCAGTGTGAGGCGAGAGAAAGACTAGAGCCAGCCGATGAGGTGGCCCATTTTCTCCCGCTTGATTTCAAGGTACTTTTCGGAACTCTCGTTGGCTTCGACTTCGGCGGACAGACGCTCTGTGACGCGGATACCCGCGGCTTCAAGTGCCTGAACTTTTTCCGGATTGTTGGTGATCAGGCGGACCTGGTGGATGCCCATCTGTTTGAGGATGGCGGCGGGCAGGCTGAAGTCCCGGTGGTCTGAACGGTAGCCCAGCTTGAGGTTGGCTTCGATGGTGTCGAGTCCCTGGTCCTGCAGCTCATAGGCACGAAGCTTGGCCATGAGGCCGATGCCGCGGCCCTCCTGCTCCTCATAGAGGATGATGCCGCTGCCGTGGGCGACGACGGTGTCGAGCGCGAGGTCGAGCTGCTGGCGGCAGTCGCAGCGCAGGGAATGGAAGACGTCGCCGGTGAGGCACTGGGAGTGGATGCGCACGATGGGTGGACCAGAGGCGAGGTCGGCATCGGAGCCGTAGCGAAGGACGACGACATCTTCCACCGGTTTGCCCTGGGGGCCTAGAGGGGTACCGGGAGCGAGTGTGCCCTCAAAGCCGAGGATGCGGAAGTCGCCGCGGGTGGTGGGCAGGCTGGCTTCGGCGACCTTGGTGACGCTGCTGTACATATCTGTAGGGTACAGATGCTTTGCAGGGCATGGGGATGCAGGCGCGGAGCTAGCATGGGTGGTGTGTACGACTTTGAACCGAAACTTGTCCTGATTTCGCTGCTGGTGAAGCTGGGTGTGGCGGCAGCGGTGTCGAGCTCGCTGACTCGGTCGTCGCTGTTCCGGCGGCTGTTGCTGGAAAACCGGCCGGGGTTTCGCGACCGCATGCAGCTGATGCTGTTAATCGCTGCGCCGCTGGTGCTGGGCGTGTATGTGCGGACGGTGGTGCCGAACTTTCTAGCGGCGGATTTGTCGTTAGAGGCGGTGGTGCTGCTTGGCATTGTGATTGGACCAGCGGCGGCGCTGGCGGGAGCGGTGCTGCTGGCGGTGCCGGCGTTCTTCCATGGGGAGTACCTGGCGCTGCCGGTGAATCTTTTTGTGGCGCTGGTGGCGGGTGGTATTCACAGCTTTGTAGAGATGGAGGATGTGTGGTCGTTCTCGCCGCTGATTGACCTGAGCGTGTACCGGTGGGTGCGGCGGAATCTAAAGCGTCCGCAACTGGACCGGCAGGTGTTGCTGCTGGTGCTGGTGATGGTGTTGCAAGCGGCTGCGAGCGTGGTGTCGCACTTTTATCCGCGACGGTACTTTTCGTTGCGGGACGGGTACTGGCTGGTCGAGTTTGCGATCTGCGCTGCGGCTCCGGTGGTGGTGGGGATTCCGCTAAAGGTGTGGAACGCGGTGCGGATTACGCAGAAGCTGGAAGAACAGGCGCGGCTGCTGCTGGAGGCGAAGCTGGATGCACTGCAGAGGCAGATTAATCCGCATTTTTTGTTTAATACGCTGAACTCGATTGGGTCGCTGGTTCGGCTGGAGCCGGAGCTGGCGCGGGAGATGATCGTAAAGCTCGCGAACATACTGCGGGCGCTGCTGAAGCAGAGGGATGCGTTTGTGCCGTTTGCGGAGGAGCTGCAGTTCACCGACGACTACCTGGGCATTGAGGTGGTGCGGTTTGGCGAGAAGCTGCGCGTGGTGAAGGAGATTGCACCGGAGACGCTGGAGCTGCAGGTGCCGAGCATGCTGCTGCAGCCGCTGATTGAGAACAGCATCAAGCATGGATTGGAGCCACGGATCAGCGGTGGGACGGTGACACTGCGGAGCCGGATAGCGGGGGAGTGCCTGCAGCTGGAGGTGGAGGATGATGGCGTGGGAGTTGCGCCGGAGCGCGATGCTGCTTCACCCGTGAGTGGTTTAGTGAGGGCAGGCGGTACCGGCATTGGGATGCGGAATGTGCGGGAGCGACTGCAGGTGCTGTACGGCGGTGCGGCGCAGATGCGGATTGAGAGCCGGCCGGGGCGAGGAACGAAGGTGACGATCGAGATGCCGCTGCTGAAGGTAGATCCGGAGGTGGGCCATGAGCTTGAGCTGCTGCGAAGCGATGTGACGCAGGCTGTGGAGTTGCTGCGGACGGTGGGTGTGCGGGGGCGTTAAAGGTCGGCGAAAGTCCCGAGGGGTATGTTGCAGGCGGGGATGGCGGCCAGGAGAGCTTCGCGTTCGACGTCGCGGGTGGCGCGGAGGCGGGTGGTGATGGCGTTGAGTGCGGCATCGTTGTAGCCGGGGTGGCAGACGAGCTCCCATGTGCCTGGAGGGAGGTTGTGGAGAAGCGTGACGAGGTTGGTGCTGTCGAGGTGGCCGGTAGCAGAGACGCCAATTGTGCCGTCGGTGGTGCGTATGCCGTGTTGGTGGACGAGGTTGTAGAAGGTGCGCTGGAAGGTGCGCAGGGCTGTGACTTCAAGCTTGCGGAGGAGTGGGCCGCGGGCGAGGCGGGCGGACCATGCGGGCTCGAATGGGTTGCGGATGGCGGGGACGCCGCAGGCCCGGGCGGCGCGGAGGAGGGAGCGGGCGACGCGGGGGAAGAGGTGGGTGTGTTTGTGGGTGTCGATGTGGGTGATCGTCAGGCCCCCGTGCTGGAGGATGCGGATCTGGGCGGTTGCTTCCTCCTCGATGTCGGCTTCGGAGATGCAGCCGCGTTGAAGATCGAGGATGAAGCGGGGCAGGGAGTCGCGGAGACGGTTGCCGGTGGCGAGGGTGGGTACGTGTTGTGCGGAGGGTGTGCCGTCGACGAGGACGACGTGGCAACCAATGTCGAGGGTGGGGTTGCTGTGAGCGGTGTGCACGGCGTCCTGGAAAGCGGGGCCGCAGGCCATGAGGGTGGCGGAGGGGAGAGCGCCGGCGGTGTGGAGTTCGGCGATGGCGCGGTTAACGCCGGGGGTGAGGCCGAAGTCGTCTGCATTCAGGAGGAGGCGGTTGGTGCTTTGCATGGTGGAAGGGCGACGTTGCGTGATGAAGAATTGTGGTGGCAAGTGGGCAGATCAGCCCGACACCCTGTGCGTGATGCAGGCGCCGGGACCAACCGAACCGATCGTTTGACTAGTCGCGCTTGCCGTGTCCCAGATCTATCAGTAGAACACCGCTCGTTTCAAGTGCTGCGCGCCAGGTAATCAGGACGCGCGGTGTGGCGGCAACAGACGTCAAGATCTTCAAGAGCTCGTCCATCGTGCAATCGTCTGGCCTTGCGAGGTCACGATATGTTTCGCCGCCAGGCATCATTGTGATGGTGTATTGCCCGCCGCCCAGACTATTACGCCGGCGAACGATGGCTGTATGTGTGCCCATAGTTTGCAGAGCGTATAGCGCGATGAGGGCGCTGGGAACATAAATGGTGTTACTGGCGTACGTTACCAACGTTATTGTTGATAACGCCACAGACTGGAGCAGTTTGCACCATTCATTGTTCAGATTGCTAACAGATGAGAGGGAGGCGAGCAGTGAGGGACTTGAACCCCCTGTGCTTCGCGCTGAGGAGGACTTGTGGTGGGCAGTGAGGGACTTGAACCCCCGACATCCTGCTTGTAAGGCAGGCGCTCTAACCAACTGAGCTAACCGCC
>CAHJWI010000058.1 GCA_903642225.1 Acidobacteriaceae bacterium | reverse complement strand
CTTCCGGCGCAGGTCGATGATTTCGTCGATCACGCGTTCAAACGACCTCTGCCGCGGCTTCTGCCCATCCGTCCGCCACACCGAGCAAAACGAGCAGTGCTTTGGGCAACCACGAATCGTCTGCACCGACGCCCACATGTACTTGTCCGCCTGCATCAGGTCCCAGCGCGCCGACAGGAACTCGTCCCCCTCGATCTTGCCGCCGTTGTACACCCGCCCCGCCTCACCTCGCCGCAGGTCCCGCAGCACCGTGCCCCAGGCAATATCCCCGTCGCCCTTCACCACATGGTCCGCGAACCCGTGCGTAAACGGCTCCTCCGGAAACAGCGTTGCGTGAATGCCGCCGTACACCACTGTCGCGCCACGCTCATGCGCCAGCTTGCCCACCGCATACCCGCGTAGTGCATTGCCGGTGTGCACGCTGATGCCAACCACGTCCCCGGCTGAAATTGTCTCGGGATCCAGCGGCTCGATGGACTCATCCACCAGGATCGGGTCGCCGAACTCCGCCGGCGTCGCCGCCGCCAGTACAAACAGCCAGCGCGGCGTAATCACCGCTGTTCCAAAGGAGTTGTCGCTTGGATTGATGAGGTGTACGGACAAGGAGCCATCCTGCTGGTCGAGATCACTGGGCCCAATCAAGGGGCGATCTCCCAGAGGGTGAAGCTGCGCCTGTGTGCTTCCACGATCCGTGAACGCAAACGCAAGCCGATCATACGCCAACTGTGTTGCCTAGGCGACAAAACGCCAGGAGCCGTTATGCGCCTAACATTTCGTTGTTTTGCGTACGATCGGAACATTGTGCAGAGGTTCGGCACAGTGTTCCGATCCTTGCACGTCTACTCCTCAAGCGCCCCCGCCAGCGAAGCCGCCAACGCATCCACATGCTCCTGCAGCCGTTCCGGTTGTGGCAGACCCGTCACGTCCAACACTTGCTCGATCGCGCGTGCGTGGTTCGTCGCGTCCATGTACCCATACATGCCAAGGCTACCCGCCAGCTTGTGCGCTGTATCCAGCGCTGCTGCCCTGCTGTCTGCATCGATCGACCGTGTGTCACTAACGCTGTCTGCTATCCGCTGCAGCAGCTTTACCCGCTCGCGTGTTTGCGGCCTCTGCCGCGCCCAAATGGCTGCAATCTGCTCGTTCATTCATCCACCTGGCAACTTTGGATGCACCTTTGCCTTGTAAGCCTTACCGAAGCTCCTCCTGGTACGCTGCGTACACCCTGTCGAAGACTGCGTCCCAGCTGCAGTCCAGGGCGGAGGTCCGGGACGACAACCGCATCTCCGCCAATCTTTCCGGCTGTGAGATCAGCAAGGCGATGGCCTCGGCAAATTCTGCCGGAGCGCGCACAACTCCGGTCTTCTCATCGTGCACGATGAACTTGGGCCCACCGCCCTTTGTGACCACCGCCGGCACGCCGCTACTCAGCGCCTCCAGCACGACATTGCCAAAGGTGTCGGTTTCGCTTGGAAATATGAACAGATCCATCCCGGCGTACGCTTTTGCAAGCGACTCGCCTTTCAAGACGCCAAGGAATTCAGCATCCGGCAGAGCCGCTCGAAGTGCCGCCTCTTCACTGCCATGGCCGACCAGCCGAAAGCGCGTTTGGGACACGCCCATGGCGCGCAGTTGCCGCTGAATGTTCACCAGCAGCAGCACATTCTTTTCAATGGACAGCCGACCCACATACCCCAGGACAACCAAGGCATGGTTTCCCCGCTGCCGGCGGGCAGGGTTGAACAGCACCGTGTCGACGCCGCGCTGCATCAGGTAGCACGGCTTGCCCGTTCGCTCCTCCAACATGGTGCCCAGCTCCACATTGGGTGCAAACAGGACCCTGGCCAGCTTGTAAAAGCGCGCGGTCGTGCCCAGCGTCCATGCTTCTACAAGAGCCACGGCGGTGGGCGCCCGGCGCTCCAGCCAACGCATCCGACGCGCCGCGTACTCATGCACGTTGGTATGCCAGCTTGCGGCAAGCGGCACGCCATGGCGCCATGCGAACCACGCACCGAACATGCCCAGTTCACTTGGCCCGGTTATGTGGATCACGTCCGGCTTGAAATGCCGCAACACGGCATTTATAGCCGGTGCGTGCCGCCAGAACAGTGGGTCAAAACTCAGGTCTTTTTCGATCGCGAAACTTGCGCGACTGCGAGGCAGTTCCAGGCTAGTCACCGTGCCATCCTGGTGCAGCGCCGGCGTACGATTCCCCGCGCGCACGCACAAAAAGGGCAGATTCTTACGCTGTGCATATGCGGCAAAGTTGCGGCTGGTATGCGCCACGCCGTTTACCTCGTGGAAGCTGTCCGGCAAGAATGCGACCCGCATGCGTAGCAGCCTAGCAGAGCCGAACCACGCTGTGCGTGCACCCTCAGGTGAGAAGACCAATGCCATGCCTGTGTCTGCAGACGCCGACAGTCCCGTCCCACTTTGCTGGGCGCTCCACGCCATGCTGTGTCATCCCATGCGTCTGATGGCAGACTGGCTTGGAAGGCAGATGCGGTCTCCGGCTGCCTTTATGGCAGCATCTTCTTCGTATCGACCTGCGCGCAGGCAGCGTGGCCGCACTGAACGCCACGCTCTCACTGCTGCGGGGCGCGCGGTGAGAAGTACCCCTTCTTCGCGCGTACCTTAAACCGGCTGTCCAGGGCCACCAGGTAAATGCTGCGGAAGGTTCCATCCTGCTTCAAATCTGCCGGCCGGTACCGCAGCGAGTACTGTGAGCGCAACTCTTCCTCAATTGCGTGGAAGCCCTGCGCCACGTCCTCAATCTTGTTTGGAAAGAAGGTGCGGCCACCGGTGGCTTCGGTGATGCGCTCCAGCACGGCATCTCCCTTGTCCTTTGACGGGGACACGTTGGTGGAGATGGCATAGACGATCGTCTCCCCTCGCTGGCACTCCTTGATGGCGTCCTGTTCGTAGGCGCGGCTGTAGTTGTCCTCGCCGTCACTCACAATCACGATTGCCTTTCGGATATCTCCCTGCTCCTTTACCGTCAGCATCTGGTCTCGGCAGGTCGTGTACAGCGCATCGTAAAAGGCGGTACCGCCACCGGGTCGCAGCTTGTGGATGGCGTTGTTCAGCAGGTCGATGTTGTTGGTGTAGTCCTGCGCCAGCTCCACGCGCACATCGAAGCCGGTTACGAACGCCGAATCACCGCGCCGCAACACCTGCAGCAGGAACTCGCTGGCGGCGTCCTGTTCAAACTGGAAGCGCGAGCGGATGGAGTTCGATGTGTCCAGCATGATGCCGATGCGCAACGGCAGGTTCGCCTGTTGCGTAAAGCGGATCACGCGGGTGGGGCGGCGGCCATCGTCCAGCAAGCCGAAGTTCTGCTGCTGCAGGCCGGTGACGAAGCGGCCTTTGTTGTCGGTGACGGTGAAGATGAGGCTGACCTCCGGCACAAAGGTCTTCAGCACAAAGCCACTGCCGCCGCCGTTTGCGGTCACATCGGCGGTGCCGGTATCAGTCGCCGGGATGGAAGGAACGCTCGTTTGCGGCTGCGTTGTCGCTGGCTGAGGCGTCGCCGCGGGTGTGGCATCGGCAGTGACGGCAGAGGGGAGCGCGGGAGGCTTCTCCTGAGCCTGTATCTGTAAAGCGCACAGGGCAAGTGAGGCCGCAAGCAAGGCTGTCCGGTAAACGATGGAGAGGTTCGCGGCGTGGTGCCGCAGGGTGGAATCAAAGCAACTGTTCACGCGCGTAGTTTACCAAGCCGGAACCGCGGCTGGCCCTTCAGTGATCTTGTGTGTGCGTAAGACTTCTTGGGAAAGCGAACGTAAAGCAGCCTGGAGCAGCCAGAAGCTTCAGCCCTCCGCGGTGCGGATCTCGTCCAATAGTGCGACCAGTTCCGGCGCAAGTGCTGCATCGATGGCCAGCGGCTCACCCGTTATCGGGTGCTGCAGTTCCAGGTGCGCGGCGTGGAGAAAATTGCGATCGAGCGTGGGAGCTTCTTCGATGGTGACTGATCCAGTCTCCGCGTCAGTCATCACCGTAGTGCGGGGTAGAAGGCCCTTGATGCGGCTTGGAGCGCCGTATACCGTGTCGCCCACCACGGGGTGGCCCAACGCCTGCATGTGCACGCGGATCTGGTGGGTGCGGCCGGTTTCGATCTCTACTTCCAGCAGCGTAAAGTCTCCTGCGCCGCTGTGAATGCGCTCCAGCACGCGGTAATGCGACACAGCATCGCGCGCCTCTCGGCCGCGAGTGGCAAAGTCCTCGTCATCGCGCTCGTTGGGATGGCGGTTCGATTCGCGGCCGTGGCTGGCGGTGGTCAGGAAGGTTTCCTGCGTGCGGGTGGTCATGCGGGTGCGACGGATAGGGTCACGGCTGATCGGCAGGTCGATTGTGCCCTCGTCCTTGCGCACAATGCGATGCACAAGCGCGATGTAGCGCTTCGTCAGCAGGTGATCGTGAAACATCTCGGCCAGCGCATTGTGGGCGCGGTCGTTCTTTGCCACCAGGATCAGGCCGCTGGTGGCCTTGTCCAGCCGGTGCACAATGCCGGGACGCAGAGGCCCGCCCACGTTTGAGAGTGCATCGCGGTAGTGGTGCAACAGAGCGTTCACCAGCGTTCCGCCGCTGCGTGCTTCGTCGGTGGGTCCGCTGCCGGCGTGCACGGCCATGCCCGCGGGCTTGTTGATCGCGGCAAGATCCGCGTCCTCGTAGACGACGACCAGCGGGATGTCCTCCGGCGTCGCATGCAGCGGCTCAGGTTGCGGTTGGCCAACCACAACCACGCTCTCGCCGGTCTGCAGGCGATAGCCCCGCTTTTCCAGGCGGCCACCCACCGTGACCTGCGCTTTGTCGATGAGCAACTGCACGCGAGACCGTGAGATATGCGGCAACGCCTGCGCCAGGTATTGGTCCAGGCGCACGTCCTGCGCTTCCGCCGGTACCGTCAGCGTCTGTTGCTCTGCTCCTGCGACGAACTCTGCCGGAGGGAGGTCAAGCTCACGCCGAACACCCATCGGCTTCGGCGCGCCTTCGTACAGTCGCTTGACCGCTGCGTGTTTCACAGCGGCCTGCGATCCGGATTTGCGGGAAGTTCCGGCAAGGCGCTGGGCCGCCGCCTCTGTACGTGTGGGCAAGGGCGGCGGAGCTGCGATGCCGGCCTCCTCCAGCGCTGCAATGTCTTGCAGAACGGCGGTACGCTTCGGTTTTGCGGGACGCGTGCGTCCGCCCCTGGCCGCTTCTTCAGCCTGTGCAGCTTCAAACAGAACCAGCTCAGCCTCACGGTGGCGCTGCTGTTCCAGCTCATTTGCAGCGTCACGTGCCACGCGGTAGTCCTTCTTCACCGACGCGCGACGCTTGCCCTTGGGCAGCATGTTCTTGCTAGGCATGGTTCCTCTTTTGTGTTGCAGGTTCATAGAGCGCCAGCAGCATTCCCGCTGCTGTCAGCGCGATCAGCAGCAACTGGTCTGCGCGCAAGAAGCCCGGCACCCGCGCCTGAGGCAGCAGGTAACCGGGCCGAAATTCATCGGCAAAATACCGACTCAGCGCAAAGGCGCTGAGTCCGGTGCCGAAGGCCGTACCAGGACGGCGCTGCCGCTTTAAGACAAGCAGGGCTGCGGCACAGCCGGCCAGCGACAAGGCCGCCGCATACAGCGCCACAGGATGGTGGCCCTCATCGCCAGGCACCAGGTTGCCCAGCGCCAACTCTGTCCCGCTGCCCAGGTCCGTGCCGGCAAAAAAGCTTCCCAGGTGTAGAAACATCGCAAGCAGCAGGGCTGCCGGTGCAACGGAATCTGCTGCTCGCAGCAGGGGCATGTGCCTCGCCATTGCGTACGCCAGACCCGATAGCAAAGCCAGCACCAGGCCGAACCGCGTTACTGTTGGCAGGCTCACCAGCAGCTCCGGATAGCTCAAAAAGGCTCGCGGTGACTGGAGCACGAGTGCAAACCGTGAGAGCAAGATCGTGCCGGTTGCCGTCCACAGGCAGAGGCTGCCCACCCGCTGCGCACTCAGCCCGGCACGCGGCGCACATCGCTCCGCACACAGGATGGCGCACACCAGGCCGACCGTCGCAAGAACGCCATACGTGGGTACGACAACATGGCCGAAGTGGAAGAGGCGCGGGTACACACCTTAAGAATACGTGGCTGGTTCAGCAGGGGGAGTGACAAGGGGGAGTAAGGAGAAAGCCCCGCTACGAGCAGCGTTCGTGCATCTTCGAGCGGAGCGAAGCTGCCATCTCTCGCGAAGCGAACTTGCCACTTCTGGCGAGCGTACTTTAAGAAAGGCCGACCCACTGGGCCGTCAGTGAAGCGCCGGTGAACCCGTCTTAGACGGTGGGATCCAGCCGTGCTTCTTTAGGCTTTCCGGACTGGCGGACATAGCA
>CAHJWI010000057.1 GCA_903642225.1 Acidobacteriaceae bacterium | reverse complement strand
TGCCCCATTGTCAGCTAATTCGAGCAGGAAACGCCGCTGTTTGCGAGCACGAGCCCCGATGATGGCAAGCGCCTACATTTAACCGTGAACTTCACTGCGTTGCCCATGAGGTTCAGCAATATCTGCCGCAAACGGACAGGGTCAGTCATCACACGCCGGGGCACGTCTGGCGCGGCGACCAGACGCAGTGCGAGCTGCTTGGCTTCTGCGGTAGGTCGAACGAGGTCGAGGCATGCGGTGGCAACCACATGCAAGTCGACTTCGGCAGCCTGCACCTCAAGCTGTTCGGCTTCGATCTGGGACAGGTCGAGCACGGAGTTGATCATCTCCAGCAGGTGCGTGCCGGCGCCGAGCATGGCGTTCACCCGCGCGGTCTGTGCGGCATTCAGCCCGCCTTCCATGCGCAGCAGCTGGGCGTAACCCATGATGCCGTTCAGCGGCGTGCGGAGTTCGTGGCTGATCCCGGCAAGAAACCGCGTTTTGGCCCGGCTTGCCTGTTCCGCCTGGTCGCGTGCGCTTGTCAAATGCCGCGCCAATTGCTCCAGCACCGTGTTAACGCGTTGCAGCTCCTCCGCCTGGGCATGGCGCTCCGAGATGTCGCGGATCGAGCAGACCACTGACGCGGCCTGACCCGTGCTCGGATCGCGAAGAACGGAAATGCTTCCTTCCGTCCAAATCCAGTGTCCCAGCACGTGACGTTTACGATAGGCAAGGTGGGTCCCGTCCTGCTCGCCCGAGAGCATCAAGCCAACCTGCCGATAAACCTCGAGCACATCATCTGGATGCATGATGGCCGTCATCACCTTGCCAATTACCTGCTCGGGCTCATAGCCGAATATCTTGTAGTAGGCGGGAGACGAATACGTCCGCTTAAGACCTAGGTCCAGGCAAGTGATCGCGTCGCTGGTGCTTTCGGCAATCAGACGATATAGCTCTTCACTGTCACGCACTCTCATTGCCTGGCGATGCGCCAACTGTCGGGCCAGCAAGTAGCCTAGCAACAGGATAATAGCTGCAAGGGCGACCGCGACCGTCAAAGAGATTTCAGCGTTCGAGCGCCAAGCTCCGAGTGCCTGCTTCTCCGACATTCCTACTGTGACGATCAAGGGAAAGCGGTCACTCTGGCGATAACCGGCAAATCGCTTAATCCCATCGATTCCCGCGACACCGTCATAGGTCCCCACTGAGCGGTGCTGCAGCGCTTGGAAAACTGGTCGGTTCGAGAAATCTTGGCCCATCGCTGATTCATCGAACGGATACCTGGCCAGCAGTGTTCCTGCCTTTGTCAACAGCAGCACCGTACCCCTTTCGCCGAGGTCGTATGTTGCGTAGAGGTTAACGAAGTAGGACGTGTCGATCGCCGCCATGACAACACCCGCAAAGCTGCCATCCGCGTTCTGGAAACGTCGGCTGACAGCAACAGTCCAGCGCCCGCTAGAACGGCTACGAAAGGAAGGACTGATCTGGGGCCCGCGGTCGGGCAGGTCACGGTGACGCTGGAAGTAAAGCCGATCTGCATCGTTGCTGCCCTTGGTGGGCATCGATGATGCAAGCGAGTTGCCGTCTTCCCCGTATATGACGAATTCGCGCACAAGGGGCAATACGGCGGTCTGCGTCCCCAGCAACTGATTCAGGCGAATGAGGGCCGTAGGCGAGGTGCCGTCCGTCTCCAGCCGTTCAACTACACCCGCCAAGACAGCATCGGTCATGTTGACTGCATCTTCGGCGTGCTGGGAAAACGAGCTCGCCAAGTTCACCAGAGCCGTGTTGGTCTCACGCAGTTGAACCTCACGCGCCACCCACTCGCGCCACCCTACCAGGCCAAGCAATGCTAGGCTGGCGAGTGCGATCAAAGCAACAACAAGGTAGGGCAATGACTTTGGCTGCAGCTGCGCTCGCACAGTCATAGCTTGTGCGGCCGGTTCATGAGGCATCTGTGAAAGGCAGTTCCAAGCCGATAATCACTCTCACTATTGGCACGTACGCTGCCGGCATGCTTTCGCTCCAAAGGACATGGCTTGATTACCCCGACAGCAAGAGCAGTGACCCGCGCAGTTTTGTTAGGATATGCTCGCACACCGGTTGTGCGAGCGTATGGCGTCGGCCAGTGGCCTTGCTGGGCCAAGTTAGATCCCGTTTTGAAAAGTTGGTGAGGCTGACCTGAGGGACTGACTGAGACCGTAGTTTACGACGTTCCAGAAATTTTCGCCCTGGAGATCGCTATGTGGACGCCGGAAGAGCGCACGCTGGTCGGGGACTATGAGTTCGGCCAGGCTTTGAGCAATGACCAATACCGACTGTTGGAGTCACTGATCCTGTCCGCCCGGTCCGGAGGTCGCCCGCGCACGACCGATCTGCGACGCTTGCTTGACGGGCTGTTTTATCTCGTGCGTACCGGCTGCAAGTGGAAGCATCTGCCGCCGCCTCCCGCGTTTCCGCCTTGGCTCACCGTATATGACTACATCCGGGCCTTCGTCAGCGCGGGCACGTGGGAGAGCATGCGCACGTCATCTCGTAGTTATGCTGCGTGAGGGCGTCGGGCGCGACCCCAGCCCGACGGCCGCGATCATCGACACCCAGTGTCACGCTGCAGCTTATTGCGATGTTGAAAGTGAGGCTTTTCAGCCGATCAGGCACTGCATGTAACTTGATACGCTGCACTTTAGGGGACAACCCAACATTCGTGCTGTGAGCCGCAAAGTAAGCTTATCGCCTGAGTCGGGCCGCTATGTGGACGCTGTTGTATTTCCGAGCACGCGATAAACGCTGGCCTGTCCGATACCGAGCTGGCGTGCAATGGCAGCAGGCCCAAGCTTTTCCTCGTCGCGCAGGTAACGAACCTTGGCGGCGTCGATGCTTGGCTTGCGGCCCTTGTAGATGCCTTTAGCTTTTGCGGCCTTGATCCCCTCCAGCTGGCCTTCGCGGCGCAGGTTAGTTTCGAACTCGGCGAACACGCCCAGCATGTCCAGGAACGCCTCGCCGGCTGTCACGCTGCACTTAATTGTAAGAATGGATCTTTAGCGTTTCAGTCTCTTATGCACTGCACCTAATTTGAAAAGCTGCAGCTAATCATGAGAATGGGCTCAGAGTACTGCACTTAACCTGAGAAGCAACCCTCCAAACGTTGGCCACATACGTCCTTATTACGGAACGATATCGGGAGGTGCGAATGTAGCCAGCTCGCTGGGAAACATTCTGCGGCAGCAATATGTTAGCATGGGAGCCGGTTCACTATTGCCCCCCTGATTCGTTCTCACAATTGCAGCAAACTTGAGAATGGGCAGCCTGCGATTCTCGGGTTTAAGTGCAGCGGTCCATGCCAACCACGGAATTCTTACAATTAAATACAACGTGACACCAGGCTCGCCCGCTCAGCCTCGAACGCCTCCCACACCGGGATGTCGCGGCGTTCGGGATGTGGGTGCGCCCGGGCATAGCTGACGCAGCGGTCCAGCAGCCAGGCGTTCAGCTCCGCCAAGGTCGCAAACCGTAGGCGCGGCTTGAAGAACCGCTCGCGCACCACGTTGACCTGGTTCTCGACCTGGCCTTTCTCCCAGCCCGACGCCGGCGCGCAGGCCGTCGGCTCGACCAGATAGCAGCCGGCGCAGCACGGGCAAGGCGTCCAGATTGTCGCGCAGCGTCGACGCTGACATGCGGAGCGCGCTTCCTGGCATTTGCACCATGGCTCGGTTGTAGGACGCCGCTTCCGGATCGAGTAGGAACGGGTATCCGACCATGCCCTCGCGCCCGATCAGGCCGACCACGACGCCGTTGCCGCCATCGTCCGCGTAGGCCACCATGGAGGCGAAGCCTTGATCGACGAAGAACACATGCTCGATGCGCTCGCCAGCCTCGTGTAGGCCTTGGCCGTTGCTCCACCGCACGCGGGTGAGCAATGGGGGGCCAGACAATTGTTGATGCTGGCCACCAGGCGCCTGTTTCTACCGTAGAAGGCTGACCGTAACCACTCATCTCCGCGGGGGTCGGAATATACCTATACGGGCCGATTAGCCCTCACGCACCGGGATTTATAGGGTAAGGCAGCCGAGTGAGAGGGCTGACGTGACAACAGTGCTGGTGGTGGAGGACGAGCGCAACATCGCGGAACTGCTCGACGCCGCGCTTACAGGGGAAGGCTACCAGGTGCTTGTCGCCATGAACGGCAGGGAAGGCTTGGACCTCTTGGCCCGAAGGCAGCCGCGACTGGTGTTGTGTGACCACATGATGCCGGTGATGGATGGTGCCACGATGCTGGAAACGATGGCGGCTGATCCGGCCTTGCGAGGCATTCCGGTTGTGATGATGAGTGCGATGCGCGAAGCGGCCGTCGCCAAGTGGTGTTCAGGTTACGTCGCCTTTCTGCACAAGCCGTTTAAACTCTTTGAGTTGCTGGACGTGATTAAGCGGACGCTCGGAACAGGCAACGTCGAAGCGTCTTGATACCGTCATGGTGTGAACCGCAGGCATGTGGCCCTGAACGCCCAGCACCGGCATCCGGCCATCCACGTTCTGGTCGTCTCCGGCTATACCGCCCATCTCGTGAGCTGTCTGGGGATGCTGCCAAACTGAGTACCCCACTGTATTCGATTTGCATGGTGCAAATTCTCGCATTGGCCTGTCCATTAAACGAACCCTGCCGGACGTTACGTCGGACGTGGACCGTACCGCTCTGTCTGTCCGTAGGATACCGTTGGCGAATTCGTCTGACCCGTCAGGACGCGCATCGGTAAGCAGAGGAGACCCGTCCTCGATGCCGATGAAGCGGAGTCCAGTGAGCCAGCGACGCTCTGAACAAACGGCAAAATCCAAATTCGCCAACGGTATTGAGTCGTTATCCTTGTGGGCCGTGGTGACCTGGGCAGGCCACGGGGCGAACCTGAGTTGTGGCCACCCGCAAACCCATCGCCCTAGCCCTGGTGAGAATGCTGATGAAGATGCAGCTTTATCTTCGGCTGACCAACGGATCAACGCTCCGTAGCGTCGGCGGTGCGTGGGATTGTGGCGGTGAACGTGGTGCCGTCCCTCTCGGTCGATGTGACAGCGATGGTCCCACCGTGGGCAAGCACTATCTCCCTCGTGATGTGCAGCCCTAATCCGAGATGCATGAACCTCTTGTCCGGCTCACCTTCCTCGGCCCCCTGCTTGAACAACTCGAATATGCTCTCGATGCTGTCTGAAGGGATAGGCTTACCCATGTTCCTCACCGACAGCTCTATCAAACCCGCCTTGCCCGCAACGGCTATAATAGTAGGGAAGTCTTTGGAGCCATGCTCCATCGCATTGCCGACAAGGTTGGAAATAACTTGGCCGATACGGCTTCTGTCCCACTCGACCTCCATGTCCCCGGTCGTTGTCAGCTCCAAAACCCGGTTCGGGTAAAGAGCACGCATCTCCTCGATCAACTGCCTGCTAAGTTGGGCCACATTCATCCTTGACCTGGAGACCTGAATGTCCGACCCGAACTGAATGCTAGTAAGATCCAGAAGGTCCTCTATGATACCGTTTGCCCGTAATGTGGCGTTCTTGATCTGGACTGCCATTCTATCCTGCTTGGCGTTGAGATCCCCCCTCCTGAGCAACTGCTCGGCGCACATGCATGCGGCACCAACGGGATTGCGCAGGTCGTGGCCGAGTATCCCCAGGAACAGGTTGCGCGAGCGGTCGAGAAGCATGGTGTAGCGGCTGACCGACTCTGCGACGGATTGGTCGATGGCTTCGTTGAAGCGGACCAAGTCGGTCAAGTCTGCGCTGTCAAAGTCACCCTTCCGGGCAATCCAGAGCTTCGTCACGCTTGCCCGCAGCGCCCGGTACTCCGAAATCATCTGGTCGATGTCGAAGCCATTGCTCAGGCGCAAAGCCGCATGGATTTCCGCCGCGCTGTGCTGACCGTCCACTCTTGAAGGGCCATTGCCCTGAGACTTCGTCAGCTGCTCGGCGTTTGTCTGGTAGGCTTCCAGATCGTCCGCGATGAAGGTGAGCATCATCTCGATGTGATCTTTGAGGGCGTCCGCCGTCATCTTGTTGCTGGCAGGCATACGCGTCCTGGCAAAACCGGACCACTCCTCTACAATCTGCGTCCTGTCTTCGCGGATGAAGGCTCCCAGCCGAACTCCTCTTGCATCATTGCTGGTGGGAACGTCAGGCATAGGAGTACCTACCTTGCGTTTGGTTGTAAGCAATTGTACAAACATATGCGTAGGTAAGCGCGTTGCATACCATGGAGACGTAAACAATCGCGTAGCCCTGGCTGGTGTCAGGTAGGGCAACCACGACCGCACTCGGCCTGCTGCTCGCCTGCTGGCCAGCGACCTTGGAACCGGGGTGCGGGGAAAGCTGCCCGGTAGACCGGCCCACACCCTGTTCACCGTAACCTGGCCACGCACGCAAAGGGAGCATGACATTGGACTATTCCAGCGGCACCGGGATCGGCCGGGTGCCGACCGGCATCCCAGGTCTTGACACCATCCTGAACGGCGGTTTCCTGCAAGGAG
>CAHJWI010000056.1 GCA_903642225.1 Acidobacteriaceae bacterium | reverse complement strand
GCCAGCATGCCAAAAACAATCAGCAGCAGCAGCGATCCAATAAACCACGCCGCCCTGCGTTCCTGCTCTGGTGTGGGCTTCGTTATTCCAAAAAAGTTCACGAACGCCCGCGCCAGCACAAGCAGCAAGCTCATGCCGCCGTCTCCTTCTTTCGCTTTACCGCAACGGCGCCACCCGGCAACACCATCGCCGCCCCTGGCTTCACCAGATCACACGCCCGCCACAAATACCAACTCGCCACGCTGCACCACGGATGCCACTTTTTCGCCCGGTTCTCCATAACCTCGGCTTTCGGCAGGTCCGCCGGCCCCACCTTGTCCTCCGGCTTCAGCACCCCAAACGTCAGTGCAAACCCTTTCCGCACCCCGTAGTCGCTCACCGGCAGCACGTCCGGCCGCCCCAGCCGAAACATCAGAAACATCTCCACCGTCCACCGCCCCACCCCACGTACCTGCGTCAGGTGCTCGATGATTGCCTCATCCTCCATCCGCCGGATCTTTGCCAGCGTCGGCACCGTCCCGTCGATCGTCTTTGCCGCCAAGTCCCGCAGCGCCAGTGTCTTGTTCGCGCTCAACCCGGCGCTCCGCAACTGCGCCGTCGGGCATTCCAGCAGGTGCTCGGGCGCGGGATGCACCCCCACACCGCACCCCTCCGCAAACCCCTCCACCATCCGCGTGTGGATCGCCCGCGCCGCCTTCCCATGCAACTGCTGAAACACGATCGATTCCGCCAGCGCCTCAAACGGAGACTGCGTCCCACTGATCCGCAACAAGAACGGCCCCGCCCGCTCCATCAACCGCCGTAGCTTCGCATCTGCCAGCCCCAGCGCCTGCATCGCCTCGGCAGCATCGTAGGGCGGCGGTCGGTCGGCACTCGGTCTCGGCATAGCAGCAGTGTCCCACACCGGGTGCGCCGTTCCACTTCTTCCGGAAATCGCCTGCCAGCCATCGAAAGCCTGCTTAAAATAGAGGCATGACTTTCCAGGTACAGCGAATCGGCGATTCGTACGGCGTGCTCTTCACCGAAGAGCAAATGCATCAAGCAGGTCTGCACGAGGGTACAGAGATCGAGCTTAAGTTAAGCGGCTCTGCGCCTCGCTACATCTCTCTCGACACAGGCATGCGCGCCTATAAGCAAACGGAGCCACAGTGGGCAGCGGCATATGAGGAACTCGCGAAGTAGTCATGACCGTCCAACTCCTTTCGGAAGGCCTGATCCTTGCCATCCATACGGACCTAATTGACACCTACGGTAGCAGCCATGGCCTCCGCGACCGGAATCTTCTCCTATCTGCGCTCGACCGGGTCGAGAACAAATTGCACTACGAGCCGGATACCTCTGTACCGGCGCTCGCGGCCTCTTTAGGCTGGGGCCTGATCAAAAATCACGTCTTCCTCGACGGCAATAAACGTATCGGCCTCGCCGCTCTCGTGACGTTTCTTCAGGTCAACTCCCACGTGTTCACCGTGTCACAGGAGCAGGTCAAGAACATGGTCCTCCGCGCCGCCGCCTCAGAGATCACCGAAGCCGAATGGTCCACCTGGCTGGCCACGGCATCTGCTCCCGAACCTTTTGTCATTCCATAGCGCAACAAAGAAAGGCCTAAGCCTCGCCTTTTGTCATCACCTGGGCATAATTGCCTCAGCACTCCCGCAAAAGGCTGCCGCAGTCCCTCTCTCCGCACTCTCCGCACTCTCCACAGCGCAGCGAAGGGACCAGCTCTCCAGCGCTTCTACCTAACTCGGACCATTCCAGCCGCAATTTACAACTCTTTCCCTCTGCGAGACCCTTAGCATCATGCCGATGCGTGGAAAATCGTTGCAGTCTGCCCAGCGACCCGCGCACCTCGCACGCCTCAACTTCGATTATCGAAAATCGAACAAACAGCAGCACTATCACCGCACACCCAACGCCCAAAGCACCATATCCCCGCTGCTATAGTTTGTCTTGGATAGAGACAATTTCTCCCGTCGCACAGCAATGCACGGCGGCAAAGACCAGGGTTGAATCAGGACCCGCAAGGCCCACTTACCGGGCAGGAACGGCAGGAATTCGCGTCTACAGCGTGGATTCGTGGGACGGACTAGAGGAAGTAGGACGCACCGATGGCGCAAGTATTTGATCGCAGTTCGAACGCCCTGGCCCGCGCAGGCCTGGTCCTTATAGGACTCATCGTTGTTGCCCTGGGCGTGGCGCTTAACAGCCTGCAGCGTTCACCGTGGGTCACCAGGCAGGGCCAGCGCGCCGACCAGCCTGTCCCTTTTTCGCACCGCCACCATGTGCAGGGCCTTGGCATCCAGTGCCAGTATTGCCACACCCAGGTAGAAAAAGCGGCCTATTCGGGTATTCCGCCTACCAAAACCTGCATGAACTGCCACTCGCAGATATGGACAAATGCCGCCATGCTTGAGCCCGTGCGGCAAAGCTGGGCAACCGGCCAGTCCATCAAGTGGATTCGCGTGCATGATTTACCGGACTACGTGTACTTCAACCACGCCATCCATGTGAATAAGGGTATTGGCTGCGCCTCCTGTCATGGCCGCGTCGATGAGATGCCCATCATGTACATGGAAAACTCCCTCCAGATGGAGTGGTGCCTCAACTGCCACCGCAACCCGGTCAAAAATCTCCGTCCGACCAGCGAAATCTACAACATGGCCTGGTCCGGTCCCTCTGCTTCCAAGCCCGTCTGGTGCGCGGAAACGGGTGCCAACACCACTGCCACCGCCCAGCAGGTTAATTGTGTCACCCGTGACCCGGGCGCACAGGATCCTGAAATCGCCCAGCTCAACTCACTCACCACCCTTGGCGGCAATGGTCGTTCTAACGGCGGCAGCGGCACCCATCTCCAGCCAGTCCCCCTGCACGGCTCGGGTGAAACCTACTCCGACGTGCAAACTGGTGCCATCCTTCCAGCGCGTTACACCAAGTTCACGTCGCAGCAGGCTCTCGGCACCTATCTCGACGACAAGTACCGCATTCGCACACCGCACGAACTCCAGAGCTGCGAGGTCTGTCACCGATGAGCAAGACCTCTGGAAACGAAATGTCTCAGAACGGGAACCGCATGACCGAGAGCACGACAGCAACGGTAGTTACCTCGATCACGCCACAAGAACTTAGCGGTAATACCGACGCCGCTGGCGTCGTATCACACATCACGCCGGCCAAGCTCACCCTTACCGAGGTCCGTGCACGCCTCGACGGAAAGCGCGGCAAGAAGTACTGGCAAAGTATCGACGATCTGGTTGACGCTCCCGGTTTCATCGAAATGGTCAAGGAAGAGTTTCCGCGGCAAGCGTCCGAAATGACCGACGGTTTCTCCCGTCGCGGTTTTATGAAGGTCATGGGCGCGTCGCTCGCACTCGCTGGCGTCACCGGCTGCACCAAGCAGCCCGATGAGGAGATCTATCCCTACATCAAGCAGCCGGAAGATCTTGTAATCGGCAAGCCCAATTTCTTTGCTACCGCGCACCCGTTCCCCACCGGTGCCGTTCCCGTCCTCATCAAGAGTCAGGAATACCGGCCTATCAAGATCGATGGCAATCCAGAGCACCCTATGTCGAAGGGCAAGACAGACCTCTTTACCCAGGCGACTCTGCTCGACCTCTACGATCCCGACCGCTCCAAGCACGTCATTGACCGTACCCGTGCCCAGAGCCTCAATTCCACCTTCGGCGAGTTCCAGACGTCGTTTCTCGAGCAGATACAGAAAACCCAGGGTCGGGGATTGGTGTTCCTCACTGAGACGGTCACATCCCCCACACTTGCCGCCCAGTGGAAGGCGGTTCAGGCAAAATATCCATCCGCCAGGCTTGTCCAATGGGAGCCGGTCAACCGCGACAATTCGCGCATCGCCTCCAAGGCAGCGTTCGGTGAGTACACAGACGCGCAATACAAGCTTGAGAACGCCGACGTCATTCTCGCGCTCGACGCCGATTTTCTCTCATCCAATGCGTTCCCCGGCTTTCTGCCGCTTTCAGCTGGGTACGCATCGCGTCATGCTTTCGAAGCCGGCAAGACCATGAATCGCCTGTACGTCGTGGAGAGCATGCCGACCGTCACCGGCGCCAAGGCGGAGCACCGCCTCGGCCTCAAGCCTTCCGACATTGACAGCTTCGCTTCTGCTCTCGTCTCCGGCGGCAGCTTCTCCGGCGAGGAGCACGCACAAAAATTCTTCACTGCCCTCCTGGCCGACCTCAAAAAGTCGGGGAGCAAGGCCGTCGTCATCCCCGGCGAGCAGTCCTCCGTGGCAGTCCATGCTGCCGCTTTCGCTCTCAATGCGCAGCTTGGCGCGATCGGTTCAACCGTCGTCTACACCCAGCCGGTGGCTGAACTTCCCACCGAGCAGCTTGCCGACCTGCGCAACCTCGTCGGCGCCATGAAGTCCGGCCAGGTCAACACACTTGTGATCCTCGGCGGCAATCCCATTTACTCCACGCCGCTGCAGCTTGGCTTTGGCGACGCCGTGTCCCATGTGCCCTTTACTGTGCATCTCGGCCAACATCCCGATGAGACTGGAGGCCGCACCACGTGGCATATCAACCAGGCGCATTATCTCGAGAGCTGGTCCGATGCCCGCGCCTATGACGGCTCCATCACCATCCTGCAGCCCATGATCGACCCGCTCTACGGCGGCCTCACAGCGCACGACATCCTGCAAACTTTGCTCGACAACACTGGCCTGTCCTCCCATGAAATCGTCCAGGCCAACAGCAAGACCTACATTACTGGCGACGCCGATGCCGGTTGGCGCAAGGCGCTGCACGACGGGTGGGTTGCAGGCACCGCATTCACGCCCAAGTCCGCCAAGCCCAACGGGTCGCAATACCACATCATCACGGAAGCTCCAAAAAGTAATGGCTACGAGCTGGCTTTCCGCGCCGACCCCGGCGTGTACGACGGCCGCTATGCCAACAACGGCTGGTTGCAGGAGATGCCCCGCCAGATCACGCACATGAGCTGGGACAACGCTGCCCTCATGAGCATAAACACTATGGCTGAGCTCAAGGTCAACGAAGACGAGCTCATCGAGCTTGAAGTCAATGGCCAGAAGGTCAAATTTCCGCCGCTCATGGTTCCCGGCCACCCCGATGGCGTCGTCACCGTCCACTTCGGCCAGGGCCGCTGGTTCGGTCGACAGGCGCAGTTCGTTGGCTCCGACGCCTACAATCTGCAGTCCGCCACCTCGCCCTACCTTTCCACCGGCCTCAAAATCAATAAAACGGGCGAAAAGCACGACCTATGCGTCACTTCGATCCACAGCATGGACCAGCGCGGCAAGATGGCGCAAAGCGATCTCACTCACAAGGCTCCCAGCGGCAATGAGTCCCTCCCCGGCCACGAGGCGATGGAGCGCGCCATCATCCGTACAGCCACCCTCGAGGAGATGCAGAAGGAGCCGGGGTTTGCCCACGAGGGCAGTCTACTCAAGGAAACTCCGAAGCACGACGAGAGCTTCTTCCCTGATGCCTGGACCTACAACAAGCAGGACAAAAGCACCAATGTCATCCAGAACGCCTGGGGCATGACGATCGACCTCAATAGCTGCGTCGGCTGCAACGCCTGCGTCGTCGCCTGCTACGCTGAAAACAATATTTCCGTCATCGGCCGCGAGCAGGTCAAGGTCGGCCGCAACATGCAGTGGCTTCGCATCGACACCTACTTCGAAGGCGATCTTCACGCCCCCAAGGCTCACTTCCAGCCCATGATGTGCCAGCACTGCGAGAACGCTGGCTGCGAGCAGGTCTGCCCCGTCGGTGCCACGATTCACACGCCCGAAGGCATCAACACCATGGTCTACAACCGCTGCGTCGGCACGCGGTACTGCTCCAACAACTGTCCTTACAAGGTCCGCCGCTTCAATTTCCTGCTCTACGCGGACTACGACACTGAGTCCCTCAAGTTCATGCGCAACCCCGACGTCAGCATCCGTTCCCGTGGCGTCATGGAAAAGTGCACCTATTGCATCCAGCGCATCGAGTCCGCCAAGATCACGGCGGACAAGGAAGGCCGTGCCGTCCGCGACGGCGAAATCGTCACTGCCTGCCAGGAAGCTTGCCCTACCGACGCCATTATTTTCGGCAATGTCAACGATCCCAACTCCCGCGTGGCCAGGCTCAAACACCAGGAGCGTAGCTACCAGGTCCTTGCCGACCTTAACTACCGCCCCCGCACCAGCTACATTGCCGGTGTCACCAACCCTAACCCCGAACTAGAAACAGCGGAGACGGCATAATGGCGACGAAACCCCTGGCGCATCCCCATCGTCATCCCGTCAACGATCCCATGATCGACCCGCGCACCGGTGAGTTCGCGGTCATCGCTCCTGGCCACAACTACACTTCCGTTACGCAGAAAATCGCGAACATCGTGCTGACCTCGCACACCCCACTCGGCTGGTTCTTTGGCCTCATCGCGGCCGGCGGTGTTGCGTCGCTCGTCGTAATCGCTGTAACCTGGCTCGTCCTCCGCGGGGTCGGCATCTGGGGTGTCACCATCCCTGGCGCC
>CAHJWI010000055.1 GCA_903642225.1 Acidobacteriaceae bacterium | reverse complement strand
GGACGATCCGAAGCTGGTGCGGGATGGGCACGATCCGCAGCTGGAGCGGGCGGTGCAGTACGTGATGGATGAGTTGAAGAAGAATCCGTCGCCGGTGTACCCGGTGCCGGCGTATCCGAACTATCACAAGGGGGATGGGTTGGGGCGGTAGCAGAGTGGTTAAGCGAGGGAGCGGAGGTGGTGGACGGTCTGATCAAGGAGGTCGAGGGCTGCCTTGAGGTCGTCCGCGGTGGTGAGGCGGGAGAGGGAGATACGGACGGTTTCGCGGGCGGCGGTGTCTGAGAGGCCTTGAGCGAGGAGGACATGGGAGGGCTCGACGGCGCCGCTGGTGCAGGCGGAGCCTCCGCTGATGGCGAGGCCTTTGAGGTCGAGGGCGATGACGAGGGCCTCGGAGTCGACACCGGGGAACCGGATGCTGGTGGTGTTGGGCAGGCGTGGGGCCCCTGAGCCGTGGATGATGCTGGTGGGGAGGCGGCGGAGGAGCTCGGTTTCGAAGCTCGCGTGGAGTTTGGTAAGTTTTGCCGGGCCGTCGTTCTCGATCCAGAGGGTGGCTTGGCGGGCGGCTTCGCCGAGGGCGACGATGCCGGGGACGTTTTCAGTGCCGGCACGGCGCTGTCGCTCGTGTGGGCCGCCGATGTGGAAGGGGCGGAGGGGGACGGCCTTGCGTGTCCAGAGGGCGCCGATGCCCTGGGGTGCGTGCATCTTGTGGCCGGAGATGCTGACGAGGTCCGCGCCGAGTTCGCGGAGGTCGACGGGGATTTTGCCGATGGCCTGGACGGCGTCGGTGTGTAGGAGGGCACCGCGACGGTGGGCGAGGATGCCGATGGCCTGGATGGGTTGGAGGACGCCGGTCTCGTTGTTGGCGAGCATGACAGAGACGAGGGTGGTGTTGGGGCGGAAGGCCTGGCGGACGCTGTCCGGGGTGATAAGGCCCTGATCGTTGGGGTGGAGATAGGTGACGTCTATGTCTTGTTTCTCGAGGGCTTGGGCGGCATGGAGGACGGCGTGATGTTCGATGGCGGTGGTGATGAGGTGCTGGCCGGGGGCGAGGATGCCGAAGAGGGCGTGGTTGTCGGACTCGGTGCCGCCGGAGGTTAAGGTGATGTCGGAGGCGCGGGCGTTAAGGAGGGCGGCGAGGTCTTCGCGGGCGTCGTCAACGGCGGACCGGGCGGCGCGGCCGTGAGAGTGCACGGCGCTGGCGTTGCCGAAGCGCTCGGCCCAGAAGGGGTGCATGGCATCTACGACCGCCGGGAGAACTGGGGTGGTGGCGTTGTTGTCCAGGTAGATGCGGCGCATGAGGATTGGATGTGGGCGGGGGGAATCAGGAGTGCATTTGAAGACGACCAATGAACCGTGCGCCCAATGTTGGGGACTCGGTGTAAGTTTTGGTCGGTGGTCTAGTGTGAAGGGTGGCGGTTTTACTCAGGACTTTGACGAGATGAACAGAAAAATCTGCTATTGGTGTTCTGTACCGTATAACTCTTAATAGGAGCTATATGTACGGTACCGATCATAGGGAAGGGCGGAGCTGGCGGATTCTGCAGAGGAGGGTGGCGAGGATGAGCCGGGTAGCCATTGGGCTATGCCGAAGAGAGAGCATCCTCTGGACTCACGCCGCCCCACTAAACGCGTTCGTCTTCGAATTCGTCGTCAAGTTCAGCGAGGAACTGACGGTAGAGGAGCACCTCAAAGGCGTGGGTTGTTTCAGCAAGTTGGACAACGGAATCCTCGGTGAGGAGTGCCTCGCGCCCGTCTTTGAAATACAGCAGGATGCCATCTGCCACAATCTCAACATGCTCCACACGTGCGGTCATCTGTACTCCCAATACCCTTACAGAATAGGTTTTGTGGGCGGCAATGCTTTGCAGGGTAGCAGACGGAGGGTCACGCCATCTGCGGCCAACGCTGTAGATTTTTGGCGTGATTTGAATTGAAGTTCGTGCACTTTTAAATCGAGAGTTGCGGGGTAGTTGAACGGGAGCAAGGGTCTGCTGGCAATAGCACCTGAGTCCCTGTTTCAGGCGGGGTTCGGGACGATTGCCTGCGCACAAAGGCTGCTCAAAGAAGTCGCACGGGACGTGGCGGCTGGGCTAGGCTGGGTGGAGGAGAACTTTCGATGAAGCTAGTGTTGTGTGCGGTGGCTTTCGCTGCATGTTGTGCGGTGCCGGTGGTGGTGGCGCAGACGAATCTGATTCCGTCGGCGACGAATCCCGGGGATGCCAAGCAGGTCCCGGGTGCAAAGGCGTCGTCGAAGGTGCCGGCGTCTGCAGTGGCGGACACCGCAACGACGGGCGCAACGATAGACCCGGCGAAGAGCATGGACGCGGTGCTGACGGGTATCGAGAAGGACGTTGTAGCCCTTGCTGACGCGATGCCTGCAGAAAAATACACGTTTGCGCCGAAGAACAGCGACTTTGCGGGCGGATTGACGCCGAAGTATGACGGTGTGCGGACGTTTGGGCAGGAGGTTGCGCACCTTGCTGCCGGAAATTATGTGTACCTGGCGATGGCCTCAAACAGCAAGCCTGCGGTGGACTTGAAGACGGTGAGCGAGGGCGTGGACAAGGCTACAGCGATGGCTTCGTTGAAGGCTTCGTTTGCCGCGTTGCACCAGGCTGTGGCCACGTTGACACCGGCGAATGCGTTCCAGAAGGCGGGACGCGGGCCGGATGACAGCATGATCAGCGTGCTTGCCGGCGGGATGGCGCACGAGCGCGACCACTACGGGCAGCTGGTGGAGTATGCGCGAATGAACGGGGTGGTGCCGCCGGCGAGTGTGGGCAAGGCTCCGGCGAACCCGGCAAAGTAAAGACTAAAAGCTGGAGAGCCAAAGGCTGAGACTTGGGGTTGCAGGTGAGGAGCGCGGCTCCAACGGCCTGCTTGTCCTCTCATCTCAGCTTTTTTTGGTGGGCAAGTGTAGCGGCGCTGGACGGGAAGGGTCCGCCGTCACGCTTTTCGACGCGATCAGTTCGCCTTCGCTGTCGCCAGTTCCCCCGATCCCGTCGGTATCCCTTGGATCAGCCTGTGCCTGGGTAAGGTTGGAGGCTGCTGCGATGAGCAGGACGACGTAGGGAGTGCGGGCCACGAGGTCAAGGGATGGGAGAGTGGCGAGTCGGCAAGTCAGCAGGCAATGTTCGATCAGTCAAGCATTTTGCAATGACACCACCGTTCGCGCCCGCAAATGCCCTTGGTTCGCCTGTATGTTCGGCGAGAAAGTATGGAGCACCTGGTAATGCTTCTGCAGGCTAGCGGGCGCGGGCAGCCAGGCGGTTGACGAAGAGCGGCATGAGTCTAGTCGTCATGCAGTGGCGGGTGTTGAAGATGTAGCGCATCTGGAGGGCGCCTCCGAGTTTGTTCGCGAAGTCGCCGAGGGGACCACCGGGAAGTTCGTATTCGACATGGTCGAGGACAGTGGTGCCCTCGATGCCGTCACGCGTTTCAGCACGGGCCGTGTGACAGTGACGCCAGTACCTGAAGGGGCCGCTGGTCTGGGTGTCGCAGAAGTGGTCGTTCCAGACGAACTCCGGGATGAGTGCGTGCCAGCTGATGCGGACTGGAAGCAGGGGCACGGGGCGGAAGCTGAGGATCATGGTGGTGCCGGCACCGGTGGCAATGCGGGCGGGGCTGCCGGCCGGCGGTGGTGGTGGTGCGACGAAGATGACCTCTTCAATTTTGGCCTTCTGCCATGCAGGCATGAGGGGCGGCAGGTTTTGCGGGTTGGCGAAGAAGGCGAAGACGGTGGGCAAAGGGAAGGGAAGCCACTGTTGTGTGCGAAAGGTGTGCCGCATGGGCATAGGAGTGCGGAGAAGAGGAGGACGTTTTCCGGACAAAGACGGAAGCTGTGCGATTTGCGACAGCCTCGGTCCGAGTTTGAGTTATGCTCTGGATATCGGACCCAAGCTGTCGTAGATGCTGAGGCAAGCGGCTGGGTCATTTTGTCGAGGCAAGGTTGAGGGACCAGGCCGAGCGAAGCAAGAGCGGGACGGAGTTGAGGGACTGAGTTACCGCCGCATATCTCGGAGTACGTGATGAAGAAGCAGACAAGATTGAATGTGGGCAGGTTGTGCTGCCCGAAGGGGCGTTCCGCGCGTGTTGTGGCGATGGGAACGCTGGCGATAGCAGCTATGGGACAGGTTCCGGTGGCGCGGGCTGCGACGCTGCACACACAGGATCAGACACAGGCAGCGATGTTCGCGTTCGACATTCCGGCGGGCACGCTGGTGGACGCGCTGGGCCGATGGACGCGCCAGACCGGAGTTTCACTGGAGATTTCGCTTTCACCGGAGACGGTGGCGGGCTTTCGGTCGAACGCTGTGCATGGGACGCTGACGAATGCAGAAGCCCTCAAGCAGATTTTGGATGGGACGGGACTTGGGTTCCACTTTGAGCACGGCGGAATGCGGGTCCAGATCCTGATTGTGAATGCGGAGCAGGTGAGCGTGTCGACGTCAACGAATTCCGTGGCATTAAGCGGCTTTACGGAGAGCCTGACGGACACAGCGCAGACGGTAGCGGTGGTGCCGCAATACATCCTGCAGGAGCAGGCGACGACGACGCTGCGGGACGGTCTGCGGAATGTGCCGGGGATTTCGCTGGCAGCCGGTGAAGGTGGGTCGCAGGGCGACAGCCTGACGATCCGCGGGTTTAATGCGCGGAACGACATTTACATGGATGGGATTCGGGACTTTGGGTCGTACTACCGGGACGCGTTCGACTATGAGTCGATTGATGTGCTGGAGGGGCCGGCAAGCGTGGAGTTTGGGCGGGGATCAACGGGCGGAGTTGTGAACCAGGAGTCGAAGCAGGCGGTGAGCAACAAATTTGTGAGGACGAACCTGCAGTTTGGAACGAACGGCTTGCGGCGGGGAACAGCGGACGTGAACGTGCCGTTGAACAGCCTGGTGGCGCACTCCGCGTGGCGGATTAATGCTGTGGGTATAGAGAGCGGCGTAGCCAGCCGAAATGTAAGTGAACTGCGGCGGGTGGGTGTGGCGTCGTCACTTGTGTTTGGGTTAGGGCAGCCGACACGACTTACTGTGAACTATCTGCACGAGTATGAAGACACGACGCCGGACTATGGTTTGCCGTATTATGCGAACGGCGTGGCTGCGGTACCGCGCGCGAGTTACTACGGGTTTGCACAGGGCAACTTTCTTACCACGCAGCCCGATGTAGCGACTGGCATTGTGGAGCATGATTTTGGGACTCATCTGACTGTGCGATCTACGTTACGGTGGGGATATTACCCGCGCAATGTTGTGATTACGGAGCCGCAGATCAACACGACGGGCACAATTGCGGGGGTTGGAAGTCCGCTGTATGGCACGGCGGTCTATGCCAGTTATACGGTGACCTGTAAACCGAACGGAGCGAGTGTAAGTTCTCGGTGTTATCCAGTGACGACACCTCTAAGTGCGGTTAGTGTGTTGCGGAACCAACTGTCGTCAAACAGCGTGGAAGATGATTTGTGGAACCGGACAGAGGCGATTGGGCATGTGCGGGTTGGATCGATCGACAACGACTACACGGTGGCAGTGGAGGGGGGACGTGAGCGGTCAAGCCCGCTGCGGGCAAGGTATGCGCTGCCTGCCGCAACGCAGTACACGAGCGCGATGAACCCGACGTACAACGATCTGTTTGCGCCAGTGGCCATGGGGTACAGCGGGTTTACGCATGTGTCATCACAGAGCTATGCCGTGAATTTTCTGGATACGTTGAAGTTGAAGCCATGGCTGCTGCTGACGGGTGGTGTGCGGTTTGATTATTTCAACACACGGGCGCAGACGGGTGCGATTACCGCGACGAGTACCGCCGGAATTGCAGCGAATAATCTGGGAGCGGGTGTTGTGACATCGGCAACGCAGGTGATTGCAGCGACGGATCTTAGCCGGCTTGACAAGCAGCCGACGTATCGAGCGGCTGTGATCGTGAAGCCGGCGGCGAATGGCAGCGTGTACTTCGACTATGGGACGAGCTTTAATCCGTCGGCAGAGTCGCTGTCGCTGGCAGCGAATACGGCGACAGCACCGCCAGAAGAGAACACGACCTATGAGGTAGGCACGAAGTGGGACCTGATGCGGAGCCGGCTGAACGTGAACGGGAGCCTGTTCCGGACGGAAAAGCTGAACGCGCGTGAGACGGACCCGACGAACACGCTGAACAGCCTGCTAGTGGGAAACCAGCTGGTGCGTGGTGTGCAGGTGGGTGCGGTAGGACACCTGCCGCAGCACCTGGACCTGATTGTGGGGTATGCGTACCTGGACGGCCGGGTGGAGAACTCGGTGCTGAACGCGTCTCCCTTTGCGGCGATTAATAACAACTTGTACGCGGCATGGAAGGCGCAGCTCAAGACCAATCCGAACGCAACGGTAGACCCGCGGTATAACACTGCGCCGTATTACCTGTCGCCGAATAACTACCCGTTTGCCAATGTGCCGAAAAACAGCGGGAACTTTTGGGTGACACATGCGTTGGGGTACCGCTTTACCGGTGGCTTTGGCGGAAATTACCTTGCGGCACGGCGGGCAAGTTCTACCAGCGTGATAGGGGTGTATAACTCCAGTGCCGCGCAAAGCCTAAGTGCTGTACCGTTCGCCTTTAAGTCTATTCCTGGGTACACGGTTGTGAATGCCATGATTCGACGGCCGATTACAGAGCGGCTCGACTTACAGGTCAACTTCAATAACCTGGCGAATAAGTTTTATATCGATACGCCCCATCCGAACCACTTGATTCCGGGGGAAGGATTCAATACACAGTTCAGCCTGGTAGGTCGGTTCTAACAGAGAGCGGGTGCGTTCGCAGAAGATCTGGACGCACCTGCGACTGCATGTTGTAAGTGATGAGGTGGGTAGCTGGTGACGCCATGTTATTGACGATTGCGGATGTGTTGACGCCGGAGGTGACGAAGGCCTGCAGAATGATGCTGGACAGTGCGGATTGGGTGGACGGCAAGGTAACTGCAGGGCACCAGAGCGCGATGGCCAAGCAGAACTCGCAGGTACCGGAGGGCAGCCCCGTTGCCAGGCAGGTGGGCGAGACGATTCTGAAGGCGTTGGGGAGAAACCCGAGGTTTCGGTCGGCGGCGTTGCCGCTGAAGGTGTTTCCGCCGTTATTTAACCGGTATGCGGGTGGACAAAACTTCGGCACGCATGTGGACAACGCGATTCGGACGCACAGTGCGACTGGATCGCGGATACGCACGGACTTGAGTTGCACGCTGTTCTTTAGTGAGCCGGACGAGTATGACGGCGGTGAGTTGAGCGTGGAGGACACGTATGGCGTGCACCGGGTGAAGCTGCCGGCGGGAAGCCTGGTGTTGTACCCGTCGACAAGCCTGCACCATGTGACACCGGTGACGCGGGGAGCGCGGGTGAGCAGTTTCTTTTGGCTGCAGAGCATGGTGCGGAGCGATGAGAGACGGACGCTGCTCTTCGACCTGGACCAGTCGATCCAGATGCTTGAGCCGGGCGGTGCGGCGGCGGTGAAGTTGACGGGTGTGTATCACAACCTGTTGCGGCAATGGGTAGAGATGTAGGCGGCGTACACGGGATGTCTGCCGGCCTGTGCGGCTGGCAGACGTATGGCGAGGAGTTCTGTACCGCCCTCACGGTGCAGACTCCTCGCTTTTTGCGATGGCGGGTACGGGTGTTCGCCGGGTCTGTCTGCGGTTGGGTTCTGGTGCGTGGGACAATTTGGGGCACCGGATGTGGAGGTGCTTGTAGATACACAATGACGCGAACTGCTTGTAATGTTTGCCGCAGGGTGTTGGCCGGTTTGCCCACCTTCATGAACCCGGAGAGAACCCCAATGAGGTGGGAGCCGATGCGTGCCGGTGCGAAGGCGTGAATTGCGCGGGGCACTCCGTGAGAAAGGGCACCCCCATAAGGGTGCCCTTGTTTGTTGGTCGTAGAGGAATCGGCAAGGCAGACAACGGCAGCAGTGACGCAGGGTGGTATCAGAACTGGTTAGTTGGGCATGAGGACGGTGTCGATGACGTGCACGACGCCGTTGCTCTGGAAGACGTCGGCGGTGGTAACAGTGGAGGTGCCACCCTTTTCGTCGGTGAGCGTGATGGTGCCCTTGCTGGGGCTCATGGCCTTGAGGGTGCCGCCAGAGACGGTGGTGAGGGTTGCGGTACCGCCGCCCTTCTTGATCATCTTGCTAAGGTCCTTGGCGGAGAGGCGGCCCGGGACGACGTGGTAGGTGAGGATCTTGGTGAGGGTCGCCTTGTTGTCAGGCTGGGTTAGCGTGTCAACAGTACCGGCAGGCAGCTTGCCGAATGCATCGTTAGTGGGCGCGAACACTGTGAACGGGCCGGGGCCGGAGAGAGTGTCAACCAGGCCGGCAGCTTTGACAGCAGCGACGAGAGTGGTCAAATTAGGCGCAGCCGCAGCATTCTGGACGACCGTCTTGTTGGAGTACATGGCTGCGCCGCCAACCATGGGATCGGCCTTTTGAGCAACGGCAGCAGCGCTGGTGAAGACGGCAGAGGTTGCGAGGGTGACGGCGATCATCGACTTACGAAAGTTCATGAAAATCTCCTGAAGTGCTGCCCTAACTTTCTGGGCTCGCTAGAAGGACGGCTGACGACGACAGACGGATTGTGTGATTCACCAAACATTTGCGTGGGCAGGTGAAGTTGCCTGGTGCTTTGCTGATGGTTTGACCGGGTACATCTTTTGTGGTGTTTGACAAGCGACCCGGGCAACGGAAGACTAAAGGCAATGAACGCTGCCAGCGTAGCGCGTGACCAGGCCACAGCCGTGAGCGCGGTGGACTGCGGAACGACACACAGCTGTAAGCGCAAGCATGATCCCGGTCTGTTGATCATTGGGATTTTTAAGTTGTCGAAGGCCGTGTTCTTTGTTGGGGTGTCGCTGGGAGCGCTGCACTTTATCCACCATGACCTGAGTCAGACGCTGACGCACGTATTCAACGTGTTGCGATTCGACAACGAGAACCGGTTTGTCGGGCTGGTGTTGAGCAAGTCGGAGCTGGTGACGCATCACCGGATACGGCTGTTTAGCATAGGTACGGCGCTGTACGGGCTCCTGTGCTCCGTGGAAGGCGTCGGCCTGTTGCGGCGCAAAGTGTGGGCGGAATACCTGACGCTGTGGCTGAGTGCGAGCTTTGTGCCGTGGGAGATGTACGAGGTGGTTCGGCACGCGAACCTTTGGCGGTTTGTGATCTTAGTGATGAACCTGATAATTACGGCGTACCTGGTGTGGCTGCTTCGGCGGAAGCGGCAGCAGAGCCTGCTGTAGGATTTGCACTTCGACTTTCGCTTTAGATTCGCCTACACCTCACTGCTGTGACCCGCAAGTGGTAGAACCTGGCTTGATAGCCCTAGATGTTGGGGTGTTTTCGCTTGGTACCACAAGAGGACGGGATTTCCACATTCCAGTTCCAGAATTGCACTGCTGCAAAGAATTTGCTGCTTGCGTTCCTGCGCTGCACGCGTGACGATGTGGATGTCGGTGGAGCAAAAGGGAGCAAAGGGGACTAACAAGACCCTTTCGCAACAAGTTCCACCCGACAGCAACAGGGTACAGGGTTTTGCAGAGTTCCAGGTTGCTAGGTGTGGTGCAGGTAGATGGAGAGGCACGAGCGATGTTTCGTGGGAATCACCCAGCGCGCGTGGACGAGAAGGGCCGGCTGAAGATGCCGGCGGACTTCAAGCGGCGCGTGGATGAGACCTACGGCAATCAGTTTTATGTGACGAGCCGGGATGGGAGGCGGGCGGAGATTTATCCGCTGCCGGAGTGGGAAAAGATTGAGGCGCGGCTGGCGGAAATACCGTCGATGAACCCGGCCAAGAAGAAGTTTCTGGATGTGACGAACTACTACGGCCAGATGACGGAGATGGACGCGCAAGGGCGGATGCTGTTACCGCAATTGCTGCGGGAGAGCGCGAAGGTGACCGCCGAGGTGGTGGTGCTGGGAGCGCAGACGTACCTGGAGGTCGTGAACCATGACGACTTCAAGGCGAAGCTGGAGGCCGAGCCGCTAACGGATGGCGACCTGGCAGAGTTGGCAGGGTTTGGGTTGTAAAGGTTTTTGCACAAAGGCCCCCAGGGGCTTGCATGGAGGCGAGTGGTGACGAGTCCGCTGCATGTACCGGTTCTTCCACAACAGGTGTTGGACCTTCTTGAGGTAAAGCGCGGCGGCACGTATGCCGACGCGACGCTGGGGCTGGCGGGGCATGCATTGATGGTGTGCCGGCGGCTGGGTGGTGATGGGGTGCTGATCGGGTTTGATCGGGATCCGCAGGCCTTGGTTTTGGCCGAGCAGCGGTTACAGGAGTTGCGCGAGGAACTGGGTGCAGAGATGCCCGCCGTGCGGCTGGTGCCGCGGGCGTTTAGTGCGGCGGCGGAAGAGATTGCGCCGGGCAGCCTGGACGGGTTGCTGGCGGATTTTGGGGTGAGTAGTTTGCAGCTGGACGAAGCTGCACGGGGGTTTAGTTTTCGGTTCGAAGCTCCGCTGGATATGCGTATGGATACGCGTGGCGGAGAGACGGCCGAGCAAGTGGTAAATCAGGTGGACGAGGAAGAGCTCGCCGACCTGATTT
>CAHJWI010000054.1 GCA_903642225.1 Acidobacteriaceae bacterium | reverse complement strand
ATGCTGGGCCACGAAGAAATCCGCGCCATGATCACCGCGCTCGGCACCGGCATCGGCAAAGACGACTTCACGCTCGACAAGCTCCGCTACGGCAAGCTCATCCTCATGACCGACGCTGACGTCGACGGCTCGCACATCCGCACGCTCCTTCTCACCTTCTTCTTCCGCCACATGCAGCAGCTCATCCTGCGCGGCCACGTCTACATCGCTCAGCCGCCGCTCTACAAAATCAAGAAAGGCAAGTTCGAGCAGTACGTCAAGGACGATCGCGAATTCGTCAAGGTCATGGTCAAGCGCGCGTCTGACGGCATGACGGTCCGCTACGGCCAGGCGCCGGAAGGCGGCCAGGCACCGTTGCTTGAAGGCAAGGATCTGGCGAAGTTCATGGGCCAGCTCAACGAATACCTCGGCACCTTCGACAAGGCTGACAAGCGGTTCCGCAACGACAAGGTCACCAGTGCCGTCGCAAAGCTGTTCGCGCACGAGGGCAAGGACCCCGCCCATCGCGGCGACTTTGAAACACCCGGCAAGCTTAGCGACCTGGCGAAGCGCCTCACCTCCATGGCAAAGGAGTTCCAGTTCAAGAGTGTCGGCGAACCCGTTCTCGACGCGGAACACGGCACCTGGTCGCTCGAATACATCGACGCCCAGGGCGCTCACCGCCGCATCGACTTCGCTGCCGTCAACTCACCGGAAATGCGCATGATGCTCGGCAAATACGCCTCCATCGCCGAGTACCTCAAGCCGCCCTTCCTCATCGAGTACATCCAGAAAACCGGCAGCAAGGCCGAGATCGCCGCAGCCGACGAGGCCGAGGAAGTCGCGGAGACCGAAGGCGTCACCGACGTCATCGCCGCCGCACCCGGCACCGCCACCGAAGTCAAAGGCACCAAACGCGCCCCAAAGGCCGGCCAGGATCCCGTCGAAAAACAAACCGCACGCGAGCTCTTCGAATACGTCATTGAGCAGGGCAAGAAGGAGTACCAGGTTCAGCGCTACAAGGGCCTCGGCGAAATGACCGCCGAACAGCTTTGGGAGACCACCATGGACCCCGAACGCCGCACCCTGCTCCAGGTCAAGCTTGAAGACATCGCAGCCACCGAAGAAATCTTCACCACCCTCATGGGCGAAGACGTGGAAGCACGCCGCAGGTTCATCGAAGAGAACGCTCTGGACGTTAAAAACCTGGACATTTAAATAGTGAACTTACTCTGAAGTAAGAAGCCGCAGCGCAACCGCTGCGGCTTTACTGTTTCAGCCAGCGATTTAGATACTACTGCTGTGGAGAGCTTCTTCCACCCGCACATTCCCCCGGCGTCACACGCACACGCGATCCCACAAACGCAAACCAAACCACAACAACGTATCCCACCAGCGGAACAGCAAAGCCCCACGCCGTACTATGCATCCTCTCCGCCACGTAACCGACGACCGGCGTCACCACCGCGCCTCCAATAATCGCCATCACCAACACGCTTGCACCCAGCGTCGTATTTGGCCCTAACTGCTTCAGCCCCAGCGCAAAAATAGTCGGGTACATCAGCGACATACAAAAGCTGGTCAGCATCAGCGCCCACAAGCCCACCCAGCCTGGGAATCCAATGGCCACCGCAAGCAGCACAATATTCGCCGCGGCCAGCACACCCATCAGCACATTCGGCCGCACAAACCCCATCACCGCTGTCGCGGCAAACCGCCCAAACGCAAATAGCAGCAAAGTTCCACTCAGAAAATAACCGGCGACCTTCTCCGGCTGATGTGTGTAATCCAGCACATACTGAATCAGAAAGCTCCACGTCCCCACCTGTGCGCCGACATAGAAGAACTGCGCTATGACCGCACCAACAAAGTGCGACACGCGGAAGAGGCTCGGTGCCGGTCCGCGCTGCTCATACGGCAGCACCTCTTGGCTCAGCGTCTGCGAGGGGAATCGCACGCGAAGCAGGACCATCGCAAACAGAAACACTACCGTCCCCAGCACCAGGTAAGGCGTAATCACCCGTAGCGTCTCACTATGCAGAAAGCCGAGGTACGTCCCCGCAGCCTTCATCCTGCTCACCTGGTCCGCGGTGGGCTCAATGCCGCTGAAGATGAACACAGTCCCAATAAGCGCACCCGCAATCGTCCCTGGTGGGTTAAAAGCCTGGGCAAAGTTCAGCCGTCGCTCACTCGTCCCTGCTTCGCCCAGTTGTGTAATGAAGCTGGCCGCACCCGTCTCCAAAAACGCCAGACCAGACGCAATGACAAACAGCGCGAAGAGAAAGAAGTTGTAACTACCAACCTGCGCGGCCGGCCAGAACAAAAGACACCCAGCTGCATACAGCAATAACCCCGTTACTAATCCGATCCTGTATCCGAACCTGCGCAGCACCAGCGCCGCAGGCAGCGAGATACAAAAATACCCAAAATAAAATGCACTCTGCACCAGCCCCGCCTGCAGCCGACTTATCTGGAATGACTTCATGAACTGCCGAATCAGCACATCATTCAGGTTGTTCGGCATCGCCCAAAGAAAGAACAACGCCGTCACCATAAAGAACGGAGCAGCGTATCGGCGATCAAAGAGCGGTAACCCCACACTCGGCTGTACGGATCTCAAAGATGTTGAAGAGGGTAGGTGCACACGAGTCCTCAATCTATGCCGCTCTTGTAATGCTGCATGAACACGCGTGAGGGCCTCTAAGCCCGTCCAGAGACACAAAAGCGTCGCCACATGTGACGACGCCTTTACTCAAGCCACTTACTTCGCAGGCTGCGAGTACGCTTCCACGTTGTTCTTGTCGACAAGCGCAGTACCTGTGTCCACAAACGTCGGATACAGCGCAAACGGATTCGACGCGCTATGCCCCGCCAGGTTTTTATTTCCATCCTCGTGTATTTGTGCCAAAGCCTTCAGGCCCACATATCCCATGGTGTATGGCTTCTGTGAGATCGTCGCCTTGATCTCTCCACTCTTGACCAGGCTCATCACATCTGCGCTCGTATCCATGGCAACAATCGTCCTGTCGCTTACGCCTTGTCTCTTCAAAGCATCCGCCACATCCTTGCCGCTGACCGAATCCAGTGAAACAAAGGCATCGATCTTTGCCGAGCCGGTCGCCGCAAGGTACTCGCGCGTCTTGTCGAACGCTGCGCCGCTGTCACCCTTGATGTCATACACATCCACCATTTTCATGCCGGGATGTGTCGAAAAAGCATCCAGATAGCCCTTCAGCCGGTCCGCAAGATTCGGCTGTGCCGGAAACGAGTAGAAAACCACGTTGCCTTTGCCACCCAGCAACTGCACCAGCTTCTGGCCGCCCAGCTTTCCCGCCTCAAAGTTGTTTGTGCCGATGAAGTACAGCCGCGCACTAGCCGGCGCATCGGAATCAACCGTAATCACCGGTACACCCGAGCGCATGGCCGCATCAATCGCCGGCTGCATTCTGTTCGCGTCCACCACCGACACCAGTATGCCCGCAGGCTTGGCCGCCGCTGCCCTCTGAAAGGCGTCCAACTCCGCACCGGCATCGTCCGCTTCCGGCCCCACCATCTCCACGCTCACGTCATAGTCTGCGGCCGCTTTGGTGAACCCTTCGTTCGCCGTCTTCCAGTAGGGAACCTTGGTGTTCGCCGCTACAAGAAAGTACTTCTCCGACTTGGCATGCCGCGAGCACCCGGTAAGTCCAACCCCCACCATGCTCAGAAGTGCGAGCTTTGCACATGTATGCATCAATTTTCCTCCAGAAAAAAGCTATTTACCGCAACGGCGGAATTGTACGACACCACAGCACGCAACCGCCGCAGCCTTCCTTCACAAAGGTCAACTTGTTTTGCAGATCACCTGGGTCCGGCTATTGTATGTAACAGCTTCACGTCATCGGTGTCTCCCGACAACTCCCAAATCATCACGCCACCCAGCGTTTGCTGGGCGACATACTGCATCTTCGCGCGCAAAGACACCGCATCGTCGAACGTAAGGAAGTCATCACCGTCATAAATCCACGGCGCCGCGGACACAGGATCCCGATACAGCTTTGCCCCTAGTGAACCAGCCAGCAAAGCCGCGGCGGTGGACTGGTTGTGATTCCCCCGCAGTGGATCGCCCTTCGCGTTCAGCCCATGCGTTCCGCCGTCCGCAACGTTGTGCCACTGATAAGCGTAGAAAGGCAAGCCAAGCAGCAGCTTGTGCGCCGGCACGCCTGCCGCCCGATACGCCTCCATCACCGTGGCCACTGTTGCCACATCCGGATCTGCAGATCGCAATGGCGCCACAAGCCCTGTCGTATGACTCCATGGCCCGGCAAAGTCATATGTCATTACCCCGATCTCATCCACACTCGCCGAAACCCGCGACCACTGTATCGGCGCAATGTTTTTGCTGTTCGCGCTGCTCGCAATGGTCAGCAACATGCCAGGTGCGAACGCGTTCATCTGCCGTCGAAACTCTTCCATCAACGCGTAAAAGTCATCCGCGTGGTCGGCATTGGGGTACTCCCAGTCCACGTCGATACCGGTAAATACGTGTCCCAATTCCATACCCGGCGCAAGATGCCCCTGCAGCCAGCGCGCAACACACGAGCGCACAAACGCCACCCGGTTCTCCGGCTTCGCAGCCTCCTCAAACAACGACTGCTTGCCCTCAATGGAGATCAACAGACGAACAGCCGGGTAACGCGCATGCAACAACTGCATCTGGTGCAGATCGCCGCGCAACATCGCCGTCGGCAAATCCGCCGTGCCGTCAATGCTGTTCTCCGCCGCAAAGGCCAGGTTCGTATCCGCCTGCGCGTCCGCAACCACGCAGGCGTTTTTTTCGATCGTTGTCTGCGCGTAATCCAGCTGCGTCAGCAGCTTAACGCCGCCACTCCGTACCAGGTCTACCGGTAAAAAGCGGCGCTCGTATACGCCCCATTGCGGAAAATACCCCACCACCTGGCGCGGTCTCTTGACGCGAAGCTCCTCGCTACTGTGCGCACGCTGGGCACACGCCGAGTCAGAAACAAGCATCAGTCCAAAACAACCAGTCAGCACCAACGCGGCAGCAACACAGCAATTTCTCATCGTCCACATTGGACGCCGCGCAGCGCCGATCTTTTGCTCGTCACTAACCCCATACCCTGAAGCAGCGCCGAAAGCGATACAGTGAACCCATGCTCGACAGACGAGAATTCCTGGCCCGCTGCAGCGCTGCGGGTCTAGGCCAAACCCTCCTCCCCGGTGTTCTGCTTGCCCTTGCATCGCAGGCGGCGGCCCAAACAGGTGCCCAACCAGGCACACACGCCATGCCAGCTGTCTCCGCCATGCTGCCGCTCACCGTCAGCATGCTTGAAGCCGCAGCCAGCGTCGCCGGCCTCACACTCACACCGCAGCAGCGGCAAACCATGCTTGAAGACGTGCAAAGCAATCGCGACAGCCTCACTGCCATCCGAGCCATGCACCTTTCAAACTCCGTCGCGCCCGCCGTCGTCTTCGACCCGCGCCCTGCAGGCTTCACCATGCCGGCCTCAACGGCAACCGCGCCACAAAACGTGACGCAGACCGAGCCGGATGTCCACAACCTCATCGGCCACGAAGACAAGCTAGCCTTCGCCACTGTCACGGAGCTCGGTACCCTTTTGCGCACCCGCAAAATCACCTCCGTCGAGCTCACAAAGCTTTACCTGGCACGCCTCCGTCGCTTCGACGGAAAGCTCCACTTCGTCATCACCTACCTCGACGACCGAGCCCTGGCACAGGCCGCCCAGGCAGACCGCGACATCGCCGCCGGTAACTATCGCAGCCCCCTCCACGGCATTCCCTGGGGAGCCAAAGACCTGCTCGCCGTCAAAGGCTATCCCACCACCTGGGGCGCCGGCGGCTTCGAAACGCAGCACTTCGACGAAGACGCCACCGTCGTCCAGCGCCTCGACGCCGCCGGTGCCATCCTCATCGCCAAGCTCACCCTCGGCGCACTTGCTCAAGGAGATGTCTGGTTCGGCGGCCGCACCCGCAACCCATGGAACCCGAAGCAGGGGTCCAGCGGCTCCTCGGCCGGCTCCGCCTCCGCTGTCAGCGCCGGCTGCGTCGGCTTCGCCATCGGGTCTGAGACGCTCGGTTCCATCTCCTCGCCCAGCACCCGATGCGGCGTCACCGGCTTCCGCCCCACGTTCGGCTTCGTCCCACGCACCGGTGCCATGGCGCTCAGCTGGTCCATGGACAAGCTGGGCCCGCTCACCCGCAGCGCCGCCGATGCGGCCCTCGTCCTCGCCGCCATCCACGGCTCCGACAGTCACGACCTCGCCGTGCACGACGCCCCGTTCGCCCCCGCGCCCATCAACCTCAAGACCCTCCGCGTCGGCTATCTCGAGTCCGCCTTCGCCATGCCCGCCTCTCAACCGCCAGAGGCGTCCCCCGCCAAGCCCGAAGCCGAAGCCCTCTCTCCCGCAAAGCAGGCCGAACGACGCCAACAACGACAGCGTTCCCTTGACCGCCGCGTTTACGACAACCGCTACGACCAGGCCACCCTCGCCGCCCTACGAAACCTGGGCATCACACTCATCCCGGTAAAGCTCCCCGACCTGCCTCTGGGCTCTATCGCGCCTCTGCTCGTCGTTGAAGCCGCGGCAGCATTCGACGAACTCACCCGCTCCGGTCGTGACGCCCTTCTCACCGCGCAAAGCCCGGATGACTGGCCCAATCAGTTCCGTGTCGCCCGCCTCTACAGCGGTGTGGACTACGTGCAGGCCATGCGCGCACGATCTGTCCTCATCCAGCAAATGGCCGAACTCTTCCAAACCATCGATGTCCTCGTCACACCCAGCGGCGGTCCTCAACTCGTTGCCACTAACCTCAGCGGCCATCCCGCCTGTATCGTGCCCAACGGCCTTCGCGGTGCAGACGCTCCGCCGCCACCCGAAGCCGACGGGGACGACGACGACAACATCGGCGGCCCCGGAACCCCCGTCAGCATCACCTTCCTCGGCCAGCTCTATGACGATGCCCGTCTGCTCGCCTTCGCAGAGCTCTACCAGTCCCACACACCCTTCCACCTGCAGCACCCGCCGCATTTCGCCTAGCATGCAGCCGCTCGTAGAAGCCACCAGCCTCGTCAAGCGTTACGGTTCCACAACCGTCGTCCACGGTGTCAGCCTCTCCCTTCAGCGCGGAGAAATCCTCGGCCTGGTCGGCGAAAGCGGCAGCGGCAAAAGCACCGTCGCCCGCATGCTCCTTCGCCTCGTCGAGCCCACCTCCGGCTCCGTCACCTTCGACGGCACGGACCTCCTCGCCGCCTCCAAATCCGACCTCCGCCACCTCCGCCGCCGCATGGGCATCGTCTTCCAGGACCCCTTCGCCGCCCTCGATCCCCGCATGCGCGTCCATCAAATCCTGGAAGAACCGTTCCTCATCCACCGTGAAGAACGCCTGCGCGGTAACGCCCTTCAGGCTCGCCTCAAAGCCCTTCTCGACGAAGTCGGCATGCCCGACTCGGCACTCACCCGCTACCCGCACGAGTTCAGCGGCGGCCAGCGCCAGCGCATCAATATCGCCCGAGCTCTCGCCCTCCGGCCTGACTTCCTCGTCCTCGACGAACCCGTAAGCGCCCTCGATGTCTCCATCGGCGCGCAGGTCATCAACCTGCTCCGTGACCTCCAGCGCCGGCACGGCCTCACCTGCCTCATGATCTCGCACAGCATGCCGCTCGTCCGCTACCTGTGCGACCGCGTCGCCGTCCTGCAGCACGGCCGCCTCGTTGAAACGGGACCGGTTCTCGACGTATGCGACCACCCCCGCGAGCCCTACACCCAGGCCCTCATCGCCGCCACTCCCAACTTTGATCCAGCCTTTATGCAGCAATAATCCGTGTGCCCCACGCCCGGCTTTTCGGACATGAGTTTTCGCCCACATCTACACTAAACACATGAGCCACGAAGGCATCCGCATCATCAACCTCGACGATGCTCGCCGGGAACAACAGGCCGAACAGCCCCTCTCGCCCGACGCCATCACCCCGGCCAAAGTGAAGGTCGACATCACCGGCGGCACCGGCCTCGCTATCGACTGGAAAGACGGCCACCACTCCGCCTGGACCTTCGCCTTCCTGCGCGACGCCTGCCCCTGCGCCACCTGCCACGAATCCCGTGAAGCTGACGGCCGCGAACCCGGCGTCCCCAAACCGCAGCCTGTCCAGATCTTCCCCATCTATACCGCACCCGCGCGTCCCTTAACCGCAGAGCCCATCGGCCGCTACGCCATCAAATTCAAGTGGAACGACGGTCACGAGAGCGGCATCTACGCATGGGAGTTTCTGCGTCGACTAGACGAGACCACACAATGACCACAACACTCGAAGAGACCACGACTCCCGTTCAGGCCCTCGCAGCCCGCTTGCAGCCCTTCTACCAGCGCCTCGCCGCGCACCCGCTTTACGCCTCGCTCCGCACCGCGCAGCACCTTCAGACCTTCCTTGAATCCCACGTCTTTGCCGTCTGGGATTTCATGAGCCTGCTCAAATCCCTGCAGCGCGGCCTCACCTGCGTCGACGTCCCCTGGACACCCTCCGCACTCCCCGAGTCCCGCCGCCTCATCAACGAGATCGTCCTAGGCGAAGAGTCCGACGTCTTCGAAGGCCAGCCACTCAGCCACTTCGAAATCTACCGAATCGCCATGCACCGCAGCGGCGCATCCACCGCCGCCATCGACGCAACGCTCGCCCACCTGCGCGAAGGTGCCACCGTCGAACGCGCCCTCGCCCAAAGCAAAGCTCCAATCGCCTCCCAGGCCTTCGTCTGGGACACCTTCTCGCTCATCGCAGAGGGCAAGCTCCACGTCACCGCCGCCGCCTTCACCTTTGGCCGCGAAGATCTCATCCCCGACATGTTCAAGGGCTTTGTCCGCGACCTCAATCGCCAACTCGGCGGCGGCCTCGACAGCTTTCTCTGGTACCTCGAACGCCACATCGAAGTCGACGGCGACGAGCACGGCCCCATGGCCCTCCGCATGATCTCTGAACTTTGCGGCAACGACGAAACCAAATGGCACGAAGCCGAGCGCGCCGCCATCTTCGCCCTCGAATCTCGCCTACGCCTTTGGGACGGCATCCTCGCCACCTTGGCCCAGTAACCAGGCTCCGCACAAGAGCGGTCATCTCGACCGGAGGATCCACAGTCTTCCGTAGATGCGGCGCGGAGAAACCTGCTTTCCCTCCGAACGACCTCCCGTACACGCGGCAACTCTTACTCCGCCGCTACCTTCGTCGCCCGATTCTTTACAAACGTCACATCCACCAGCTTCTCGCCATGCACGTACGTGTTCGTGCGGTCACCCTTCTCGCCGCTACCCAGCTTGCTGATCGGCCCCAGCGCCAGGTTCGTCTGGAACTCATTCATTCCAACGACAGCCTCATGCGCATCCACGGCCTTCCACACGTCCGCCGGCCACTTGTACAACCCGTGCGGATCGTCATAGTAAAACTTTTGATCCGCCACAATGTTGTCCTGCTTGCCCACTGTCGTTCCCACCTGCGTCGCCAGCAGTGTCTTGGCATCGCCGGCCTTGTGAAACAGCATGCCAACCCATGCAGTCACATACGGGTCGGCCGGCGTCTGCTGCGACACAAACTTCACCACCTCCAGCGGCTCTGCGCCCTGCAGATAGCCCAGCGGCTTCTTCAGGTCCGCACCCTTCGCCGTCGCCGCGTAGTACACCGTCTCACCGCCCGATTGCACCCACACCCGCTTGCCATCCAGCGCCTGCAGGTCCGCCAGCGACGAGGCATGCAGGTTCCGCGGAAACACCAGGTCGTCGTTCGTCAGGTGGGTGTCCGGCATCTCGTCCTTGGCCACCGTCGCCGCCGGTGCAACATGCGCGCGATACGCAAAGTAGAATCGCACTGCAACCGCCAGCAGCATCACCACCGTGAACCCAAGCAGCAGGTTCCGTAGCGAGTTATCTTTCGGCGCATCCTCGTCCATCTTCTCCGCCATCGTTCTCTCCTCGTCACCCATCAGTCGATCGGCTCGGCCGTACTGTACGCATTCGCCGCCAGCAGTTCTTCCGCATTCAACGTATCCACATCGCGTAGAGCAGGGAAGAAGAAGCTCCACAAACCTGTCACAGCCATCGACCCAATCCCGCCGTACACCACCGCGCGCACCGCACCGAACCAGTGCGCCGTCAGCCCGCTTTCAAACTCGCCGAACTCATTGCTGGCACCCAGAAAGATCCAGTTCACCGCGCTCACCCGGCCGCGCATCTCCGCTGGTGTGCCCAGCTGCAAGATTGAGCTGCGTACAATCACGCTCACGTTGTCGGTCGCGCCAATAATCGCCAGCAACACCAGCGACAACGGAATCGATCGCGACAGCCCGAAACCCACCGTAGCCGCGCCAAACACACCCACGCACGCCAGCATCAGCTTGCCCGCACCGTGATTTATCGGCCGGCGCGCCAGCGTCACGCTCACCAGCAGCGCGCCCACTGCCGGCGCCGCCCGCAGCATCCCCAGCCCACGCGGCCCGGCATGCAGAATATCCTGCGCAAAGATTGGCATCAGGCTCACCGCACCGCCCAGCAGCACCGCAAACATGTCCAGCGAAATGGACCCCAGCAGCAGCCGCGCCCGCCGCACATAGTGGATGCCCGCCAGCATCGTCGCCACGGTAAACGCCTTCTTCTCCCGCACTTCGTCCCGCGGCGTAATCCCCGCCATCAGCACCAGGAACGCGATCACCGTCAGCATGCTCACCAGGTACACCAGCGGAGCACCGTTCAGCCGCGCCGCACGCCCCGTCAACGTCAACGTAAACAGCAGACCACCCAGCGCCGGCCCGCTGATGTTCGACGTCTGAAAGATCGCCGAGCCCCATGTCATCGCATTGACAAAACCGTCTTTCGGCACCAGCGATGGCAGCAGCGCCGCACTCGCCGGCCCGCTAAAGGCTCGCCCCACGCCCACAAAAAACAGCGTGCCATACACCGCCCACACATTGTGGCTACCCGTGTACGCCAGGCAAAACAGCACGACCGTACACACCAGTTGCACCACGTAGCACGCCAGGATCAGCCCCTTGCGGTCATACCGGTCCGCCGCATGCCCCGCCGGCAAAACGAACAGTACGCCCGGCAAGAACAGAGCCAGCCCCGTCGCTCCCAGCAGCAGCGCGCTATGCGTAATCTGGTACACCTGCCACGCCACTGCAATCGACTGCGCCTCTGCCCCCAAAATCACCAGGAACCGCGCCAGCTGATAATTCCGAAAGCTGCGCGACTTGAACGCCGCCCCGCTCTCACGCGCCCTCACGCTGCCTGTTTCCTGTTTCGCCTCTGCCATCGCTGCTTCAATGGTGACACACCCCCGCCATAACTTCCGCAGTCCTCGACACCGCAGCGCACCTTCAACGCAAACAACACATCCAACCACCTGCAGCTACAGGAGAAGACAGAACTGATGATCGCCACCAAAGGCTACGCCGCCCAAAGCGCCACCACGCCCCTCGCCCCCTTCACCTACGAACACCGCGAGCCCGGCCCCACAGACATCCTGCTCGACATCGACTTCTGCGGCATCTGCCACTCCGACATCCACCAGGCACGCAACGAGTGGGGCAACTCCCTTTACCCGATGGTCCCCGGCCACGAAATCGTCGGCACCGTCACCGCCGTCGGCGACAAGGTCACCAAGTTCAAGGTAGGCGACACCGCCGCCGTCGGCTGCATGGTCGATAGCTGTCGCGAGTGTGCCAGCTGCAAAGAAGGCGACGAGCAGTACTGCGATCGCCAGCAGACCGTCTTCACCTACAACAGCAAAGACAAGGCGGGCAACCTCACCTTCGGCGGCTATGGCAACCACCTCGTCCTCGACGAAGCCTACGCCCTCAGCGTCCCCGCAAATCTCGACAAGGCCGCTGCCGCGCCCCTGCTCTGCGCTGGCATCACCACCTACGCACCCCTCAAGCACTGGAAGGTCGGTCCCGGCAGCAAGGTCGGCATCATCGGTCTCGGCGGCCTCGGCCACATGGGCCTCAAGTTCTCCCACGCCTTCGGAGCTCACACCGTCCAGTTCACCACCAGCGCCGGCAAAATCGACGACGCCAAAAAGCTCGGTGCCGACGAAGTCATCCTCACAAAGGAAGCCAACTGGCACGCGCCCCACGCCAACAGCTTCGACTTCATCCTCGACACCGTCTCCGGCGACCACGACCTCGCGCCCTACCTCGCCCTGCTCAAGCGCAACGGCACCCTCTGCACCGTCGGCCTGCCGGAAAAGCCCTTCGCCGTCTCCGGCTTCTCCGTCATCGCCCGCCGCAACTTCACCGGCTCCATGATCGGTGGCATCGCAGAGACCCAGGAGATGCTCGACTTCTGCGGCGAACACAACATCGTCTCCGACATCGAGATGACCAGCTTCGACAAGCTCGACACCGCCTGGGACCGCGTCCTCGCCTCCGACGTTAAATACCGCTTCGTCCTCGACTGCAAGTCTCTCTAACTATCTGCAGCAAACGATGCAGAGCCAGAAGGGCCGCAAAGAAACTTTGCGG
>CAHJWI010000053.1 GCA_903642225.1 Acidobacteriaceae bacterium | reverse complement strand
GTCATGCGGCCTTCCATGCTGAGGGCGCGGATGGCGGAGCCGGCGTATTCGACGACGTAGCCGGTGGCGCCGTCGGTGCCGATGCGGCCGATGATGTCGAGGATGATGTCCTTAGCCGTGACGCCGAAGGGGAGGTCGCCTTCGACGTTGATGCGGAAGGTTTTGGGCTTGCTTTGCGGTAGCGTCTGGGTGGCCATGACGTGCTCGACCTCGCTGGTGCCGATGCCGAACGCGAGTGCGCCGAATGCGCCGTGGGTGCTGGTGTGCGAGTCGCCGCAGACGATGGTCATGCCGGGCTTGGTCGCGCCGAGTTCCGGGCCGATCATGTGGACGATGCCTTGAGCGGCGTCCTGTACGTCGAAGAACTCGATGCCGAAGTCGGCGCAATTTTGCCGGAGAGCCTGGACCTGGGTGGCAGCGATCTGGTCGACGATGTGGAGGCGGTCCGCGATGCTGGTAGTGGGCACGTTGTGGTCGACAGTGGCGATGTGGCGGTCGGGGCGGCGGAGCTTGCGGCCGGCGAGGCGGAGGCCTTCGAAGGCCTGCGGGCTGGTCACCTCGTGCACCAGCTGCAGGTCGATGTAGAGCAGTGGCGGCTCGCCCGCGGGCTCGGCGACGAGGTGCTGCTGCCAGACTTTTTCGAAGAGGGTCTGCGGGTTACTCATGCGCTCTCCCTTGTGGTTCCCGTCTCGCTTTTATCGCGAAAGCGGTATTCGCGACGGCCAGCAATACGACAGCCGATAGAACGATCGGGAGCAGAGAAGTTCCACGGATGTAGAGCACTATAAGCGTGACAATGACCGTTACGTTGATGAGGATGGCTCGTGAACGAAGTGGCATTCTTACTTTCCTGCTGGTGAGGTGGCGGTGGGTTGCCAAGTGTGGACTTCTTCGCGGCTGAGACGAAGCTGTGCGCCGTTGGGCTGGACGAGGGTGATGTCGGTGATGAGGGTGTGGCTGCCGTCGCCGTTGGTGTGGGCGGACCAGGTGCCGATCGCCGATGTGAGGGTAGGCGGCAGGGCTTTGGGGTCGAGTTTTATGTTGGTGAACAACCAGAGGTGCGCCGAGTTGGTGGCGATGGGCGGGGGCACGCGGAAGACGGACGCGGCAAAGACGGTGGTGCCGGTCTGCGTGTCGACCCAGAGCAGGCCGCAGTCGACGGCGTCGTGCGCGACGCAGGCGCTGGCGGTGACGTAGCGATGGTTGATTGCGTGGACGTCGTCGGGTGGGCCGTGCAGGAAGCTGATGGCGTCGGTGGCGGGTGCGGTGGGCTGGTCCGTCCAGTAGGGCAGTTTGCGGGTGGTGATGTGGGTGCGGAGGAAGGCGGGCAGGCGGTGGTCCTGTACGAGGGCGTTCGTGGATTTGCCGTCGAAGGCGAGGAGCCAGGGCGCGGGTGTTTGCGCGCGGGTGCAGGCGGTGGTGAGGAGGAGCGCGGCCGGGATGAGTAGGAGTTTGCGCATGGGTAGTCGGGTGCGGGTAAGCGTATTGAGCGGGCTTTCAGCCCTTGGTGGTTTAGGCGGTGGTGGTACCCAGGGCGTTGCCCTGGGCTGGAGTTAGAGCGGGCCTTCAGCCCTTTACGGTGCGGCGGCGTTTCTTCCGGGTTCACGCGATTCGGGCTTGTGCGGTGAGTTGGGTGTGGTGCGTAGCTTTGGACCCTAGACCTGCAGGGTAGGAATGGGGAACTCGGCGCGGGTGAGCTTGCCGTTGAGGCTGTCAAGGATGAGTGCTCCCATTTCGGCGGTGGTGACGGTGCGCTGGCCGGGTAGATTCGCTTCGCCGTTGCCGCGGGCGATGTCGGAGGTGCGGAAGCCCTGTTCGAGGATGTCGGTGACGGAGTTTTCGATGAGGGTGGCTTCGGCTTCGAGCCCGGCGGAGTGGCGCAGGACGAGGGCGGCGGTGAGGATGGCGCCGATGGGGTTGGCTTTGCCGGTGCCGACAATGTCGGGCGCGCTGCCGTGGACGGGTTCGTACAGGTTCACCTTGCCGCCGAGCGTGGCAGAGGGAAGCATGCCAAGCGAGCCGGTGATGACGCCGGATTCGTCCGACAGGATGTCGCCGAAGAGGTTTTCGGTGAGCACGACGTCGAAGTCGCGCGGGCGGGTCATGAGGTGGATGGCCATGCTGTCGACGAGCTGGTGCTCGAGCGTGACGGTAGGGAAGTCCTGCGCGACCTCGGTGACAACGCTACGCCAGAGCTGGGAGGTTTCGAGGACGTTGGCCTTGTCTACGCTGGTGACCTTCTTTTTGGGGCGCTGGGCGGCGAGATGGAAGGCGATGCGGGCGACGCGCTCCACCTCTTCCGCGGTGTAGACCATGGTGTTGTGGGCGCGGCCGGTTTGCCTGTCCCACTGGCGGGGCTGGCCGAAGTAGAGGCCGCCGAGCAGTTCGCGGACGAAGAGGATGTCGGCTCCTTCCGTGATTTCGGGGCGGAGGGGGGAGTTGTCTGCCAGGGCGCGGTAGGCGATGGCGGGGCGCAGATTGGCGAAGCCGCCGAGGGCTTCGCGGATCTGCAGCAGGCCGGCTTCAGGGCGCTCGCTGGGGGGCAGGTGGTTGAACTTGTTGTCGCCGACCGCTCCGAGCAGGGCTGCGTCGCACTGGAGCGTGGTCGCGAGCGTGTGGTCGGGCAGGGGCTTGCCGTACGCGGTGATGGCGACACCGCCGATGGGCAGGGGCAGGAACTCGAAGACATGGCCGCCGTGGTTGGCGACGGCGGTGAGGACGTTGACGGCTTCGACGGTCACTTCGGGGCCGATGCCGTCGCCTTCGAGGAGTGCGATTTTAAGGTGCATGGTTCGTTCCTGGTTTCGCGTCGGGCTTTCAGCCCCTGGTGCGTTTAGTTCGGATTTACTTAGGCCTGCGGCCTAGGCTGTTATGCGGTCGGGCCTTCGGCCCTTTGTCTGGTGCGATAACGCGAGCTACGTTTACAGACATCCATCGCGACGCTTGAAGCAGATCATCGCCGCCTGATACAGCAGAACGCAAAGGCTGAGTGCAATTCCGGTGAAAAATAGGCGGAGTAGAACCGAGGCGTCCGGTACGACGAACCAAATGCCTGCTATCCAGAGAAGAGGTACAAGTGAGAGCAAGCCGCAACCCCATGCCGCGAGTGTCCAAATCAGAATGCGAGTCGAAGCCATGTCGCAACTCACACTTACGCAGGTTGGGCGACGAGGGCGATGATGTCCTGGTCGTAGAGGGTTTTCTTGCGGTCGGCGAGGGTGGTGAAGCGGGTGTAGGTGTCGTTCAGTTCTTCGGGGGTGAGGGTGAAGCCGAGTTCCTGCAGGCGGTGCTGCAGGGCGCGGCGGCCGCTGTGCTTGCCGAGCACGATGGTGTTGCTGTGGACGCCGAATGCGGCGGAGGACATGATCTCGTAGGTGAGCGGGTTGGCTAGGACGCCGTGCTGGTGGATGCCGCTGGCGTGGGCGAAGGCGTTGCGGCCGACGATGGCCTTGTTGGGCGAGGGTGTAAAGGAGATGATGTCGTCGAGCAGCCGGCTGGTAGGGCCGATTTCGTCGAGCTTGAGGCCGTTGGTGTAGGGGTAGGCGTCGTGGCGGATGTGCATGAGGGCTGCGACCTCTTCCAGGGCGGCGTTGCCCGCGCGCTCGCCGATGCCGTGGACGGAGACTTCCACCTGGCGGGCGCCGCCCTCCACGCCGGCGAGGGTGTTGATGACGGCGAGGCCGAGGTCGTCGTGGCAGTGGGTCGAGAAGATGACGCTGTCCGCGTTTTTGATGCGGGTGCGGACGGTTTCGAAGAGGGCGCGGTACTCGGCGGGGGTGGAGTAGCCGACGGTGTCCGGCAGGTTGATGGTGGTGGCGCCGGCCTGGATGGCGACGGCGATCATTTGGAGCAGGAAGTCGAGGTCGGAGCGGGTGGCGTCTTCGGCGGAGAACTCGACGTCGGCTGTGTGGGTGCGGGCGAGGGCGACGCACTGCGCCACCTGGTCGAGCGCCTGGGCGCGGGTGATGCGCAGCTTGGCCTGGAGGTGGAGGTCGGACGAGGCGAGGAAGGTGTGGATGCGGTTGAGGGGCGCGGCTTCCACGGCGCGCGCGGCGGCTTCGATGTCGCCCAGCTTGCAGCGTGCGAGGGCAGCGATGCGCGGGCCGCGGACCTCGCGGGCGATGGCCTGGACGGAGCCGAGATCGCCGTCGGAGGCGATGGGGAAGCCGGCCTCGATGATGTCGACGCCGAGGTTGGCGAGGGCGTGGGCGAAGCGGAGTTTTTCGGCGTGGTGCATGGTGCAGCCGGGGGACTGTTCGCCGTCGCGGAGGCTGGTGTCGAAGAAGAAGACCTTGTCGTTCATGTGCGGTGTTTAGCCCTCTGGTTTGGAGTATAGCGATAAGAGGTTGTTATGAGAGATGATGACAGCATTCGAAATGCTTATGCAGTTTCGGCGGCAAAGAGGTGACGTGTGGAGCTGTTTGCATTGGAGACGTTTTTGGCCGTTGCGCAGGAGCGCAGTTTTTCCCGTGCGGCGACGCGGTTGCGCCGTACGCAGCCGGCGGTGAGCCAGACGATTGCGAAGCTTGAGGCGGAGCTTGGGGAGACGTTGCTGGAGCGGAGTGCGCGCGATGGTTCGTTGACCGATGCGGGCGAGGTGCTGCGGGAGTATGCGCAGAAGCTGCTAAACCTGCGAATCGAAGCAACCGACGCGCTGGGGGAGCTGCGATCGTTGCACCGAGGGCGGCTGACCCTGGCGGCGAACGAGTACACGAGCCTGGCGCTGCTGCCGGTGCTGGACCAGTTTTGCCGGACGCATCCACGGGTAAAGGTGGCGGTGCAGCGGTCGCTGGCGAGTCGCATTCCGGACGAGGTGCTTGCACACTCGGTGGAGATTGGAATCCTAAGCTTTCGGCCGGAGGATGCAGCGTTGCGGTCCATTGTGATTTACCGGGATGAACTGGCGCTAGTGGTGAACCCGAGGCACCGGCTGGCCAGCATCGGTGCCGTGTCAATTCGGCAGCTGGGGGAAGAGCACTTTGTGGCTCACAATGTACCGTCGCCGCAGAGGGCCAAGGTGTTGGAGGCGTTTCAGCGGTACAAGACTCCACTGCGCATTGATGTGGAGCTACCGTCGCTGGAGGCGGTGCGGCGGTTCGTGGAGCAGGGGAATGGTGTGGCGCTGGTGCCGGCACTGACGGTGGAGCGCGAAGTCCGGGGCGGTGCGCTGGTGCGGGTTCCGGTGAAGGAGCTGCAGATGGAGCGGAAGCTGCGGCTGGTACACCGTCGGGAGGCGACACTGTCGCACGCTGCACTGTCCTTCTTAGAGATGATGAAACATTTCTCTGAAACAGCTGGGGAAGCATACTGCTTTACGCCGGAGCGTGCCGGCTAGCATGTCACGACGGAGATCAGTGGGAGAGAGTGGAACTGCGAAGCGCTGGTGTCAGGCAGGCACGGCGAAGCTGCGGCTCACCTTCGGCGCGCCGGTAACGTCTGACAGGTACAATTAGCATGGTTCGAGCTGACGTGTGTGGCAGGTTCTGTGCGACGCAGCCACCTAAGATGTTTTCGAAGGATCTGGATATTTTTCGCATGAAGAAATCGATTGTGTTGTGCGCTTTGCTGGCCGGATCCGCTTCTGCGGCTTTTGCCCAGGAGAGCCGGCAGGACGTAAGCCTGAGCGGTACGTTCCTGATCGCCCCGCAAGTAAATGGCAACGGTGCCCAGCTGAATACGAATGCCTCGCTGGGTGCACTGGCGAGCTACCGCTACATGCTGACACCAAGGTCTGCACTGGAAGTGAACTACACTTTTGCGCAATATGCCGACTACCTGCGCAACAGTCAGGCGACCTTCAGCGTGCACACGAGACAGCAGGAGGTATCGCTGGGGTACGTGTATAGCCGCAACTACCGGAGGTACAATCCGTTCGTTGAAGGTGGTGTGGCGGGTGTGGCATTTTCGCCGATCAAGGACAATCGGACGTCCACGTTCGATACGAAGCGCAGCACGTCTCTCGGTGGAATGTTCGGTGGTGGCGTGGCGTATGAGTTGAGCCCGAGCTTCGACATCCGCGTTCAGTATCACGGAGTTGTGGTGAAGGCACCGAACTTCGGCATTCAGCAGTCGAACTTCAGCACCAACCGGTATGAGATTCTCTCGATGCCGGCGGTAGGAATCGCTTACCATTTTTAGACAGGTTTATTAGAAATAATAGAAGGCCTGGGCGTGTGCCGAGGCCTTCTGTTGTTTGTACCGGAAGACCGCTTATTGGAAGTGGTAGGCGGCACCGATGGTAAAGACCTGCGGAGACAGCGTGCCGCTACCGGGGTCATTCAGATTGCCGCGAAAGCTGAACCACTGCTGATATTCGTAGTCGGCCCGAACGTTCACACGACGCGTCACGTTCACATCCACTCCAACACCCGCGTCTGCCATGTTGTACGCGAGGTTGGCGACGTTGTATTGGTAGTTAAAGACGCCGCGACCATACATGAGGCGGGCGTAGGGATTGAAGATGCCGTAGTGGCGGACGTAGCGGCCACCGATCTCATAGCTTCGCTCGTGGATGGTGCTGGGATTGGGTGCATTAACCTGGTGGAAGTCGATCTCCACGCCGAAGTGTTCTTTAAAATCGAACGAGGCGTAAATGGATGCGCCGCGGAGTTTGGGATGGTCATAATCAGCGTTGGCGATGGAGAACCCGCCGCCCGCCTGTAGGTCTCCGGCGCGTTTGGCGGTGAAGACAGCCTGGGCGTGGGCTGCTGATGCGCAAGCTGCAACCACAATGACTGTTACAACTGCTACGAAGTGCCTGAGCGACCCGCGACGACGAGCAAACGCCACGTTTAGTATCGTCCTTCCGAGTTTCTGGGGTCTGTCGAGACCTGCCGAGTGGAGTGGCATCCGGTGAAACTGGCTCTGGAATCCGGGTAAACGCAATCAAATATCCTCGCTGAATTGGGCAGCCTATATCGTCGTGGAACCGGACCGTGATAGGGTGCGTTGATCAAAACAGACAGGCGGGGAAGCCCATTGGGGTGGTTGGGCTCCCCTGATAGTGCTACTGCTGTGGCGGAGCCGACGTGGTGGCGGGATTGCTGGTTCCAGTGGTTGCCGGTGTCTTCGAGGGCACGACGGGAGTTCCCGCCGGAGCGGTTCCGTCTCCTGGGGTCGCCGTTGCAGGCGCCGCAGGGATGGTCGCCGGCGTGGATGAGGCCGGCGCTGTAGGTGTATTTACCGGAGCTGTGGTGGTCCCGGTGGCGTCGCCGGCAGCGTTGGTGGTTGCTGCGTTTGCGGCAGCTACATCCGGTGCGGAAACAGGGGGCTTGTAGTACGCCAGCTTCAAGTAGACCGGGGTGACTTCAAACGGCATCTTGTCGCGGGACGAGAGCAGTGGCTCAAAAGCGGGATGCGTTTGGATGACCTGATCGGTCCAAGGATCAAATCGCAGGAAAGAGCCAAGCGGCATTGCGGCGTTCTGCTTGAGGTCGTTCATGTCGAGCTTGCCTCCCTTGCCGACGAGTGCCTGCAGCCAGAAGGTGCCAGCCTTTGGATCCTTAAGGAGGGAGTCGCCGATCATGGGCTCGTTGAGTGCGGTAAGAGCTTTGGTGCGCTGCTGAAGCTGGTTCAGGTAGAGGCCAAACTGGCTGGCCGCGGCCTGCAGCTCCGCTGGCTGAAGAAGTTCAACTGCCTTCTTTGCCGCTTCTTCGTTGTCCTTGTCCGTGTGGTGCATGGGGATACGGGCGAAGGCCGCAGTGTCCGGGAAAAGCAGGCGGTCGTTGAACGCATACTTTGTGTCAAGACGGTGACCCTGAATGATGTGCGCCAGTTGGAAGGCGATGATGGCATACAGGTTATTAATCTGTTCGTTGTTGTTGCCGGGCACGGCGGTGGTATCGATCAGGCTCTTGGAGAGAACGATCGTGTTGCCGATGGCAAGAGACTCGAGAGGCTCCGTGAGCAGGGTGCGTACGCGGACGGGACGAGCGACCTGGATGTTGTTATAGGCGAGTACGTTACCGGCAACCTGCTCCAGGATTTTGTCGAAGTCGGAAGGAGCATCAAGCAGACCGGCCTGAAAGAGACGGTCAAGTACGTTGTCCTCTGCCTGCTGCACCCAGGCGCGCTGTGCACCCAACGGGGAGACGTCCGAGGCGTCTGCAGACTTGTCATCCGCACCTGCGACTTCGACGTCGACGTTTTCGGCTTCTTTGTTGGGGACTTTGAGAACATATCCCCAGATGTAGTTGACGGCCTTGAACTTGACCGTATTTTCCTCGCTTTTGGGATCGCTCTCCTCCACATAGAAGGTGGTGGGAAGCCAGAGGTTTTCCTGGACGTTGGTGCGCCAGGAGTCGAAGTGGTAATACTCGCGGATATCCTTCTCGGTGCCGGCGAAGGAGCCGTTGAAGCGAACAATGTTGCCGCCGCGGCGTTCGACCCAGATTCGTCCGAAGAAGCGGCCGCGAGTGCGCTTGTTGGCGGGTTCTACGTCGAAGACAACAGTGGGTACGGTTCCGAGAAAGTCGTTTCGGACAAAGCCGAAGTTGTACTCGTTGCGATTGAAGTCTTTGGAGTCGATGAGCAGCATTTGAACAAAGCCTGCTTCAGAGAATTGCAGGTGCAGTTGCTTGTTCAAGCTGGTGACGTAGCCGAGGGAGCCTTTGAAGACGTTCAGCTTGCTGGCAAATCCCTTTTTGTCGCCGGAGTGGCTGGCTGCCTTGGTTTCGTAGGCATTGTCGCCGATGACCTTGTTGAAGTCCACCCGACCGAGGAAGTGCTGGTCTGACTCGGGAGTCTGCAGCAGGGCAGGATCCGGCTTCATGTTCTGGATGTAAGTTTCGACGAGGGGAGCGCGCTCCCGAACGACTTTGACGACCTCAGCTTCCCGGGCGACAGCCTTGTCGATGAGAGCGTTCTGTGCAGGAGTGAGTTTGCGGGCGGGCAGGTCTTCTTTCGCCTTTTTCTTGCTCAAGAGCGGAATGGCATGTGCCTGAGTCGCACTAAGAGCGAGAATGCCTGTAAGCAGGCCGGCGATGCACGTGTGACGCTTGATCATGATGTAGTGCTCCTGCACTTTGTTTCACGTGGACAGCCGGGACTACGTTTGGGGCCGGCCGTCCACTTGGAGTTGTACTGACGTGACTTTACCGCTTGTGAGACGTGAAGGATAGTCAGTTGTCTACATTATGCGAGCTGGAGTGGATGCTGACATTATGCGAGCTGGAAATTAATGCTGACGACGCCGTCCCAGTCGATGGGATTGCCAGAGGCGTCCGCAGCTGGCTTAAAGCGGATACCCTGCGCAGCCTGAACCGCAGACTGGTCAAGACCGTGGCCGAGGCCGCGGACGACGGTGACGCCAGAGACAGCACCATTTGAAGAGACGTGGATTTTAACCTGCACGACACCTTCGATATGGGCCGACGTTGCCTCCGCGGTGTAGACCGGTTTGGGCTTGAAGATGACCTGGGGGTTGGATTTGGTGACCGCAGTGGGCTGGACAGCCTGGCGGATTTGCGGGGGAGGCGTGTTGCTGGCGATCTGGATGGCACCGGCGGGGCGCCCGGTGAGTGGACCTGTACCACCTGTAATGCCATTGCCGACACCCTTGATGACGACAGCGGAGTTCGCCGTGCCATGCATATCAGTGCCGTTGGGGCTGCCGGAGCCGCCGATGTTGATTTTGGATGCTGCGCCCAGACCAGTGTTGGAAGCGTTCATCCCGGGTGCACCGGAGTGACCCAGGTTAATGGGAGACACTGCCGGGCCTGCCGTGTTGTTGATGGGGTTCGTCATGGAGCCGAGACGAACGGGGCTGGGATGCGGATTATTGTTGGCAACGGACGCTGCCTGCGCGATGGAGATCGCCACCGGTTTCGGTGCAGGCGGGGGCGTGACGGCCTTGGGTGGTGCAGGCGTTGGGATGGGCGTGGGCGGCGTCTTCATAACGACGGGCGGCTGAATTTTGGGTGGCTCGGGAACTTCGATCTTGGGGATGTCGGGCAGAACCTTGGGCGGCGTGACCTTGACGATGGGTGGCTTGGGGAGCTTGGGCGGTGGCGGCTTCGGCGGCTCCGGCTTCATGGGCACGGGCGCCGTAAGGGTGGTGAGCTTCGACACCTGGATCATCTTTTTGGTGGTCAGGCTGAGAGCAGCAATCAGCGCCAGGATGCTTGCGTTAATGGCAAGGGAAGTGGCCAGGGATTTTTTATCCTGGTGACCGGTTTCCATGACGCCAAAGGTCTTGAACGCCAGATCGCGCTGGGATGGTGGCGCGGCCAGGCTGGGTGCCTTGCTATCAGGCAGAATGGACGGCCGACGTGGAGGCACTTGTGCAATACGTGGACGGGTGGAAGGGCGAGTGTCGGGCTTGAGGCGGGGCGTCTCGAGTTCCATGCGCGGATGATCCTTATGGCGTCGTGCTGCCGGGTTAGTTTCTGCGGTTCCGATAGTCCAGGACGTATGTGGAAGCACGAACCCGGCAGGAATGGCGTTCAGTAAAACTGCATGGAGAGCCACCGTTACTACAGGTTGGCTTTCCATAACAAATGTGTCGTCTGGCTAACTGACCGTATGATATGACGCTGCGCCCGCTTCTGACTGACAATTTGTGATGCAACTTTCGGGCCATATCGCGGCGTTTCTTCTGTTGTCTGCGTAAGACGGCGCTTATTTGCGGAAGTTCAGACGGGTGTACGACTTGTTTTTTACGTGTGCCTTTCACGGGGTGAGGTGCAGTGTTGCTGCCTGATGCATACAGCGTTTGACGCGCGTCTTTCACGATTGAGCAAGATTGTGCATGCCGCCGTGTTCCTCGACAAATAGGGGCTTTGTCGCTATAGACCCGTCAGATCGGGTTCTGTCGCTGTTGATCTGCATGTGGCGCAGGTGTGTCTGCGGACAAGACCGCGGCGCATGTATGGATGCGAGTAGTGATGTGAGTTGGAGGTCCGTGCGCTTGAGGAACGCTTGGTACCTAATAAGGCTGTGAATGCGTGGCGCAGCTTGGCGCACTTACTCGGCTGTGGTTGATTCGCGATTGCACCGTCGTCTATGTAGCTCGGAACATTCGTCGGTTTCAGCCGTGGGTGAAGTAGGGTTCTGCGGTAAAGGTGCAGGTCATAGAAGGTAGATGTTGCTATGCCTGTTGCGTCGCTTTACTTCTGCGGAAGTGGATGACAGTGCCACTTCAACGGCGTTCTGGAGTGCGGCGACAACTGCGAGATCGATGGTGTACAAGACCGCGGTAGCGCAGCCCACATCAAAGGGAAGTCAGGTGCAAGACCAAGTGCTGCATGGATGGGAAAGCCAGCCATTCGGCTTTGAGGCACGCGGTCAAGGGTACCCGGTCAGCGCTCGTGTGACGTTGCACCGCGTCTGTAGAATCGCAGGCGAGTGATGGCGGGACAGGAACGCTGTCCGGGAGAGAGTGACGTGGCAGAGTTGCAGGTGGAAGCGGTTGCGGGGCAGGGGTCGAGTACAGGCCAGCACCTGAGTTCGACGCTGCGCGAAGACAGGGTCTTTGCGCCGACCTCAGAGTTTGCGGCGCGTGCGCACATTCGGTCGCTGGATGAGTACGAGAGAATGTACAGGCAATCGGTGGACGAGCCGGAGCTGTTCTGGGCGGAGGCGGCCAAGCAGCTGGACTGGATGTCGCCCTGGACGACAGTGCTGGACTGGCAGCTGCCGGTGGCCCGATGGTTTGACGGAGGCAAGCTGAACCTGTGCGCAAATGCAGTGGACCGGCATGCGCTGGGAGCGCGTGCGAGCAAGACGGCGCTGCTGTGGGAGGGTGAGCCGGGTGAGGTGCGATCGCTGACGTATGCCGAGCTGCATGCGGAGGTGCAGCAGTTTGCGAATGGGCTGAAGTCGCTGGGCGTGGCGAAGGGTGACCGTGTTGCGATCTACATGGGGATGTGTCCGGAGCTGGCGATAGCGCTGCTGGCGTGTGCGCGAATTGGAGCGGCGCATTCGGTGATCTTTGGTGGATTCGCGGCGCAGGCGATTGCGGACAGGGCGAACGACGCCCAGTGCAGGGTTTTGATTACGCAGGACACAAGCTATCGGCGGGGCGCGGATGTGCCGCTGAAGGCGATTGCAGATGAGGCGTTGACACGTTGCTCGTGCGTGGAGAAGGTGGTGGTTTTTCGGCGTAGCGGCAAGCCGGTGGCGATGATGGAAGGGCGGGATCACTGGTGGCACGAACTGCTGGCCGATGCCGATGCGGTATGCGCAGCGGAGCCGATGGACTCGGAGGATCCGCTCTTTTTGCTGTACACGAGTGGGACGACCGGTAGGCCCAAGGGACTGGTGCATACGACGGGCGGGTACGGCGTGGGGACGTATCTGACGTCAAAGTACATTTTCGATCTGCAGGAAGACGATGTGTACTTTTGCACGGCGGACATCGGATGGATTACGGGGCACAGCTACGTGGTGTACGGGCCACTGCTGAACGGTGCGACCGTGATGCTGTACGAAGGTGCGCCGAACTGGCCGGAGGGTGATCGGCTGTGGCAGATGGTGGATCGGCACAAGGTGACGGTTTTTTATACGGCGCCGACGGCGATCCGGGCGTTTATGAAGTGGGGGACGGAGTGCGTGCGGAAGCACTCGCTGGCGACGCTGCGGTTGCTGGGGACGGTGGGCGAGCCGATCAACCCGGAGGCGTGGATGTGGTACTTCCGGGAGATCGGGCATGAGCGTTGTCCGATTGTGGATACGTGGTGGCAGACGGAGACGGGATCGATCATGATTGCGCCGATACCGGGAGCGGTGGCTACGAAACCGGGGAGTGCAACGCGGCCGTTCTTTGGCGTTGTGCCGGAGGTGGTTACGAAGGAGGGCGAAGCGGTGCCGGTGGGCAGTGGCGGCCTGCTGGTAATTCGGAAGCCGTGGCCGGCGATGGCACGGACGATTTTTGGCGATGCAGAGAGATACGCAAAAATGTGGACGGAGATCCAGGGCAGCTACTTTAGCGGCGATGGTGCACGGCAGGATGCGGACGGGTACTTCTGGTTGATGGGGCGCGTGGACGATGTGCTCAACGTGAGCGGGCATCGGCTGGGAACGATGGAAATCGAGTCCGCACTGGTATCGCATACCTCTGTTGCGGAGGCTGCCGTTGTGGGGAGGCCGGACGCGATGAAGGGCGAAGGGATAGTTGCATTTGTGTCTCTGGAAGACGGGCGCGAGCCGACGCCGGCGCTGAAGGATGAGTTGAAGAAGTGGGTGGCGAAAGAGATTGGTGCGCTGGCTCGGCCGGATGACATTCGGTTTACGCCGAGCTTGCCGAAAACACGGAGTGGCAAGATCATGCGGCGGCTGCTGCGTGAGCTTGCGGCCACGGGCGATGTGAAGGGTGACACGACGACGCTGGAGGACTTTAGCGTAGTGACATCGCTGAAGGAGAAAGACGAGGCGTAGGAATGGAGAGCGGATGCGACCGGCGTGAGTACGAGAAGCCGGGACCGTCGCGGGAGGTGCTGGCCGTAGGCGAGATCCCCGACCCGGTGGCGGGTGCGGGCGAGGTCCGGATTCGGGTGTGGCGGCTTCGGGGGATCCATCCGGGTGATACC
>CAHJWI010000052.1 GCA_903642225.1 Acidobacteriaceae bacterium | reverse complement strand
CGAAAGCAACGCCTGTGAGAGCGCCGGATAGCGCGACTGAATCAGGGGATGGTGTGCGCAATCACCGTTGCGCACCAGCGCGCCGATGTGTACGCCGTCATCCGGCGTCACCTCAATCCTGTTAAGCGGCAGGCGATTGATGTCAATCACGACCGATGGCCGTTCCACGTTCAGCTTCATCAGGTCGACCAGCGTGGTGCCGCCCGCGATAAAACGGACATTGCCCGGCGAGGCACCCGCGTGCGCCTCGCTGAGCAGAAGCGCTTCCTCCTGCCCTGTGGCCTGCTTAAACGTAAACGCTCTCATCAGAAGCCCCTCGCCGTCTCAGTTGTAACGCGCTCCTCTTCGTTGCGCCAGCAGTCTTTGGCGAAGGATATGTGACGCTGGGCAAACGGCCGTGACGGCAATGCGAACGTACGTAAGCCATCCCACCAGCACGAGCGTGACACGCGGTGCTTGGTCAAAAGTGAAGTTGCTCACCCCAGTTCGAAGGCTGTTCGCCCGCTTAGGAACGCACCTTGTCCCTTCGCCATGGCGTTCGGCACCAACTTCCGCGATAGTAGTCGTATGACCCGGGAGCGCCGCGATCTTCCGCCTGGAGCCACGCCTCTCGCCGGGCTGCGCGCGCCGGACGCTTCATTTGGCTACCGCCTGCTGCTGGCCCTTTGGCTGACGCTCTGCCTCGTCTCCTACGTGCACTACCGTGTGCTTACCGGTGCGCATGAGAACAGCTTCTTCGGTCTGCTGAAGTTTTCCACCTGCTATTACCTTTGGCTCCCGCTGACACCGCTGCTCTTCCGCCTGGAGCGCCGCTTTCCGGTAACGCGGCCGTTCTCCTTTGGGCATGCGCTGCTGCTTCTACTCATCGGACTGCCACTCTGCTACGGTCTCTCGCTGGCGACGCTGAACACCTTGCCGCTGCTGCACGCAGCCATGCCACGCGCCGTCGCGTCCGCGGCCTTCACGTTGCATGTGCGGGCTACAGAAGGCGAGTTGCAGGCCGTGCTCTACCTGGTCTCGTTGGGTGTCAGTGCTTTCTTGCGCTACAGGGAGGAGCAGCGGCAGCAGGAGCAACAGGCCGCCCAGCTTCTTCTTCAACGGGCGGAGTTGGAAAGCGCACTGCGTCAGGCTGAGCTTGAAACTCTGCGCATGCGGCTCAACCCGCACTTTCTCTTCAACTGCCTGCAGAACATCTCATCGCTCACCGCGGAAGACCCAAAGGCAGCCAGCACCATGCTTGCCCGCCTGGGCGACCTTCTGCGCGTCGCGCTTAGCAATGACTATCGAAAAGAAATTGCCCTGCGCGACGAGATCGCCCTTCTACGGTCGCATCTTGCCATCGAGCAGGTCCGTTTTGGCAGCCGCCTCTCCATCCTCTTCGCTCTCGACCCAGCCGCGGACGCTGTGCCTGTGCCGAGCCTGCTGCTGCAGCCGCTCATTGAGAATGCTCTCAAGCATGGCCTGTACGGATGCAGCCGGGGCCTGATCTCCATCGGCAGCAGTCTGGAGGCAGGGGCGCTGATCCTGACCGCCCGCGACAACGGTGTCGGCCTGCATGGGGACGCAGGGGCACCCACGGGCTTCGGCATCGGCCTTGCCGCCACGCGCGCCCGCCTACTGAGCCTCTATGGCGACCGCCAAAGCCTAGAGCTGCGCACCCTCCCCGAGGGCGGCACCGAGGTCCGGGTCGTGCTGCCGGCCACGCCCGCCGAGCCGGCCCAACAGCCCGGTTGTGCGGTTCGTGCCCAAACGCCTGCAATGGCAGCACCCGGGCCTGACCGGTGAGCGAGGTGCCGCCGCTCCGCGTGTGGATTGCGGACGATGAGGACCTGATCCGCAGAAGTATCCTGCGGACCCTTGCCGCGCGACGCGACATCATCATCGCAGGGGAGAGCGCATCCGGCAGCGAGACAATCTGCTCACTCGCAACGCATTCGGTCGACCTTTTGCTGCTCGACGTGCAGATGCCCCAGGGCTCCGGCTTCGACGTCGTGGCCGCGGTCGGCCCAGACAGGATGCCCGCCGTCATCTTCGTCACGGCCTTTAACGAGTATGCCGTCCGCGCCTTCGAGGTGCACGCTCTCGATTATCTGCTCAAACCTTTCGACGAAGACCGGCTGAACCGAAGTATCGACCGGGCACAGCAGCAGTTTGTCGCCAAACGCTGGATGAGCGTTGCGCAACAGCTTCGCGCTCTGTTGGCGGAACGGCCGGAGCGCTGGCCCGACAGGCTCGCCGTCCGTTCGGGCGAGCGCTTTGACTTCGTCCCGGTCACCGCTATCGACTGGATTGAGTCGGCCGACAACTACGTCCTGCTGCACTGCGGCCCGCGCCGACACCTGCTCTTGGAAACACTCACGGCGCTCACCTCAAGGCTCGACCCCGCACGCTTCGTTCGTATCCAGCGCGGCCGTGCGGTCAACACGGCTAAGATCCTCTCCATTCACCCGCTCCCAGGCGGCACCTACGAAATCGAACTTGAAGGCGGCACCCGCCTCACCTCCGGCCGCCAATATCGTCAGGAGATCATGAAACTGCTAGGGCGCTGATTAGAGGTTCTCAGTGACGGTGATGCGCAACCAGCTCAAGATCCGATGATCACAGCAAAAAACCGGGCTATCCGCCATTGCGCCCCGAAGCTGTGACCATCATCGAAGCCAGCTAACTGGCCGCACGATCTTGACCATTCGTCCAAAAGGCAAGGAGAGCACTAGGCGGCCCATTAGATAGAGCATGCTGTTGAGACCGGGGCGGATTTACAGCCTACCGCCTTCACTTGCGGCCATTGTTTTGCGGCCAGACGTTTACAGTGGTCGATCTCCGTGGTGACCACAACGTACCGCGGGCGATCAAAATCGTTCTTCCTTCAAGGTTCATGATCCTCCCCTAATCTGTTGAAGATTGATGGTTTAGCGAAGCGAGAAGCCTGTGACAGCTGACCCGGTAAGAAGCCCGGCAAAGAGACGACAACGGCCACTCGAGGGTCCGGTATTCAAAAAACAAGACAAAGGGCAGACCACGCACAAGCTGCCAAAAAGCTCAAGGCAAGCCCGCAGCCATGGCCATGAAGCAAACCGCGCTGATCGCAAAGATCAGCGAACAGCGGAGCCGCATTACCGTACGCCAGGTTAGCCAAGTTACAGTTCCGCGTTCAGCAAATCCAGAACCATTCCAGGGCTATGTGGATGCCAGTTCAGCTTTCGCCTTGTCTCCTCACTCGATGCGGGGAGGTCCAGCCCCACGGCTCTCGCCAGCCAACCAAAGTGTTCTTCCGCCGCCTCTCCGAAAAGTGAAACGACCGGAAGATTCAGCCGCTGCCCGATCGCGCCAGCTATGTCGCGCAGGGTGACGCCTTCCTCTCCGACTGCGTTGTACACAGCTCCTGCTTCTCCTTTCTCCAGAGCAAGCCGGTACAGTCGTGCTGTGTCGAGAACGTGTGCTGCGGGCCACCGGTTAAGACCGTCACCAATGTATGCGGAGACGCCTTTCTCCCGCGCGATCTGCATGGCGTAGCTCCAGAGGCCTTGCTTCCGCCTGTCGTGCACCTGCGGCATCCGCATAACGACGGTTCGGCAACCAAGCTCAGAAACTAGAGCTGCTGCTTCCTCGGAAGCGGCACGAGGATGGACAGCGGAACTCACCGGTACATCATCTTCCTTGGCGACTGCGCCCGGTTCGATCGCCGCTGCTCCTGTGATGGACGTGATGATGAGCAAACGATCTGTGCCAGCCAGTACTGAACCGAAAGTTTTGATCACCTTTCGGTCGTTCTCGCAATGCACCGCGAACTGTGAGAAGTCGTGCTCGAAAGCAGTGTGGATCACAGCGTCTACGGAAGATGCGGCTTGGCGCAAAGTATCCAGGTCCTCGAGGCTCCCACGCAGAATCTTGGCTCCCGAGCGGACCAGAGCCTGCGCGCTTGCTTCGGATCGTGCGAGACCCAAAACCTCGTATCCTGCATCGATGAGCTCAGAGACGATTGCCGAACCGATAAAGCCGGTGGCTCCGGTGAAAAAAACTCGCATGGATGTTCCCCTTGTCTTTGCTGTTTCGCACAGCGTTTTTACTGCCGCGGAGTAGCTGCGAATGCCTACCGATTACCAGGGCACGGGACCGTTCACATCGGAAAACGTACCCGTAGGCCCGTCTGGGCCGATAAGCGCAAGGCGAACAGGTTCACGTGCGCCTTCTTCCACGCTGCGCGTGCCGTTGAAGTTGTTCAGTGCCGTCGATGTGAAGCCCGGGCACGCGGCGTTCACCTTGATGTTGGTCGACTCCAGCGCGAGCGCAAAGGCAAGAGTGACTGCGTGAGCCGCCGTTTTGGAAACGGAGTAGTTGCCGAACATATTCCGGTGCGAGTTCGACGGGTCCGAGTTCAACGTCATGGAAGCGCCGGAGCTTGCAGTGAGCACGATTCGGCCGGCCGGCGACTCTCGCAGGAGCGGCAGCATGGCTTGGGTGACGGCGATGACGCCAAAGACGTTTGTCTCGAACACGGCACGGATGTCCGCCAACGGTGCAGCGGTCAGAAGATTCTTCGAGACAGCCTCCTGAAAGGTGCCGCCAGCACCGGCGCGCGAAATCCCGGCGTTGTTCATGAGGATGTCCAACCGGCCAAACTCCTTGCGGATGCGGTCAGAGACGGCATCAATTGAAACTTGGCTCGTAACGTCGAGCTGGACGGGGTGGGCGTTCTCTCCGATGCCCTTCGCCGCGCTCTCTGCATCTTCCAGTTTGCGCGCCCCTAGCAGCACAATCACATCTTGCTTGGCGAGACTTTTCGCGATCTCAAGTCCGATTCCCTTGTTTGCTCCGGTGACCAGGGCAACGCGCTTCTCCTGCATGTCTATCTCCTTCATGGTTCCCCCGACGCCCTGCTATGCTGAGTCAGTCGGAACCACGTTCCACCTAACAATAATGGAACATGGTTCCGCTTGCAAGGGGGGCAGGCATGAAAATGGTTAAGAAAGCTTCGGTTGAGCCAAGTCAGACGCGCCCTATGCGGGCCGATGGGCAACGCAAGATGGCTGCATTGCTGGAGGCTGCCATTCAGGTATTCGCCAGGTCGGGTGTCGATGCACCCGTCCGTGAAATCGCGGAGGCGGCGGGCGTTGGCCTGGGAACGGTGTACCGCCACTTTCCGCAACGATCAGACCTGATCGTTGCGGTCTTTCAGGGTCAGGTCAAGGCTTGTGCCGATGCTGCCGCTGTCATAGCCAGAAAGTATGAGCCTGCTGAGGCTCTTTCACGCTGGATGCAGCGTTATGTTGATTTCCTCGGTACCAAGCAGGGTCTCGCTGCCGCACTTCATTCCGGCGACCCTGCCTACAGCGCTTTGCCGGAGTATTTCGATCAGCACCTGCGGCCTGCACTTAACGGCTTGCTCGACGAGGCGGTTCGAGCAGAGGCGATCCGATCCGGCATTGAAGCCAAGGAACTTCTCGGCGCGGTAGGGACATTGTGCTGCCAGGGGCCTCACATGGACATCGGCTCTGCACGGCGTATGGTCAGTCTTCTTGTCGATGGCATGCGCTACGGCGCTATCAAGCAGGAAGAGCCGGCCTGAGATCACCTCAACCTGCTCGCGCATACGTCGCACTGTGCCATCCCTAACTACTCGAACTCACAGTCCACGATCAACCCAAGGAGACTTGCCGAACATACGCGTGTACTCCCGGCTGAAACTGCGACGTGCTCGCGTAGACGACCTGGTAGGCGGTCTCACCGACAGTGGGATGGTTCGTCATGATCATCCTCCTTGCCTCAGGCAAGCGCAGTTGTTTTTGGTACTGAACAGGCGAAAGCGGGGTCACCGAGCGGAACTGGCGATGGAAGGTAGCTACGCTCATCCCAGCGTCGTTCGCAAGATCGTTTATGCGGATAGGGTCCCGGAACTTCGCCCGTAGCTGCCTCATCGCTTGCATGGTGCGTTGATCCTGTCCGCGAGCCATGGCGATGTTCATAGCCTGCGGCCCATAGGCCCCGCTCAGGAGCCAGTAGCTCATCTCCCGGAGCATGCTTGGGTAGAGGGCCGGAATGGCAGCGGGGGTATCTAGCAGCCGAACGGAACGCAAGACGCAATCCAGCACTTGTCGATGCAGGGTGATACCGTGGCGCTGCGTACCTGGTCATTCGCGATTCGATCAGGTTTGCTGTTGAGCGCGTCGCCAACCTCTTGAAATGTGGTTCGACTCAGTTCGATGACCAACCGAGAAAGGGCTCCCTGAGAGTAGCTTTGGGGATCGTGCAACGACACGGAATCTCGACGGTAATGAGCAGCGCTTCACCGGCGCTGTAGTCGAACCGCTGTTCCCCAACGACGGCCCACTTCGATCCCCGAACAGAGATCCAGAGTGCCGGCTTCGAAATGCGATGGATCGGCGCCAGCGTCCGGTCAGACCTCAGAACGATGAGACCCTCCGCAGGTGTTTCGTAATAGCCGTCGAGCGGTCGCTTACCCGCTCTGTCTGTGAAAGTCAAAGAATGGTCGTTTTCTATGACCAGCGTGGAGATGGACAATCGGTCCGCGTCACCGCAAACGCGCCGCAACTGGTCCTCGATCTGGTGAAGCGGGACGTTCAGATCTGGTTTGTCAAAGAGAACCTGATCTTCACTGGAAAAGACTCTCCCATGGCGCATCTGCTCCTGAGCGTTATCGGTGCTGTCGCTCAGTTTGAGCGAGACCTGATCCGGGAGCGCCAGCGAGAGAAAATCGCGCGGGCGAAGCAGCGCAACGTTTACCTCGGCCGGGTGCGAAGCCTCTCGGCGGCTCAGGCCGACGAGCTGCGACGCCGGATCCAGGCCGGCGAGAGAAAACTCTTCTGGCTAAAGAGTTTGGAATTACGCAAACGACGGTTTAAGAATGCATGAGAAGGGAAGCCGGCAAAGCGGGTCCTGTTCAGCACACCCGACGGAAGCGAGCTTGAAGGGGAAGTAATCGGAGGAGACCACTGCGATGAGATCTCCGGTGAGGTAGACCTGGCTGAGACGTTCACCGTGCGAACGGACCAGAGCCCGGTCTTCTCCGTTCACGGCTGGCTGGTCGATGTCGTCGTCTTGGAAAGACAGAACGGGTGATGTGATGCGGAAGCCGAAACAGCGCGTGAGGCATTGCCGGTGCGGGAAGGCGAAGATTCTCGCGCACGGCATGTGTGCTCTCTGCTACACGCTCAAGCGGCAGGACGGGGAATACTTCAGCGGGCTTCGAGAGAAGGTGCTGGAACGCGACGGCTACCGTTGTCGCGTTTGTGACGCTTCCGGCCGTAACAAGAGCTCTATCATTGTTCACCATCGGGTGCCGGGAAGTCCGTCCTCAACCTGATGATCTCGCTCTGTCCTGGCTGTCACGCGAAGATACACCGCACATTAGTTGTGGTCCGCTTCATGCCACCGCTCTTGCTGGAGCTGTGGAGAGAGTTGCATCCCAAAGCACATGAGCAGCAGGCGTTTAACTTCTCTGGCTCGGCCGCCTGTTAGCGGCCTGCGCTCTATCTGAAGGTGGAGTAGCACTCTCGTCTTTTCTGATGAGCGCTACGAAACTTTCGCGATGGTCGTGTCGCGAACTGAGCTGAAGGGCTACAACCAACATGGCAGCACCGATTCCCCTGCACGCTGTGTCGTATCCATACAGTAATTTAGTGAAAGCGGGACTGGAGACCCCTGGAGGTATTGTTGCTGATCGGTTCTGAAATACGGTCCCTGTCAGCGCCCTTCTGACGCATAGACCGAAAAGCACGGCCATTCCTTTGGCCATCGCAAAGGAATTCTGTTAATCTCCATTGCAACCACCAAAGGAGTTCGCAGTGGCTGCAGAAAGATCCGAACTTTTACAAGGCACTCTCGACTTGCTGGTCCTAAAAACACTGCAGGCTCTCGGGCCCCTGCACGGGTTTGGTATTGCCCGTCGTATCGAGCAGCTGAGCCAAGACGTACTGACCTTGAACGAAGGCACGGTGTATACCTCGCTGCTGCGGTTGCAGCAGAAGTGCTGGATCGCGAGCGAGTGGGGTGTGTCGGAGAACAACCGGCGCGCTCGGTTCTACAGCATCACAAAGCGCGGGACGAAGCAGCTTGCGCTTGAGACGGAGAACTGGGAGCGCATTGCCGCGGTGATCGGCCGTGTGTTGGCACTTGAGGCGAAGAGTTAGCCATGCGGGCCCGGGTCAACACGTTGCTTTCTCAGTTTCGGGCGCTATTCGGGCAGCGGCACGCCGAGGTCGAATTCAACCAAGAGATGCAGGCGCACCTAGAAATGCTGGTGGACAAGTACGAGCTCGAAGGGCTGAGCCCCGCAGATGCACTGCGGGCAGCGCAGCGGCAGTTTGGAAACACAACGCTCTTGCAACAGCGACAACGGGAAGCGAGGACGACGATGTTCTTTGCGAATGTGTGGCGGGATGTTCGGTACGGCATGCGGCAACTATCGAAGACGCCAGTGTTTACCGGAGTGTGCGTGCTGACGCTGGCTCTTGGCGTGGGCGCGAACACGGCGGTGTTTAGCGTTATGCATGCGGTGCTGATGAAGATGCTGCCGGTCAAGGACAGCTCTCACGTGTTCTACCTGCACACGACCGGCTGGCCGGATGGAGCCTCGCAGACTGGCGACTCAAGTACGTCGTTCTCGTATCCCGTGTACCGCGCGCTGCGTGACGAGAGCGGGTTGCAGGAGGTGGTGGCGTTTATCCCAATGTCGTTCAGTGGCAAGGCGCCGGTGCGGGTGGGAGCGGTGCCGGAAGAAGCCGCGGGTGACATGGTGAGCGGTAACTACTTTACCGGCCTTGGCGTTGGGACGGAGCTGGGCCGTGGTTTTGTGGTGAAGGATGAGGATGACCACACGCCGGTGACGGTGATCAGCGACCGGTTCTGGGCGAAGCACTTCCAGCGCAGCCGCGATGTGCTGGGCAAACCGCTGTACATAAAGGGCGTTCCGTTTGCGGTTGTGGGTGTTGCGGCAAAGGGCTTTGAGGGGACAGAAGGCAGGCTGCCGCTGGACTTTTGGATTCCGCTGCAGTGCCGGCCGGAATTCAACGCGTGGGGCAATCCTGCGGAAGACGGCATGTACCTGATACAGCAGAATTTCTGGTGTATGAAGCTAATGGTGCGCGCTGCGCCTGGAGCGAGCCGTGGACAGGCGCTGGCACGGGCTCAAACGGTGTTTGACCGCGCGGCATACGTGGGCGTGGCACCGAAGAAAGCAGGAGGCGAAACCTACAAAATTTCTTTGATGGACGCGAAGCAATTCGACAGCCAGGATGATTCGTTCAGCCGCACGCTGAAGACGCTGATGGCGATGGTCAGCCTGATTCTGCTGATTGCGATGAGCAACGTGGTGATGCTGCTGCTGGCGCGCAATGCAAGCCGGCAGCGCGAGTTCAGCGTGCGTCTGGCCCTGGGTGCGGGACGACGGGAGCTGGCGCGTCAGCTGATGACGGAAAGCCTGTTGCTGGTGACGATGGGCGGTGTTGCGGCATGGCTGTTGGCCATGGTGGCCACGCATGCGCTGGCACTCTGGGCGCAGATTGGGTCAGACCTGCAGCCCGATCGTACTGTCCTGCTGTTCACGCTCGGCTTACTGTTGCTGCTTGCGCTGGTGTTCGGCTTTGCGCCGCTGCGGTCTGCGATGGCAAGCTCACCGGAGATGACGTTGCGCAGCTCGGCTACGGTGTCGCAGGCAACCCAGGAAACGATGCGGACGGCGAACGCCATCATCGTTGGGCAGATTGCGATGTGCGTGGTGCTGCTGGTGGGCGCCGGCCTCTTGCTTGGCACGCTGCGGAACCTGTTGCATACGCCGCTTGGGCAGAAGCCGGAAGGCGTGCTGGTGTTTGGCGTTCATCCGCAGCATATGCATGGCAAGGCAGAAAGCATCGCCTTTTATGTGGCCCTGCAACGAAGGTTGCGAGCGATTCCGGGTGTTGAGAGTGTTTCCATGGCAGGGAACCGGCCCGGGTCTGGATGGTCGAACAACAACAGCGGTCTGCTTGTGGACGGGCACAAGCCGAACGGCACGGAGCCCGGGCAAGCCGAGTTTCGAGGAAACTCGGTCGGTGCCGACTTCTTTCGCACCATGGGAGTGCGTGTGATCCAGGGCAGGGATTTCGTGGACGCGGATACAGCCTCTGCACCAAAAGCGCTGGTGATCAACGAAACCTTTGCGAAGCAATACCTGGGAACGGTGGATGCGGTCGGGCACATTCTGAGCGACCCGGACAAGCGCGAGTCCGGGACCGTCGTGGGCGTTGTGCAGGACCACAAGTACACGGGCATTACGGAAGAAGCCAGGCCGATGATCTGGAATGACTTCCAGCAGGTCGGACCACAGAGTGAGCTGCAGTTCGAAGTGCGCGTGCACGGGAAGCCGTTGGCCATCTTGCCTGCGGTGCAGAAGGCAGTCAGCCAGATCGATCCAGACATGCCGATGCTGGATCCCCAGGCGCAGAGTGCGGTGTTTGAGCAATCCATCTCGCAGCAGGCACTGTTTGCACGGCTTGCCGGTTGTTTCGGTTTGTTGGCGGTCCTGCTGATTGCGACGGGTCTCTATGGCACGCTTGCGTATCGTGTGAGCCGGCGCAGAGCGGAGATTGGCGTGCGGATGGCACTGGGGGCGCAGCGGTCGCAGGTGGTGTGGATGGTGCTACGTGGCAGCCTGTTGCTGTGCGCTGCCGGTGTGGTGCTGGGGGTGCCACTTGCGATGGCGGCGGCAAAGGGTGTGGAGAGTTCGCTGTACGGCGTGAAGGCGCTTGACCTTGCAAGCTACGTGGTTGCGATCGTTGGGATCGGCGTTGCCCTGCTGGCGAGCGCAATCCCTGCAGGCCAGGCAGCCTCGGTGAATCCTACGAGTGCCTTGCGCATGGAATAGCTACGCTGACCGCGATGCTTCAGTAGAAAACGTCGGCAGGACAAACGCCGACGTTTTGGCTCTGCACAGCTATGACATTTTCGCTTTGCTCTTGCAAGTCAGCTGTACAACAACTTTTCATTATTGGACCCTTGCTCACTGTCACAAACGAACGTTTCTGGTAGAGCAGAGCGCGCCATTGAGACAACGGCGTTTCTCAAACTCGCTATCCCTCTCCAGGACGCAAGCCAGTTTTATTGTGCAAACTTCTTAATTGCTTCTGGAGTGACCGGCGTGAACAGGTTGACGAGATTGCCATCCGGGTCGCGGAACAGCATAGAGCGATTTCCCCATGGCATGGTTGTCGGTTCCTGGAGCCATGCCGGTACCTGATCCTTCAGTCGCGCAAAGTCTGCGTCCACATCCTTGACGAGAAACTCGACGATGACACTGCGGTTTGTCTCAGGTTCGAGTTCTTTTTCCGCGCCAAAGGCCTGCAGGGTTCGCGTGCTCCCAATGGCTAGAGTGCCCTTCGGCGTCACGAGTTCAGCAAAGTCCGAAGTGTACCGAGCCGCGGTGGCACCGCTGATTGTCTCGTAAAAAGTGACCAGTCGCTCCACATCGTTGATATCATGCGCATTGAAACCAGGTTCATTGTTTTCCTCTGGCCGAAGAAAACTCCAGCCTCAAAACGAAGTTACCGCGACCCTGCTGACAGCATTGTGTCAGCATGGTTTGCATGCGGCGCGCTGACCGACTTTTTCGTTTAATCCAGATCCTGCGTCGCTCTCGTCGTTCCGTAACTGCCCAAGTGATAGCGGGAGAGCTGGACATCTCAGTGCGGTCCGTTTACCGGGACATCGCAGATTTGGTGAGGCAGGGCGTTCCGATCCATGGGGAGGCTGGTGTCGGGTACACCCTGGCGCGCCAGTACGATATGCCGCCCCTGATGCTGACGCCTGAGGAGTTGGAAGCAGCAGCACTTGGTGCACAGTGGGTTGCGGAACGCGGCGACCCTGGTCTAGCCAACGCAGCACGGGACCTGCTCTCAAAAATCACCACGGCCATTCCAAACTCCCTGCGCAGGTTCATCACGGAATCCACCCTGGGAGCGCCGGAGAACCATCTGCCCGTTACGGACGGTCTGGACCTTGCAAAGACCCGCACTTGGATCCGCGCCGGACGAAAACTACGCATTCGCTACCGGGACGAAAGCGAACAGGAATCGGAGCGGATGGTATGGCCGGTTCTGGTCGGCTACACAGAAACCGTACGCCTGCTTGCGGCCTGGTGTGAGCTGCGCAACGACTTTCGGCATTTCCGAACCGACCGGATCGTTCAGGCCGACTTCCTCGATCAACGTCACGGCTTGACAGTACGAGATCTTAGGAGGAATTGGGAACTGCACATGAGCAACTCACGTGCGCTGCGGCGGTCCAAAACCCTAGAAAAAGCTCAATCCAAGTAAGTCGCAAGGTCAGTGCCCGATTCCTCGCCACAAAGGAAGGTTTGTGGTACACTGGGCGCTCAGCTCCTTAAACGCGCGTTTATGATGCTCTTGTAATCGGATGCTATTTGCACTCGATTGCTGCTAAGTGTTCGCCGGCAACTGCTAGTGATGCGCGCAGATCAGGCCACACCGCAGCCCGTACAGTGATGTTTGCAGGTAGGCCCACGTTAGCTGCTGCAGAAGCGACACTCGTTCCGGGTTCTCGTCTGTTGTTTCCGCTGCGTGGTGATCGGCGATACCTCCCAGCGAGTGCTCTGCACCTTTGAGCGTGAGCAGGCATTTCGGGCCTGGACTCAGGTAGTAAGGATCGGCTCGCCAGTCCGGTGCACGGGTTGTCATGTGAGAGTAGTCGTGGTCGCCGTACACGATGAGGGCTGCCGTTGTCATTTCGGCTTTGCTGTTTCCGGCTTCAGGTCGGTACCGCCTCGTCCCGGCGCGGCAAGAAGGATTCCAGCCTTGATTCGGTCGTCCAGAAGGTTAACCGTCTCTCCGGTCTCTGGGCCTGGCAGGCCCGCACCGAGCAGCATGCCAACAGTCTGCCCGCCCATGACTGTCCGCCACGGCGATACGTCCTCGGTCTAGGCTGGCTCTGGTAGGCGCAATCAACTCCTCGATGCTGCCGAGATGGTCGAGGGCAGAGATGATGTCCTGCGCGCGAAGTCGCCAGGTAGCAGCCCTTCTTGGATCGTCTTGAGCAGGAGTAAGGGTCTGAAATCCAGATGGGTCGGCTGGATTACGGCGAAGCCGTGTGCAGCCCAGAAATCGAGTAACGGGCCGTAGCCGTTCCTGGAGGAGCCATTGTCATGGAAGAAAAGGATCACCGGCAGTTGATCATTTGTCTGCGGCACGGAAACGCGTACTTGTACCGCTCCGCCACGAAATCGGTCGTGCAGGAAGCTCCATCTGGAGCTGACCACAGGGGCGGGCGCGGAAGGATGTTTCTGGTCACGGCACTCATGCCTTCTCCTTTCGAGGTTGCGGTTCACGTAGGTGGGCTTTGTTGCGAGGGAAAAGGTGATCAACCACTTTCGGCAGGTATTGAACGACGAAGTTCTTTGCTGTTGCGCCTTTGAAGAACTGCACAGCCTTCTCTTCGATCACCATATTGGCCAGCCCATGAAAAGCTGCAATGCCGCAGAGCATCTCTGCAGAATCCTCGAAACTGCCTGGTTGCGGAACAGCGTTCGAACGGTAGGCGAGCACAGCATGGCCAAGTCGAATCCCCGGCCCCTTGCTGGCCGCCGAGAGCCGTGGGTCGCTGCGGTCGACCAGATCGTTGCGAAACATCAGGCGAAAGTGCCCTGGATAATCGACCGCAAACTTGATAAAGGCCAGGCCCACCGCTCGTACATCGGTAACGATGTCCTCCGAACGACCGGCACCGTCGATATAGCTTGCAGCTCGTTCGTAGGCAAGAATCGCAACCTCGGTCAGAAGCCCTTTCGCACCGCCGAAGTGATGGGCGGGCGCTGCTGGAGACACGCCGGCCCTCTGTGCTGCTGCGCGTAAGGAAAACCCTTCGATGCCGTTCTGCGCGATCATCTCGTCGGCGGCCTGGATGAGTGCCGCGCGCAAGTCGCCATGATGGTAGCTGTCTCGTGTTGTGGGTGCTGCAGCCAGCCTATCTTGACGCCGTTTAGATATAAGCTTACTGTTATGCAAAGTGGTCGAGGCGGTTCCTGAAGGACTGGTGCGATCCATAACTAAACAGTGTACAGATAAGCGCCGAAGGATTCATTTCCGGCCGGGGGAAATACATGAGTAAGGTCTGGTTCATTACTGGAGCATCGCGCGGTTTCGGGCGCGTTTGGGCTGAAGCCGCCCTGGAGCGCGGCGACAAGGTTGTGGCAACGGCACGCAAGCGGGAGAGCGTTGCGGACTTGAGCCAACGGTTTGGCGACTCGGTTTTGCCGCTGCAACTCGACGTGACAAACGCAGGGCGTGTGTCGGAGGCGGTGCGCGAAGGCTTTGAACATTTTGGACGCGTGGATGTGCTGGTCAACAATGCTGGATACAGCCTGATCGCCACAACGGAGGAGGCTACCGACGACCAGATCGCAAACCTCTTCGATGCGAACTACACCGGCGTTGTGCGGGTTCTGCGTGCGGCTTTGCCTCTCATGCGGCAGCAGGGAAGCGGCCACATCCTCGGCGTCACAAGCAGCGTCGGTATCGTCCCGCAGCCGTTCATCGGTGTCTACTCCGCCACGAAGGCGGCTGCGGAAGCGTTGCACGA
>CAHJWI010000051.1 GCA_903642225.1 Acidobacteriaceae bacterium | reverse complement strand
AGTTGCCGCCGTCGATAATGATGTCGTCCGCTTCAAGATGCGGCGTCAGATTGCTCAGCGTCGAATCCACTACCCCCGCCGGTACCATCAGCCAGACAGCCCTCGGGCTCTTCAACTTACCGCACATGTCCTGCAGGCTATCGCTGGCCGTCGCGCCTTCTCCGGCAAGCTTCGCGATCGCGTCCTTGCTGTTGTCGAACACCACCACCTCGTGGCCTGCCTTCATCAGCCGCCGAACCATGTTCGCGCCCATGCGCCCCAAACCAACCATTGCGATCTGCATCTGCCATCTCCTTGAAGAATGCCTTCCTATGGATGGTAGCGGCAGCGCAGGGTTTGCGTGGGCGCGAAAATACATCCTCGCCAAATTGATGCACACTTAAAGTTGTGGAACGATTCGCCCAACCCATGTCTCGCCTCATCGACGAGCTGCGCAAGCTCCCTGGTGTCGGCGCAAAAACGGCGCAGCGCTTCGCCTTCTACATCCTGCGCTCTCCGGAGTGCGATGCCGAAGCCCTCTCCAACGCTATCCGCGCACTCAAGGCCCAACTCCGCCTCTGCTCAGTCTGCAACAACGTCACAGACGTCGATCCCTGCATCTACTGCAGCAGCCCTACCCGCTCACATCGCACCGTCTGCGTCGTCAGTGAACCCACAGATATTGCCGCCGTCGAGAAAACCCGAAGCTACAACGGCGTCTTCCACGTCCTCCACGGTACGCTAAGCCCGCTCAATGGCATTGGCCCCGATCAACTCCGCACATCCAATCTCTTGAATCGTCTCAGCGATTTGGACGAGATCATCCTCGCCCTTTCCCCCACCGTCGAAGGCGAAGCCACCTCTCACTATCTAGCTACCGAGCTGCACCATGCCTCCGCCGATCACCCCCTCCGTGTCACCCGGATCGCCACCGGCATCCCCGCCGGCGCCGACATCGAATACGCCGACGAAGTCACCATGTCCCGCGCCATGGACGGTCGCCGCGAGGTTTAAACCGTCGGCGGAAACACCCGCAAATCCCCACCCGTCATCTCCCGCGGCAGCTCTAACCCAAGCATCGCGAGCATCGTCGGCGAAAGATCCCGCAGCGACCCGCCCTCCCGCAAACTGAATCCACGCCCCTGGTCCGTCACCGCAATCAAAGGCACAGGATTCGTCGTGTGCGCCGTGTGCGGCCCTCCACTTACCGGATCAATCAGCATCTCCGCATTGCCATGGTCCGCCGTAATCAACCACGACCCACCGTTCCGCTTCAGTGCACTGTGGATCTCCCCCAAGCACGCATCCACGGTCTCCACGCCCTTCACCGTTGGCTCCATCTTGCCGCTGTGACCCACCATGTCCGCATTCGCAAAATTCACCACCACCACATCAAACGCCGTATCCTCAATGGCCTTCACCACCGTGTCGCAAATGCCGCGCGCGCTCATCTCCGGTGCCAGATCATACGTCGCCACCCTCTGCGACTGCACAACCTCACGCTCCTCCCCGCTGAACGGCTTCTCAATCCCGCCATTAAAAAAGTACGTCACGTGCGCATATTTTTCCGTCTCCGCCACTCGCAGATTTCGTAACTCGTGCACACTTAAAACATTCGCGAGCAAGTTGTCCAAACTTTCCGGAGTAATGACCATTGGCAACTTATACTTTGGGTCGTACTGCGTCATCGACACATAACGAAGCTTTTGCGGTGCACTTACCCGCGGTATCTCCAGATCCAACTCCTCCGCTTTCGGAAGATCCAGTGCGTTGCCGGCAGTCAGCTCACCAGAAACCGTCCGCGCCAGCACCCGCGTAATCTGCCGCACACGATCGCTGCGGTAGTTGAAGCAGATGCAAAGGTCCTCGTCCTGAACCCTCGCCACAGGCCTTCCGCTCTCATCCGTACACACAAACGGCACGACAAATTCATCGCTTACGCCATTCGAGTAGTTCTCGCGAATCTTCGCCGTCGCATCGCTCGTCGCACCACCCTCGGCAACACCCCGCACCATCGCGTCAAACGTCTTCAGCTCACGGTCCCACTTCAGGTCGCGATCCATCGCATAGTACCGCCCGGAGCACGAAGCCAACGCACCCACGCCTATCGCTCGCATCTGCTGCTGCAAGGCCTCAATGTATCCGGCCCCCGATGTTGGCATTGTGTCCCGCCCATCCAGAAACGCATGCACAAACACACGCTCCGCCCTCTGCTGCGCACACAACTTCAAAAGCGCATACAGGTGTCGCTGATGCGAATGAACGCCTCCATCACTCACCAGACCCAGCAGGTGGATCGCACGCCCACGCTCCATCGCCGCCTTCACTGCATCCACCAGCACCGGCATCCGGAAAAACTCGCCTGAGTCCACCAGCTGATCGATTCGCGAAATATCCATCCGCACAACACGCCCCGCACCCAGGTTCAGGTGCCCAACCTCGCTATTCCCCATCTGCCCGTCCGGCAGCCCCACAAACTGCTCGCTCGCCCGAATAGTGGTGTTCGGGTACTCCCGCAGCAGCCGGTCGTAGTTTGGCTTACGCGCCTGCGCAATCGCGTTGCCGTGCGTTTCCGCCCGCACACCCCAGCCATCCAGAATCGTCAGCACTAACGGTTTACGCCGAAGCATAGCTCACTCCTTCAAACTCACGACCACAAATGCAAAAGCGCCGGCCCATAAGTCAGGACCGGCGCACTTACTCACGACTTACTCCCCTGCATTCACTGACTCGACACCCAGGTACTCCGCCGTCTGTCCAAGCTCTTCCTCAATCCTAAGTAACTGGTTGTACTTTGCAATGCGATCCGTCCGTGACGCCGAACCCGTCTTGATCTGCCCAGCACCCGTGCCTACGGCAAGGTCGGCAATAAACGTATCTTCCGTCTCACCGCTGCGGTGCGAAATAATCGACGCATACCCATACCGGCGACCAAGCTCAATTGCCTCCAGGGTCTCGGACACAGTACCGATCTGGTTCACCTTGATCAGGATGGCATTACCCACACCCTTCTCAATCCCCTCGCGCAGCCGCTTCGTATTCGTCACGAACAAGTCATCCCCAACTAATTGGCACTTATCTCCAACCTCATCGGTCAGTATCTTCCAGCCTTCCCAGTCGTCCTCCGCCAGACCGTCTTCAATCGAGATAATTGGATACTGGCGAGTCCAGTCTGCCCAGTACGCCGCCATCTCCGCAGAACTCTTCTGTGACTTATCCGACTTCTTGAAAATGTACTTGCCGGCTTCCTTGTCATAGAACTCGCTCGAAGCCGGATCCAGTGCCAGCGCAATCTCCTCGCCTGCGGTAAACCCCGCCTGCTCGATGGCTTCCAAAATCAGCTCCACCGCCTCAACGTTTGACTTCAACGACGGCGCAAACCCGCCCTCGTCACCGACCGCCGTGTTGTACCCCTTCTTCTTCAGCACACCCTTCAGCGTGTGGAACGTCTCCGTACCCCAGCGTAGCGCCTCGCTGAAACTCTCCGCGCCCACCGGCATAATCATGAACTCCTGGAAGTCCACGTTGCTGTCCGCATGCGACCCACCGTTCAAAATATTCATCATCGGCGTCGGCAGCAGGCACGCGTTCACGCCGCCCAGGTATCGGTAGAGCGGCAGTTTCAGTGCGTTTGCTGCAGCCCTCGCCGTCGCCATGCTTACCGCAAGAATCGCATTTGCACCCAGGCGGTTTTTGTTCGGCGTGCCGTCTAGGCTCAGCATCGTCGCATCCACCAGCCGCTGGTTGCTTGCATCAATGCCCGTCAACTCCGGCGCAAGCACGCTTTCCACGTTCTCCACCGCTTGAAGCACGCCCTTGCCCAGGTAGTACTGCTTGTCCCCATCCCGCAACTCCACGGCCTCGTGCTCGCCAGTCGACGCACCACTCGGCACCGCGGCCCTACCCGTCGCGCCATCGCTCAACATCACATCGGCTTCAACGGTCGGATTCCCGCGGCTGTCCAAAATTTCTCGCGCCTTGATGGAAACAATCTCGGTCATGGTCCCTGCAGTTCCTTCTGCCCTCGCGCCACCCATAACAATGCGGTGACTCAGGCGTTCGTTGAGCCGGGGTCGGCGATCCACAGCAATGGCACCGCCGCCCGCACCCAGAATGGTGTCGATAAAAGTGGACATGAAAGTCTTCTGCAAGGCGGCGCGTGTAAGTCGCCCCGCAGCGCATTCGTGATTCTAGCAAGACACCTCACACAACGCTGTAAACCGTCCAGCTATTGGCAAGGCAGATGCGTCCCATTGCATCGCAGCCGCAGCCGCACCCGCAACCATTAGCTTAGAACATGCTCCCCGCTCTCCCGGGCTTGGGGCCGCACTCATCTCCGGAGGCCGTCGCCCATGACGCGAATCTCGACCGCAGCCCTGCTTCTTGCCGCATCGCCCCTGCTCACGTGCCCCGGACTCCTGGCGCAGCAGACGGGTGTCGCTCACCCCTCAGAGATTGTCGACGACACACCGGCCGCAACCACGACATACGCGCCAGCGGCCGCCGTGTCCGCCCCACCCGTCACCTCTCAGGACTCGTCGCCGGCAGTTACCCTCAGACGACACGACCTGGCCAAGTTTGGCTCCGACACGTCTGATCGTGACGGCGACATCGTCGAAGACACCCCTCATACTGCCGACGAAATCCCGGTGGGTACAATCATTCACGCGCGTCTGCAGTCTCCCATTCACACCGACAGTACCGCCCCGCAAACCGCCTTTGCCGCGCTGCTCACAGAGCCGCTCCTCAACATGGGTCGAACCATCGTCCCCGCGGGATCGCTGCTGCAGGGTCACATCACCGAGATTCACGGTGGCCGCCGCTTCCGTGGAGCCGCCCTCATTCACCTGCAGGCTCAAACGCTCGTTCTGCCCGATGGCAGCCGCATCCCGCTCAACGCCGCCGTCATAGATACCGATCAATACAGCAGTACGCGCATCGACGACGAAGGCAACATCGTTCGTAAGGACCACGCCAAGGAAACGTTCGCCGCACTTTCCCTCACCACCGGTGGCGCTGCGGCTGCAGGCGGCGTAATCGGCGGCGTCCCCGGTGCTTTGATTGGTGCAGGCATCGGTGCAGGTGTCAGCACCGTCTGGTGGCTCAACCAGGACCGCCAGGCCACCCTGCCCGCAGAAACCCTGCTCGTCATGTCTCTTACATCGCCGCTTCCCATCCAGTCGCTCGTTCGCGAGCCGGAGTTCGTCCAGGCACCCGTACCAGCCACCGAGCGCACCGCAGCGCCGCACCGGCCTGCAGCTCCCACCTACGCCGACTCGTTCGTTCCCTCAAACTAACCGACTTCTTCGCCTGCAACAACAAAGGGCTGCCATCATCGGCAGCCCTCTGTTGCCTGCTGAGTGTTAGTTCCTCACCTGTGCCAGCAACCGCTTCCACGTCTTGGTATTCCGTCGCCAACCCTTCTTCAGGTCTTCCAGAATCCGTTCAAAGTCCCCATGCCCACGGAGCTTGCTCCACGCAGGGTTGATTGAAAACCACGGGTAGTTTTCATTGCCCAGGTAGATGGCCCGCCGCAACCAGTGCAGCGCTTCGCTTTCATCGCCTTCCACGGCAAAGTAGGTCGCCAGCCGATACGCCATCTCGCTATCTGCCTCCGCTGCTGCCAACGTTTCATCCACAATAAAGCTTGCTGCCTTCTCCCTCTGCCCAAGCTGCGCGTAGCACATCGCAATGGTCGGGAACACGATCCGCAGAGAAGGGTCCTCCAACGTCACGGCCTCCAGCGTCTCAATCGCCCGCTCCAGTTCGCCCGTCCGCATAAACTGGTAGCCCTCGCTGATGCGCAGGAGCGGCTGCTTCGGCTCCAGCGTCAATCCCTTCTGAATCTCATCCGCGGCCAACTCCAGCTGGTTCTGGTACTGGTACACGCGCGCCCGATGGTTGTATACCACCGCCGCGTTTGAAGGATTCAGCCGCAATGCGATGTTGAACTGGTCGAGAGCCTCTTCATACAGTCCATCCAGCCGCAGCGTCTGCCCCGCCACCTGATGCACGTTCCAGTCGTTGCCGGCGGTCTGCAATAGATGCTCAATCCCATGCCGCGCGCTCTCCTTTTCCCCGCGCGACAGCAGCATATACACCCGATAGAGGTTTGCCTCCACACTCCCCGGGTCCAACGACAGCGCCTTGTCGAACGCGCGCCGCGCCTCGATCAGGTGCATCTGCCCGCCCAACCCGTGCCGAGTGTATTGCAGGTGTGCGATGCCGAGCCCAGCCCACCCTGGTGCGTACCCACCGTTGCTAAGCGTCACCTGCTCAAACAGCAAACGTGCCCGCTCCAGGTCGTCCCGGCTGCCGGTTCGTGACAGAAACGAGCTCAGCAGCGCGCGCGCTTGCAGGTATTCCTCACCCAGCGCATCGCTCATCGCCCGAGACGGTGCACCCTCACTATGGCCGTGGATAGTTCCCGCGCCCTGCAGCGTGCTAAAAATCTCGTCCGTAATCTCCCGCTGCACCGCCACCAGATCAAAGCTCTCCACGTTGATGGAGCCGCCAGCCTTCACAGCCTGCGCCGGCACATCCAGCATCTGCCAGCTCAGGTCGAACCCATGCGCACCCCGCATGAAGCTGCCGGCAACCACATACTGCACCAGCAGCTTGCGGCCAATGCTCAGCGGGTCCATTTGTTTCGACGGCAGATTCATCAGCGCGCTCGAAGGCCTAACCACCAGCGCCTGCACCCGCGCCAGCCTCGTCGCAATCGCATCCGCCAGCGCATACCCGTACATAGGCGCCGCATCCACAGGCCCAAGATTTAAAAACGGCAGAACCACAATCGTGTTCTGCTTTTCGTTCCCACCACTTTCCCGAAACCTCTCCGCAAGCATCGAGAGGATTCCAGTCGTTCGCTTCTCCGCCTCAGGCGAGTCCAGGCTCAGGCGATCCTGCGTCGGCATGCTCGCCAGCGTGTCCCCGGGCACAATCACGCCCTCCAGCTGCGTTGCTTTTAAGATCGTCTTCAGCGCCTCCCGCACGTCGCTGGCCGAAGCGAACCGCGCCGATGGCTGCTTCTCCAGGCACCGCAGGATCACACTCTCCAACTCGATCGGAACACTCGGCGCGAACTCGCGCAACGGCGGTGGGTCCAGAAACTGAATAGCCCGGATACTCTGAAAATCCGGCAGGTCCGGCTTGTGGAATGGGTGCCGCCCCGCTACCAACTCATACAACACAACGCCCAACGCAAAAATATCGCTCTGCACGCTGCTCTGCCCCGTCACAAACTGTTCCGGAGCCATATACGCAATCGTTCCACCCCGCGCGGTGTACGTCGCCCCCGGCGCAGGCGTACGGTTCATGGGCTTGGCCGGGTCGAACTCCGCCTCATCCACGTTGATCCGCCGCGCCAGGCCAAAGTCCAGGATCTTAATGAGACCGCCCTCGGTCAAAATTACGTTAGCCGGCTTCAAGTCGCGGTGAAAAATCCCCAGCGAGTGTGCCGCCGCCAACCCGTCCGCCATCTGGATGCCGGCAGAGATCACCATCTCCGGGTTCGCCGGCCCCTCCGCGATAATCCTGTCCAACGGTCGGCCGGGCACGTACTGCATCACGATGAACGCTTCGTCGTTCACCTCGCCCACGTCGTAAATCGCGCACACATTGGGGTGCTCGATCGCGCTTGCCAACCGCGCCTCGCGCAGATACGTCGTCCGCATCTGCTCCGCCGTCAACACTCCGCGCGCCAGCAACTTCAGCACCACCGGCCGTTGCAGCATCGTATCGTTCGACAGGTAAACAGTGCCGCTGCCACCCGCACCCAACTTGCGGACCAGCTCATAATGCTCGATAACGCGGCGCTTCATACCTCCGATTCTCTCATTGCTCACATCAAGCATTTGTGGCTGCGGTCTACCAGCGCATCTCGGCGCAGCCCTAATTCGCGCGTTCGTACCTTCGAGCCACACCGGTCCCGCATCACAGTCCAAACAGTATTAAAGAGAGACACAAGTCAAGGCATGCCCAAAACTGTCCTACTCATCGACGACAATGCCGTCCAGGCTGCCACACGGCAAACCATCCTCAAACGTGCCGGCTACTTTGTGATTCCGGTGCTCAACCCACAGCGAGCACTCGAGCAGTTTCAGGCCAACGACTTTCCCGCTCCCATCGATCTCGTCATCACAGATCACATCATGCCCGGCATGTCCGGCTCGGAGTTCATCACCGAACTCCGAAAGCAGGAAAAGAACCTGCCCGTCCTCGTCATCAGTGGCCTTGAGGAAGCAGAGGAACGCTATGAAAATCTCAACGTCACCTTCCGACTGAAGCCGGTCATGCCTGACTATCTGCTCTCCACGGTCGAGAAGATCCTCGCCGCATAGGCAGCTTTCAGTCCCGCCTGTCGACGAGGCTTCTCCTCATCCGCAGCCTCTCCATCCACAGGTCGACCCGCGTCTAAACCATCCGGCTTAACCCACCAAAACCACACGAATATCGCGCCAAATCCATTGCAGCGCCCTCAGCAGCCTGCGAGAATAAGTATTGCCATGCACCCCATGCCGCAGTTCGGAAGCTTCGCGCTCATCCTCGCGCTCGCGCTGTCGGCGTATACCCTGGTCGCCGGCTCCATCGGCCTCTTCCAACTGGCATACAACCGACCGGGCCGCGTCTCTCCAGACCGCCTGGTGGAGACTGCCCGCCGCGCCGGCATCGGGACCTTCATCGCGGTCCTCTGCGCTGCCTTTGCGCTCGTCTGGGCCTCCTTTACCAACGACTTCTCCGTCGCCTACATACTGCACCACACCAACCGCGCACTCAACCCCGCCTACAAGTTCTCCGCGCTCTGGTCCGGCCAGGAAGGCTCGCTGCTCCTCTGGGCGTTCCTCCTCACCGCCTACGGCTTCGTCCTCCGCCTCCGTTACCGCACCGACGTCCGCCTCTTCGCCTACGCGTCTACCATCCTCGCCGCGGTCCAGCTCTTCTTCCTTGCGCTCCTCAACTTCGCAGCGCCGCCCTTCGCCCTGTGGACGGGTGACCCGCAGCCCGACGGCTTCGGCCTCAACCCTCTCCTGCAATACCCTGAGATGGTCATCCACCCGCCGATGCTCTATCTCGGCTACGTCGGCTTCTCTGTCCCCTTCGCCTTCGCTCTCGGCGCGCTCATGATGCGCTACCCCGGCGAAAAGTGGATTCGCATTACCCGCCGTTGGACCCTCGTCACCTGGCTCTTCCTCACCGTCGGCATCTCGCTCGGCATGCACTGGGCTTATGCTGTGCTCGGCTGGGGTGGCTACTGGGGTTGGGACCCCGTTGAAAACGCCAGCTTCCTCCCCTGGCTCACAGCCACCGCTTTTCTACATTCCGTCATCATGCAGGAGAAGCGCGGCATGATGAAGCAGTGGAACGTCTGGCTCATCTTCACCACCTTCATGCTCACGATCCTGGGCACGCTCCTCACTCGCTCCGGTATCGTCTCCAGCGTTCACGCCTTTGCAGAGAGCTCCATCGGCGGCTGGTTCACAACCTTCCTCTGCATCACCTTCGCAGTTTGCCTCTTTACCTTCTTCAAGCAACGCAAGCACCTCGCGACGGAGCACAAGCTTGAGGCCATCGTCTCCCGCGAAAGCTCCTTCCTTTTCAACAACCTCGTTCTTCTTGTTCTCTGCTTCACCGTCCTCTTCGGAACCCTCTTCCCCGTCCTCAGCGAATATGTGCAGGGCTCCAAGGTCACCATGGGCGCGCCCTTCTTCAACCGCGTCGCCGTCCCTATCGGCCTCTTCCTGCTTTTCCTCACCGGCGTCGGTCCGCTGCTCGCCTGGCGCGCCACCTCGTTGCGCAGCATCCGCCGCAACTTCGTTCTCCCCTGCATCGCCACTGTCGGCAGTGCCATCATGCTCATGGCCGTCGGCATCCGCCCCTGGAAGGTCGACGCACTCGACCAGCAGGGCAGCATCTACTCACTCGTCTGCTTCTCCATCGGTGCCGGCGTCACCGTTGCCATCTTCACCGAGTTCCTCCGTGGCGTCGGCGTCGTCCGCACCCAGACCGGCCGCAACTTCATCTCCGCCGCCCTTCTTCTCACCCGCCGTAACAACCGCCGCTACGGCGGGTACCTCGTCCACTTCGGCATCGTTGCTCTCTTCATCGGTCTCGCAGGTGCCGCCTTCAACCAGTCGCACGAGCTTGAAATGGGCTTCGGCGACTCCATCACCATCGGCAACTACAAGGTCATCTGCCAAAGCTACACGCAGGACTCCAACCCCAACTACGACACCGACTTCGCCCTACTCGACGTCTACGACGGCCCTAAAAAGATCACCCAGATGGCTCCGGAAAAGCGCTTCTACACGGCCTCTCAAACGACCAGCACCATCGTTGCCATCCATTCCACACCTCTCCGCGACCTCTACGTCGTCTTTGAAGGCCGCAACCTCGAAACCAGCAAGCCCATCATCAAAGTCTTCCTCAACCCCCTCGTCTCCTGGATCTGGATCGGTGTCGCCATCATCATCGCTGGCACCTTTCTCGGTCTGGCACCGCAGTTTAAGGCCGCGCTGTCTACCGCAACCGCAGCCACTCCCGCGCTCGATCTCCAGTCTGTGGCCGGCGACTGACCCATGCGGAACCGCTTCCTCCAACTCGCCTTCGTCTTCGTCCTCGCCCTTACCACCATCGGCGCAGGCGACACGGGTTCCCGTTTCAACTCGATAGGGCACAAGATGGTCTGCACCTGCGGCTGCGGACAGATCCTGCTCGAGTGCAATCACGTCGGCTGCCCCAACTCCTCCGGCATGATCGACGAGCTCCGCACCCAACTCGCCTCGGGCGGGTCAGACACCAGCATCTTCAACGCCTTTATGGCAAAGTACGGTCCAACTGTCCTGGCCGCACCAATCCGCGGCGGCTTCGACAACGCGGCCTTCATCGTTCCCGCTGCCGTCTTCCTCCTCGCCATCCTGGGTACGGCGTTCCTCATCCGCCACTGGAAGGGCCGCCACATGATCCCCGCCGGCGCTGCTGCCTTTCCTTCATCACATACGGACATCATGCGCGACCGCATCCGCCGCGACTCGGAGTTCTGACCCATGGGCATCCTCGCCGCAGCCACTCTCCTCGTCGCCCTCTTTGCTTATATCTTCTGGCCTGAGCAGAACCCCTTCACCCAGCGCGCAGCCACCCGCCTCGACTTCCTCCAGGAGCGCCGCGACGCCGTCATGGCCAACCTTCGCGACCTCAACTTCGAATTCCGCGCCGGCAAATATCCCGCCGAAGAATACGAATCGCAGCGCGACCGTCTTGAAGCCGAAGCCGCCACCATCCTCACCGAAATCGACGTCCTAGAAGCTGCGCCCACGCCCGCCCACCTCGTCTAGGCAGTCTTCAACTCCGTCCCTACCAGCCGCAGCACGCCGTCACCCACATTCTCCAGCGTGTGCGCAGCCATCGCAGGCGACCACCACACGCTTCCCACAGCCGGTTTTTCCGCCACGGCACGGCTGTCCATCAACACCGTCCCAGCCGCGTCCCGCCGAACACACTCACTCCAGCTCAGCAAATGCAGCGTGCCCGGCCAGCAATGTGTATGCAGCGCCACGGTATGCCCCGCCGGTACGCTGATGTCCAGCACCCGCACCAACTCATTCTCGAACAGGACGACGTGGTGCTCCGGCGCAGCCAGCACCGCATCCAGATCGCGCGTCCACTCCGCCATGCCCCGCAGTATAGGCGCGCCTCCACGCTTGCCGCAATGATGCACAGTTCAGTGCAGGCTGCGACCTGGGTGCCCCACCTTCGCGAAGCTAAGGTGGGTTTCGCCGCGGCCACAACGCCACTCGGAGCCGCGATGCTACGCTCCTGACACACCCTTTCAGGAGCACCCATGCCCGCGCACCGCCGCCTCGCCGCCGTCCTCCTCCTCCTTCTTGCCGCGACCGCCGTCCAAGCGCAAAAGCCCTACCAGCCCCACAAATCCTCTGAAATCCTATGGGACATCTACGGCGTCCCGCACATCTACGCCCATTCCACCCCGGACCTGTTCTACCTTTTCGGCTACACCCAGGCCGAAGCCCACGGCGACCTCCTTCTCCACGTCATGGCTGCCGCCCGCGGCCGCGCCAGCGAAATTTACGGCCCCGGCGACAACGACCGCAATCTCAAGTCCGACCGCTGGGTCCTGCTCAACGAAGTCCCCGACCGCGCCGCCGTCTGGCTCTCCAAACAAACCCCCGAGTTCACCAAGTACCTCGACAGCTACACCGCCGGCATCAACGCCTACGCCGCCCAACACCCCGACAAACTCGACCCAGCAGGCCGCCGCGCCCTCCCCATCACCACCCTCGACGTCATCGCCCACGAGCAGCATTTCGTCAACTTCGAGTTCGTCGCCTCCCAGCACCTCACTGAATCCCCCGCACCCCAACCCATGCGCACCGCGCTCGAAGATCCTTTCTCCCCCACCAACCCCGACGTTCAGGACGGCTCCAACGGCTGGGCCATCGCACCCTCCCACGCCGCCAGCGGCAAGGCCATGCTCCTCATGAACCCCCACCTCGCCTGGGCCGGCGAGCAGTCCTACTTTGAAGTCGACCTCAACGCCCCCGGCATCCACCTCTACGGCGCCTCGCAGATCGGCCTGCCCGTCCTCCGCTTCTCCATGTCCGACTACGTGGCCATCACCAACACCGTCAACACCAACAACGGCGCCCTGCTCTACAAAGTCACAGAACGCAACGGCGGCTACGTCCTCGACGGCCAGACAAAGCAATACACCACCGCTCAACACCCCTTCCGCATCCTCCAACCTGACGGCACTTACACCACCGAAATCGTCCAGGTCCAACGCACCGTCCAGGGTCCCATCATCCGTCGCGACGGCGGCGCACCCATTGCCCTCTATGTCGCCGGCCTAGATAAGCCCTTCTTCCTCGACCAGTACTGGCACATGATCACCGCGCACACCCTCGCCGACTACCAAGCCCAGCTCCGCCGCCTCGAAGTCCCCATGTACAACATCCTCTACGCCGACCGCGACGGCCACATCGAGTACCTCTTCAACGCCCTCGTCCCTACCCGAACCGGCACCTGGGACACCTGGCAGCACACCGTCGACGGCAGCACCAGCACCACCCTCCCCGGCCCCTACCTCACCTACGACCAGCTCCCTAAACAGATCGACCCGCCCAGCGGCCACATCCAGAACAGCAACGAACCCCCATGGGACGCAGCCTGGCCCACCATGCTCGACCCAGCGAACTTCCCGTCCTACATCAGCGCCAGCTTCCCCCTTTTCCGCTCTGACCGCGCCCTCCGCATGCTCACAGAAACCTCCAAGTTCACCTTCAACGACCTCCTCCAGAAAAAGCTCAGCACCCGCATGGAGCTTGCCGACCGCCTTCTCCCGGACCTCCTCGCCGCCACAGAAACTTACGGCACACCGCGTGCCAAACAGGCCGCCACCCTCCTGCGCACCTGGGACCGCACCACCGAAGCCGAAGCCCGCGGTGCCCTCCTCTTCTACACCTGGGCTCAGCACTTCATCAGCCCCTCCGTCAGCCTTATCCCCGACTCCGCCCGCAAAAACTTCGCCGTGCCCTACGACATCACCAAGCCCCTCACCACCCCCGCCGGTCTAGCCAATCCCCGCGAAGCCGCACGAATGCTCGACGAAGCAGCCGCCGAAACGGTCAAGACCTACGGCGCGCTCGACCGCCCCTGGGGCGAAGTCATGCGCCTGCAAATCAACAATCAGTCCGCCAGCGACCTCACCCAACCACGCACCCCCGCCCTGAACGCCGTCGACCTCCCCGGCAACGGCGGCTACGGCAACCTCGGCATCTTCCGCGTCGTCACCTGGGGACCCCTCGCCAATGGCATTAAGACCCCCATCCACGGCGACGGCTTCACTCTGGCCATGGAGTTCACCACCCCCATCCACGCCAAATCCCTCGTCAGCTACGGCGACAGCTCCCAACCCAACTCGCCCCATCACACCGACCAGCTTCCGCTCTTTCGCGACAAGCAATGGCGCGACGTCAATTTCACCCGCGCCGATGTAGCCGCCCACACCGAACACCGCGACACCTTCTAGCTCGGCAAGCAGCGCTATACTGCCTCCACTCCCACCCCATAGCGAGCACCATGACTTCTCTCTCCCGAGGCATCCGCAACTCCGCCTGCATCGCACTCTGCGCCGTTACCCTCAGCAGCCAAAGCAGAGCCCAAAAAGCCACCGTCCAGCTCGCCGCAGACAAGCAGGCCCTGAAGACCGCCCGGGACGAAAAAGACCCCGCGCAGAAGCTCAAGCTCCTCCACCAATTCCTGCACGACTACCCCGACAGCAAGCAGGCCGCCGTCGCCCATAAGGTCATCTTCTCCACCCTCGTCGCTTCTTTCCCCGACCGCCAAAAGGACATCCGCAAGGAAGGCGCCTACCGCATCAGTCACGCGGACACGCTGGAAGACAAGGCAGATGCCGAAAATGACCTTGCCTACACCCTGGCCGAAGCTAAGCCCAATGGCGTAGCTCTACCCACCGCCGAAGCCTGGATCACCAACGCCCTCAGCACGATCACCGAAGCCGAATCAAACCGGTATTATCAGGCCAACTACGCCGATCCCAAGAAGCCCACCACCTCACAAAAGCTGCACGACTTCTACGCCCATACCCGCGAAGCCCGCCTCCAAACCCTCGGCGAAATCTATCTGCATGAAGGCAAACTCGCACAAGCCAAGCAGACCGTCGCCGAAGGCATCGCCCTTCAATCCGACGACGGTGGCCTCTACGATACCCGCGGCATGATTGCCTACGCCGAACACGACCCCGCCACCGCCCTCGACAGCCTCGAGCTCGCCTCCCTCTATGGCGGCATCACCGCGCCATCAACGGCAGTCATGATGCAGCTTTATCGCCAGGCCCACGACGGCAGCGACAGTACCTTCACCGCCCACATGGACGACCGCTACAAGCAGGTCTTCCCAGCCACGCCACCCGCCACCCGCACCGCCATCACGAACGGCCACACCGCCTTGGTTGAACTGTTTACCGGCTCCGGCTGCGGCCCCTGCGTCGCCGCCGATCTCGCAGTCGACGACGCACTCGACGCATACCCCGCCCAGCAAATTGTCGCGTTAGAGTTCGACCAGCACATCCCTCTGCCCGACCCACTCACCAACCCCGACGGCGTCCAGCGCGCCGCCTTCTACGGCGTGCAATACACCCCATGGCTCGTCATCGACGGCACCTCCCGCGAGCTCAACGGCTTCGGCGGCCCCCGCGACCAGCGC
>CAHJWI010000050.1 GCA_903642225.1 Acidobacteriaceae bacterium | reverse complement strand
TCGATGCGGGTGCGGACGGAGACCTTTTGCATGACCATGTCGTCGTAGCCACCGTTGTAGGTGATGATGGTCTGGTAATCGATGTCGGCTGTGTGGGTGCAGACCGCGTTAAGGAAGTGGCGGTCGTGGGAGATGGTGATGAGCGTGCCCGAGTAGCGGAGCAGGAAGTCCTGGAGCCAGTGAACGGACTCGAGATCGAGGTAGTTGGTGGGTTCGTCGAGCAAGAGGGCTTCGGGGTCGCCGAAGAGGGCCTGGGCGAGCAGGACGCGGACCTTCTGGCCGCCCTGGAGCTCGGACATTTTGCGATCGTGGACCTCGTCGGGGATGTCGAGCCCCTGCAGCAGGATGGCGGCGTCGGACTCGGCTTCGTAGCCGTTCTCGTCGCCGACGACGCCTTCAAGCTCGCCGAGGCGGACGCCGTCGTCGTCGGTGAGATCTTCCTTGTTGTAGAGGGTCTCGCGCTCTTCCATGGCGGCCCACAGGGGAGCGTTGCCCATGATCACTGTGTCGATGACGCGGTAGGCGTCGAAGGCGTACTGGTCCTGGCGGAGGATGCCGAGCTTGCGGGGGCGGTTGATGTTGCCCTTCTGCGCTTCGAGCTCGCCGGTGAGGACCTTCATGAAGGTGGATTTGCCGGCGCCATTGGGGCCGGTGAGGCCGTAGCGGCGGCCGGAGATAAATTGCGTCGAGACGTCTTCGAAGAGGATCTTCGAGCCGTAGCGCATGGTCACATTCGAGACTTGAATCATCACACCCATTCTCTCATGCGGCCTGCGCCGTGCGCTCTGAGGTGGACCGCGATTCACGGGTGGTTTGCATCGAACGGCTATGGCGAAGAAGGCAGCGGCGAAGAAACCAGAAGTTGAAAAGGCATTAACACCGGCACAGGCAGAGCGCGAGGAGAATCGGAAGGCCAAAGAAAAGGTCGCGAAGAAGAAGGCGCGGATAAAGGCGAACCGCGAGAAGCAGAGGGAGGAAACAGCGGCGGATGCGGAGCGACGCTTGCTGGCACCGATGAGTTACTGCGGGATGCCGCCGCAGGATGAGGATGGGCTGACGATGCCGCCCTTCCCTGCCGAGTGCATGCGGCTGGGGTTCCCGGTAAAGGTGATGGGCGCTCCGGAACTGAAGAGTAACGACACGCGGGGGTGGCGGCTAAACCCACACCTGCGAGTGAGCCTGGGGTACCTGTGCGATATCTTCGCATACCTGCGGGCGCACGATATACGGATGTACCGGATGTCGAGCGATCTGGCACCGTACCACACGCACCCGGACATGCCGCAGTTCCACGGCATGGTGGAAGAGAGCCGCGACGAGCTGGCGCACGTGGGGGCGATGGCCAGGGCGCAGGGGCTGCGGCTGAGCTTTCACCCGTCGCAGTACATAGTGCTGAACAGCGACAACGAGGCGCTGACGCGGAAATCGATCGCGGACCTGGAGAGCCAGGCAATGATGCTGGACTACATGGAGCTCCCGCCCGAGGCGATCATGGTGGTGCATGTGGGCGGAGCGTATGGGAACCGTGAGCTGGGAACGGCGAACTGGGTGAAGACATGGCCTCGGCTGAGCGAGCGGGTGCAGCGGCGGCTGGTGCTGGAAAACGACGACATCCGCTTTAGTGCGGCGGACGTGCTGAGCGTGCATGAGCGGACAGGGGTAAAGTGCGTGTTCGACTACCAGCACCACTGGTGCTTTAACCCCGAGGGGCTGGAAATGGTCAACACGCTTTCGCGGTTTCTGAAGACGTGGCCCACGGGTGTGCGGCCGAAGATGCACTACAGCTGCGCGCGGACAGAAATGCGCGAGATGAAACGGCGGAACCGGAAGACGGGGCTGCTGGAGGATGTGCTGATGCCGCCAATCTGGACGGGGCATGCAGACTTTAATAATCCGTTTGAGACGATCACGTTTCTGCGCTCGATCCAGCACCTGGAAACAGACGTGATGCTTGAGTCGAAGGCAAAGGACCTGTCCCTGATTCGCCTGCGCAACGACTTGGCGAGATACGCGCCGGAGCTGGCGGCAAGGTACGGAGTGACGGCAAAAGATGCTGCGGAAGATGTCGAAGAGGTCGCTGAAGAGGAGTTGGTGGAGGCCTGACACACCTAATTCAGCTAGAGGGGGAGTGTCTTTTGCAATCGCGAGATCTGATGGACGTGATGTTCGTGATGCAGACGCAGGAACAAGAGCGTGTCCGGAAGGCTCATCCAGCCCCCGCGGGGATGGCTGAACACGCCACCCTCGATCTGACCGTGCGTGGCAGAGGTAACCAGGTGGCACCAGCGGGTGCGGGCCTTTTCCCATGCTGCGATCGCCTGCGGTGCCGTAACAGCTTCGCTGGGCAAAATAGCCGCAGCCTCCTCAGGAACTTTGGCCTTTAACGGCGAACGCATAATGCAGCGGACCACGAAGCTGGACAGGCGGTCTTTTTTAACCAGAGGTCGGGGGCTGGCAAGATTTACACGCACGGCTTGAAGGATGCCTCCTTCGGTGCGTGCAATGTGGTCCAGTATTTCCGCCGCCGACCATGTGCCGGGTTCCGCGCGGAAGGCGAGTTGCTCCGGCGTCCAAGTGGACAGGGTTGTGAGCATCGAGGACTTGCTGCGTTCGAGTGAGTCGAAACGCCGTTGTAACTTGGGGGTCATTGGATTGTTTAGGTGGAGTATCGCATGGGTGTGAGACACCTGCGTGTCTAGGAAGGCTCACCACACCTAACACTTCTGCGTCATTGGCGCAGAATAGCGGCATGCCCTAATGAGCAGAGACGCCCGCTATGCCGAGCGGCTTGTCAGACGTGAAAGCAGAGTCTGAACGGCACGCCTATCGATGGTCTGCGCCGCCAGGTTGGCACCTTCAGCCAAGCTTGTCACACGGTCTGCGACGAGGAAGACGGCCGCCGCATTGAGGAGCACGACGTCGCGTGCAACCCCCTTTTTACCGGCAAAGACGGCACGCAGGATCGCCTCGTTGGCTTCGATGCTGCCTCCCGGAATTGTTGCGTTCGAGCGGGCGACGCCGGCGTCCTCAGGGGTCAGCGTTCGGGGGCGCACGGTGGTTCCTTTCACCTCCGCGGCAATGGTCTCGCCACTCAGGCTGAGTTCGTCCAGGCCGCCACCGGTGGAGTTGGTACCGTGAACGACCAGCGCATGCAGCATGGACCCGCGCGCGGCGAGCGCCTCCGCCACCTGGGTAACGGCCTGCGGCGAATACACGCCGAGCACCTGGCGCCGTGCGCCTGCAGGGTTTGACATGGGGCCAAGCAGGTTAAACACTGTGCGAAATGGAAGGCGGCGGCGAACAGGCGCTGCATGGCGCATGGCGGGGTGCATGGTGGGCGCCAGCAGGAAGGCGAAGTTGTGCGTGCGAATGGCTTCTGCGGCCTGCCGGGGAGTGTAGTCAATGGGCACACCAAGTCGCTCGAGTATGTCTGCGGAGCCGCACTGCGACGTCACTTTTCTGTTGCCGTGCTTTGCTACCGGCACACCGGCTGCAGCCGCAACGAGTGCTGTAGCGGTTGAGATATTGAAGGTGCTGCTGCCATCGCCCCCGGTACCGCAGGTGTCGACCAGCGCGTCACGCTCCCGATCGGTCAAAGGCAGGGGCGTCGAGGCTTGCTGAAGCGCCCTGTTAAAGCCGGCCAGTTCAGACGCAGTCGCTCCATCCCGGTGATGCAAGGCGGTGAGCAAGGCTGTAATACCCGCCTCGCCGAGCTCTCCACGAAGTAGCGTCGCCATAAGAGTGGCGGACTGCTCCTCTGTAAGGGTTTCGCCGGCCGTGATGATCTGGAGTTCCGCAACAGACACCCCGTCATTGTTTCATCTCTGCCCGGCCCACCGGGGAGCGTGCTCCTTTGCAGATGGGTGTGTCTGCGGTCAGCCATGAATCTGCGGTCAGCCATGAAGATGAGCGGCAGCCAGCGATGGACGGTAAACGAACGCTTGTGCGTTGAGCGGATTTGCTGGCCGTTGTTGGCCGACGTACTATGCAGGGGTTTAGCGCAAATGCGCTGGGAGCGATGCTGCGATGAAGATTCATGAGTACCAGGCCAAGGAAATCCTACGGAAGTATGGTGTGCCCGTGCCCGAGGGTGAGATGGTGACGACCCTGGAAGCTGCAGATACTGAGGCCAAGAAGCTGTTCAGCGCCGGCAGTCCGGTGGTCGTAGTCAAGGCGCAGATTCACGCAGGTGGGCGTGGCAAGGGCGGCGGTGTGAAGGTGGTGAAGGACCTGCCTGCGGCGAATGCGGCAGCAACGGCGATCCTCGGCATGCAGCTGGTAACGCACCAGACCGGACCGGTTGGGCAGAAGGTGCAGCGGCTGCTGATTGAGCAGGGCTCTGCTATCGAAAGAGAACTTTACCTGGGCATCGTGCTGGACCGGGCGACAGGCAAGCTGACGATGATGGCGTCGCAGGCCGGCGGCATGGAGATCGAGGAGGTAGCGGCCAAGACACCTGAGGCGATCTACAAGGAGGCCATTGAACCTGCCGTTGGGCTGCAGCCGTGGCAGGCGCGGAACCTGGCGTTCAAGCTTGGGCTGACGGGGTCGCTGGTGAATCAGGCAGTCGGCTTTATGCTTGGGCTGTACAAGGCCTTTACCGAAACGGACTGCTCACTGATGGAGATCAATCCACTGGTGACGACGAAGGACGGCAAGCTGCTGGCGCTGGATTGCAAGATCGATTTCGATGACAACGCAATGTTTCGGCACAAGGATTTGAAGGAGCTGCGAGACGTGGCGGAGGAAGATCCGCTGGAGGTTGCTGCTTCAAAGGACAGCTTGAATTACATCAAACTTGATGGGTCGATTGCGTGCATGGTGAACGGCGCCGGACTTGCGATGGCGACGATGGACATCATCCACTATGCCGGTGGATCACCGGCGAACTTCCTGGACGTAGGCGGCGGCGCAAACCAGCAGCAGATTGAGGCGGCGTTTGCGATTCTGCTGGCGGACTCGAACGTAAAATGCATCTTCATCAACATATTTGGCGGCATTCTTCGCGTGGATGTGCTCGCAACGGCAGTTGTGGCTGCGGCCAAAAACCTGAACGTCACTCTACCGCTGGTGCTCAGGCTTGAGGGAACAAACGTCGAAGAGGGACGAAAGATTCTGGCTGACTCCGGCCTCAAGTATGCCGTTGGCGAGACGATGGCGGAAGCCGCAAAACTGGCAGTCGACGCTGCAAAAGGGAGCAACTAATGTCAGTTCTGGTAGACAAAAATACGCGCTTGCTGGTGCAGGGCATCACTGGACGTGAGGGAATGTATCACGCCAAGGGTTGCCAGGAATATGGCACAAACGTCGTTGGCGGCGTGACGCCGGGCAAAGGTGGAACGGTGGCGGAGGGCTTTCCCGTGTTCAACACCGTGGAAGAGGCGGTGCAGGAGACTGGGGCGAATGTGAGCGTGATTTTTGTGCCACCTCCGTTTGCCGCCGATGGAATTCTTGAGGCAGTTGCTGCCAAGGTGCCGTTGGTGATCTGCATCACCGAAGGCATTCCGACGCAGGACATGGTGAAGGCGTGGGAGATCGTTCGGGCGTCGAAGTCGCGGCTGATCGGACCCAACTGTCCCGGGGTGATTTCGCCAGGCAAGGCGAAGGTGGGCATTATGCCAGGACGGATCCACAAGGAAGGGTCGGTCGGGATTGTGTCGCGGTCTGGCACGCTTACCTATGAGGCGGTCTACCAGCTCACGACGCGTGGGATTGGGCAGTCAACGGCCATTGGCATTGGGGGCGACCCGATTATCGGGACCAACCACGTCGCTGCGTTGAAGCTGCTAAATGAGGATCCGGAGACGGAAGCGATCATCATGATCGGCGAGATTGGCGGAACGGCTGAGGAGGCGGCCGCTGCTTATATCAGGGAACATGTGCGCAAGCCGGTGGTCGGTTTTATCGCCGGGCAGACAGCACCGCCGGGACGCCGGATGGGACATGCCGGAGCGATTATCTCCGGCGGGGAAGGGACGGCCGAAAGCAAGATGGCGGCCATGGCTGCGGCCGGCATCCACGTGGTGAAAAGCCCGGCTGAAATTGGCGAAACGATGGCACGCGTGCTTGGCAAGTAGACGTAAGTGACGCGGGTCGTGCGCGCACGGCTGTTCCGGCGCGGAACTGCTCAGGATCGTCAAGGATTTCATGGCATACGTGTTCCCGTTTGTACAATCAATTCCTGAGTTACATCCCAAGTCGTAGGTCCTATGTTGTTGGGCCGCGCCGTCCACCCGCTTACGCCAGCCGCGCATCCCACGAAAGACTGCGATGAGGCTCTCGCTGCTGTGGTGCCATGAACGATAAGCGGAACATACCGGCGGATGAGCCGACTGAGCGGGGCATCCGTTCCGGGGGAGACTCTCTCCTGGACCACATCGATGTGCCGCTTTATGCGGTGGATGGCGGGGGCTTGTGCGTTCGAATTAATCGCGCGGGAGAGCACCTGCTGGGTTACACGCAGGCCGAGGTGCTGGGCCAGGACATGCACACACTCGTTCACTCCCGCTACCCTGACGGCCGGGAATACCCTGCAAGTGAATGTCCGCTGTTGCATGCACGGTCTGCCGGGAAAACGATCCGTGGATTGGACGAGGTGTTGTGGTCGCGGGATGGACTTCCCGTTCCGGTTGAATATTCAGCCTCTCCTGTGGTGATGGACGACGGAAGCCTGGGAGCCGTGGTTACGATGAAAGATTTGCGAGGCCGGAAGTTGTTTGAGGCTCGTTCTCTTGCTGCAGAGACGGAGCAGGCGGAGGTGCTACGACAACGCGATGCGATGGCGCGCATAGAGCGGGAAGCGGCGGCCGTGGAGGTTGGCCGGCAAAGGGATCTTCAAATTGAGGTGGAGCATATAGCCGCCAACCAGTTGCGTGCGCAACAAAAGCTGCTGGGGATGGTGGCGGAGACAGCACCGGTTGGCATCGCCGTGCTGGACGCAGAGGTCCGGTATCGCTGGACCAACGAGTCCTATCAACGTTCGATGGATCCTGCGTTTGCCACGGTCCGGCTACAAGGGACCAGTTTCTTTGACGTTGTCCCCGAAATCAATCGTGAAGAGCTGCGTGCCATTGTGAGAGCAGTTCAGCAAACCGGCAAGACCTACACTGCTGACGAGTACGCGCTATCGGGCATCGCCCGAGGCATGACGTATTGGAACTGGTCATTGAGCCGCCTGGAAAACGGGGACCTTATGTCAACCGGAGCGGAGGTGACTGACGCGGTAAGAGCGAGAGCTGAAGTGGAAACTGTTTACGCCAATGCACCAATCGCGTTGGCTCTTGTTGATGCCAAGACCATGTTGTACCTCCGCGGGAATGTGAAGTATGCCGAAATCTGTGGAATTTCTCCCGATCGACTGATCGGGGAACGCGCCGGCAGCTTTTCCGTGGATACACAGGGCAACGACTTTTTGCAACGCGCTGCGACGGGCGAGACTATCCGGAATGAGCCTCGCGAGTTGTACCTGGCGTACGACATGCTGCAACTGAGGTCTTTGTTGCTGAACGCCACTCCGAACCGGAACGCACATGGCGAGTTGGACACCATCAGCCTGGCAGTCATCGATGTTACCGCGCAGAAGCGGGCGGAGGGTGCCCTGGTGCAGGCAGACAAGCTGGCTGCCGTGGGTCGACTAGCCGCATCCATATCGCACGAAATTAACAACCCCCTGGAAGCGGTGACCAATCTGCTCTACCTCGTGCACAGTGACCAGACACTCTCGGAGGAAAGTGTTGAATACATTAAGCTGGCCGAATCCGAGTTGGCGCGGGTATCCCAGATCGCGTCGCAGACACTCCGCTTCCATAGGCATGCCTCAAAGCCTACGCAGCTTTCACCTCAGCAGGTGGTGGACCCGGTCGTTGCCCTGTACCAGGGCCGACTGAAGAATTCGCGTGTCACTGTCGATGTGCAGCACCGAGGCGGCACGCACAGCATGTTTTTGCACGAGGGCGATGTGCGCCAGATTCTGAATAATCTACTTGGTAATGCAATTGATGCGATGCCCAACGGCGGAACCGTGACCATCCGCACTCGACCGGCGTGTTGCGCTCGGACACGGCATCGCGGTACACGCATCTCCATCTCAGACGAGGGGCACGGTATGAGCCCGGATACAGTTGCGCGCATCTTTGAGCCGTTTTTTACAACAAAAGGTTCCAGCGGTTCCGGCCTAGGACTCTGGATTTCGCATACGATCGCCCAACGGCACAACGGTACCCTGCAGGTACGATCCAGGCAACGCCTGCAGAAGGCTCGGGCGCGGTGTGGAACGGTCTTCTCCCTCTTTTTGCCAGATCAATCAGAGACGGATCGGGCCTAGCGACGTACGGCGCCCGCTTACCAAGCCGTACAATCGCTGAAGTCACTTCTCAATTCAGGAGTTTTATGTTGCAGCGCACGTTCAGTATCGTAAAGCCGGATGCGGTCCGGAACGGCCACACCGCGAGCATTCTCGCAGAGATCGAAAAAGCGGGATTCAAGATCGTTAGCATCAAGCGTATGTCGCTGACGGAAGAGCAGGCTCAGGGTTTTTATGCGGTCCATGCCGCTCGCCCGTTCTTTGGAGCACTGACCCAGTTCATGGCGTCCGGAGCTATCTTTCCGATGGTGCTCGAGAAGGAAAACGCCATTGCCGATTTACGCAAGCTGATGGGTGCGACCAACCCGGCGAACGCAGAAGAAGGCACAATCCGTAAGAAGTTTGCCGAGTCGATCGAGGCAAATGCGATTCACGGTTCGGACGCGGAGGACACGGCGGCCTTCGAGATCGGCTACTTCTTTGCAGGATACGAACTAAAGTAGCTGCATGTAAACGGAGATTGCCATCGGGCAGCCTCCGTTTCATGAGCAGGCGCGGTGTTGCAGAACGAACCCGGACGCGTGTCGGCAATTGCTTGCACACCCTAATCCGGATTGCCGTTCTGCTGGGCTTCGCGGCGCGCCTGGTCGGCCTGTCTCTGGGCTTCGCGGCGTGCGTCGTCCGCCTGCTTCAACGCCTGTCGACGCTGCTGGTCGGCTTGACGCAATGCCTCCTGAGCCTGCTGCATGGCCTGCCGACTTGCCTCGTCTGCCTGCTGCAAGGCTTGCTTGCGAACTTCGCCAGACTGCTGCATGGCTTCGCGGCGCGCCTGGTCGGCTTTGTGCAGCGCCTCAGCTACCTGCTGTGACGCTTTACGTCTGGCTTCATCGGCCTGCTGCAAAGCTTCCCGCATTGCCTGGTCGGACTCGTGCTGTGCCTCCCGCACTGCCTGATCGGACTCGCGGCGGTCTTCCGATGTCTGCCGGACGGCCTCCTTGGTCGCCTCCCTAATTTGTTGCTGTGCGTCAAGCACGTGCTGACGAGCATTTGCGACGGCCTGTGCTGCCTCTGGCGGCAACGCTCCCGGCGGTGGAGGCGGCGGTGGCACGGTGCCAAAGCCCAGCTTTTGCACCGCTTTTGGGCGGGCCAGCAACCAGGTGCCATCGCCGTTGTGATTGACCGAAATGTCGCCGTGCGTCGTGGTCAGGCGAATGGGTGTACCGCCGCCGGCAACCGTACCGTTCAGGGTGCCGCGCGATCCTGTCTGGCCGATCACAGCGAAGTTGCTGTTGACGTCACCGTCGCTGGTCTCTGCCGCAAGGGTGAACTTTGATTGCTGCGGCAACGTTAGCCGGACATCTCCGTCGTGATTCACGACCGTGATGATGCTGCCTGGTGTGGTCGACTGCAGATCGACTTTGCCGTGGCTGTTCGTTACATCCACGTTGCCTGAGACATGATTCAGTGTCAGATCGCGGCTGCGCGTCTTTAACGTGAACGGCCCTGTCGCATCCTCTGTGGAGAACTCGTCCTTGTCATCAAAGGCTACTTCGCCATCCAGCTTGTTAAGCGCGAAGGTAATGCGCGTGGTCGCGTAATCGATGGGTCCGGTAATGTGCTGCAGGCGGCCGCCACCGAAGAAGTCCCCACCTACTTTCACAGGACCGTCAATATCGGACAGGTTAATTTCGTCGCCGGTTCCCTGCACATCTACCGGGCCGCTGATGCTGTGCGCTGTGACAGACTTACCCCGTGAGTTCACGCGAACAGTGACAGGGCCAGTGATGGCGGCTATGTCGACCTCGCCGCGATTCGCGGTGACACTGGTTGGCGCCTTTAGATTGTTTGTCTTGACATCACCATGGTTCGCATTCACGCTGACGCGAATCGTTGGCGGAACCAGAAGTGTAAGGTCTGCCTCGTCGTTGTCGTTACCATTCACGCGCAGGGTCAGATTGTCGTTGGAGCCGCTAAACTGCGGTTCCAGGGATAAAAGACGGTCGCGCGCCTGGTCGTCAGAGTTGGTGTAGACATCCTTGTGCGTCGAGAGGTGGATCAGGCCATCGTCCGAGATGCCGCTGACCGTGACGTCGCCATGTGAACTATCGATCACAAGCGCACCGTTGGCAGCGATGACGTGGCTTGCGGACGGTGTGTCCTGTTCGTGCTTGCTACCCAGCCACTGTTTCCAGTCGTCTCCGGTAAAGCCGAAGTTGATGTCATTGCCGTTTACATGAAGGCCACCCTGCAGGCTGATGCCGATCCCTGCCATCAGAACGACCAACCAGATGACACCACCTCCCAGCGAATAGCGCACCGGTGCGGTTGTGTCGCGGCGCGTATATCGATCGATGACCCACTCCAGCACGCGAAGAACGCCAAAACCGATGAGAATGACAGGCCACCACCTGCCATACCAGGTCACCAGCCCTGGAATTGTCACGCGGCCGTTGTGAACCAGCAGAGCCACAATCGCGATCCCGATTAGAACGAGTGGTCCGACCAGCGATGGTGCCCTGTTGCTGCTGCGTGCGGCCCGGCGGATGTCGCGTTGCTGGCGGACATAGGCGCGGGTGGCCTGCTTCTGCTGCTGTGCGGCAAAGCGCTGCTGATCGCGCCAGGCGTTTGTTTGCGCCTTGGCGTTGCGGGACCAGGCCTTTTGCCGTTCGCGTTGCCATTGGGGATTACTGGACGGATCCCGCAGGGGGTCGTACCGGGGATCGTTTCGGTTGGTTGGATCGAAGGGCGAAGGAGGTGTGGTGCTCATGGCTGCCGTCCTTCCTCATCGCGCGGAATGAAAGATGTCGCCTGCGTGTTCGCGGTCGTGTCTCCGCCAGACGGGGCTGTGTACGCCGCAGAACCGTCCGTCGAGACCGGCCCAGCCGCAAGCATGCGATTGTGCGCGGCACGCTCGACCAGCAAAAACGTCCCCAGCAGGATGAGCAGATACGGCCAGAGGTAATTCCACGTGAGTGCACCCGTATGATCCAGCGTCAGCGCGAAGCCGATGGCGAGCAAGACCAGGCCAACACGGCTCGTACGCAGCAGATACCACGTGTTGGCCGCAGACCCGGCAGGATAAACTCCACGTGCGCGAAGCGTCCTGGTTACCAGAAGAACAACGCCCACAGCGGCAACAATGGCGCCGTCCAGGTATCGGTTCGACCAGTAAAACCGGTGACTCAGCGTGCCGATCAACGCGAATACGCCGAAGCCGATGAGCCAAATGGCGCCCATGGGCAGCGAAGACGACGTTCCGCCAAGCGGCGGCAGCGGCGGGATTGTGGGTGCGTAGGCACCAGCGTAACCTGCCGGCTGCGATACAGGCCCCCCAGGGTAGAAAGGGGGAGCAGCATAGCTGGCATTCGCGGCCGCGTAGCTCCCGGTGGCACCGTGGTATGGATTTCCAGCAGGGCCAGTGGTGTACGTGGCCCTTGCATCGTTGTAGGTCGCGCTGCCGTCCGGAGCCACCGTCGCATTCGTAGTTGCGTCGCGGTATTCCGTGGACCCGCCAGCCGACTCCGCTGGGGGCATGTATGAAGGAGGCGGCGTATATGACGGAGGCGGCGTGCTGCCGGTGGAGGGTCGGGCGGTGAAATCGGTCCAGTTGGGGCCATTACCGACGCCCATGCGCTCGCCGATGGTGTTGAGGCCGAATGGGTCTGGAGCAACCAAGCCGTCGCGACGAGCGCGCGCAGTCTGGTATGAGTCGAAAACCATGTAGAAGTACCATGCAGCGACAAGCATGCCGAAAAGATCACTGACGTGATTTGCAAGTGAGATCAGGATGGCGAAGATCACGACGTGGGCTATTCCCTTTGCAAACTGGCCGTTGTACATGGCCCCGACGCCAGGGATGAAGCCGAGCAACGTGGCGAGCCCCGGATTCGGCGCTCCTGGTGCAGGCTGGGCAACGTAACCCGGAGCCACATAGCCCGGGGTGCCGTAACCGGGCGAGCTATAGCCGCCGGTGTACGGATTTGCTGCAGCAGAGGTGGCACGAGAGCCTGCGCTGCCGGCGAAGGCATCGTTGGGAGTGCTGGAAGCCGGACCGGGTGTGTAGCCGGTAGGGTTATTCGGAGTTTCGTCGAAACCGCTCATGCGCGTACTCCTTCTCCGCGGGTGGGGGCTGCGGATGCCGTGAGACTGCCTTGGGGCAGCGTGTATGGACCGGGATGCGACGATACGTCTACCGTGGCGAGGGACTTAGAATCACTTTTGGCCGGGAGACTGCTGCGCGGGCCGTCCGCCTTTGCAGGAGGAGCTTTCCTGGGCGTCTCTGGCGAGGGCAACTGTTGCGGCGGCGGTGCATTACGAGGTGCTGTATCGTCGGCATCCCGCTGCACCTCGCGAACACGCGACTCCAGCTCGTACACGACGCGCAGGTTGTCGTAGTAGCGAAAGACCCGTGCGTTGGTCGCCCAGAAGCCGTGGCGAAGATTGGCCGGTCTAAAACTGCTGGCATGCAGGTCGCGCAGGCTGACGCCTGTGAGGTTTAAGGTAAGCGCGATAGAGAAAAACGCCATTGCGGCTGTCATGGCGAACCGTGGCTGCGACACCGACGCGACGAATCGCTGCAGCCAATTGACACGTTTGACCGGCCCAAAAGGCACAGTGCGCATAGTGGTGTCTGTGGCTATCGTGTATCCGCCGCCGGCGTAGGAGAGGATAGGCTCGTTGCGTGGACGGAGTGGAATCGCAAGCGCCGGGTCGCCGGAGGTACGCGCCAGAATTTGCTCCATCAGATCGCTTGACGGCTGGGGCGGTACGGCCTGCAGCATGCCAAGCCACGCACGGCCACGCTGGGCATCGGCCATCAGCCGGCTGCACGCCTCACACCCAGCCAAGTGCAGTTCGAACTGTGTCTGGTCTTCCGGCAGCAGGGTCTCGTCTGCCGCGTCCAGAAGCATGCGCTCGCATTGTGAACAGGTCAACCGGCTGCTGCTGCTGGTGCCGCGCGCTCCGGGAGTTTGCAGCATATCGTCGTTCATGTGCGCACGCCTCCCTGGATACCCGGCTGCATATCGCCTGCGCCATGCAGACCCTCGCGTCCTAGAATGCGTGCGAGTTCTCCGCGGCCACGGCTGATGCGGCTCTTCACCGTACCCTCAGGCACGTGCAGAATTAGGGCAATCTCCTTGTAATCCATGTCCTGCAGATCGCGCAGAATGACGGCTTCCCTCAGTTCTGGAGAAAGCTGCCTGAGCGCATGCTGAATGCGCGCGCGAAGCTGGGCTGCAGCCACGTGGTCATGCTGAGTGCGGCGATTGTCCTGTAGATGTTCGGCCCGGGTGGGGCCATCGCCGTCCTCGCCGCTGCAACTAACATCCAGTGAATCGGTCGCACGGTCCTGGCGTGTGCGTCGAAAATGGTCGACCAGCAAGTTGCGGGTGAGCGTCGTCAGCCACGTGCTGAAGGCACCCTTTGCCGGATCAAAGTTCGACAGGCTTCGATAGAGCTTTAGAAAGACATCCTGGGTGAGGTCTTCTGCGTCTGTTTGCGATCCGGTAAAGCGATAGCAGATGCCGTATATGCGGCGGTGCTGCGCACTGACCAGCTCCTGCCAGGCCCTTGCATCCCCTGAAAGGCATAGCAGCACAAGCCGCTTCATCTGCTCCTGCTCCGCAGAGCGTGCGGCGTCAACTGCAGGTGCGGCCTTGACCGGGGCGTCGTTCGTGCGCGAAGTTAAATCGTTCACGATGCGCAGAGATGTGTCCTTTGCCTGAAGTAGAGGAAGTGTATCGTGGCCGGCCTTGTTGCGGGGTAGCCAACGGTGCGGCGGAACTGTGCGGGGCCGGTCCCCCTGCGCCGGGAACCACGGTGCGGACGGCGCCGAAACAAAATCCGAGATCGTCATGTGCATCATTCCCATGTGTACTCATACGCACAGCTGGTCGCGGCAGTTCCGTAGAGCAGCTTCAGTCCTGATTGCAAGCGGCGCATCACGATACACTCGCTTGCATGCGCAAGCTTGTTGCCGCCGCCGCCCTGACGTTCCTCTCCACCCTCATCGCCAATCATCCCGCGGCCAATGCGCAGAAACATGGCTGGCTCGGAACGTGGACCACCGCTAACTTCGATATGCCGTCGGCAGACCTGAAAACTCTGCAGCAAACCACGCATTTGGGAACTCAGCTCGTGACGCTACGCCAAGTGGTTCACCTGAGTCAGGGCGGCCGCATGGTGCGGGTACGCTTCTCAAATGAGTTTGGCACGGCTCCGCTCACCATCTCAGCGGCACACGTGGCGTTCCTGTCCGTGGGTTCTAAGATTTTGCCGGCTACGGATAAAGCGTTGCTTTTTACAGGGCAAGCTTCCGTTACGATTCCGGCGGGTGCTTTTGCGGCCAGCGATGCTGTCGCGGAACGCGTACCCATCTTTTCGGACTTGGTCATATCAATCGCCATTCCGGCGCAGCCAATTCCTGCTGTTACCTTCCACAATCTGGCGCTGCAAACTGCATTCTTCGCGGCTGGCGATCAAACCGCTGCCCTGGAGCTATCTTCCGCAGAGGTGCGGCCACCCGGCCTTGGTCAGCCTGACCTGGCCAGGCCCATACAAGCACCCGCCGCTAACCGCAACATCGTCGAAACTCCCAGGAAGGCCGACGTGGTCATTGCAGCGTCGTCGCCGCCTTTACTGGCGCAATCGGGGTCTTGGTTCTTTTTGAAAGGTGTGGAGGTGGAAGCCGGTAGAAAGTCGAGCGCGGTGGTCTGCCTGGGCGACTCCATCACAGACGGAACTGGCTCTACAACGGAAACGAATCGACGCTATCCCGATGTGCTGGAGGGACTGGCGGCGCAGCTACCAAAAACCATGTATGTCGCCATGCTAAACACCGGGATCAGCGGGAATCGGTTGCTCGCCGACGGCACTGGGCCGACCGCAACGCAACGACTCGACCGCGATGTGCTATCGCAACCAGGAGCACGCACGGTGATTCTGTTGGAGGGCATTAACGACATCGGCGGAACCCGCGGTGTGGCTTCCTCGCAGGACATCATTGCGGCCCTCACGTCGATCGCTACACGCGTCCACAGCAAGGGCATGCGCATTTATGGGGCTACACTCACACCCTTTCAGGGCTCGGGCTACTACACCGATGCCGGCGAACAGACGCGACAGCAGGTCAATGTGTTTTTACGTTCGAGTCAAGTCTTTGATGGTGTGATCGATTTCGATAAGACCATTCAAGATCCCACGCACCCTGGCCAGCTCCTACCAAAGTACGATCGGGGTGACCATTTACACCCGTCTGATTTGGGTTATGCCGCAATGGCCGCCGCAATCTCCCTAAAAGAACTCCGGCCGCCACACAGATAGTCACGCTCGGACGAGTTGCAGCAGGATCCGCAAAGTACCCGAACGAGCTTACTTCACCTTCGCCAACTTGATTGTGTTGTGCAATGCCTTGTAGCACGGCACCAGATCGACTTGATGGGCTGCTAAAGTGTCGCGCACAGAACCGTCGAAGACGACCTGATCGGTTGGAGCCAACGAAATTTGCGACCCTGGTAAGTCACAATCAGGCTCGCGTGTTACTTTGAGCGAGAACAGAGTTCGACCGCGCAGAAGAGAGTCTCGGATGGGGAGTCCATAGCCTGGGTACTGATCAACCAGCCTTACGAACTGATGATCCTCCTTACCTGCTCGCAATCTTGCCAAGTAGATTTCGCGATTGCCGGCAAAGCTCTGCCTTGATGAACTGCTTAAGGCGAGCATCGTCACTGTCGCTTGCTCTGGCTTGGACTGATTTGTGAAGGCTGAGGGCCGCTCAGCACATACACCCAGACAGCAAGTCAGCACTACAGCCGAGGCACCCACAACCTTTGACGTCATTCAATACTCCGCCCCGCAAGTGTATCGCGTCTTGCTGGACGGAGCTACTGAACAGAACGTTGGATAAAAGCTCTCTGGACGTTACTGGGCGGAGCCACCGCATAAGCAGTCCTCACGGAAACCTCTTGGCTGAGTTCCACACGCGTAAGTGGGAGCGGCAGGTTTCGCCCCAGCCTGCAGGGCGACGGGATCCTTGACCCCACACAAACAGCAAAGCCCACTCCGAAAAGTGGGCTTTTGAATTAATGCCGGCGACCACCTAATCTCCCACACAGCTTCCCGTGCAGTACCATCGGCCCAGCGAGACTTAACTTCCGTGTTC
>CAHJWI010000049.1 GCA_903642225.1 Acidobacteriaceae bacterium | reverse complement strand
GGCTGGAGGGATTTGAACCCTCGACATCGGGTGCCACAGACCCGCGTTCTAACCCCTGAACTACAGCCGCCGTGCCAGCCCCGAGTATACCGCAGTTCGCTGCGCGGCTTGCAGCTTGAAGGAGCAGGCTCATTCACCGGTCGGAAACGGGTTTGCAACAACCGGAAGCGACCCGCCGCATCCTAACTGGGAGCCATGCGAGAGCCCAGCTACGGTCGAACGCAAATCGAACCAGAGGTGCTGCGTCCCCGTGTTCGCGGTAGTGCGGCGCTGTTCAGTGACGGCAACATGGACATGCTGTCCCATATCCTAGATGACTTTCTGCGCATCCCGGGCACCAATATCCGCTTTGGTCTGGATGGCATCGTCGGCCTGATACCGGGCATCGGCGACATTCTGGGTGCCATGGCTTCGTGGATCATCATTGTGGCCGCCTGGCTGCGCGGAGTGCCCAAGGTGACGCTGGCGCGCATGCTGGCAAATGTGGCCATCGAAACGATCATCGGCACCGTGCCTGTACTCGGCGACGCGTTTGACATCGCGTGGAAGGCGAATCGCCGCAACTTCGCCCTGCTGCAGCGCGCCACGGGCGGTGTGGATGCCGTTCCCGGCACCGCAATACCGGTTGACGAGGCCCACTACCGCCTCGGCACCACGCAACAGCAGCGCAAGCGCCACGCCGCCTCTGACTGGCTGTTTCTGGTGTGGCTGGTGGTAGGCATGCTGTTGTTGTTGGCTATACCGCTGGCGCTGCTGGCTTATATCGCCGGCAAGTTCCTCTCGCTCGGCATGCGCCATTAGTGTTGGGCGGCGATACAATCAGAGGAGTCGGGGCGTAGCGCAGCCTGGTAGCGCATCTGCTTTGGGAGCAGAGGGTCGGGAGTTCGAATCTCTCCGCCCCGACCAAATTTGGTGAACCCGCGAAATGCTGGGTTTTGCACCTCCGCTCCAGGAGTTCTGACTTCGAAATTGCTATGTCGTGCGCCGTACGCACATTTACCTGCGATTGCGTGGTCGCATGCTTCCTGGGCCCAAATAGGCTCGTACCGGCACGATTTCAAGCTGAGGCGATCTCATCTGACTCGAAAGAGCGTGAGATTCCCATGGAAACGTACCGTCCCAGCACCGCAGAACGAACAGTCCACAATGTCGCCCTTGCCTACTTTGTAAGCCGGCAGAACGTCAGCGACGCCACCCGAGATTTGGTGAACGCCGGCTTCGACGGAACGCATATCAGCATCTCGCAACCGGCAGGCAGCGAGGGATCGGCAGACCGCCAGCCGCTGGTCAATGCGATCGGTGTGCATTCCATTCGCTAGCAGATTCACCGTGTACGAAAACATGACCGGCAACGCCGCGGTGCCCAGCAGATGAGCGGGGAAGACCCATTTGCTGACGAGCCGGAGAACCCGACCTGCTGGACGATTGACCTCGACACGACGCTGCGTGCACTCTCAGTTTCCAGCGACATGATCGCGTTGCTCAAACGGGACACAGTGTCAAAGGGGATGTTCATGCTGATTGATGCACCCGACCGCGTCCATGAGGCAAGCGAGATCCTAAGCGGCAATGCAGGGTTTCTCCGCACGGAGTGTCTGCGCGGCCTGCACGCCTGACCCTAACCGCTTTCGCCACGCACGCGCCTCTGCAGAACAGGACGCCCCTTGCACAAGCTCGCCATCTGCGCGCAGATCATCATCGCCCTTTCGATCGTTCTTGTATGGGTGCTCCGCTTTCCAAACGTTGTGAAAGAGTTCCATGAGTACGGCCTGCCCGACTGGCTGCGAACCGTGGTAGGCGACACAAAAATCGCGCTTGCCACGCTGCTTGTCGCCGGGATTTGGTACCCGGCACTTGTCGTTGTGCCGGCAATCCTGATGGCGCTGCTGATGGTCTGCGCGCAGCTGGCGCACATAAAAGTCCACCACCCCTGGCAGAAGTATGTGCCGTCGCTGGGGCTGCTTGTGCTTTCGATTTTTGTTGCCACCTTCTATCTGCGGCTCCACCAGGCGTGACACTTACCCGCGCCCTCACCACCTTCTCCGCCGTTTCCTTTATTGGGTATGGCATTGTGTGTGTGTCGTCCAGGTCCATGGTGGGCGACTTCCGCCGATTCAACCTGGAGAACCTGCGCATCCTCACCGGTGTGCTTGAGATTCTCGGTGGCATCGGTATCCTGATCGGCTTATGGTGGCTTCCGGCGCAGGTCGTTGCGGCGAGCGGTCTGGCGCTGCTCATGCTGTGCGCATTTGTCATCCGCCTTCACGTTCGCGACAGCGTCGCAGCTTCACTTCCCTCTTTTCTGCTGCTTTTGTTGAATGGCTACATCGTGTTCAGGGCTCTGCAGTCACGCCCTTGACCGTGTGCCACGTGGATTGCTGCTCCCGTTCGCTGCATCCATCCGCGCTTCAGTGCCAATTGTTGCAGTTCAAAGAAACGCACTCGCTTTGCCCTGAGGCTATGCATAGCCTCAGCCTAGGCAGAATCCATGCAAACCGCATGGGTCAGAGTCCGCAAGGTGAACCAAACCGGCCACTTCTGCATCTCTTCACTGTCGGCTAAGCTCGGGCAAAGACCGTTAAACGTCCTAGCCAAACAGATTGAGCACCACCCAAAGAAGGCAGGCGGTCGCTGCCTCAAGACACTCAGGCGCACCCCCAAGGCCCAGGCATTACTCCAGGAGATTCATGGCAAAGGCACACAAGCTCGCAGAGAAGTCCCTCACCCTCGTCGCCAAGGCGGGATGGGCGGTCTTTGAAAAGCTGAACAGCATCAGCCCCAACGCTTCGTTCACGCCCAAGTGGTCGGACAAGCCTCTGCTCAAGAGCTACCAGAAGGAAAAGCCGCCCCTCGGATGGCCCCGCACTACTGACTCCCTCTGCCCGCGATGCATCCCCGAGATCCGCCAGCAGATCGTCGACGGCAAGCTCCCCCACGAGATCCTGCTGAACGAGAAGGTCGGCGAGATCAAGGCGCAGATCATCGAGCGCGACGGCCAGATCCTGATGGTGAAGGATTGCCCGATCCACGGCCACTTTGAAGACCTCATGTCCATCGACCCGCCGATGATGGAGCACCTCGAGAAGGTCTTTCCGGGCCGTGACATCCGCGCCCACAACGACGAAAAGCTCCACAACCACGGCACCAGCACCGTGACCCACGGCCGTGGGTCGGTGCTGACGATCGACCTCACCAACCGCTGCAACATGATGTGCGATCCCTGTTTCATGGACGCCAACCAGGTCGGCTTCGTCCACGAGCTGACGTGGGACGAGATCAAGACCATGCTCGACAACGCCGTGCAGATCAAGCCGCGTCGTCAGATGTCGGTCCAGTTCTCCGGTGGTGAGCCCACGCTGAGCCCGTACTTCCTCGACGCCGTCGCCTACGCCCGCAAGGTCGGCTACAACTCCGTCCAGGCCGCGACCAACGGCATCGAGTTTGCCAAGAGCAAGGAATTCTCCAAGGCCGCGGCGGAAGCCGGCCTGCGGTACGCCTACCTGCAGTTCGACGGTATCGGCAACGCTGCCAACTCTCACCGCAAGGTCGGCAACTCGTTCGACGTGAAGCTCCAGGCCATCCACAACCTGCACGAGGCCGGCGTCGACATCGTTCCCGTCACCTGCATCATCAACGGCATCAACAACGAGCAGGTCGGCCGCATCATCGAGTTCGCACTCGATAACCCGAAGAAGATCAACTTCCTCTCCTTCCAGCCGGTCAGCTTCACCGGCCGCGACGAAGCCGTCTCCGACGAGCGTCGCGCCGCACAGCGCTACACGCTGAGCCACCTCGCGCACGACGTCCGCACCCAGACGGGCCTCGGCGAATCCACCCGCGACTGGTTCCCCATCTCCTTCATGTCTACCTTCTCCGACTGGGCTGACCTAGTCCACGGACCCGACCACGATTGGGGCCAGCTCTCCTGCGGTTGCCACCCCAACTGCGGCATCGGCATGGCGCTGATGATCGACAAGGAAACCAAGGAAGCCGTTCCTGTTACCGCCTTTCTCAATGCGGACCGTCTTGCCAAGGATGTTGCGAAGGTGAACGATGCCTCACGCGGCAAGTTCCTGTCTATCGTCGGTGTGTCGCTGGCACTGCTGCGCAACTACGACCCCAGCAAGGCACCGACCCACTTCAAGATCATGGACCTGCTGCAAAAGTTCGATAAGTGCTTCGGCGCAACCGGCCGCAAGTACGGCAAGGTCACCGCGGACCGCACCATGGCGGACATCAATCAGCGCCGCGCCGACCGTTGGAACTTCCTCTTTATCGCCGGCATGTGGTTCCAGGATCTCTTCAACTACGATTTCCGCCGCACCGAGCAATGCATCATCCCGTACGCTACCCAGGAAGGTGAAATTTCCTTCTGCGCATACAACACCGGCGTCGGCTGGCGCAACATCATTGAGAAGATGCACATGACGTCGTCGCTCACCAAGTGGTACGAGGAGCACGGACGTCACGAGATCTTCGCTGGTGGCAAGAAGGTTGCGATCGAGAAGCAGGAGAAGTATGACCTGGTACTGAACGACGCACACGTCAACTCCGCCGCGAACGACACGTTTGAGAAGAGCGGCATCGCCAAGAATGCACGCGAGGAAAAGATCCGTGCACGCGATGCGAAGCTGAAGCAGGACGCAGAAAACAGCCGCATGGCCAAGCTGTACCGCAAGGAAGTGCTGAAGGAGCCGGAGACCCCTGGCGGCTTTGTGGCTATCGGCGATATCGGCGGCCTGGGTATGAGCGGCATCAAGCCTGCGGCACCGGTCAACAGCAACGTGGAAGTCGTGACTGCTCCTCTGGAAGCCAACGACGAACACCTGGTTGCAGGCGACTGACTCTAGTTTCAAGCTTCGCGACGAAAGGCCACCGAGAGGGTGGCCTTTTGCATTGTTATGTCAACCGATTATCGTCCCGCGTTGCGAGTAGGAGCTGCAAAACAGAAACCGCCTTATCTCGCAAGTGCTGAGTTAAATAAAGTCGCCTCTCTGCTGAGGGCCAGAAGGCTTCTTCTACTCCGGCCAATATCGAATCTTCTATACGCATCAGGCCCACCCAGGATTGGTAGCAGATCGCGCACAGATCAGCGCACCTGAGACTTTTCGGAACTATAGATTTCGTCTCCAGTGTGAGCCGTATGGCTAAAGCTAGAGGCTCCTCAAGCGGTTTGGGCAGCACAAGGAGGCTCGCACCGCAAAGTGCAAAATAGTGGATTTCGAGTTCACCTTGGGTGTCAGTACCGATTGAAGCTGAAATCCGCATCAGTTCGTCGTTCGGCAGCTGTATCTCTGAACTAGGAGTGCCGTCGCGTAGGCATCAATCCCGTTAAAAGCCATTGAAACGAACTCTGGAATGGGGAAGCGGCGCTCTCTTGGAAAAGCTTCTGGCCAACTTACTGCAAACGACTCATAGTCGATATCAAGTAGGGAGGTGTGTAGCTGAGGACCAATGCCGCCGCTACGAGCTATTACAGTAAATTCTTCCATCATCCCTTCTATGTCCATGCGACCTTTCCGGAGGGATTATTCCTGAACTCTAAGTCATTCTATGTAAGAAGAACCCAAATGCCCCCCAGAATGCGCCTCTAGTTGAACATTTCTCCGCAGCCCGAGTCTGTTCCTCTTGTCCCGAACTTTATAAAAGCGCATACCTGGGCTGAGCCCGTCTCACGGCATAGTTTTGTAAGCGGCTTGAAGGCCCGTGAGAGCCGCCTGCCACTTACTACTCCAACAGAGCCAGCTACTGCAGGTTGAGTGTTCCTGTCCCGGTCTGGCCGTCGCAGGCGCCGCCGTGGATGGTATAGCCCGATACGGTCAGGGTCTTTGCCGCGGCGTCGAAGGTGCCGGTGACGTCCACTGAGGATCCGGCGGGGTCGTCTGTGGTGAAGTGTGCCGTTGCTGCGGCGCCACTGACCTCTCCACCGACCGGTGTCGTCGTTGTGCCCTTGGCAAAACAGGTGAAGCCGGTGAAGGTTGCGGTCCCGGAGAGCAGGAACCCGCCGTCGCCGGCCTGGTCGGTGCTTTGCTGCAAAGCCAACATTGCCGAGCGGGACGCGGCACCGGTCAGCGCTCCGGCGTAGGTGCCGGTCAACGGCAGGTACCGTGTTCCACTCAGGGTGCCGTGCGCACCTGCGGCGCAACCGTTCTGCACGGTGTAGGTGCCGCTCATCGCGGCGCCGCCGTCAGCAATTGTCAGGGCAAAGTTCAGGTACTGGCCAACGTCTCCAAACGAGTTCAGAGTGAGCTCGTTCGTTGTGGCAAAGCCCTGCGTGGGAAGTTGCATGCCGCTGCTGTAGCAGGGAGCGCTGACCAGTAGCACGGCCGTGGTGAACTGCCCGTCAGTGGTGGTGCCACCGCTTTGATCGATGGAGCCGGAGGCGGATGAGAGTGCCGGCGTGTTTGCTGCCGGCTCAAAGGCGAACTGCCAGTTGCCGGTGACGTTGCCACCCTTGGTTTCGCTGGTGGGGTCTGGAAAGACGCCGTGAATACCGCTGCCGCAGCCGCAAAGCGCGGCCGCTAACGAAGCTGTGACGATGACCGAACCAAGGCGAAACGCAGAAGAAAACATAGGCATCTCATGTGTCCCGCCTTCTGACAACGAACGGGATCGTGTGATCCGGCAAAGTGCACCGATCACATATAGACTGCATCGCGCGTCGTTGATTTGCTACTAAACTGTGTCCATAAGCGACAGAGTGTTGACTTTAGGCTATAAATTGGAAACTCTTCTTGCAGGGCAGGGTCGCTCTATTGGTTGGGGATTATAGTCGCTGATGCCAGCCGCGCCGGAGCCGACGCGCCCACGAAGGATGTTCGATATGCCGCTCTCACTGCACGCCTCGCTCCAAGATTCCTGCCGATGGTTCAAACGTATACCGGGGTACACGCACCTGGCGTGGATCCTGCTTCCACTTGTGCTTTGCGGATGTGCGACTACGCCCACGTCGCAGCCGACACCTGTGGAGGATACGTCCGGCTATTTGACAGGCAACTGGCAGGGCTCCGTTGGTTCTTCCACGGGTTCACCGGTCACGGCGTTTGCCGGTTCGGTGACGGAGACCAGCAGTGTGAGCGATGCCGGCCAGTACACCATGGCGCTGCTGCAGTTTCAGGGTCCCTGCTTTGTTGCAAGTCCGCTGTTACCGCTGCAGGGAAATATCAAGACAGGTGCACTCGGGCTGGACTCGTACACGGTGAACGGCCAGACGGTTCACATTCAGGCGACCGCCAACTCTACCGGAACCGCTCTCACGGGGTCTTACAGTGTTCAGGGCGGATGTGCGAACGGGGCGACGGGAAACTTCTCTGCGACGCGCTTTGCCGCGCTGACCGGAGCGTACAACGGTACGGTGGCGATGGCCGGGGCTGCAGGTGTGAAAGCTGTACTCACGCTGACGCAGGGTGCCGACCCAACCGGCAGCGGCACGTTTCTGCTGACGGGTACGGTGAGCCTTGCGGGAACGGGTTGCTCGTTGAACGCTGCTGCGACAAGCGCGATGGCGAATGCCGTACATGGCAGCCAGGCCGCACTGACCCTGAATGCGACAGACGCCAGCGGCAGCGTGGTGACTGTCTCCGGCACGTTCGATGCGGGAGCGACGGTCTTTACACCGGCAGTGTTCAAGGTTGCGGCAGGCGGTTGCGCCGGGACCTACACGAGCACACCTCTGACCCGGTAAGTACGTTGTCTGCCGGCGTTAGTCCTTGCCGGTGTGGAGCATGTTCGGTGGGCTCTTGCGGGTGTAGAAGACCTGCTGGTGCTGCCCCAGCCACTGCGTAAACCGCACAGGCTCAAAGGGTGTGGGTGAGCCATAGCTGTCGGCGTCCAGCAGAAAGACGTACACCGGGTTAACGGACGGGAAGAGTGTGTCCATCCACGTTGCCGGGTGCTCGATTTGCTTGTATGCCCCTGCGGGATTTACGAGGCGGCGCTCGTTCACGTAACCGGTGGTCAGGATTTCGGTCATGCCGTCGAACTCAAGCTCACCCCGAATCTGAGTGCGGGGTACGCCCGCTGCGAGCACGCGGTCGATGGCTACCAACCGCGCACGGTAACGCGCGTAGGAGTCATGCGTCATCATGACGGTGAGCACGGATGCCGCAGCCAGCAGGGACCACGCTCCGGCTGCGTACAGTCCCTGCCGCTGCAACCGTTGCACCAGCAACAGCGTAAACAGCACCAGCACCACTACCACCAGCAGCAGGTAGCGGTCGTATAGCGACGAGTACATGGACCGGGAGACCAGCAGCAGCAGGTACGACAGCGTGAACGGACCAAAGAGCATGGCGAGTCGGCGCACACCCGGTTGGTTGCTGACGATCTGCAAAGGCATGGTCTGAGCAGAATCTTCAGCGACATTCTGGCGCGCTCCCCACCACGACGCCAGAACCACGGCAAAGAAGCCCAGCAGGGTAGCCGCGCTCAGCCACTCGCGCAAGGGAATTTGCAGCAGCAGCGGCCGGTGGATTGGGCCAAAGGGCGTGTCCCAGATGCCCCAAGGCGACAGTACAGGGTTCAGTGTGGGCTGCAGGTAGTCCGGCAGAAGTCCGATCCGGCTCAGCCAGAAGACGGGGCCTGCTGTCACCGCCAATGCGCCTGCGGCAGTAAGCCTGGCTTGCCTGCTGCGCCAGTTCACCTGCAGCAGCAGCGGAATCCACAGTGGTGCCACGTAGAGCGGCAGGCCCAGGAAGAACATGACGAAGCTGACCAGCAGATGGACGATCTGGTTGAGGTGGGTGCCCATGAACAGCTTTTCAGGGATGGAGTACGGCTGCGAGAGGAACCAATGGAGCATGAGCGAAATGCTCAGCAGTCCCATCAGCCATCCGGCGACGCCAACAGCCACCACGCGGCGCCTGGAGCGCAGCATCCATAGCGCAGTGGGTACCAGCACAATCAAACCGAGCCAGCAGATTTGCCGCGCGCTGCCGAGCACCACGTTGCTGAAGATGGCGGCGATAAGCCACGGTACGGCGCGGGTATCGTCACCGGATTCCAGCGCGCGCAGGGCGCAGTACATGCACAGCAGCAGGCACAGGAGGCCGGGGACGTCAGACATGTAGTTGAATGCTAGCGGCAGGAAGAGCGGGGACAGCACAACAGCCACTGTTCCAAGGGCTGCATTGCCACGCTGCAGGCCACACCGCAGGAGAAACGCGAACAGCAGTACGGTGGTAGCCACGGCGAGTACAAAGACAGAGAACCGCAGCGAAAAGAACGAGTCACCGAACAGTTTTAGGAAGAGCGCTCCCCAGTACAGCTGCCAGCCCAGCATGGCGGTGCTCCAGCCGTTATAGACCACGTGCCCTGTGGAAGCCAGCACCTGTGCCGTCCGCACGTACGACCAGTCGTCCGCGATGCCCACCTCTGCCACGGGGCAGACCACGGCTTCGCACACTACAAGTGCCAGTACGCAAAGCAGGCCCACAAGTAACGAGGGCAGCGATGTCCGTTTGAGCATAGGCGATTTTACCGTGCGGCAGGTGGCAAAGGGCATGGAGACGCATGCGCCTTCATGCCGTTTGGGGTAGACAGGAAAGCCCCGTCTCCGGCAGAAAGTGGCGCACAAGCCGGCGGTCGTCGCACGGCATCCCACACGGTGAGCCATAGAGCCGCGCGGGAGCTGAACGCGTGCGCCATACGAGGAAGAATTATGCCCTACTTCGAAGCGAAAGACGGAACCAGCATCTATTTTTACGACTGGGGTCCACGCACCGGTACGCCCGTTGTTCTCATCCACGGCTGGCCCGTCAGCTCTGCCTCGTGGGAGTACCAGGCCCGCGTTCTTGCTGAAAACGGCTATCGTGTGATCGCCCATGACCGCCGCGGCTTTGGCCGTTCTGACTGGCCTGCTACCGGCTTCGAATATGACACCCTCGCCAGCGACGTGAACGATCTAATGACCGGTCTAAATTTGACCGGAGTGACGCTTGTCGGCTTCAGCATGGGAGGCGGCGAAGTCGCGCGCTACCTGGGCAGCTATGGGGAAAGCCGCGTCACCAAGGCCGTGTTCATTTCCGCTGTCACACCGTACCTGCTGAAGACAGACGATAACCCGGAAGGCGTGGACAAGAAAGTCTTCGACGAAATTCTCGACAACCTCGTCAAGGATCGGCCCAATTTTCTACATGATTTTGCCGGCAAGTTTTACGGCAACTCCCTGATGCATCATCCCGCTTCTGAAGGCCAGATCCACTTCTTCGACCAACTCGCCGGCATGGCCAGCCCCCTCGCCACCATTGAATGCGCAAAAGCTTTCGCCATGACGGATTTCCGCAGCGACGTTGCGAAGATTACGGTTCCCACGCTGGTAATTTACGGCTCCAAGGATGCCACTGTGCCGCCAGGAGCTTCCAGTGAGCGCATGAAGGGCCTGCTCGCCAACTCCGAGACGCTGGTGTACGACGGCGAGCCCCACGGCCTGAACGTCACCGCACCAGACAAGCTGAACAATGACCTGTTGACGTTTTTGCGCGCCAGTCCAAGGCTTGCAGCGTTATAGATCAGGCCACGAAACAGGAACGCCGCGCAGACAATTCTGCGCGGCGTTTCTATTTAGAGCGAGCCGGTCAGCGTTCCCGACCCGGCAACACAACGGGCCAGAAGGTGTGCAGCCCGCCCACGAGCATCACCACTGCAAGTAACCAGCCGGCGTGCCATGTCCGCGATAGGGACCAGCTTACGACGACCCAGAAGCTCATATTCGCGCTTGCCGCCACGTATACCCAATCGCTGAACTTGTGCTGATCGCGTACGAAGTCCATGCTGCGCACGGTCGGCATGGGTGTCGCCGCATTCATGGTCAGCCGCAGCAGAAACACCGGAGTCAGGTTCAGTAGCAGCACAAGTACCAGCCACACCAGGAGCACCAGCGGCCCGACGAAGCGCCCCGCGACCCACCATGTTGCGGCAATCGTGACGGCGATGTTGACGGCAGCCCCCGCACGCACCTCTGCTGGAAACTGTCGCAGATCACTGAGCCGGTCCATCTCGTCCAGCCGCTTCTCCGCCGCGTCCGGCACAACCAACTCTCGCTCAGTTTCAGCCCAGTCCGCCATCAACCCTGCCTCTCCCGAGCAGTCTACGCCGCCGCAGTGCGCGTGCCCTGGTGAAAGACCATGACCCACCGCTGCTGCCGCAAGACCCAGACGCTGCTGCGAAGCGACGATGCCGCCGGCGCACGCAGCAGCATGTACGTCACCAGAGCCGCGTCCGGACCGAGCCGTACGCAGCGAAAGTCGCGCACGTCGGCGTTGCTGAGAGGATCCGTCTCATCACGCAACGTAGTGATAATCGCCGGCCGGTCGAACACCCGTCCTGAGCTGCCAAACTCAAGGAACTCCGGTGCCAGCAGTTGTGCTAATGCGGCCTCGCTTCTTCGCACGTGCGGCGTCAGCAGCGTCTCTTCCTGCTGCAGCAACAGCGCCGTGAGAGCCGCGTCATCCATCGCGCCGGTACTCTCCGCTTTTGCCGCCGCTCTTGCGCAGCAGCTTTACATCGCGGATGACGATGCCCTTGTCCAGCGCCTTGGTCATGTCGTACACGGTCAGCGCCGCCACTGCGGCAGCCGTCATCGCCTCCATCTCCACGCCGGTACCCGCAACTGTTGCCGCCGTGGCGCGCACACGCACACCGCCACCCATGTTCAGCAGTACCGCCGGCTGCACCACGGTAACTTCCACGTCCACAAACGACAGCGCCAACGGATGGCACATGGGGATGAGATCGCTGGTTCGCTTGGCGGCCATAATGCCGGCGATCCGTGCCACCTCCAGCGGATTGCCTTTCGGGTTCTGCGGCAGCGCTGCGAGCACGGCAGCGTTCAACTCCACAAAGGCCTCCGCTACAGCTTCACGCCGCGTGGCATTCTTCGCGCCCACGTCCACCATGCGCGCCTCACCTGCTGCATCGAAATGCGAGAGGCCGCCTGAGGTTTTCTTCGTCACAGGTCCTGCCCCCGCAGCATCAGCATGCCTACCACCAACAGCACCAGGTCTGCCGTGAACCATGGCCAAATCGGCCCCTTGAAGTGGTAGCCGTACAGCCTGCCCTGCAGGATGAGATACACGCCGACTACCAGCGCCGCCGGTGCCAGCACGGCGGTACCCACCAGCGCCTTGCCCACTGTCACGCGCCTTGTCGATTTTGCAGTCTCTTCGCGCATTTGCCTAAGCCTATCGCACCTGCGATGCCGGCGGTCGCGCGCATCGCAAACCGTGCGACAATGCGCCATGCCTGAAGACACCGCAGCTGCGCAGCCGCAATCCACCGTCGTACCGGCCGTGCGGTACGCAGACGCTGATGCCGCGATGGCCTGGCTTGAAGCCGCACTCGACTTCAAACGTCGCGCCGTGTACCGGGACAGCGCCGATCGCGTTGCCCACGCCGAACTTACGTTCGACACACCGGCCGGCACCGGCATGGTGATGCTCGGCTCCGTTCACCTGGACCCTGCGAACGACGGCGCACCTTTTTATCGCCAGCCCGCCGACGTGAATGGAGTGACCGCCGCCTTTTACCTGATCGTTGACGACTGCGAAACTTTGTGGGCACGAGCGCAGGCAGCACACGCCGAGGTTATGACACCTCTCAAGTCCATGGATTATGGCGGCGCGGCCTTCTCTCTCCGCGACCCGGAAGGTTTTGTCTGGAGCGTGGGGGAGTACAACCCCTGGGCTCAACCCGCCCAGTAACCTTTAGCGGCGGCCTGCGATTGCACCCTGCGGCGGCCGATGCTGGCCGGTGGTGAATTCAAGAGCAAGCTGCAGGTGGTATTCCGCCAAGGCAGCGTCACGATGATTGCGGTAGCGCTCAGTCAGTGGCGCCTTTTTGCCATGCTCCCGCGCTGCCATCGCCTCCAGCATCAGCCAGTCGTGCCAGCGGCCACCAGCCTCCTGCAGATACTCAAAGCGTTGCGCCAGCTTGCGTGCCTGCGGCGATCCTTCCGGCAGGCTTTCAGCCATGTAGCGACACTGCTTTGCGGCCTTGCGCAGCTCGTGCAGGGTGTCCTCGTTCAGGTGCTGCAGCCGTTGCAGCGCGTGGGTGTTGTCCGGCTGCACGCCGTTTTTGCCGCCATGCAGGTGCAGCGCGCGCGCGCTCCGCGTTGCAAACGCACCCTGAATGCGGCCGGCCAGCTCGGTTGCCGTAAAGGTCTTGGCAGCACCCCTTCGCAGGCGCGAGGCACCCTCCTCCGCCAGCGGGTTCAGCTTCAGCTCCAGGGCCTTCAGTGCCCCCTGCAGCGGATCGCTCTCCGCACGCAGCGTCGCCACCAATTTCTGTGCCTCGCCCACACGCTGCTTGCCCAGGCGCTTGATCAGCTTTGCCGCTTCCTTGCGCATCTGGTCGCCGCGGGAGCCGGCTGTGAGCGCCGCTCGGTCCGGCATGTCTGCGGCAATCATCTCCGTCTGCACATCCAGGTCCCGCACGGCTGCAGCAGCCCGGCGCACACGCCGCAGCAGCCGGTCCACCTCTGTCGCTTCGCGCCCATGCTCCGGCACGCCCGGCAGCGCTTGTAGCAGCACCAGCTGGGCTTCCATGCGGCGTGTCGTGGTCCGCAGTTTGTGCACGGGACCCTTTTCCGCTGCGGTCTGCGCCACCAGCATGGCACTGCCAAGCGCATGAATCTGGTCGTCCAACAATTCCGGTGCCTGTATCTGCTTTGTCTTACTCACCTGCCTATAGATGCAGCCGCGGCGAAATCGCTGCCAGCCGTCATCAAAGCGACACCTGGGACTCGCTCCCGCTCACGGCAAACTCGCACTATGACAAGTGTCACCGAACGGCAATGACGTTACACTCGTGCGCCCACGCACCGGCAGACATACTCTAAGCACACCGCAGCCCAACGCAGGAGGCACACCATGCCCGCCACCGCCATTAAGATCGCCCAGCAAACCGCCGCCGCCCTGACGGACGTCACCCACCGCTATGAATCCGCGAAGGGAACCCAGACCGCGCTGCGCAACTTCTCACTCGCGCTCAAGCCCGGTGAAGTGGTCGCGCTGCTTGGACCCAACGGTGCCGGTAAGACGACCGCCATCAAGCTGCTGCTTGGCCTGCTCACGCCGACGGAAGGCATGGCTCGCATCTTCGGCGACGACCCCCGCAATACCCGCACACGCGAGCGCATCGGCACCATGCTGCAAGTGGCAAAGCTGCCGGAAACACTGCGCTGCCGCGAGTTCCTCACCCTCTTCCGCAGCTACTACCCCAACCCCCTGCCGCTCGAGCCGCTCATCGAGTCCACCGGCCTGCGCGACATCCAGAACAAGGAATTCCGCCAGCTGTCCGGCGGCCAAAAGCAGCGGCTTCTCTTCGCACTCGCACTCTGCGGCAATCCGGACCTCATCTTTCTCGACGAGCCCACGCTCGGCATGGATATCGAGACCCGCCACGCGCTTTGGGCACAGGTTCGAAGCCTTTCCGCTCGCGGCAAAACCGTTCTGCTCACTACCCATTACCTTGAAGAAGCCGATACTCTCGCGGACCGCATCGTCGTCATGGCAGAGGGCTCGGTCATCGCTCAGGGCACACCCACCCAGATCAAGTCACGCGTAGCAGGCCGCAAACTGCGCTGCGTTACCGCTGTTCCACTCGACCAGCTTCAACGGATCGAAGGCGTACTGAAAGCCGAACAACTCGGCTCTGCCACTACCCTCACTGTCGGCAACGCCGAAGACATTCTGCGCTACCTGCTCGCCATCGATCCCACCCTGCATTCGTTGGAAGTCACCAGCCCCAACCTCGAAGACGCCTTCTTGGCCCTGACGCAACGAGATACACAAGGATCGTAAGTGAACCGCTGTTTGAAGAGCGGTTACCTACATAGTCACAGTAGACCCAATTTTCCTTCCGGAGCCAATAAATGACGACCGGCACCCGAGCACCGCAACTGCCCATCTACCTGAACGAAACCCGCTTCGAGTTTTTGCGCTTGCTGCGCGCCCGCGCCTTCTCGCTCGCAACCATTGGCTTTCCGGTCATGTTCTATCTGCTCTTCGGCGTTATCGTCGGCAATAGCAACGGCGCAGGAGGCGAATGGCGGGCCACTTACCTCCTCGGCAGCTACTGCATCTTCGGCCTCGCCGGCGTCTGCCTGTTCGGCATCTGCGTCACGCTGGCCACGGAACGCGCCCTTGGCTGGCTTGAGGTGAAGCAGGCAAGCCCTATGCCGGCCGCCGCCTACCTGCTCAGCAAGCTGCTCACCGCCGCCGCGTTTGCGATCATCATCTTCGCCATCCTCAGCACCATCGGCGTCACCATGGGCCACGTCCATATGTCGCATCACCAGTGGTTCCACCTTGCGCTCACCGTTATCGGCGGCGTTCTGCCCATGGCCGCCATGGGCCTGCTGCTGGCCATGCTTGTCCCCGCCAACGCCGCCACCGGCGTGGTCAATCTCATTTACCTGCCCATGAGCTTTCTCTCCGGCCTCTGGATCCCGCTGGAGGGCCTGCCCAAATGGCTCAGCCGCTTCGCTCCCATGTGGCCCACCTGGCACCTCGGCCAGCTCGCCGTGTGGAGCGTCGGCTTCGGCACCACCTGGCCCATCTGGCAACATGTCCTTTGGCTTGCCTGCTTTACCGTAGCTGCCCTTGCCGCCGCCACGTGGCTCTTCCAGCGCAACGCCAGCAAAGCGTAGATTGATCTGGGAGCTCATTATGCCAGCGCACACACGTCGAGATTTCTGCCGCATCGGTGCTGGCAGCATCGGCTTCGCTCATCTGTCCACCACCGCCCTCGCAGCGGCATACCCTGCAGCCAGCCGGCCGACCGCCGCATTTACGCCTCTGCGTGTCGGTGACATCAAACCAGCGGGCTGGTTACAACGCCAACTCCGCATCCAGGCAGACGGCATGAGCGGTCACCTGTTCGAGTTTTGGCCTGATGTTGGCCCGAACAGCGGTTGGCTGGGCGGCTCCGGCGAAAGCTGGGAGCGCGGCCCCTACTACCTCGACGGCCTGCTCCCTCTCGCCTGGCAGCTGGACGACGAGCGGCTCAAGGCAAAAGTCACGCAGTTCGTTGATTGGACCCTGACCCACCAGGCTTCCAGCGGCATGATCGGCCCCGCCTCCAATGACGACTGGTGGCCGCGCATGGTCATGGTCAAGGTGCTCGCCCAGTACCTCGATGTCACCGGCGACCCGCGCGTCGTTCCCGTCCTGACACGGTACTTCCACTATCAGCTGCAAACCATGCCTGCCCGCCCGCTGCGCGACTGGGGCAAGTACCGCTGGCAGGACGAAGCGCTCATCGTCCTCCAGCTTTACAGCCGCACCGGCGACTTAAAGTTGCTCGAGCTCGCGGCTCTTCTCCGGCAGCAGGGCTTTGACTGGACTGCCTCTTTCGCTCCATTCCGCTACACCGAACCCACCACCCGCGCCGTCATCGACACGACGCAGGAGGGCGGTAACAGCCCCGCCGGCATGCAGACCCACGGCGTCAACAACGGTCAGGCACTTAAAACCGCAGCCGTTCAGTTCCTTGAGACAGGCGCACTGTCAGAGCATGCAAACTACGTCCACCAGCTCGGCATGCTGGACCGGTACCACGGCCAGCCTAATGGCATGTTCTCCTGCGACGAGCACCTTGCCGGCCTCGATCCCAGCCACGGAACCGAGCTTTGCACCGTCGTCGAAACGCTGTTCTCCATGGAAACCGCCCTCGCCACCTTTGGCGACGCCGCCATCGCCGATCGCATCGAGAAGATCGCCTTCAACGCCCTTCCCGGCACCTTTACCGACGACATGTGGGCTCACCAGTACGACCAGCAGGCAAACCAGGCACAGTCCAGCCTCAACTCAAAGCCCTGGACCACCAACGGCCCTGAATCCAACCTTTATGGCCTGGAGCCTCACTTCGGCTGCTGCACTGCAAACTACCACCAGGGCTGGCCAAAGCTCACCGCCCATCTGTGGATGCGCACCGCGGACGACGGCCTGGCCGCTACCCTGTACGCACCCTGCACCTTGAATACAACCGTCAGGCGCACCCCCGTCCGCATCGATGTACAAACGGACTACCCCTTCCGTGAGTCCATCCACATCGCGGTCAATCCGGGCAGCACTGTTGCCTTTCCCTTGCTTCTCCGTGTCCCCGCATGGGCCACCACGGCCACCGTGACGATCAACGGCAAAAGCACTGCCGGCCAGCCGCAGCCCGGAAGCTTTTTCACCATCGACCGATCCTGGAATGCAGGAGACATCATCGACCTGCACTTTCCCATGACGCCCCAAATGCAGCATGGCTTTCACGAGTCGGTTTCGCTCACACGCGGTCCCCTCGTCTTCTCGCTGGATCCCGGGGAATCCTGGGTCAAGCTGCGTTCACGCGGCCTCACCGCAGACTGGCAGGTTTTTCCCCAACGGCCCTGGAACTACGCGCTCGACCCCCAAACCGCACCGCAGGTGGTTGAGCACACCGTCGGCCCAAAGCCCTTCGCCGCCGACAACCCGCCGGTGCTTCTTCTTGTCTCGGGGCGTCCGCTCACAGCATGGCGCACCGAAGACGGCGTAGCCGCACCTGTACCCGTCGGGCCCCAACACAGCACTGAGCCTGCGGAGATGCTCACCTTCATCCCGTACGGGGCGGCCAAGCTCAGGATCACCAGCTTCCCCACGCTCGCACAGTCGGCAGCCACAGCCTGACACGCCCCAGTTGAACGGGTGTGTCTTGGTGTACTTGAGTGGAGAGGTTGTGGTGGCCAGAGACGGGATCGAACCGCCGACGCCGGCCTTTTCAGGGCCGCGCTCTACCACTGAGCTATCTGGCCTT
>CAHJWI010000048.1 GCA_903642225.1 Acidobacteriaceae bacterium | reverse complement strand
AGGAATCGATCCCCGCCGACGAGCGCCTCGAACCCACCCGCGTCGTCCACGCCCTCAACCGCCTCGGCATCCCCGCCCAACTCCTCCCCGACGCCGACGCCATCGCCGCGACCCTCGCCGAAACCCTCCACGAAGGTGATGTCATCGCCATCCTCTCCAACGGAGGCTTCGGCGACATCTACACCAAGCTCCCTGCCGCCATCGAAGCAAACACCGCAACATGATCCCCGTTACTGGTGTTTGCACTCTCGATCAAATGCGCGGCGACGATGAGCAGGACCAACACTTGCTCTTACGCATGGCGGGCCAGGCGAGAACATATCTCAGCTCCTTTGCATGGTGCCGAGCGGTCAAAGCCCAATACTTTGGCGACGGATATGGCGGCGTCGTAGCCGTGTTCTTCTTTCACATCGAACCCGCTCGTGCCGATGTTGAAGAGTGGCTTTGGGTGTTGGTGGGTGATCTGCCATGGGCCTATATCGATATCGAGTCCACGACTTTACCTTCGCAGGTCCTTGAACGCTACGTAGAGGGCGCGATCCGATGGGTAGAGTATGCCAAGAGCGGGAATCCTGACGACCCGCAAGCTCCTCTAGACCTACCGAGGACAATGGAAAACGCTGAGAAGCTTGAGACCAGTGTGGCCTTCTTGAAACAACATATGATTCCTGCGTTCCAGCAGTCGGAAATCTTGGCATCGTAAGCTAAGTGTCGGACTTCGGTCCACACACATGTTTGCCACCCTCAAAGCCCTGCTCGTCATCCTCGGCCTCGGCATCCCCGCCGGCCTCGTCCTCGTGCCGTGGACGCTCCTCACCCGCAACATGCAGCCGCTGTACCGCACCGGCCAGTGGATCGCCCACACCGGCCTCCGCGCCGCCGGCATCACCTTTGACGTGCAAGGTCTCGAGAACATTCCGGACGGCCGCGCATGTATCTACATGCCCAACCACATCAGCAACCTCGACCCACCGGCGCTCATGCCGTATCTCCCCGGCACCCCGGTCGTCATGCTCAAGCGTTCGCTCATGCGCATCCCCATCCTCGGCATCGCCATGCGCCTCGGCCGCTTCATCCCCGTCGACCGCGACGGCAACCGCGAATCCGCCATGCAGGCTGCAAAAACCTCTGCCGAAGTTTTGCAGGATGGCCTCAGCCTGCTTATCTTTATTGAAGGTACCCGCTCCCGCACCGGTCGCCTGCTCCCCTTCAAGCGCGGCCCCTTCCACCTCGCCCAGTCCGCCGGTGCGCCTATCGTCCCCATCGCGATCTGGGGAACTGAAACAATGATGAAAAAGGGCAGCGCCGCCATCACCCCGGGCACGGCTCACATCCGCTTTCTCCCAGCTATCGAATCCAAGGACTACCCCCGTCGCAACGACCTGCTCACCGCCGTCCGCGGCAGCATCCTCGCAACCCTGCCGCCGAACATGCACCCCGTGGCCATCCAGGACAAGCCGCCTGAAGGCCTTGCGCTCACGCAGAACGATGCATCCGCCATCTGAATCACCACTGGCCCGCGTCACAGTGAAACAACGTTCGTCTAAACCAGCACACATTTATTGAGGGTTCTTTTCGCATGAAGAAACAGTTGTCGACTGCAGCGCTCGCCGCGGCGTTGCTCGCAGGTTCGCCCATCGTCTCGCAGCAGATCGTTGTTCCCGCGGGAGACACGCCCACGGTGGCCCGGCCAAAGGCCGGCATCAGCATGGACCTCTCCGCTATCGACCGCACAGCCAACCCCTGCCAGGACTTTTACCAGTACGCTTGCGGCAATTGGCAAAAGAGCAACCCCATCCCGGCAGACAAGCCCCGCTACGGCCGCTTTGCAGAACTCAACGAGCGCAACCTCTACAGCACTTACCAGCTGCTTGAAAACGCGGCAAACAAGCCCGCAACCCCCCTGCAGGCGAAGTACGGCGATTTCTACGCCGCCTGCATGAACCAGCCGCTTGCCGACCAGCTCGGTGCAAAGCCGCTTCAGCCAGTACTCGCCCGGATAGCATCTCTCTCCGACAAAAAGCAGCTCGCATCTCTCGTCGGCACTGCTGAGGCGGAGGCAGGTATTGGCTTTTTCTACGGCTTCGGTTCCGGCCAGGACCAGCAGGATTCCACCAAAGTCATTCCCCAGCTGCACCAGGGTGGCCTCGGTCTGCCGGACCGTGACTACTATCTTTCCACCGACGCGCGCAGCACTACCATCCGTGCCAAATACGCCGAGCACGTCACCAGAATGCTCACCTTGCTCGGCGACACGCCAGAGCAGGCCGCCGCCGAAGCAAAGGCCGTCATGACGGTCGAGACTGCCCTCGCGCAGGGTTCCATGGCGCGTGTCGACCTGCGCGACCCCGCCAAGCGTTACCACATTATGACGCTGCAGCAGCTCGACGCTCTCACCCCCAACTACAACTGGCAGAGCTACTTCTCCGCGCTCGGCCAGCCCGTCCCGTCGCTCAACGTCTCCACGCCGGACTACTTCAAGGCCATGAGCGCGCAGATCGACGCGGCCTCGCTCGACGACCTGAAGAGCTACCTGCGATGGCACGCTTTGAACGGCACCGCAAGCTCCCTGTCCCAGCCCTTTATCGATGAGGACTTCGCCTTCAACGGTGCCACCCTCAACGGCCAGAAGGAGCTCTCACCCCTGTGGCGCCGCTGCACCCAAAGCACCGACGCCGCGCTGGGCGAAGCCGTCGGCCAGGACTGGGTCAACGCCAACTTTCCCCCAGCCGCCAAGCAGAATATGCAGCTCCTCGTCGCCGACCTCGAAGCAGCCCTCGGCCAGGACATCCAGGGCCTGGACTGGATGAGCGCGCCCACCAAGGTCGAAGCCCAAAAGAAGTTAGCCATGTTCCGCAACAAAATCGGCTACCCCGACCTTTGGCGCGACTACTCCTCTGTGCAGGTCAAGCGTGACGACCGCCTGGGTAATCGTGCGCGCGTCGCCATCTTTAACGACCATCGCGACCTCGGAAAAATCGGCAAGCCGGTCGACGAAAAAGAATGGGGCATGACACCACCCACCGTGAACGCCTACTACAACCCCGGCATGAACGACATCAACTTCCCGGCAGGCATCCTGCAGCCGCCCTTCTACGACCTCAAGATCGACACAGCCGTCAATTTCGGCTCCATCGGCGTCGTCATCGGACACGAGATGACCCACGGCTTCGACGACCAGGGCTCCAAGTACGACGGCGCAGGCAACGTCCGCAGCTGGTGGACAGCAGAGGATCGTGCCAAATTCAACCAGCGAACGGAGTGCGAAGCCAAAGAGTTCGACGGCTTTGAGCCAGTCGCCGGTACCCACCTGAACGGCCACCTTACCCTTGGCGAAAATACAGCCGACAACGGTGGTCTTCACGTCGCCTATCTCGCTCTTCACAAAGAACTTGCAAAGGCTGGCACAGAGTCGGCTAAGATCGACGGCTTCTCCCAGGATCAACGCTATTTCCTCGGCTATGCCCAGGTGTGGTGTGAGAACGTTCGGCCTGAGAATGCACAGGTCGCGGCCAAAACCGACCCCCACTCCCCCGGCCGCTTCCGCGTCAACGGCGAGGTGCAGAACTTCGAGAAATTTGGGCAAGCCTTCGGTTGCAAGAAGGGCGACAGCATGTATCCGGTGGAATCCTGCCGTGTTTGGTGACGCGGTTTGACGGCTGTCGTCTAAAGGAGTGCAAAGCGGGTCCGGCGCTGCCGGACTCATTTTCTTCGCACCTTCTGCACGCAAATCGTACCTTTGGCTAGACGCAAATGATGTCGTCGGTGGCGCAAATCGACCCCGGCTTTTACAATAGTGAAGCAGGACCAACCCCGGATGGCTGGCAGGAAGCGTCACACACCATCGACGCTGCTTGCCGGAAGGCAGACGCGCAGAGACTGAAGCGCCGGGTCCGATGCAGCCGAAACAGGGAATCAGGTACGGTGCAAGCGGGAAATGTTGCGACTGTATACGTTGCAAGAAGGAAGCACAATGAAGTGTGGTGGAAGTGGCCGGCTCGTTCTGGCCTGTGCGGTTTCGATTGCCCTGTTGCTGGGGATGACGGCGTGTGGTGGCGGTACCGTTGGCTACCTTTGGGTTCTGGCGGGCAAGAGCTCGGCGAACACGGTTGGCAACTCCATTACCGGCTTTAAGATTGACAATTACACCGGCAATCTCACAGAAATCGTCAATTCGCCCTTCACTACCGGCAGCACTCACACGCCGGTGTATGGAGTGACCAGCTCGGACGGTCGCTACCTTTACGTCGTCAATCAGGGCGAGATAGCGAATTCCGTCGTGCAGTTCAGCGTCGGCGGCGACGGTGTTCTAACGCCCTTGTCGAACTCGATCTACAACTCAACTGGTCACACACCCGTCTGGATGGACATCGGCTCCGGCTACCTGTACGTGCTTGACGCAGTGTCTCCGGCAAAGGATGCTGCCGGCGTCGCGCCTGCCTGCGCCTCGCTCACAAATCCTGCGAATACGGCTCCCTGCGGCTCGGTGCAGGTCTTCACCATCGCCACCGATGGCACCGGCTTGCTGACGCCGGTCACCAACACTTCCATCAAGGTCAACAACGTTGGTATCTCGTACTTTCCCACCGGCCCGGCACCCACCCGCATGAAGTACGTCAGCGGCACGCTGCTGATCGTCAACGGCGATGGCACGGTCACGTCGTACGCGGCCGGCACCGCCGGCCAACTCACGGCTACGGCCAACAGCACTCAGGTACTTGACGCGTCGGCCAGCAGCAATATCACGTCCATCACCTCAGGCGGGAACTACATCTACTTGACGGATGGGGCGAAAAACCTGATTTACCAGTACACCGTCGCAAGTGGTGTACTGCAGCCCGTCCAGGGTAGTCCTTACGGCAATTTAGGTTCAGCGACGAATCCAGTCTGGACACTTACAACCACTGACGGTAGCACCAACACTTTCCTCTACGTGCTTAATAGCGGTAGCAGTTCAACGCTTACGGCAGCAGGCAGTATCTCCGTCTATCAGGTCTTATCCAGCGGCCGGCTGAATGCTCTTGGCGGCGTTACTGGTAACCCATTCCCCACCGGTGCAAATCCCGTGTGCCTGCTCGTTGACCCGTCGCAGAAATACGTCTACAGCTCCAACGGCGATGGCACCGTCACCGGTTATGAACTGGTGCGCAGCGAAGGCCTGCTAAACCAGTTGCGCCGCGGCTCGCAGTTCACCGTTGCCGGCAAGCCCACCTGCCTGGTCACTAGCGGCATTCTCAGCTAAGGCAATCACACAGCGGTTGGCCGCGCTTCTGCATGGCCGACCGCCCGGCGTTTCGCATCAGGAATCTGATTCACCGTATCGAGGTCAACGCATCGCATGAAGTTCAACAACGTGGCCCGCATCTCCGCCGCTCTCCTCCTCTCACTTTTCGCGTGTCTCGGCTTTACCGCATGCAGCCGCGACTACACGGTTGGTTTTTTATATGTGCTGAATACGCGCAGCACGACGGACCCCAATGGCAGCATCAGTGAGTTCGGTATCGACTACCAGACCGGCGCATTGTTGAGCCTGCCCACTACGTTGCAGACCACCCAGGGCCGCAACCCTGTCGGGATAGTGGTCTCGCACAATCAGCAGAACGTCTACGTCATCAACCACGACGACTCTAATCTGGAGTCGCTGCTGATCGGCACCGACGGCAAGCTCTATCCGCAGAAAACCACCTCGCTGGACGGCATCTTTCCCACGGGTATTGCCATGTCAGCCGACGATGCCTACTTGTACGTCACCTTCACCTACCGCAAGACCACGGCGACCGCAAATAGCGGCCCCGGCGGTGTCGAGGTCTTTAAGATGGTGCCGCGCGGCGATGGCTCCGGCGGTATCGATCTCGGCGCCCCCGTCTCCAGCGCAGGTGTGCCGTACTTCCCGGTCGGCGTAGCTCCTGTGCAGGTCGCGGTTGGCCCAAATATCTCCAATGACGGCAGCCGCACGGTAAACCCTGCCAGCTGCGTCACCACGCCGTCCTCCTGCTCCAGCTTCGTTTACGTGATCGACCAGGACGGCACCACTCTCGCTAATCTCCTTGTCTTCACCCGCGACATCGGCACCGGTGCCATGACTCCGGTCACCGGCGTCACCGTTGGACCGACGCAGGCCACCGGTTATCTTTCCGGCGTTACCGCCAGCTCCGTCGCAGTTGCGCCGCGGGGTGTCTTTGTCTATGTCACCGACAGCGCGTCCAACCAGATCATCGGCTACACCGTCGGCAGTGGCGGCGCTCTCACCGCGATGACAAACGGCCCATTTGCAACGGGCTCGCTCCCTGTCAACATGACCATCGATCCCCGCGGCACCTTTCTCTACACGGCAGATCAAAACGACAACGCCATCAGCTCCTACGTCATTAACTCTGCCAGCGGCTCACTCTCAGCGGTCTCGGGTACGGCCAAGGCGTTGACGCAGGGAACGCAGCCCACCTGCATCACCATCGAGAATGCGCTGGGTGTGTACATGTACGTCACCAACTTCCTCTCCAATAATGTTAGCGGCTTCCAGCTCAACTCCACCACCGGCGTTCTCAGCAAGATCCGCAATTCACCCTACCCGGGTGTGTCCTCGCCAACTTGTGCTGCGGCCATTGCCAATGCGACCCATCCCAGCGCTGTCCAGTCCATCCAGTAACGCTGGGCGTCGAAGACGGACAGAGATGCCCCGCTCCGGTGGGGCTTCTCTCGTCGCATCGCACTAGGATGGTCGGTATGCATCGCGTCCATGTTCTGACCACTGGCGGCACCATGGAGAAACGCTACGTGGAAACCGACGGCCTCATGCAGAACACCGAGTCCCAGATACCCCGCTGCCTCGCCCGCCTTCGTCTGCCGGAAACCCACGTCACCGTCGAGACTCTCATGAACAAGGACTCACTGCTCATGGACGACGCCGACCGCGAGCGTATCGCCGCTGCCGCCGTCGCTGCCGTCCGGCAAGGCCTACCTGTCGTCGTCACCCACGGAACCGACACGGTGGTTGAAAGCGGACTTGCCGTCTCCGCGCACTTGCCTGAACTCACCTTGCCGATCGTCTTTACCGGTGCCATGACGCCGTTCGGCATTGAGGGTTCTGACGCCATGCAGAACCTTACGGAAGCCCTGCTCGCCACCCGGCTTATGCCCGGCGGCGTGTGGCTCGCTTTCCACGGCGAGGTCTTTCCCATCGCTGCAGTCCGCAAAGACCGCGAGCACAGCCGATTCGTCCGCATGTAACCATCGCTTCTCGGCCGACCCGCACACGCTACCCACTCCGGAAACAGGTAAACTAAACATCGCGTGCGGGAGTGGCGAAATTGGCAGACGCACCAGACTTAGGATCTGGCGGAGCAATCCGTAGGGGTTCAAGTCCCCTCTCCCGCACCATGCGTCGTTTGGGACACCCCGTCCGGAACGGGCTAGAGGTTCGTTCTCTGTATTCGCCGCGCCACGTGCGTGGACGCCCAAACTCGGTGCGGCAGCAACCTCGCCCACCCACACCCCGCTGTACCGCATCCTCCCCGGGTGTCCGGTGTGCAGTACTTCTCTTACAAGGACTTTGACGATGAGCGAGCAGCAGCAGGAGCCAACGATTCGCGTAACCGAGTCGGAAGATTACAACGACCTTTACGCGAACAGCGTGCAAATTCGGATGAGCGTGTGGGACTTCCACCTCGTATTCGGCACCATGCAGAGCGCAACCACCGAAGAGGTGAACTTCACCAGCAAGCAGGGCATTTACCTCAGCCCCCAGCAGGCCAAGGCTCTCTTCAATATCCTCGGCCAGAACCTCGCCCAGTACGAAGGCACCTTCGGCGAGCTCAAGCTCGAGCCCCAGTTCAACGGCCAGGGCGGTTCTGTAAACTAATCGCTCCTAACCCGCGGCTGCGCAGTAAGGCGAGCCCTTGCGGCTCGCCTTTGCGCGTGCGCTTCCACTCACCTGGCTATCCCCTTCGCGACCCTGCCACAACGCGCAGCCCTGCCACAGAAAATGCATAATCCGGGACATGAAGGCACACCGACAACACAGCACGCCATCACATTCGGTGTCCAGCGAGCTCGCCGGCAGGTTTGTTCCGCTGTTCCTGCTCTTCCCGCTTGTCTTTGCGGTCGTCACACTCCTGCACCTCACCCTGCTTCGCCTGCCCTACTTTTGGGACGAGGGTGGCTACTACATCCCCGCCGCGTGGGATTTTTTCCGCCTTTGCACGCTCATCCCCGAAACCACCATCCGCAACGCCCATCCGCCATTGCCCAGCATTCTGCTTGCCGGCTGGTGGCGTCTCTTCGGCTTCCATGTCCTTAGTACCCGCGTCTTCATCTGCCTCGTTGCAAGCGCGGCTCTGGTGGGTGTCTTCCGCCTCGCACGTCTGCTTTCCGGCCAGACAGTCGCTCTCACGGTTCTCGCACTCACCGCCGTCTACCCCATCTGGTTTGTCCAAAGCACCCTGGCCCACGCCGACATTTTCGCGGCGGCTTTCAGCCTGTGGGCCCTCTCGTTCTACGTCGACAGGCCAGGCTGGTCCAACACGCGAGCCTGCCCGATTCTAAGTAATGCCATTGCCGCCGGGGTTTGCTTTTCGCTCGCCGCCCTCAGCAAAGAAACCGCAATCGTCGTCCCCGCCGCCCTCTTTTGCTACGAGTTCTGGCTCTTCTCACAACGTCCAGTAACAGACCGCAACGCCCAGCCCCGCTCCTTTCTACCCGCAACAGCTCTCCCCGTCCTTCCGCTTGCATGCTGGTACCTCTACCACCGCCTCAAAACCGGTTTTACCTTCGGCAACCCCGAGTATCTCCGGTACAACGCTACAGCCAACCTGTCCGCCGCTCGCGTGCTGCTCTCCCTCTGGCATCGGCTCATCCATCTCACCGTACACATGGATCTCTTCGTGCCGGTGTTGCTCACCCTGGCCGTCCTGCTGCTCCCGCGTCGGCGCTCTACACCGGGCATTCCACGCGCCGCTGCCTGTGCCTTGCTTACTGTTTTGCTGGTCCAGTGGATCGCCTTTTCCGTCCTTGGCGGCGCCCTGCTTACCCGCTATTTGCTGGTGGCCTACCCCGTTCTGCTGCTCTTCTGCGTTGTCGCGTGGCAGACGCGTACCTCATGGTGGCCGGCCATCGCAGGTCTCTCGCTTGCTGCCTTTGCTATCGCCTGCCAGGTCAATCCACCCTACCCCTTCGCTCCAGAAGACAACCTCGCCTACCGCGACATGATTGTTCTCCACCAGCACGCCATTCAGGTTTTGCAGCGGCGCTATCCCGGCGCCACCGTGCTCACTGCCTGGCCCGCTGCCGCCGAACTGCAACGGCCCGAGCTTGGCTACCTCAGTACCCCCTTCAAAATCGCAGAGATCGACAACTTCACCGTCGAGCAGGTTCGCAAAGCGGCAGAGGAGCCCGGTAAATTCGACGTCGCTCTCGTCTTTTCCACCAAATACAATCCGCCGCACGGCGGCTTCAACTTCGCCCTCAACAATGCCGCGGACTCCGCCTACTTCGACGCCCACCGTGACCTGCTCCCCGGCGAAATCGCACAGGCCCTCGGTGGGCAGGTCGTCTGGCAGCAGCAGCGCAACGGCCAGTGGGCCGCCATCTTGCGCTTTAACCGCAGCTACGATGTTCGTCTCACGCCACCGCCGTCCACCCGCTCCCGTCCTCGCGTGACGGCTATAACCGAGGCCAAACTATAATGACCTCTGTGTTCCTGCGTCTGAAATCAAGTCCGCTGTCCTTTTGCATCTGCGTCTTGCTCTCGCTTGGTCGGCTGTCTGTCCTGCAGGCACAAGCACAGGCAGACTTGGGCGGCCGCGTCCTGCTCGTCCTCCCCTTCGACAACCGCACCGGCCAGCCCAATCTTGAGTGGATCGCCGAGTCGTTTGCTGAAACAATGAATGTCCGCCTCAGTTCCGCCGGCTACCTCACCATCAGCCGCAGCGACAGGGACTACGCCCTCGACCACCTCGGCCTTCCACTTGGCTTCCGGCCTTCGCGCGCCACCACCATCCGCATCGCTCAAACGCTCGACGCCGAATACGTCATAGTCGGTCACTACAGCATTGAAAATGCGCGCATCGTCGCCCAGGCGCAGGTCCTCGACGTCAACGGGCTGCGCATGAGTGCGCCGCTCGACGACTCCACCGATCTCAAGCATCTTCTCGATCTAGAAAACACAATCGCCTGGAAATGCGCCCGAGAAATAGATTCCAAATTTCCAGTTGCCCTCGGCACCTTCCTTGCCGCCTCCAACGGCCTCAAACTCGACGCCTACGAAAACTACATCCGCGGCATCACCACGGAGAACTCCGACGAGCGCATTAAACGCCTTAAGTCCGCCATCAGCAGCGACCCAACTTACGTCGCGGCCCTGCTCGCACTCGGCAAGGCGCAATACACCGCGCGTGATTACGACGCCGCCGCGCTTACCCTCGCTCGGATCCCCGCATCCAGCCCGGTCGCTCTTGAGGCCAACTTCTACCGCGGTCTGTCCCGCTTCAACTACGCCAAATACGCCGATGCTGAGACAGCCTTCAGCTTTGTCGCCACCAGGCTCCCCCTGCCTGAGGTCGTGAACGACCAGGGCGTCGCCCAGGCCCGCCAGAAAAAGGACGGCAGCGCCTTTCTTCAGCGCGCTTCCTCTCAGGATCCGCAGGACGCCGACTACCACTACAACATCGCCGTCTCCCTGCGCCGCAGCAATAAACTCGACGCCGCCAAAGTCGAGGCCGAACAGGCCGTAAAGCTTCGCCCTTCCGACGGCGAAGCAAAACTTCTCCTCAGCGTTCTCGACGGAACCCTTGCACCGGCCGGTTTCGACCCCCAGGAGCGCATCCGCCGCACCTACTCGGAAGCAGGTGTCCGCCAGGCTGCCTTCCAGGTCGACCAAATGCGCCTCGCCAAAGCCGGTGCACTCCCGCCTGCGCAGCGCGCCGAAGCTCTTACCCAGAACGGCCGCGATTACCTCAACGCCGGCCTCATGCTTGAGGCTGAGCGTGCATTCCAGCAGGCCATCGATGCCGACCCGCAGTCCCCTGTGGCACACCTCGGCCTGGCAGAAGTACGCGAGCGTTCCGGCAACGCCGCCGACGCACGCGTCGAGGCCCAGAAGTCCGTGCAGCTTAAACCATCCGTCGCCGGCTATCTTCTGCTCGCCCGCATTGAATTGCAGGGCGGCCAGCTCAAAAGCAGCGCCGGCGACGTCAGCAACGCGCTCACACTTGAACCCCGCAACGCCGCCGCACTCTACCTGCGCAACACCCTCGCCGCCAGAGGTCAAACGACTCCATGACCACCGCAGCGCCGTCACACGGCCAGAGCGACACCCACTTGCACAAATCAGGCAATCGCCGACTGTCCGCCGTTCTGCTTTGCGGCTTGGCTCTGCTGCTCGCCGCCCTTAGCCCGGCGCGGGGTGCCCAGTCTGCATCCGTGCGTCCCGCGCCCGTTCCCCTTGTGGTTGAGATCGTCTTCCACGACACCCTTCAGGATGTCAGCGCGGACGATCTGCGTGGCTCGCTCGATGCCGCGGCTAAACTGCACCCCGCTCTCATCCTGCTCAACCTGAGTACACCCGGCGGTCTCTCCGACAGCGCCAAAAGCATGGCGCTCAGCATCCAGAAATCCGCCGTCCCGGTCGTTGTCTACCTCAGAGAACCCCGGACCCATATCAGCGGCGAAGGTCTTCGTCTGCTCCAGGCCGGTGATCTGCGCGCCATCCATCCAGACTGTGCACTCCTCCCCATCATCCAGGGCTCTTCGCGGCACCACGACGCCAATCTCGAAAACGCATCTTTGCAGGCCGACCTCAAAGCCAACGCCGTCAGCCGTGGCCGGCCTCTTGCCGGCATCGTCCCTATGTTCCAGCAAAATCGGCTGTCGGCAGCCCAGGCCTTGCAAAACGGTGTAGTCGACGCCGTCGCCCCCACCGAACAGGAGCTTCTCAACCAGATCGACGGCACCACCATCACACGCGTCAACGGAGCAACAGAGGTCCTGCACCTCCGCAACGCGCAGCTCTTCAATGTGCCCATGACTGCGCGCGAGCACGTCATGCGTGCCCTCATGAACCCCGACCTGACCGTGCTCCTGCTCGCACTCGGCGGCCTGCTCATTTACCTTGAGGTCAATACACCCGGCGGCGTCGTGCCTGGTGCCGCCGGCGTCCTCCTCGTCCTGCTTGCCATGTATGCGCTCCTGCACATGCCCCTGCGGTGGGATGCAGTGCTGCTGCTACTCCTTGCCGGCATCCTGATCCTGGCTGAAGCCCACTTTCAGCGTGGATTCATCTTTGCCCTTGTCGCCATGACGTTCCTCGTCATCGGCCTGCGCTTGCTCGTCGACGGCCCCATCCCCGAACTTGAGGTCAACTGGGGAACGGCCATCGGGGCGGGAATCGGCTTCGGCGGCATTACCGCCGGTTTACTCATGCTGGGTCTGCGCGCGCGCCGCGCCAAGGTGCGCACCGGCGCAGAGGCCATGCTCGGCTGGCTCGCCGTCACCCAGACGGCACTCGCCCCTGAAGGCGAAATCCTTGTTCGCGGCGAACTTTGGCGCGCCAAAATCAGCCCCGACGCGGCCTTTCTGGCGGCCGGCGAACCCGTCAAGGTTGAGCGCGCTCACGGCACAGTGCTCGAAGTTGCACCCCTGCCCGGCCTGCAAGGCACCTGACTCGGCACGCGCACACTGCCGCGGGGCCATTTCACGCCCGGCTTCTCTCTCCATTAACGTAAACTCAAGGGTAACTGGCGAGGTTGGCCGGCGTGAGGTTTTGCAGTCGATGTCAAAGCAGTTTCGCATGGGCAGTATGGCTCTCGTTGTTCTCGGAGTCTTCGCAGGGCGCGCGCACGCGCAAACAACCACGGCGGCCCAAACCTCGTTGAACCGGCTGCTTAGCCATTTCGATCTTGGTGTGTCCGCCATCGGCATCCTCAATGGCAGTGTTTCCGGCCCCACGCAGAACACCAGCGTCGTTACCCAACCCACGCTTCACCAAAGTGCAGGTAACACCGTGGGCGTCATCGCTACCCTCCGTGGCCAGAAGTCTCCTTATGTGGGCGGCGAGTTCAATTACACGTTCGCAAAATACGCTGAAACGTTTACGTTTACGCCAGATGGCAGTACCGCCGCTGGCTACCCGCTAAATTTCAAAGCGCAAAGCACCGTCAATGAGTTCACCCTTGGCTATGTTGCAAAACCGCCGCATCCCATCTTCGGTGTACAGCCATTTGTGGGCGGTGGTGCCGGCAGCATCGAGTTCAAGCCCACCAAGAACGGCGGCGCGAGCCTGCCGGTTCAGGCCCGCGCCGCGTATTATTACTCGCTGGGAGTGGACTCAGAGCTTACAAAGGACTTCGGCTTCCGTCTGGGCTTCCGCCAGGTCTTCTTCCTTGCACCGGACTTTGGCCAGAACTACCTCAAGACTAAGCAACTCACCTCGACCGCTGAACCCGTGGTCGGTTTCTTCTACCACTTCTAACCGCGGCTCCCTGGCGAGCGATCTGTTCGCCACCCGTCTTTCTAAGAGACACGACCCATGAACAGCCTGTTGGACGATCGGAATGACGATGTACGCCTGCCGGGACGCGGTTCTGAACGCCGCTCCGTGCGCGACGACGCCCCTACCTACAGCGAAAAAGAGGCTGACCGCGAGTTCACCCTCAGCACGGGCACGGTACTGGGCATGTTCATCGCCCTCGCCCTCGTCTGCGCCGTCTTCTTTGGCTTCGGCTACAGCATGGGCCGCAAAAGCGGCCAGGCCACTGCGGAGGCGACAGCCGCCGTCGCACCGTCATCTGACACCGCAGCCGACGTAGCCGCCTCCAAACCCTCACCGTCCGCACCCGCCATCCAGGCAATTCCCGGCTACATGTCCCAGTCGCAGGCCGACGCTGCCAACCGTAATGCTTCCACTCAGGCGTATAAGCCTGCGGCGACCGCGAAGAATTCCGATCCCACGCTCGTCGTTGTTCCAACCACGGTCCCCATCGCACCCAGGCCTGCCCACACTGCCGTGGCAAACACGGCCTCTGCAACGTCGCCGGTGCCTATCGAGCGCAGGCCCGCATCTGTCCCGGTTCCGGTACCCACCTCCGTCCTTTCCGCCGCCGTCGCCTCGGGAGGAGTTCCCAGTTACGTGCAGATTGCCGCCGTCAGCCACCAGGAAGACGCAGATGTTTTGCTCAGCGCTCTCAAGCGCCGCGGTTACAGCGTCGTTGCACGGCCCGGCGAAGCAGACAAGCTTATCCACGTTCAGGTCGGCCCTTTTGCCACACGCAAAGACGCCGATGCCATGCGCCAGCGACTGCTTGGCGATGGCTATAACGCCATCGTCAAGCAGTAGGGAATCTCCGGCTTTAGATATGCCCCGGCGCAGCCCAGCCAATCCGCACGTTCCATCAGCCGGGTTTGACAATCTCTTTGTAAAAACCTATCTTGATAACAGTGCTGTTGAGCCTCCGTGCGTGTCCTGTACCGCCGGTCCTCACATTACTTCGCACCCGGGGCAGGTAAACCGAACCGGATGCGTCTATCACCACGGCCGAACGGCTCGTCCCCCAGCAGTTGAAGAAAAGCAATTCGGGGCGGGTTCAGTGCGAAAGTCGCACTGCGGATGAAGGGTGGGGCCCTCGTTGAAGCAGGGAACAAACCTGCGGCTCGACCCGAGGCATACCCACTGGGCTAGAACAATCAATCAGCCCGCTTTATCCAGAGGTTCCGGCGGTGGGAGACCACTTGAAGGAAGTACCACATGGCACGCAAGCTTTCCAAAAATACAGTCAAGGCACGCGCAGGCGTTGAAGCTCGCCCCTATCTGCTCGCCGACGCAATCCCACTCATCCAAAAGATCAAGTTCGCCAAGTTTGACGAAAATGTCGATCTCACCCTGCGCCTCGGCGTCGATCCCCGCCACGCCGACCAGATGGTCCGCGGCACCGTGATCCTGCCCCACGGCCTCGGCAAAACCAAGACCGTCGCCGTCATCTCCACCGCCGAAAACCAGCGCCTCGCCACCGAAGCCGGCGCAGACATCGTCGGCGGCGAAGAGCTCGTCGAGCGCATTCAGAAAGAGGGTTGGACCGACTTCGACGCCCTCATCGCCACACCCGACATGATGCGTTCCATCGGTCGTCTCGGCAAGGTGCTCGGTCCCAAGGGCCTCATGCCCAACCCGAAGACCGGCACCGTCACCACCGACGTCGCCTCCGCCGTCAAAGAAATCAAGGCCGGCAAGGTCGAGTTCCGCACTGACAAGACTGCGCTCGTCCACGTCCCGGTCGGCAAGTCTTCCTTCGATCCGCAGAAGCTCATCGACAACGCCATGACCGTCATCACCTCGGTGGTGAAGGCAAAGCCGGCGGCCGCAAAGGGCAAATACGTCAAGGGTATCTTCATGTCCTCTACCATGGGTCCCGGCGTCGAAATCGACCAGGCCGTCGTCGACATCGCAGGCAAGGCGTAAGCATTCAGCGGCTCCGGCCGCTCCAGAACACGCATGCGTCCTCGCGCGCAGCAAGACAAAGAAGCTAAGGGTTAACGATCATGGCATTGACCAGGGCAAAGAAGATCGAGAAAGTCGCCACGCTCACCACTGAGCTCAAAGGCGCCACCTCCGCAATCGTGGGCACCTTTTCCGCAATGACCGCCAGCAAGGACTTCGAGTTGCGCAAGGTCATCCGCGAGGCAGGCGGCCACTACCACGTCGTCAAGAACAAGCTTGCACCTATCGCTGCAAAAGACAGCGAGATCGCCGATGCACTGGGCGGGCTCAAGGGTGTCTCGTCCGTCGCCTATACCGCCGGCGATCCGGTTGCGCTCGCCAAGGCCCTCAGCACTTGGGTCAAGGACAACGCGCAGTTCACCTTCAAGCTCGGCATCGTAGACGGCAAGATCATCGATGTCGCAGAGATCAACAACCTCGCAACGCTGCCCGGCAAGGAAGAGCTCTTCTCCAAGCTCCTCTTCCTCATCAACTCCCCGGCAACCCGCCTGGCCACCGTGATCAACGCCACCGGTCGCAACCTCGCCGTCGTCGTCGACCAGGCAGTCCAGGCCGACAAGTTCGCCGCGGGCGCCGCGCCGGCAGCCACCCCCGCCGCTGATGCAACCACGGACGCTCCTGTCGCGGAGGCCTCTGCTCCAGCTGCGGAAGCAACGCCTGTCGCAGAAGCAGTACCTGCCGAAGCGGATACCGAAGGTGCATCACCGCAGGCCGAAGCTGCCGCCACTGAGGCACCCGTCGAAGGCGCATAAAAGATCGCGGATGCTTTGCGGGGTGCGCAGTCTGGGCGCATCGGAAACCTCGCAAGGCGACGCAACCGCCGCAAGGTACCGCGTCGGCAGAAACAAATCAGGCACCACCAAGTTCGATCACACATACGGAGAACTACTATGGCAGACATGCAGCAGTTGGAAGACCAGATCGTTAGCCTGACCCTCCTCGAGGCGTCGGCACTCGTCAAGAAGCTCGAAGAGCGCCTCGGCGTTTCGGCGGCAGCCGCAACCGTTGCAGCCCCCGCCGGCGGCGGCGCGGCAGCAGCAGCGCCGGTGGAAGAAAAGACCGAGTTCACCGTCATCCTGAAGGATGCCGGCGCGAACAAGATCAACACCATCAAGGCCGTGCGCGAAGTCACCGCTCTCGGCCTCAAGGAAGCGAAGGATCTCGTGGACGGCGCACCCAAGCCGATCAAGGAGAATGTTTCCAAGGACGAGGCAGCTGCGGTTGCCAAGAAGTTCGAAGGCGTCGCAACCGTCGAAATCAAGTAACTTCGGTGTGCGCGGCTTCCGGCATCACGCCGGAAGCCGCCTTTCTGTGCTTGCCGTTTGCAATTCTCTAGTCATCGGCGTACTTTCGTATTTGGGCATCAACCGTTCAGCGTGGCTCTGCGTAACGTCGCTCCGGCACCCAACTCACATGTAGTCTCCGGCTCATTGAGAGTCGGCCACCTCTGGATCCGGGCGGCGGGATTCAAAGCGTGCTCACAGCACCACAGCGGCAGCAATTCCGGGGCAACGCAGGTCTCGGCAGGGCGGCAGGTATTCTCAAGATCATTGATTCAGTGCAAAAGTCGGCTCTTGCGCTCACGGGGATCCTTGTCCCCTTGGGCGTCTTCGCGTCTAGCGCACCCGCAGTACGACCACCCGCTCTTACGTTAGCGGCGCTCCACTCATAAAGCTTCGCTCTACTCTCATCCGGACACCCGGATTCACCGCGCGCCAGGTTCGACCCGAGAAACGATCCAGGCACACCACAAGCGCAACCACTCCACGAAGTCTGCCGCCTCACCACGGCACTTCGGACTCCAATCAGCGGCTCGCCGAGAGAGATGCGGCATGCCTACCGATTAGAGGTCTCGGCAGGACCACAAAGGGAGCTACCACCCGTATGGCAAACAGCATGGCAACCCGTGCCCTCCGCACCCGGCTCGACTTCTCCAAAATCCCCACAGCCATCCAGATCCCCAACCTCATCGAGGTCCAGCGCCGCTCCTACGAGCGCTTCCTCCAGATGGACAAGCTCCCCCAGGAGCGCGAAGACAACGGGCTCCAGTCCGTCTTCACCTCCGTCTTTCCCATCACCGACTTCCGCAACGTCTCAGAGCTCGAGTTCGTCGATTATTCCATCGGCAACTGGGAGTGTAAGTGCGGCTATCTCAAGGGGCTGAATCACCTGCGCACAGCCTGCGTCAACTGCGGCCACATGGTCATCACCGACCCCTTCCACCCGGGCGATGTCCTCTGCCATTTCTGCGGAACCTACAACCGGAACACCCCCGACTTCTGTAACAAGTGCGGCGACCCCGTCGGTCTCCAGCTCAAGTACGACCAGGCCGAGTGCGAAGAGCGCGGCATGACCTACTCCGCCCCGCTCAAGGTCACCATCCGTCTCAAGATCTACGACAAAGACCCCGAAACCGGCGTCAAGACCCTGCGCGACATGAAGGAGCAGGAAGTCTTCTTCGGCGACATCCCCTTGATGAGTGCCAACGGCACGTTCATCGTCAACGGGACAGAGCGCGTCATTGTGTCGCAGCTCCACCGCTCGCCCGGCGTCTTCTTTGAGACGGCGAACAACCGCACCTACTTCCTCGGCAAGATCATCCCCTACCGCGGCAGCTGGGTCGAGTTCGAGTACGACCAGAAGAACACCCTCTACGTCCGCATCGATCGCAAGCGCAAGTTTCTCGGCACCATTTTCCTGCGCGCGCTCGGCCTGCGCACTGACGAGGAGATCCTCAAGACCTTTTACACGGTAGACACCATTC
>CAHJWI010000047.1 GCA_903642225.1 Acidobacteriaceae bacterium | reverse complement strand
TGGTGGACGCGGTAGGAATCGAACCTACAACCTGTCGATTAAGAGTCGAATGCTCTGCCAGTTGAGCTACGCGTCCATAATGCGAGATGGGGAGGAAAGCTGTGACGCTCTCTGACTCCTCTTGCACTTACTCAGAGTACGATACCACAGCCCGGCAGACCTACCAAATACATGCCGACCGATGTGTTGTCACTAAAACGAGAAGGAAAGTCCGGCCTGCAGCACCCTTGGAGACTGCGCCAGATACAGTGTGTGGCCGTCGTGGGAAACAAACGGCTGGTACCCCTCGGCGAGGAGGTTTTGCACTTCCAGAACAGCCTCAAGATTGGCAGGCAGCAGCGGAAGAGCGTGGAGTGACTGCCGCAGTTGGCAATGAAGATATGCTGTGTCATCCAAGCTGCGGAACCGGTCCACAGCGGTGAGTGTCGACTCATCTTGCCAACGGTACCCTGCGCGAACGATAGTGCCTGACCGCTGGAAATGACCATCGACGCCGACGGTAGCAGCAATAGTATTTTCACCCTGAAGACCGGAAACGACCTGCTCGAGCGTGCTGTCCGCGGCGACGTTGGAACGCAATGCACGACCGTCAGCAAAGGAAGCATTTAGAGCAACGCTATCAGTAACGGGCTGCTGAACCACAATGCGAATGCCCGTGGCCTGGTAGTCGCGAGCCGCAACCAAGAAGCTGGCAGTCGTCGGATCTGTTGCAGTCGCACTCGCGAGCGCATCCGCCGCAGGCAGCACGCCAATACCGTTCACGGCCGGTGATGCAATGCGATCGCTGAAGACAGCTAGCTCTACTACCCCCCTGTGTGGGAGACTCGTGGACACACCGAGCGACTGATGGCTACCGCGCTCAATCTGCACGCGACCGCTGTGGATGAGCGCCGCTGCCGGAGTCGGCCGTACACGATCCAAATCATCAAGCGATTCGTTCCCGCGGGATTGGGTATACGTGTAAGCAATGACCACACCGCTGGATGGGTGGACGGCGAGATGCAGAAACGGCTCGACGGTGAAGCTGTTTCCGACAAGATTTACGTCGCGCGTTACGGTTCCGGCGTCAAGACGGACCGTATCCCCAATGTTCATGCGTTGAGCGTTGCGAAGCACCGCCATCTGAAGGCCCGAAGCCTTATACGCGGGCTGCAGCGCGTCACCCTGAACCTCGGGATGCGCACTGTAAGTCAGTACCGTACGTGACGTCCCGGCAAACGGCAGGGTGCGCTCCCAGCCTACTGTCAGGTCGGCAGACGGGCTCACAGGAAACGGTGTACGGGGCCCGGAAAGGTCAGCGCGCAAGAGTGACACCGTGTCGCCACTGCGGCGGACCACGGAGAGAACATTGTGGGTGCCGCCGCGTGCAAACCCGCCTTCGTTGTCCTGCACGGTCAAACGACCCGTCGTGTGAAAGGCACGGGGTTGCTCGGCACTGCTGCTCACACTGCCGCTGGTCGCAACGCCTTCATCATCCTTGGCCAACCGCAACACGGGACGCATGGTGGATGAGCGCATTGTCCACATCCAGTCGTCATCGCCCTCGCCAGCCGTGCGCCGCGTAGCAGGCAGCCACTCCGTGCTTGAAAGCATGGTCGACAGCGTCATGTTCACTACGGCACGACTATTGCCGGCGATCACCAGATGCCTGCGAACCACTGGAAGGAAAAGCGCGGCGCTTACCCGGACGCGGTAGTTACCGGGGTTGACCTGCATGAGCCGGTATCGGCCCTGCGCGTCGGTCATCGCTGTTGCAGCAAGCGTAGTGTCCGGCAGCAACAACTGAACCAGTGCACCCATCTGCGGCACACCTTCAGTGTCCACGATGGTTCCGGTGATGGTGCCTGCAGAAAAGGCACCTACGCGCTGCCCCAGTGCCACTTGGCAAACGACTGAGAGGCATGCCGGTAACACCAGCATAGCCAGAGTGCCCTGAGTACCGACCTGAAGTATAGACCGCTTCACCGCGTCTAGAACCCTCTATGCGTCCTGTCTGTCTCCCCAGAAGTTCATTCGTACGAACCTGGACTAGATGTTCATCAAAAGCCGAAATCGCAATTCTGTCTGCGCTCTAGTCTTTCCTTAGTGCATCTCCGCATTTGCCAACTGCGTTATTCTACTGTGAACGGCGCTGACTGAGAAATCTGTTGCCCGGCGACACCATCATTTACTTTGATGAGTACCTGGTACTTGCCTGGTTGCAGCGACGCAAGCGGCATGCTCTTTTCCAGGGTAACCTGATCGGCGTTCGGATTGACCTTGGTGGTCGATTCCGAGGACTCCAGAACTGCCTTGTTCGTGGCTAAATCCATCACTTCATATTCAATTTGAGCGTTGTTCTGACGGCTTTTCTCGTCGATCCCAAGGTTGTACACCTGCATCCAGAAGTTTAGGTTCTGATTCCGCTTAAAGCTGACGGGAACGGTTGGTCCTGCGGACACGCTGGGAACTACCTTGGTGTTACCGATGACAAAGTTTCCGGCGCCGATCTCCTTCGTTGGAACCCGCACCATCGTTGACGCTAGGATCAGCGACGACGCCGAAAGCCGCTCATCATCGTATTTGGGCACGTTTACCGAACGACGCCATGTACCGATGTGATCCGGATTGTTGACGTCCTTAATGACGATGTCCACCTTGTACATGCCGGAGCGAAGCGGTAGCGACTTCCAGTAAAGATTCCGGTTGGCCTGCTCGCGTGCAAGAAACTCGCTGGGTACCTGCACCGTGACCGTATCCTCAAAGGTTTGAACGATACGGTGATTGATGTTTGACACCTGGCCGAGGATGTTGACGGTACCGGTCGAGACGCTGTCCTTAGTCGTGAAGGTGACATCCTTGTTGCGGATCTGCAGAGTGACCGGCATCAGCACGGTGTCGTTGGTCACTTTGACGAAGTCTGTCCGCACGTCGAACTGAAATGGCGGTCCCTTCAGAATCTGCGCCGAACCGATGTACTGCTCCAGATCTTTGAACTTAATTACAGGAGGAGCAAAAATCTTGGAAGCCAGCGAGATGCGGTCGAACTGCTTGCTCTGCTGTGACGCAGCCATCGGGCCGTTGCCTAGCTGCTCGATACCACCGCTCGAGAAACGATCCTTCTTTGACGACTGGCCCATCTGTTCGTATAGCGTCTGTCCCGCGCCTGGGGTGTGCTTCAGCGCGTCCTTCTCGGAGCGATCAATGGTGTAGTGGTAGTCGCCGCACTGGCAGCTATCTACAAATTCCAGGTCAATATTATCGCCTACACCCTCAAGGTAGCGGTAGTGCCACACCTCAAACGGAAAGGTGCTGGTGCTGCCACCGCCCTCTTCAATGGGCCGCTCGTAGTTGCCACCGCTAGGGTGTGAGTCGATCGAATCCGGTTTACCGTAGGCGATATAAATATGACCGCGGTCAGTTCTCCACCCCGGCTTGCCAGCAGCGTAGTGTTCGTTGGCGAAGGCGATACGAGCATAGTGCTGCTCGCGAAACTCATTGTCCGGCGACTCTGGATTGGGATTGCGCCGCAACCAGAAGTTCTCGACGAACTGCTCGCGTTCTTCATCGTTCTTCAGGCTCTTGAACGCCTGCACCTCCTGGTCGGAGATGATCCAGACGACGTCCTGATCGAGCCACTTCTTCCATGGGCTGTCACCCTTTAGCTCGCTGCGCAGGTATTTTTGTTGCTGCACCTGCTCCCTGTCCGAAAGACGTCGCTTGGTGGGATCCGGCTTTTCGTCTGCAGGCTGGCTCTTCACGACCTTACCGCTGGGATCTTCCATCGCGGGCGCTTGTGGCTGTCCGGCGGCCTGGGCGCGCACAACCGTCGCTCCCGCTACCAATCCAGCCAGGAACACAACGGTGGCGCATTTCGTTTTCCTTGCCTGCATCATCAACCAGCCAACTCTCGAGCGACAACCCGCTCCGCTTTATTCTATTAGCTTGTAAAGGCACCACGGCGGCAGTAACCAAAAAGAATGCACCGGAGTTCAAGCACGTGTGCCACGGACAAAGAGCGTGCGGGTGAGACGCGTCGCCGAACTGAAGGAAAGCGGGTCGGGTTTGCGGTCTGCCATCCCCGGCCCGTGCCCGCTTCTCAATGATTCGGCCGCCTGGAACTATGAATTCGGCCCCTCGGAACTATGGATGCGCCTCAACCGTACTACACTCTGCATACACAAACGTGGGCAGGCAGACCGGGCAAACCGGTTCTGATGAGGCGTATGACGAAGACAAAGAAGATTGTGCTGAGTATTGCTGCCGTATTGGTGCTGGCCGGTGCGGTCACAGGGACCATTCTGCATAACCGTGGCGAAGTCACTGCCGTGACCACAGCGAAGATTGCGCGGGAGGACCTGGTTTCACTGGTCAGCGGTACCGGCCAGATCAAGCCCAAGACTTACGTCAACATTGGTGCGACGGCCTTTGGCCGCATCACGCACCTGTACGCAAAAGAGGGCGATCACGTGAAGGCCGGCCAGGTATTGGCAACTCTTGAGAACGTGCAACCCACGTCAACCGTCGCGGCCCAGAGCGCCTCCATCTCTGCCAGCAAGACAGACGTTAGCAGCTACGTGGCTGCTGAACGGACGGCTGCGGCAAACCTGGCACAGAGTAAGGCCGACCTGGAACAGAAAAAATTCGACTTTGACCGGTATCAGCAGCTGTACCAAAACAAGCTGGTCTCCAAGCAGGACTTCGACCAGCGAAAGGCTGCCTACGATGTGGACGTGGCAACTGTGCAGCAGCGTGAGGCCGCAGTGTCGCAGGCCAAGGCACAGACTGATTCAGCACGCGGACATGTGAACCAGGCCGTTGCATCGCAACGCGCAAATTACGATGCGCTCGACAAGACCATCTCGCGCGCGCCTTACGATGGCCTGGTGACCAATGTGCCCGTACGCGAAGGCGAAACCATGGTGACCGGCATCCAAAACGCACAGGGATCGACGCTGATGACCGTTGCGGACATGAGCGTGATTACCGCCGAAGTGAAGGTGGATGAGACCGACGTCGTGAGCGTAAAGCTCGGGCAATCAGCGGATGTGACGGTGGATGCACTGCCCGGCAAAGTCTACAAGGGCCACGTGACAGAAGTGGGCGACCAGGCTCTCTTGCGCACAACGGGTATCGCCACGTCTCAGTCCACTACCGGCACCGAAGAGGCAAAGGACTTCAAGATTGTGGTGACGCTGGATAACGTGAGCACACAGAAGAATGACGACCTGCGCCCCGGTCTGTCCACTACGGCAAAGATCCGGACAGCGTCCGTCGACAACGCTACGGTGCTGCCGCTGCAGGCCCTCATCTCGCGAGACCCAGGGCAGGAGGCTGTCTTCGCAAAGAACAAGGGCAAGGCACCAGAACATCCTGACACAGCCGCTGCGGCGACGAAAGGTTCTGCCGCACAGCAACAACAGGGTGTCTTTGTCGTTCTGCACGACGGCAAGAAGATGCGTGCCGAGTTCAGGCCGGTGAGCACCGGCGTTACCGGTGCAACTGAGATCCAGGTGCTGAGCGGCTTGCAGCCGGGTGATGAGGTAGTGAGCGGTCGATTCAAAACCCTACGTACCCTGCACAGCGGCACGCCCATCAAACTCGATGTAACGCCAGAGGGTGGGTCCGCAGAAGCCGGCTCTTAACTGAAGCTCCATACGGGTGAGAGTTCGTGTGGCACCTTTCCTAAACAGGCACCGGCGTAAAGCGCCAGGGTAGAAAACGAAAACATGGTAACCGTTACCGCACCACTAGCCCTGAACCCATGCGACGAACCACGCAATGTCATTGTCGCGAACAACTTGTGGAAGACGTATTCCATGGGTGACCAGGAGGTGCATGCGCTGCGCGGCGTGAACCTGCAGATCAAACACAATGAGTATGTGGCAATCATGGGGCCATCCGGTTCGGGCAAAAGCACACTGATGAACCTTATCGGCTGCCTGGACTCCCCATCGCAGGGTATGTATTGCCTAAACGGTCACGATGTGTCTCGTCTCAATGACGATGAACTTGCGCGCATCCGCAACAAAGAAATCGGCTTCGTCTTCCAGACCTTCAACCTGTTGGCGCGTGCAACTGCCCTGCACAATGTGGAGTTGCCGTTGATCTACAACGGCACCGGTGCGGATGCGCGGATCACGCGTGCCAAGGCTGTGCTGGAGTCAGTAGGCCTCGGAACCCGCATGAGTCACAAACCGAACGAGATGAGCGGCGGTCAGCGGCAGCGCGTGGCAATCGCACGCGCGCTTGTCAATTCGCCATCGATCATCCTTGCCGATGAACCCACTGGAAATCTGGACTCCAAGACTGGTGTAGAGATCATGGGACTCTTTGAGGAACTCCACCGGCGAGGCAACACCATTGTGCTGGTGACGCACGAGCCTGACATCGCTGAGCACGCCCACCGGGTCGTCACCATTCGCGACGGCGTCATTGCAAGTGATCACCCGTCTGCGCGCATGACAAATGCGGAACTGCTGAACGCGGTGTCGCAGACCCCAGTTGCCTGAGCCTTGCACGGTGTTCGCAACCCATGCGACGCCGAAAGCGCGCGCGCCGTCTAAAGCAGCAATGGTTGAGCAAACACGACTGCAACGGCTTCGCTGGTTCCCTGCCCTGGCGGTGATTTCGCTTGTCCTTGCCCCTCCCGTGCAGGGACAGACGGGGCGCTTCGACCTGCTTGGGCCCAGGGTCGACGTGCATGTGGTACGCGGTGATCAGTCGCTGCCCATTGCAAGTGTCCCGAACCTGCAGGCCGGGGACAAGCTGCAGATTCACGCGGACCTGCCGTCCACGCAATCGGTGCACCTGCTGCTGGTCGTCGCTTTTCTAAGGGGTGCGACGAATCCACCGCCGGACAAATGGTTTACCCGTGTGGAGACCTGGAAGGACCAGACGCACAACGAAGGCATCACGGTGACCGTGCCGGATGAGGCGCAGCAAGCGCTCATCTTTATCGCACCAGAGACCGGTGGAGACTTCTCCACGCTGAAGTCTGCCGTGCGTGGCCGGCCGGGAACCTTCGTTCGTGCATCGCAGGATTTGAATGAGGCCTCGTTCGAACAGTCGCGGATAGAGCGTTATGCACAGGCGATCAAACAAGTGGCGCCGGGGTCTCCGGCTGACCTGCTCGACCACAGCCATAAGCTGGCCGCAACTCTGCAACTCAAGCCGAACGAGGACTGCTTCAAGCGAGCGGCCGACCAGCAGGCCGACTGCCTCGGCCAGAGTGGATCGGCGTTGCTGCTGGACGATGGCCACGGGCAGACCATGGCTCAAATGCTGACTACCGGGCCGACCAGTGACCTTATTGGCGCCGTGGCGGGCACGCCGGTAGCCACGGCTGGCGGTGCCGGCGCGTATTCCGCGTATGTGGGAACGGTGTTGGACGTGGTGCGCCTGCTCACAGGACTGCATACGGCAAAGTACCAGTACATCCCGGCAATTGCCTTCCCAGATGGGGATGCGCTGAACCTGCGGCTCAACACCGCACCTTCATTCAACAATCCAAAATCCGTGATCGTGATTGCCTTGCCGGCGATTCAAAGGGCGGTGTCGCCACCCCTTCAACTGCAGGATGCGCGGCATGTGTCCTGCCTGCTGCAGCCACGTCTGGTGCTGCCGCTGGTGGGTGCGCCATTGGTTTTTGCAACCGGCTTTGCCCACGACCTGGTGCTGCACCTGAACGAACCAGGACCAGATGGCCGCACAGACCTGCCACTGGTGCCGGATGCCTACGAGGGTGGCCTGCTTGTTAGCAATACTGCGCCGCGCAAGCCCTTGGTGGCGGCAGCACCGCAGGCGCGCGGAACTACCGCCGCAGCCACGCCGTCAGCCGCCATTCCGGCTTTCGTCGATGAGGTTGACGCCAGCCTACTTCCCGGCGCCATGCAGGGCACCGGTGTGGTGCGTGGCTTCTGGGGCTTCGATCGGTTTGAAGGCCCGACGCTGGCGTTGCAGCGACAGCCTGGCCGGGAGTGGAGTGTAACCACCCAGGGGGATCTGTTCACCGGTCGTTCGAACACCGTCGACCTCTCCAGCACAGGCACAGCCTGTGTGCAGTCCATCGACTTCGCAGATGGCGGGGCCAAAACGCCCCTGGAATGGCACCTGGACGAAGGCCCACAACGACCGAGCGTGAAGGTAAAGCTGCGGCTGGAAAAGGCCGCACCAGGCGGTCTAACGCTTGCCATTCGGCAGTTCGGCGACGGGCAGCTGCAAAAAGTTCCGGTGACCGCGTATGCCGATGCAGTTCAGGTGGAGGCTGCTACGGCACATGCCGGCGACACCTTCCTGACCCTGCGTGGCACGGGCCTGTTGGGAGTAAAAGACGCCCAGATCAACGGTGTGGCGTTTACGCCCTCGCAGGATGGTGCACCAGACGACCGATCGTTGCGGCTTGAAGCGGCAAACAGCACGGACGGAAAGCGCACGCCGTTTAAAACCGGCGATCAGGGTACCGCACGAATCCTCCTGAAGGATGGACGCCAATTGCATGCACCGTTCCACATCGTTGCGGCGCGTCCTTCGGTCACTCTGCTCAATTCGTCGTTTCAGCCTTCAATACAGGCTGGTCTGCCCATTACGCTAGGCGACCCCCACGCCATACCGCTGGATGGCCGGCTGACTGTGGCGCTACGGTCGGAGTCGCCGGCGCGCTTTGCGCGCACGGAAAAGATCGAGGTAGCCGCAGTGGATGGATCTGCGTCGACGACGCTCTCACTGCAGGACAACACACTTGTGCTGCAGGATGCGAGGACCGCACTCGGTTACGTGAAGCCGATGGAGACTTTTGGCCCCTCAGGATTCGGTCCGCTGCAGGCGCGCGCGCTGGCAGACGACGGATCTGCCTCTGACTGGGTCGCGTTGGGCACGCTGACTCGTACACCGGTGCTCCACACCTTCAGTTGCGTTGCAAAGCTTGGCCCAGCGCAGCATTCGTCCGTACTCGGTCCTACAACGGAAAGCGGCGCACCATCTTCTGCCGTCGCCGTGGAACCTGCTTCTGTACCGTGCACAGTCAGCGGTTCAGATCTGTACCTGCTGGATGCTGTCTCTGCAACACCAGGCTTTGAACAGGCAGTCACTGTCCCGGCGGGATTCGCTCAGGGTACGCTGCAGGTGCCGCGGCCCGCGGACGGCCACACCCTCTACCTGCGTCTGCGCGACGACCCGGACCATATCGCGACGGTGCAGGTGGACCCAGCAAGGCTCAAACCTTGATGTGACAGTCAGGCGACACGTAAACAGCCAAAGCGAAATAAGGAAAGGCGCTCACGCGATTGCCCCACCAGCGACCCTGCTCTGTTGAACCCAGGTCAGTCGGCAGCAACGCTTGCAGCCAGCGACGGATCAAGCAACTGCTGTACGCGGCTGTGCCTTCGGCTATACGCAAAGTAGACGACAAGGCCAATGAGGAGCCAGACGACAAGCCGAATCCAGTTGGCCGGCCCAAGTTTGAACATCATGTAGCCGTTAAACAGGATGCCGAGAATAGGCACGACCGGCACCGGCCACACCAGCGGTGCACGGAAGGGTCGCGGGCGGTCCGGGTCGGACTTCCGCAGCATCATGACTGCGACGCACACGATGACAAACGCCAGCAGCGTGCCGATATTGACCATCTTGCCGATGTCGTCGATGGGGGTGACGGAACCGACGATGGCAGCAAGGATGCCGGCGAGGATGGTCCCCTTCCACGGTGTGCGAAAGCGTGGATGGATGTCACCGAAGAATTTGCGCGGAAGCAGGCCGTCCTTGGCCATGGCGTAGAGGACGCGGGACTGGCCGAGGAGCATGACGAGCATAACGGAGGTAAGGCCAGCGATGGAGCCGATGGTGACAACGTTTGCGGCCCATCCGACGTTGTACTCAAGGAAGGCGCGGACGAGCGGGGCTTCGATGTTGATGGTCTGCCATGGCACCATGCCGGTGAGGACAGCAGCGACGCCGATGTAAAGGACCGTGCAGATGGATAGCGAGAGAATGATGCCGATGGGCATGTCACGCTGGGGATTGATGGCTTCCTGAGCGGTAGTGGAGACGGCGTCGAAGCCGATGTAGCTGAAGAAGACGAGACCGGCGGCGAGGCCGATGCCACCAACTCCAAAAGGCGCGAAGCTGTGCCAGTCGGTTCCCCAGTTGGCGCGGTTCACGTAATGAGAGCCCAGGCCGAGCACGAATAGCACGACCGTAAGCTTCATGATGACGATGCCGGCGTTAAACTTCGCCGATTCCTGGATGCCGATGACAAGGATGGCGGTGATTAGCAGCGCGATGATGAACGCCGGCAGGTTGACGCCAATCTCGACACCGAACATATGTGGTGCATTGAGCATCGTATGTGCCTGCTGCACGAGCGCCGCAGACGGTTGGGACATCATGCCGGCGAGCGCGTCGCTGAACGGCTTGGTGCCGGGGTGCAGGTTAGGGCTGGTGGCGGCAAGGCTGGCGCGGGAGACACGTTCGAGCGCGGTGCGCAGCCCCGTCCAGTGGTCGTAGGCAAGCCACAGGGGAAAGTGGAGGCCGAAGATGTTAAGGAATTCAACGAAGTTGTTGCTCCAGCCGGAGGAGACGGTGGAAGCACCCATGGCGTACTCGAGCGTGAGGTCCCAGCCGATGATCCAGGCAAAGAGCTCGCCGAGGGTGGCGTAGGCGTAGGTATAGGCCGAGCCGGCAAGGGGGATCATGGCGGCGAACTCTGCGTAACACAGGCCAGCAAACGCGCAGCCCAGGCCAGAGAGGACGAAGGCAAGCATGAGTGAGGGGCCGGCGGAATGGGCGCCGAGGCCGGACAGCACGAAGATACCTGCGCCGATGACCGCGCCGATGCCAAGCATGGTCAGCGACACGGGACCGAGCGACCGTTCGAGCGAGTGCGTTCCCTCTTCATGGGCCTCGCTCATAAGCGATTCCATCGACTTCTTCGCGAACAGATGAGCCATCATTATCCTTCGTGTGCGGGAGAGGTACTGGCACCGCGGCGCCAGGCGAAGTAAACCGGCAGGCCAAGCAGAACGATCAACAGGCCTGGCCATGTGTATTGGGGTTTGTATCGCAAGAGTACAACACTGATGAAAGCAGCCATCACGATATACAGCGCAGGCAGCACAGGATAGCCAAACGCCCGGTATGGCCGATCCGCTTCTGGACGCGTGCGGCGTAGCACAAACAGCGCAACGATCGTGAGCATATAAAACAGCAGGACCGCAAAGATGACATAGTCCAGCAACTGGCCATAACTGCCGGAAAGGCACAGCAAGCAAGTCCAGAACCACTGCACCCAAAGGCTCACAACGGGTGTCTTCGACTTTGCGGAGAGTCGGCCGGCAGCCTTGAAGAAAAGCCCATCCTGGCTCATGGCGTAATACACGCGCGCGCCGGACAACAGCATGCCGTTCACACAGCCAAAGGTGGAGATCAGAATCGCCAGCGCCATAATGCGTGCGCCGTATCCGGCAAAGGCCTGCTCCATCACAGCCGTCGCAACGCGGTCGTCCGTCGCAAACTGGATGCCGCGACCGACGATTGTCGTAGCCGCCACATCCCCATGGAGTGGCAGAACAGCAAGATAGATGAAGTTGCACGCAATATAAAGCAGCAGCACAACACCCGTCCCAATGCCCAGCGACAACGGCAGATTGCGGCGAGGATTCTGGATCTCCCCAGCCGTAAACGTCACATTGTTCCAGGCGTCAGACGAAAACAACGAACCCACCTGCACGACGGCAACGATCGTGAGCAAACTCACAAGCACCGTCGGTCCACCCTCCCCAACGGTGACCGGGTGCAGCGTGGAGAATCCCGCCCCGTGCCAAAAGGCTCCATGCGCAAAGTTGGCCGCAATCGCCGTCGCATTCTTCGCCACCAGGCCAAAAAACACAATCAGCAGCAGCGCAATGACCTTGGCCGATGTAAACACGTTCTGAATGATGGCACCCAGCCGCACGCCCAGGCTGTTCACCGCCGTGAGCACGGTCAAAACCAAAATGGCCGCCAGATTGGCCGTGTGTAGCCCAATGTCCATATTGCCCAGCACCATGGGGCCAAAGTGCACGGCCGGAACGTGACCGACATGCCACAGCCAGTGCTTCTGCGAGACTGTCGGAAAAAACACGCCTAGAAATTTACCGAACCCCACGCCCACGGCCGCAATAGTGCCGGATTGAATCACAAGAAACAGCGTCCAGCCATACAGGAAACCCCACAGCGGCCCTAGGCCTTCGCGCAGATACACATACTGGCCCCCGGCCTTTGGCATCATGGCGGCAAGCTCGCCATAACTCAGCGCGCCAATGATCGTCATCGAAGCCGTGATTAACCAGGCAAGGATAAGCAGTGCCGGCGAACCAACGCCGCGCGACATTTCCGCGGGCACAATAAAGATGCCGCTACCAATCATGGAACCCATGACGATAGCCGCCGCGGAGAAAAGGCCGAGCCCCTTCACAAACTCCGGAGCAGGCATAGCATTGCTGCTGCCTGGCGCGTTCGTCTGGCTCGACACCGTCGGTTGCACAATTGGCTGTTGCACGTGTACGTCGGTTTTACTTTAATCCGACAAGAATGTCTCGTGCACGTCGCAGGACAGCCTGCATGCCCTGTTCGTGCGGCAACAAGGCAGAGATGAGAGCAACGGTGGAAGCCCCCGCCCGCAGCACCTCACTGCCCTGCCCCGGGCCGATCCCGCCGATGGCCACAAGCGGCTTGCGAACGACAGCCGCAGCAGCTTGCACGCCGCACAGGCCCACCACCGGTTCGGCATCTGCTTTTGTCCTCGTGGCATACACAGGACCAACCGCCACGTAGTCGGCCTCCGTCTCTGAAGCCGCCATCGCTTGGTCAGCAGTATGGGTCGACACGCCCACCAGCGCTCCTTCACCCAGCGCTCGTCGCGCCTCTGCTGCGCTCATATCCCCCTGGCCCACATGCGCGCCGTCAAAGCCGCAGTCAGCCACCAGATCAGGATGATCGTTCAATAGCAGAAAGGCCTCGTCTGCGCCCTGAAAGATCTTTCGTATGTTCAACGCGTTGGCCAGCATCCTATCTCGGCTTGCCACCTTATCGCGGTACTGCACCAGCGTTACACCGGCATCACGCCACGCACGCGCCACCTCCAGCAGGTCCAATCCGCAGCGCGCGCAACTCTCCGCATCCAGAATGGCGTACAGCCGCAGCGCCGCTTCACCCTGTGCCATACGTCGCGCAAACCGGATTCGTGCCGACACTTCATCCATGCTGCGATGATACCGAGCCGCCTGGTTACTTGCCTCAGCAGCTACACTGCGCCCCAGCAGCTACACTGACTCCATGAGGCCCCGCTGACTTCGTGCGCATTCTCACCCGGTACATCCTGCGCGAAGTGCTCTCCCACGGCATGCTGGGCGGCGTCGTCTTCACCTTCGTCCTCTTCATCCGTGACCTCGCACGCATCCTTGAACTCGTCGTGCGTGGCTCTGCCTCCGTCGCCGAGGTCACGCGCGTCATACTGTACACGCTGCCCTCTACGCTCATTCTCACCATCCCCATGGCAGTACTGGTCGGCATCCTGCTGGGACTCAGCCGGCTCTCGGCCGACAGTGAAGTCACCGCGATGCGCGCCTCCGGCTTTGGCGTGCTTCAGTTTGTTCGCGTCTGCTCCATCGCCGCGGCGGGTGCGCTCGTGCTTGGGCTCTTCAATTCATTGGTTATCGCGCCGCGTAGTGCGGCAGCACTCCTTCGCCTTGAAAACGAACTGAAAACCTCGCAGGCAAGTTATGAGGTGCAGCCGCGTGTCTTCTACGAAGACTTCAAGAACTACGTCCTCTACGTGCAGGACACACACCCTGTACAGGGCGCTGCCCTGTGGGAGCACGTCTTCTTGGCCGACCTCACTCAACCGGCAGCCCCGTACATCACAACAGCTGAACACGCCGTCGTCGTGAACGGCGCTCACGGCCTGCTGCGGCTGCATTTGCGCGACGGCAGCCGCCACGAAATCTCGCCAAAGGACCCGAACCAGTACGACATCTCCACCTTCTCTGAAACAGACACACCTATTCAAACTGGCGAAAACGACGACATCCGCCTTACGCGCAACGACACACCGTTGCTCGCGATTCCAGCGCAACAGTTGTGGGCGAAGCGGCACGGTCCGCAAGGCCGGCAGTACACCATCGAACTAAACAAACGGTTCAGCTATCCGGCAGCCTGCATCGTGCTCATGATGGTGGGTGTGCCGCTCGGCCTGTCGTCACGGCGCGGCGGCAAGAGTACAGGCTTCGTAGTCACCGTGGGCCTCGTTTTCATCTATTACTTCTTCTCGTCCACCGGTGTGGCACTCGCAAAGCAGGGCAAGCTTTCGCCATTTATGGGCGTTTGGACGGCCAACATCCTGTTCGCCATCCTGGGTGTGGTTCTCCTGCGCAGTCTCAGCCATGGCGACCTTTCGCGCCTTATTGCACCCTTCATCGGTACGCCAAGCCGGCTGCGCGGATTGCTTTCACGTTCGCTTTTACAAACGCAGCAGCAGGACCGAAGGCAACACACGTCCCAGGCAACTGCATCGCGCGGCGGAAGTCGCGGCCGCACCTGGCGGTTCCCACTCATCTTCGACAGCTACGTGTTGCAACAGTTCCTGTCTACCTTTGCACTTGTGCTGCTCAGCTTTATCACTCTCTCGCTCTTTTTCAGCTTTTTTGAGTTGCTCGGCGACATCATCCGCAACCGCACCCCGCTCATCACCGTCGGCGACTATCTACTCAATCTGATCCCTTACATGGTCTACAACCTCACTCCACTCTGCGCGTTGCTGGCCGTGCTTATCACCTTCGGCGCGCTCAGCCGATCCAGCGAACTGACAGCCATGAAGGCCAGCGGTGTATCCATCTACCGGCTTATCGCACCCGTCATGCTGCTGTCCGCAGTCGTCGCCGTTGCCCTGTTCGCGTTCGACGAGTTTTATTTGCCGACCGCAAACCGCCGGCAGGAGTCGCTACGGTCGGTCATCAAGGGCAAACCGGCACAGACTTTTCAACGGCCAGACCGCAAATGGATCAGCGGCCAGCAGGACTCTGTAGGCCAGCCGGCCCGCATCTTCTACTACCAGTTCTTCGACCCGGATAAAGACGTCTTCGCGAACCTGACCGTCTTCGAATTTCAGCCCGGCACTTTCCGGCTGCAGCGGCGCATCTTCGCGGCCAGCGCACGCTGGGACCAACCTACAGGCCGCTGGGTCTTTGAGAACGGCTGGCAGCGCAGCTTCATTGGTGAATCCGTAAGCAGCTATCAGCCTTTTACCCTGAACGCCTTTGCTGAGATACGCGAGCAGCCCACTTACTTCAAAAAAGAAGAACGGCCGTCGCAGGAAATGAGTTACGCGGAACTCTCCACCTACATCGGTGACTTGAAACAGAGCGGCTTTGACACCATGCGGCTGCGCGTGCAGCTCAACCGCAAGCTGGCTTATCCCCTCATCACGCTGGTCATGGCGCTGCTTGCCGTGCCGTTTGCTCTTACCGTTGGCAAACGTGGCGGTTTAGCCGGCATTGCTACCGCAATCGGCATGGCCATTTTTTACACTTTCGTGACGGGAATCTTTGAAGCGATGGGCAATGTCAATGCCCTGCCACCGACGCTGGCCGCCTGGTCACCGGACCTGCTCTTTGCCATGGCTGGCGGGTACCTGCTGCTGCGTACGCCCACTTAGTCGCAATCACGAAACCTCCCGTCACGTTGCCCATCTAAACTCGTAGCCAGGAGAACCCATGCGCCCTTTAGCAGTCACAGCGATGCTTGCTGTCTTCACAACAACCGTTCCAGCGCAAACCACCACGCCCCATCACACGGCAACCAGCACCGCGACAGCAGCGGCAAGGCGACGCTCGGCGGCAGCGGCGTCTACCGCAAACGCAGACGGCATTGCCGCTGTAGGCACAATGCCGGCAGCACCCGGGCCATCCAAACTGCTGTTCGCCCTGCGCTACATCGACCTGCAGCTTGGCACAGGTGAACTGGCCCAGCCCCAGATGTTCTACACCGTGAACTACACGGGCTGGACGACCGACGGCAAAAAGTTCGACAGTTCGTTCGACCACGATGGTGGAACCCCGTTCACCTTCCCCGCAGGTGCACGCCGAGTGATCACCGGTTGGGACACCGGCTTTGAAGGCATGCGCATCGGGGGCAAACGCCGCCTCGTCGTGCCATATGAGCTCGCGTACGGCGAGCTTGGTCGGACCCCTGTCATTCCGCCCAAAGCCACACTCATTTTCGATGTGGAGTTTTTGTCTCAGAGCAGCACACCTCCTGGCCCTCCGCCGCCAACGGGCCCACCTGCCGGAACGGTGCCACAAAGCACCCAGCCTGAGACCAAGCCGGTAGTGAAACCCGGAGCAAACCCCGAGACCGATCCAAAAGACCAGACCAATACGCCGAGCACCACAAAGCCACAACAGTAGGCCAAACAAATGGAAGGTCATAACACCGGACACACTGGCCAGGTGTTACGACCTTCCATCTTTCACCGGATTACAAGGACACTCATGACTCTCGGTCGACTTCAACCACTCGCACCCTACCTGCTACGCTACCGCAAACAGCTGGCGCAGGGAGCGGTTGCCGTCGTGCTCTACAACTTGTCCAAGGTAGTCATGCCGCTTGTAATCGGACGCGCGGTCGACGACATTCAGCATCACGGAAGCCCTGCCGTTATCTACCGCAACGTCGGCACCCTTCTGGCTGTCTCTATCCTTGCAGCTATCTGCCTGTATCTCACGCGCTGGATCATCATCGGTGCATCTCGCGAAGTTGAATTCGATCTTCGCAACGACCTGTTTCGCAACCTTGAGCGACAGTCACTCGCCTTCTTCCACACCCATCGCACCGGCGACATCATGGCGCGGACCACGAACGACCTGAATGCCGTCCGACAGTTGCTCGGCCCCGCGATCATGTACTCCGCAAACACCGTCATCTTCACGGTTGCGGCGCTTCCCTTCATGCTGCATATTTCGCCACGGCTTACCCTATTCGCGTTCCTCCCGCTGCCGTTCGCGTCCGTTCTGGTGCAGCTTATGGGTCGCCGCATTCACGCTCGCTTTGAGCGTATTCAGGCCATGTTTAGCGATATAAGCGCAAAGGCGCAAGAAAATTTCTCCGGCGCGCGGCTCATCCGTGCCTTCGCGCAGGAAGAGCCGGAGATCGCGCAGTTTGAAGTCGCGAACCAGGAATACATCAAGCGATCTCTCTATCTGGTACGCCTCATGGCCATGCTGTGGCCGACATTGGAGTTCATCCTCGGCATCAGCATCGCCGTTACCCTCTTTGTCGGCGGGCGCGAAACGGTCCTGCACCGCATGACTCCAGGCCAGTTCACAAGTTATATGGTCTTCATGGTTCAGCTTACCTTCCCCATGCTGGCCCTCGGTTATGTCGTTAATCTTGTGCAGCGCGGCACTGCATCTGTCATTCGAATCGATGAGTTACTCAAGCAGCAGCCCAGTATCAAGGACGAACATACCGGCGAACCCGAAGCAGCACTTGTACCGCGGGGTGAGATCGAATTCCGCAACCTGACTTACTCTTACGCACAGGGTGGAGACGTGCTGTCAGAGGTCAACCTGACTATCCCGGCTGGATCCTCTCTCGCCATTCTTGGCCCCACCGGGTCTGGCAAAACGACACTGGTCAACCTGATTCCACGGCTGCTCGATACTGCCGCTGGTACCGTCCTGATTGACGGCATTCCCATACGCGAGTGGCCGCTTGAATCGCTGCGTGGCAGCATAGGTTTCGTGCCCCAGGAAACGTTCCTGTTCTCCTCAACCGTCCGCGACAACATCGCTTTCGGTGTGGCAAGCGCGACAGATGAAGAGGTATTGACCGCAGCTCAAACCGCACAGATAGCCCAGGAAATCCTCGATTTTCCGCAAGGCTTCTCGACGGTCGTGGGCGAACGGGGCATCACCCTCTCCGGGGGACAAAAGCAGCGCACTTCTATCGCACGTGCCCTCATTCGCAACCCCCGCATCCTCATCCTCGACGATGCGCTTGCCTCAGTCGACACCCTGACTGAAGAACGTATACTCCAGGGCCTTCGCAAGACGATGCAGGGCCGTACGACGATCCTGATTGCACACCGCGTAAGTACAGCACGCACGGCCGACCGCATTGCCATACTCATCGATGGACACCTGCATGAGTTTGGTACACACGACGACTTAGTCGGCAAAAATGGGTACTATGCCGACTTAGTGCAAAAGCAACAGCTCGAGGAAGAAATTTCTGTCGCTTCTTGACAGCCCACGAACTTGAGTGGGGCGTGAAGATGGGCGCAACATCGTAAGCAAGTAGCGCACCGTTCGGCTTACCGCACAATAATGCGTGAGGCAACGCAATTCATAGTGAGTTGTGTTCTGGACGAGAACGGCAGGACCACGTTGTACGTTTGAGTAACAGCGACCCGCACCGGATACCCGACCGTATTGCCACCAGACCAGCTCACGGCAATCGTGGGCGTTCCCACTGCAGAACCCATCCACAGCCAGGGCGTAATTGCCTGTTGCACCGTTGTAGCGGTTGCCGGATTCAGGCTGGCACTGCTGTGTACGCTTGCATAACGCGCAGCGTTCCGCGCCGCAAACGATGCTGTGCAATAGCCAAACAGCACAATTCCAAACTGCATGGCACCCATCACCATCAGCAAAAACACCGGCAACACCAGGGCGACCTCCAACGCGGCCCCACCATCCTCGCCTGCACATACCTCTCGGCTCTTCATGACGGCTTCCAGCGCACGCGGTAAGTGGCCTGTCCATTCACGGTAAAGGTCGATCCCACACCCACCAGAGGCATGGGTGCGCCTACAGCTGCCGTGGTGCCCACCACGACGTATTGAATCGGCGTTCCATAATTCGCGCATATGCTGGTGTTGCTCACGTGCGCTCCGCCCGGCGTGCACGTCCAGAAGTAAGTGGAAGTTACACTAAGTCCCGTCAGCGATGGCGATGCCGTCTGTGCAGCGCTCGTCATGCCTGCCGTGTTCAGCTGGTTCCCTGGAATGGCCCCGAAGGCGGCAGCGGCGGCAGCGGCCTCCACCACCTGCATCTTGCGCTCGGTGTACAGGCCGTAATCTACGGTGCCCGCCAGCAGCAATGCGAGTACGGGCAGCGCAAATGCGACCTCGATGAGTGCACTTCCCTCCTCGTCCTGAAGCAGTGTCCAAATCATCCGGCCCTCACTCCCCTTCACACTCCGTTCTCGCTGCGTTATTACAGTTAAGTTCACCTATCGGCGACCGATGCAGTTCGCGACAGTTTCTTCTCACGCTCTCGCATCTTTGTCCGATAAGCTCCTCAGCGCATTCCTGATCTTCGGCCGGCTGCACTGACCGTCATCGCGAAGCGAACTTTAAAACGGAGTGAGTCCACCATGAACTTTATGCACAAGACGCTCGTTCGCCTCGGCACCGAGGAAGACGGCCAGAACCTGATTGAGTACGCCCTGATCGCTGGCATCATCGCACTTGGTGCCGTTGTCGCTATGACTGGTCTAAAAAATCAGATCGTGATTGCATTCGGCAATATCAGCAACCAGCTCGCAAACGCTGCTTAACCTTCTTGGTCTGGATAATAGTCGACACGTGGGGGAGGAGACCATCCTCTCCCGCCTCACACACCCGCTAGGTCAACACGTTCTGCGGCCTCAACCTCTCCGGAGCAGCCATGAGTCACTCCTCCACCGACATCTGGTTCTGTGCCGTCGCTCTTGGCTGCGCCGCCCTCGCCTGCACCCACGATGTGCGTACACGACGTATTCCGAACTGGCTCACCGGACCTGCCGCGCTTGGCGCTCTGCTCGTGCATTTTGCCCTCGGTGGATGGGCTTCACTGGCTTCGGCCGCAGCAGCAGGACTGATTGCCGGTCTCGCTATGCTGGCCTTCTTTCTGGCGGGTGGCATGGGCGCGGGAGATGTCAAGCTGATGGCCGCGGTGGCCTGCTTCACCGGCCTGCATCCTCTCAGCGCATTGCTGGTCGCGACTGCACTCGCAGGCGCCGTATGCGCTCTAGTCATCGCATGGCACAAGGCAGCGCTGCGACAAACTCTTGTCAGCTGCGTTCGGCTGGCGCAGCACCACCATGGCAACGGTCTCGTTCCGCATGGAGAGCATAACGTGCGCAGCGGCACAGGCCTGCGCATGCCGTTTGCGCTGCCCATTGCTGCCGGCTGCGTCTGCGCACTTCTGCTGCAACTCTCTGCAGGTGCCCAATGAACAACCGCCGCCGCATCGTCACAGCAAGCGCCACAGCATTCCTGTTCTCTGGTGCGGCTACGCTCGCTCTAAGCTGGCGACTGGCTCATGCCGCCGCCGCTGAAAGCAGCCATCTCCGTAGTTATGTCGCCCCCGTGCACCTTGTGGCGGCGGGCCAGCCACTGCAGGCTGCTGACCTGCACCTCATCGCCTGGCCTGCCGGCACACCCGTGCAGGATGCCTTTGCATCCGTCGACGCCGCAGTTGGCCGCACAACCCTTTAC
>CAHJWI010000046.1 GCA_903642225.1 Acidobacteriaceae bacterium | reverse complement strand
GAAGGCCACTCCGTCAGGTGCGTAACCTTGTCTACCAGCGCATGATCCTCGCGCCAACGCGCACCCTCCACCGCCCGCGTCACACGGTCCAGCGCCTTTCGGATCGTCTGCCGTCGCTCTTCCACGTCCACCAGCACAAACGCCGCCCGCAACGCCTCCTTGTACGTCGAAGGCGCACTCACCTCAACCGGCGTCGATCCATGCAGCACCCGGTGCCCATAGCTCACCCGACCTGCAACAACACCCGCCCACTCCACCGGCACCGCGGCATCGTCCAGCAGCGCCAGCATCCACTGCACCGGCCGCACAAACCGCTCCGGCTTGCCCGCCCGCCAGTACATCGACTTGGCCCAATAAATTCCTGCAATCTCCTTCGGCAACTCCGCGGCAACAATCTCCGCCGCCAACCGTCCCGCATGCTTCACCGTCGCCGCAAGGTACTCGCCCTTCGCCGTAGTCACCGTCTTCAAGCTCTCAACAGCAACCCCCGCCTTCTTCGCAAACGCATGCGCCGCGGCCGTCGCCACTCCATCCTTGAACGCCGCCTTCACCGGAGGCCCAACCATCTCCTCTTCCGCATCCGCCTGCTGCACCACCACCCCACGCACCAGCACCGCCAACCGCCGCGGCGTCGAAAAACTCTGCACCCCTGCACCATCGCCCAGCAGCCGCTCCCGCTGTAACATCGTCCACACTCGACCAGAAAGCTCGTCTTGCGCACTCGCCAGCATCCGCGCCGGCACCTCCTCCAACCCCACCTCAAACAGCAGATCAGCCACGCGCAACCCCACCGCTGGCCAGTTCTTCCACCCGCCGCCCCTGCCCCACGTACGCCCTTGCCACTCCCACAATCAGCGTCCGGATGCGCCCCATCACGCCCACGCGCTCCGTCACACTGATCGCCCCACGCGCGTCCAGCAAATTGAACAAATGCGAGCACTTCAGCGCCAACTCATACGCCCCCAGCACCGGGAACCGCTTCACCCGCAGCGCATCCTCATCCTCCACCAACGCCTTCGCGCCCTCCAGCAATCCGAGGCACTCGGCCTCGTACAGCCTCATGTGCTCCCACAGACTCCGCACATCCGCATAGTCAAAGCTGTACGCAGAAAACTGCTCCTCCTCCGCCAGTCGAATCTCCCCGTACGTCGTCACGCGGCCCGTCTCCGGCTCACACGCCCATTCCATCTCGTAAATCGAATCCACGTCTTGCAAGAATTGTGACAGCCGCTCCAACCCATACGTGATCTCGCCACTGATCGGATCCAAATCCTGGCCGCCGCACTGCTGAAAATACGTGAACTGCGTAATCTCCTGGCCGTCCATCATCACCTGCCAGCCCACACCCCACGCGCCGCCCACCGGCCACTCCCAGTTGTCCTCTTCAAACTTGATGTCGTGTTCCGCCAGCACAATCCCGATCGCCTCCAGGCTCTGCAGATACAAATCCTGCACGTTCGACGGTGGCGGCTTCAGCACCACCTGGAACTGCGTGTGTTTGTACAGCCGATTCGGGTTCTCACCATAGCGTCCATCGGCCGGCCTGCGCGACGGCTGCGCATACGCGATCCGCACCGGCTTTGGCCCCAGCACTCGCAGAAACGTATCCGGGCTCATCGTCCCAGCGCCCACCTCTACGTCATACGGCTGCTGCAACACACACCCGCGCTCCGCCCAGAACCGCTGCAGCGCAAACAAAATCTCTTGAAAAAGCAACGCCTGTTTGGGCGCACCAACACCCGGCAACTCGGCAACGGCCATGCGGACAACACACTCCTAAACGTCCCGTCAGTTTACAGGAGCCACTACCGTCCGGTGCCCATGCCTCGCTTTCGAGACATGGGTTAGGTCCATCTCAAGCCGTCATTGAAGGTGGAGCTACCGCACCATCCACCCCTAACTCTTTGTTCGGCTGCGCTCCCAGCACAAACTCCAGCTTGGCACCTTTGGCCAAATCTTCATGCCGCACCCACAACCGGTCCAGCGCCTTCCCATTCAGCTTCACCGACTGAATGTAAGTATCCGCAGGTGCGTTCCGTACCGCAGAGATCACCAGCTCTCGGCCCTCACCAACCCGCACACTCACCTTGTCGAACAATGGCGCTGTCAGCACATACGTCGCACTCACAGGATCGACCGCATATAAACCCAATGCGCTCATGACATACCACGCACTCATCTGCCCGCAGTCTTCGTTTCCACTTAGTCCATCGAAGTCATTGTGGTACAGCGTATCCAGCACCTGCCGCACCCGTTGCTGCGTCTTCCACGGCTGCCCCGCATAGGTGTACAGAAACAAGATCGCGTGGCTCGGTTCGTTGCCGTGGACATACTGGCCGATAAATCCGGACATATCCACGACCTCTTCGTTACTGACACCGGGCGTCGCGGCGAACAGCGCATCCAGCTTCGCCGTAAACGCCTCCCGCCCGCCGAAGGTTTCGATGTATCCCTTCGCATCGTGCTGCACAAAGAACGTCGTCTGCCACGCGTTGCTCTCGGTGTAGTCGCGATACTTCTTGGTGTGCCCCGTCGCCTTCGGATCGAAGTCCGGCGCCCACGTCCCGTCCGCCATCTTCGGCCGGATGAACCCGGTTTCCTTGTCGAACAGGTTCCGGTAGTTCTGCGACCGCTTGCGCTGGATGGCGGCATCGTCGCCGTTGCCCGTGGTATCCGCCACCTTCGCGCACGCCCAGTCGTTGTAGCAGTATTCCAGCGCCCGGCTCACACTTTCGCCGTGCTTGTCCGCCGGGATGTACCCCATCTGCCGGTAATATCCCAGGCCTTCGTAGTCGTCCACCATGTTGCGCTTCCGCATCACCGCGTAGGCACGCTTCCAGTCCACGCCGGGGAACCCCTTTGCACAGGCCTCGGCCATCACGCTTGCGGAGTGGTAGCCCGTCATGCAGAACGTCTCGCCGGCCTGCAGCGGCCAGATCGGAATGCCGCCCGGGCTCTGCTCCGCCATCCGCACCAGGCTCATCACCATCGGGCCTACCTGCTCCTGTTGCCACAGCGTAAAGCTCGGGTGCAGCGCACGGAAGGTATCCCACAGCGAGTAAGTGGAGTAGTTATGCTGCCCCTCCTCCAACTTATAGACTTTCTGGTCCATGCCGCGATAGTCCCCGCTAACATCGTCGGCCAGCGTGGGCGCACACATCATGTGGTACATGCTGCTGTAGAAAATCGTCTTCTTTTGTACGTCGTAACTATCCACGGCAATCTTCGACAGCTCCCGCTGCCAGGCATTTTTCGCGTCCGCGCGCGTCGCCGCAAAGTCGAACTCCGGGACCTCGGCCTTTACGTTTGCCAGCGCATTTTCCGCGCTCACCATGCTGATGCCTACCTTCAGCACCACCGGGCCACTCGTGTCCGGGTACACTGCCGCGTGCAGTGTCTTGCCTTCTACCGCCGCACCCTCCACCGGCTTGCGGTCGCTGTAGAACTGCACCTTGCTGAACGGCTTTTCAAACACCATGGCAAAGTACAGCTGCCGCTTCGGCGTCCAACGGTGACTCTTGCGGCCGCCCATCAGGGTGTTGCCGCCAACCACCTTCACCTCGGCAAATTCCACCGGCTGCGGCGCGCTCATGTCGTCGCTCGACTCGTAGCAGTGCACCATGTCCAGCAGCAAATGAGCCTGCGCCCCGGCAGGAAACGTATAGCGGTGCACCCCCACCCGCTCTGTGGCCGTCAGCTCTGCCAGCACACCACTCGCCAGCTTTACACTGTAAAAACCCGGCTCTGCCTTCTCATCCGTATGCGAAAATTTCGTCCGGTATCCCGCGTCCGGCTGCCGCTTGTCACCAGCAACCAGCCGTACCTCACCCGTCCGCGGAACCACCAGAAAATCCAGCAGATCCCCGCCACCGGTCCCACTCAGGTGCGTATGGCTAAAGCCCATAATCGAGCTGTCCATATGGTGATATCCGCTGCACCAGTCCCAGCCGCTGTTGCCGGTATCCGGGCTCAACTGCATCGCCCCAAACGGCACCGTGGCCCCGGGAAACGTATGCCCGTGCCCACCCGTACCCACAAAAATGTTCACGTACTTCGTCACATCGCCAATCGACGCCGCCCGCGCCATCCGCCCAACGCGCCCATGTTGCGCCAATCCAGTACCAGTAGCCACCGCAGCTACCGACGCACCCTGCACAAATTTCCGACGACTAACCATACCCAACACGACTCCTGCTATCGATGTGTAACCGTTGTACATTATGCGCCGCGCTGCTGACCCTTGCCCAGTACGCGTTGCTTACAGGTGAATCGTCCACCCCAGCTGCTCCAGCTCTCGCTCCACATCCGCCAGGGCATTCTCCAGCGCGCTTCTGCGATGGGGGCTCGATGTCCGCTCCGACAGGATGCGTTCCCGGCGCATGGTCAACCCCTGCATCTGCCGCTGCCGCTCCTGATCCGCCACGCGCGTCGTCTTCTGCTCGGCCGCCTTTTGCTCCACGCTCTGCTGTTCTTCCACGTTTTTGCTCTCCCAGCCTCGTGCCATACCGTCATTCTAGTCGTCGCCAGAGCAGTTCCGCGCACCCATCCAACAGTCACAGCATCTAAAGCGATTGAACTAGCCAACCGGAAATCGTCGCGGCAATGCGATTACCGGCCCTCACCTCGCACAGCGCACTCACATGCGGCCCCGCCATCTATATAAGCGTCGAACCTGTGACCTACTGAAACCAACCCAGCCCAGGAGGGCCTCCCCGACCCATGTGGATCGTCCAGCTAGCACTTCGCAGACCCTACACCTTCGTCGTCATGGCCATCCTCATCCTGGTTCTCGGAGTCACGTCCATCCTCACCATGTCGACGGACATCTTTCCCCCCATCGACATCCCCGTCGTCTCCGTCGTCTGGACATACTCCGGCACTAGCCCCGACGAAATGGAAAAGCGCTTCACCACCATCAGTGAACGTGCCATGACGACCACCGTCAACGACATCGAGCACATCGAGTCGCAGTCCGTGACGGGTGTCTCCGTCATCAAGATCTTCTTCCAGCCCGGTGTCAGAATCGACGCCGCCGTCTCGCAGATCACCGCCGTCAATCAGACCATCCTCCGCATCTTGCCCCCTGGTACCACGCCGCCCTTCGTCCTCCAGTTCTCCGCATCCAACGTCCCCATCCTGCAGGCCGTTCTCACCAGCAACAAGCTGTCTGAAGCCGACCTTTACGATCTCGGCCTCAACTTCGTCCGCACCCAGCTCGCCACCGTCCAGGGTGCACAGGTTCCCTCGCCCTACGGCGGCCAGGCGCGCCAAATCATGGTCGACCTCGACCCAGCCGCCCTCTACGCCAAAAATCTCTCCCCCACCGACGTCGTCAGCGCCCTCACCGCCCAGAACCTCATCCTCGCCGCGGGCGACGCGAAGATCGGCACCACCGACTACATCGTCCGCACCAATGCCTCACCACAGGTGCTTACCCAGCTCAATGACATACCCGTCAAGCAGGTCAACGGCGCCACCGTCTACATGCGCGATGTCGCCCAGGTGCACTCCGGCTTTGCCGTCCAGCAATCCATCGTCCGTGTCGATGGCAAGCGCGCCGCCCTCATGACCATCCTCAAGGCCGGCTCTGCCTCCACGCTCGACATCGTGGCCCGCGTACGCGCCCGCCTGCCTGCCATCATCGCTAACCTCCCTCCGCCGCAACCGGACATCAAGCTCCTCTTCGACCAGTCCGTCTTCGTCCGCGCAGCTCTCCAGGGCGTTGTCAAAGAAGCGGTCATCGCCGCCCCCCTAACCGCCATTATGATCCTGCTTTTCCTCGGCTCGTGGCGGTCCACGGTCATCATCGCGGTCTCCATCCCGCTCTCCATTCTCGTCAGCATCATCGTCCTCCAGGCCACCGGCCATACCCTCAACACCATGACCCTCGGCGGCCTTGGCCTCGCCGTCGGCATCCTCGTCGACGACGCCACCGTCGAAATCGAAAACATCCACCGCAACCTCGGCCTCGGGAAGCAGATCGAGCCCGCCATCCTCGACGGTGCAGCGCAGATCGCAGTCCCCGCCTTCGTCTCCACCCTCGCCATCTGCATCGTCTTCGTTCCGGTCGTCTTCCTCTCCGGCGCTGCCCGCAGCCTCTTCACACCGCTCGCACTCGCCGTAGTCTTCGCCATGCTCGCCAGCTACTTCCTGTCGCGCACCCTTGTCCCCACCATGGTCAAGTTCCTGCTCGCCAAAGAAGTTGAGGTTTACGCACTCGCAGAAGCCGAACACTCCGCCGACCACCACCTTTCCCCTGCTGAGCTCGCTGATCTCGACCGCAAGCGCAACAGCCTCGGCCTCATCTGGCGCACGCACTTCGCCTTCAATCGCATCTTCGAGAAGTTCCGTTCACGCTATCAGCGCCTGCTCGAATGGACCCTCGCCAACACAGCCTTCACCCTCACCTGCTTCGGCATCTTCATCCTCATCAGCTTCTGCACCATCCCCTTCATCGGCCGCGACTTCTTCCCAGACATCGACGCCGGCAGTTTCCGCCTCCACGTCCGCACCGCCCCCGGCACCCGCATTGAAGAAACGGAAAACATCTTCAAACAGGTAGAAGCTCAAATTCGCGACGTCATTCCCGCCGACGAGCTCAATGTCGTCATCGACGACATCGGTATCCCCAACGGTTCCTTCAACCTTGCCTTCGGTGACGGCTCTCTCACCGACGTCCAGGACGGCGAAATCCTCGTCTCGCTCAACGAGCACCACCACCCCACCGCCCTCTACCGCGCCAGGCTACGCACCCTGCTTCGCGACAAGTTCCCGAAGGATACCTTCTATTTCCAGGCCTCCGATATCGTGAACCAGATCCTCAACTTCGGCCTGCCCGCGCCCATCGACATCCAGATTAGCGGCCGTCTCGCCGCCGCCAACTACGCCTTTGCAGAGCAGATCCGTAAAGATGTCGCAACGGTCCCGGGTGCCGTCGACGTTCACGTGCACCAGGTCATGTACTCCCCCGAACTCCGCGTCAACGTCGACCGCACTCGCGCCGAAAACGTCAACTTGACCGAGGCCAGCGTCGCCAACAGCATGCTCTACGCGCTCGCCGGCTCCGGCACCGCTTCTCCCAATTACTGGCTCAACCCGCAGAACGGCGTCAACTACTCCGTCGTCGTCCAGGTCCCGCAATACAAGCTTGATTCGGTAGACAAGATCAACGCTCTGCCCATCTCCAGCCCTGCCTCAGCCGCCGCCGCGACCGTCGTACAAACCAACGGCAGCAATCCCAATCAGGCGCAGCTTCTCGGCAACGTCGCTCAGATCCAGCACACCACCTCACCGGGCATCACCAATCACTACAACGTCCAGCCCGTGTACGACGTCTTCGTCAGCACCCAGGGCCGTGATCTCGGCGGCGTCTCGTCCGACATCAATACCATCCTCGCCCGCTACAAAGACAAGCTCCCCAGGGGTGCCACCCTCACCGTCCGCGGCCAGGTCAAAAGCATGCAGGACAGCTTCACCGGCCTCGGCCTCGGCATGATCTTCGCCGTCGCCCTCGTCTACATGCTCATGGTCGTCAACTTCCAAAGCTGGCTTGATCCGTTCATCATCCTCATGGCCCTTCCTGGCGCAGCTTGCGGAATTCTCTGGATCCTCTTCCTCACCGGCACCACCTTCTCCGTGCCTTCACTCATGGGCGCCATCATGACGGTCGGTGTGGCCACCGCAAACTCCATCCTCATGGTCACTTTCGCCAACGACCAGCGCTCCGCCGGCCTCAACAGCTTGCAGGCGGCAGCAGCCGCCGGCTTCACCCGCCTCCGCCCCGTCCTCATGACAGCCCTGGCCATGATCCTCGGCATGCTCCCCATGTCGCTCGGCATGGGCGAAGGCGGCGAACAGAACGCCCCGCTCGGCCGCGCCGTCATCGGCGGCCTTCTCGTCGCCACTGTCACCACCCTCATCATCGTGCCCATCTTCTATTCGCTCCTCCGCAAGGATCCCCCGCATGGCGTCCAAGTCGAAGCCAACGAAGAGCACAACCAACTCACGGCAGCTTAACCTCTACGTCTTCCACAACCTCTAAAGAACTGTCATTTCGACCGGAGCGCACGGGGTGGAGAAATCTGCCTTCTTCCGGTACTCGCAAGCACTCGCAGGGAGAATCGAATCATGGCGCAAAACTTCATCGACACCCCGGTCACCACCGAACACGACCCGCGCCTCACTCCCGCCGACCCGAACCCGTCGCGCCGCACGCCCGTTGCCCTCGCCGGCGGCTTCTTCCTCCTGCTCATCCTTCTCGGCGCAGCGTTCCTCATCCCGCGCTTCCGCCACAAGGATGCCCTCGTTGAGGAGACCCGCATCACCGCAGGCCCACCTCCCGTAGAAATCGCGAACATCACATACGGCACCCAGTCCGGCAAGCTTGAGCTCCCTGGCACCGTCCAGGCCTTCGAGCAGACCCCCATCTATGCCCGAACCTCCGGCTACGTCACCCGCCGCTTCGTCGACATTGGCGACCACGTCCAAAAGGGCCAGCTCCTTGCCACCATCGACGACCCGCAGACCGCCCAGCAACTCCGCCAGGCCCAGGCCACCGTCATGCAACTCAAAGCCGCCCTGGCCCAGGCCGACGCCAACGCCAGACTCACCACCCTCAACGACCAGCGTTACGACGAGCTCTACAAACAGGGTGTCGTTTCCCTTCAAACAGCTCAAACGCAGGAAGCGCAGTCCGGCGCCAATAACGCCACCGTCCAGGCAGCCCGCGCCAACATCGCCGCCGGCGAAGCCAACGTTCGCTCACTCCAGGAGCAAGCCGGCTTCGCCCGTGTCCTCGCCCCCTTCGCCGGCACCATCCTCACCCGCGGTATCGACACCGGCTCACTGATCTCCGCCGGCTCCGCCACCACCGTCACCCAGCTCTTCTCACTCGCCCAGTCCGGCACCGTCCGCGTCTTCACCAACGTGCCCCAGGCCAACGCGCCCGCCGCCATGTCCGCCCGCATGGCAACCGTCGCCTTCCGTGAACTTCCCGGCCAAATCTTCTCCGGCAACGTCACCCGCACCTCCAGCTCCATCGACCCCGCCAGCCGCACCCTGCTCACCGAAATTGACCTGCCGAACACCAGTGGCAAAATCCTCCCCGGCATGTTCGCCACAGTCTCCTTCGATACCAACCGCATCTCCGCACCACTCCTCATCCCGGCGAACGCTCTCGTCGTCCGCACTGCCGGCCCGCAGGCATTTGTCGTCGACAAGGACAACATCACCCACCTCCGCAATCTCACCCTGGGCCGCGACTTTGGCACCGCAACAGAAGTCATCTCCGGCCTCCAGCCCGGTGACCGTGTCGTCCTCTCCCCCGGCGACAACATCACCGACAACACCAAAGTCGACCCCCAGCAACCCTCGTAGCACCGCTTCATTTCGCTCATGTGGCCCCGTCCAGATTTGCGGACGTGGGTTCTTCTCTGGCCGCGTTAGCATCGAACCACCGTGACCCCAGGCATCGTCTCCCTCCGCTCCCTCCAAAAAACCTACCCCGGCAAGCCCCCCGTCACCGCCGTCGCAGGCATCGACCTCGACGTCCCTGTCGGGGCCATCTACGGCCTGCTCGGTCCCAACGGCGCCGGCAAAACCACCACCATCTCCATCTGCACCACCCGCGCCCTGCCCACCAGCGGCTCCGCGCTCATCGCCGGCGTCGACGTCGTCAAGAGCCCATCGGAAGCCCGCCGCCACATGGGCGTTGTCCCCCAATACAACACCCTCGAGCGCGCCTGCACCGTCGAAGAAAACATCCAGTTCCACTGCATGTACTTCGGCTTCACCGCCGCCGCTGCCAAGTCCCGCACCGCCCAGCTTCTTGAACAATTCCACCTCACCGAACGCGCAAAGACCTACCCCAACCAACTCTCCGGCGGCCTCGCCCAGCGCGTCCAGATCGCCCGCGCCATCGCACATTCCCCGCAGGTCCTCTTCCTCGACGAGCCCTCCGCCGGCCTCGACCCACAATCCCGCATAGCCATGTGGGACTCCGTCAAAGATCTCCACAACCACGGCATCACCGTCGTCCTCACCACCCACTACATGGAAGAGGCAGACGAGCTCTGCGATCGCATCGCCATCATCGACAACGGCAAGATCCTCGTTGAGGACACACCGCAGGCTCTCAAAGCCTCCCTCGGTGCCAGCACCATCTACGAACTCAGCCTGCGCGAAACCACACCAGCCATCACCGCCCAGTTCCAGCAGATGCCCGGCGTCACCGCAGTCGAACCCACACCAAAAGGCCTCCGCATCCTCGCCTCCGGCCACCGCGAAGCTCTACTCCCGCAACTCGTCAATACCGCCAGCAACAACGGCCTTCTCGACCTCAGCATCACCGAGCCCACTCTCGAGACCGTCTTCATCCGCCTAACCGGCCGTGAACTCCGCGAGTAAGCGAAGCACTCAGCGAACCACCACGCCGGGTGCCCCATTCTTTCGCGCCCCAAGCACCCTCAAACCACAGCAATTTTGGAGCGCGAAAGGGTGGGGTCAGCGCGCCAGCGCTCATCGATCGAAGGTCGACCGCTCTCCTCACAATCATCCAGCAGCCAACCATGTGCCCCATGTCCGGATTTTCGGACATGGGATCGACACCCAAAGAACTCAGCCCTCAGAGGAACCCATGGCCACCACCACCATCACCCTCCCCCAAACCTCCAAGGCCTCCGGCTACAGCCGCGCCTTCCTTGGCATGTTCCTCCGCGACCTCCACGTCCTCCGCCGCGAACTCTTCCCCTTCGTTCTCCGCATTATCATGAACCCGCTGCTCTTCCTCTTCGTCTTCACCTACGTCATGCCCCACATGTCCGGCGGCGCGATGATGAACCCGACCGCAACCATGGCAGAGCACGCAGGCTTCAGCTTCTCTACCGTCCTTCTCCCCGGTCTCATGGCCGTGGGCATCATGTTCTCCGGCATCGCCGCGGTCGCCCTGCCCCTCGCCGTCGACTTCGGCAGCACCCGCGAAATCGATGACCGCGTCATGTGCCCGCTGCCCACCTCGCTCGTTGCCATGGAAAAGGTCCTCTTTTCCGCCATACAGTCCTGCCTCGCTGCCGCCATCGTCTTCCCGCTCGCCTACTTCATCCCGGCCACCCGTCCGGTCGTCCACATTGCAAGTTACCCCTTCCTCTTCCTTGTGGTCGTCATGGCCTCTCTCCTCGCCGGCGCGCTCGGCCTCGCCATCGGCACCTCCGTCAAACCCCAGCAAATCGGCCTCATCTTCTCCATCATCGTCATCCCCATCACCTTCCTCGGCTGCGTCTACTATCCCTGGACAGCCCTGCACAGCATCAAGTGGCTTCAGATCGCCGTCCTCTTCAACCCCATCGTCTACATGACGGAAGGTCTCCGCGCCGCCCTCACCCCATCCCTCGGCCACATGCCCATCCCCGCCATCCTCGGCATGCTCCTCGTCTCCTTCGCTCTCCTCAGCTGGGTAGGCATGCGCGGCTTCCTCAAGCGCGTCATCAACTAAGTCAACAAAGTCCGGAACAGAGAAAAGGCCCCGAGTCTTGCGGACTCGGGGCCTTTTTCATGAAGCAGCTACACAGCAACCGCCAACAACTTTTCTGCCAAATCCTTGGCAATCAACCCACCATGAAACCGCCCGTTCTCAATAAAGATTTCGTTCGTCCGCTCCCCGGCAACGATAACCCCCGCCAAGTAAATACCCGGGACATTGCTCTCCAGCGTAGCCTCGTTCAACACAGGCACCCGGTCATCCTCCAGATCCAGCTTCACTCCAAGCTTTTCTATAAACTCAAAATCGGGATGGTACCCCGTCAACGCAAACACAAAATTATTCGCCAGAATGACTTCGCCCGAAGGCGTCTGCAAGACCACCGTATCTTCCGTTATCTCCGAAACCGTCGACTCGAAGTACCCGGTAACTTCCCCATTCTTGAACCGGTTATTGATATCCGGCAAAATCCAGTACTTCACATGCCGGTGCATCTCTGCGCCCCGGTGCACCAGCGTCACCTTTGCCCCGTGCCGCCACAGGTCCAGAGCCGCAATTGCCGCCGAGTTCTTGCCTCCAATTACCAGCACATTTAACCCGTAATAAGGATGCGGCTCATTGTAGTAATGTGCCACCTTACCAAGGTCCTCACCGGGAATACCAAGGTGGTTCGGCAAATCGTAATACCCCGTACTTACAATCAACTTACGCGACCGCAGCTCCACAGCACGCCCGAACCGGTCCACCATATGCACGACATACTGCATATCCCGCCCACTTACACTTTCCACCCGGTGGTACTGCCGAATATCCAGATCATAGTGCTCAGCCACCTTGCGGTAGTACTCCAGCGCCTCACTCCGCGTCGGCTTCTGGTTCGGGCTGCTAAACGGCATATCGCCGATCTCCAGCAACTCCGGCGTCGTGAAAAATGTCATGTGCGCGGGATAGTGGAACAGACTGTTGCACACGCAGCCCTTGTCCACCAGCACCACCCGCAGCCCCGCACGCTGCGCATCAATCGCACACGCCAATCCTGTCGGTCCCGCACCAATCACCAGCACGTCAAACGTCATCTCGCCCATACCGTATTCGACCACACCCGCGCAGGAACGATGCACCTTAAACGAATATCGGCCTCCCCTCCCACCGAAAAGCATCCGTCCCGCATTCTGCCTCATCGCAACAAGCCGAGGACCACAATGCCCGATCTTGAGCACGTCAAGCATGCCGTCACAGACGCCCCTGTCGACGACACCATCCTCCGCCGCTGGAGCCCACGCGCCTTCTCTGACAAGCCCGTCTCTCCTCAAGACCTCAAAACGCTATTTACCGCTGCCACCTGGGCCGCCTCCTCGCAGAATGAGCAGCCCTGGAGATTCCTCCTCGGCATCAAGTCCGCTGAAGGTGCTGAGCCCAGCGAGGCCTACACTAAGCTCTTTCGATCACTTCTTCCCGGTAACCAGACCTGGGCCAAGGCCGCCCCCGTACTCTATGCCGGCATTGTCAAGAAGACCTTTTCCAAAAATGGCAAGCCCAACGGTACCGCCCAGCACGACCTCGGTGCCGCCTGCGCCACCCTCTCGCTTCAGGCGGTCCACCTCGGCCTTCACACCCACGGCATGGGCGGGTTCGACGCCGATCTTCTGCGCGCCAGCTTCGGCATTCCCTCCGACTTCCAGCCCATCGCCGTCTGGGCCATCGGCTATCTCGGCGATCCCGCAAACCTGCCTGACAATTGCAAGCTGCCGGAACAACAACCCCGCGATCGCAAGCCCCTTGCCGAAGTCCTACTCAACGGTTGGGACAAACCAGCTCGCCTGTAAAACAGCATTTGACCATGAAGATCGTCCTCTCACTTCTTGCACTCCTGCTCCTGCTCGCTGGTCTCACCTTCGGTACCCTCATCGGTGCTCGCCACAAAGAGAAGGCGTTTGCCTCCTTGCACCCCGGCGACAGTGCCGCGCGTGTAACCCAGAGCATGGGCAAAGCAAAGCGAACGGGCACCTGCACCGACCTGCCTCACCCTATGCCCGGCTGCACGACCGAACTACTCTTCGCCCATCCGCTGGCACCCGTCGTGCCGGAGTATTGGATCATCCGCCTCGACAGCACGGACCACGTCCAGCAGACCATCCAGTCCACAGTCCGCTCCACTTACTGACTACTGCAGAATCGTCACACCCGCGATCGCCTGCGTCTCTTTGATCCGCCGCGACCACTCCGCCGGCCCCGTCACATGCACGCTCGTCCCATCCGCGCTCACGGCCACCGTCACCGGCATGTCCTTCACGGTGAACTCGTAGATCGCCTCCATGCCTAGATCCTCAAACGCCAGCACCCGTGAATGCGTAATCGCCTTGCTCACCAGAAAAGCCGCTCCGCCAACCGCCATGAGGTAAACCGCCCCAAACTCGCGAATGACCTCCACTGCCGCGGGTCCGCGCTCACTCTTGCCCACCATGCCTAGCAGCCCGGTCCGCTCCAGCATGACCCGCGTAAACTTGTCCATCCGCGTCGCCGTCGTCGGCCCGGCGGGTCCCACCACCTCGGTTCGCACCGCATCGACCGGCCCCACATAATAGATAAACCGGTTCGTAAAATCGACAGGTAACCGCTCCCGCCGAGCAAGCATATCCGCCATCCGCTTATGCGCCGCGTCCCGACCAGTCAGTACCTTCCCACTCAGCAACACAACCTCGCCCGCACGCCATGTCGCCACGTCGTCCCGAGTAACAGTATCCAGATTCACCCGTCGCGCGTTAGTTGGGTTGTACGTAAGCTCAGGCCAGTCACTCAGCTCCGGCATCGGCAGCACTGCAGGCCCACTTCCATCCAACACAAAATGCGCATGCCGCGTCGCCGCGCAGTTCGGGATAACTGCCACCGGCAAATTCGCCGCATGGGTCGGCGAGTCCAATATCTTCACATCCAACACAGTAGTAAGTCCGCCCAGTCCCTGCGCCCCAATTCCAAGTGCATTCACCTTGCGGTATAACTCAATCCGTAACTCCTCGATCTTCGACTTAGGCCCGCGGAGGATAAGTTCCTGCATATCAATTGGGTCCATCAGCGCCTGCTTCGCCAGCAGCATCGCCTTCTCACTCGTCCCGCCGATCCCAATCCCCAGCATCCCCGGCGGACACCACCCCGCACCCATCGTCGGCACAACCTGCATCACCCAGTCGGCCACGCTGTCTGAAGGGTTCAGCATCGCGAACTTACTCTTCGCCTCGCTGCCGCCGCCCTTCGCCGCCACGGTCACGTCCACGGTCTCCCCCTGCACCAGGTCCACCACCACCACGCTCGGCGTGTTGTCCCGCGTATTGCGCCGCGAGAACGCCGGGTCCGCCAGAATGCTCGCACGCAGCGGATTGTCCGCATCTCCATACGCCCGCCGTACTCCCTCGTCACACATCCCTTGCAGGTCCAGCGTCGGCGCACCGCCATCGTCGCCAACAAACCGCACACCCATGCCCACCTTCAAAAATACCGTCACAATACCCGTATCCTGGCAAATCGGCCGATGCCCCTCCGCACACATCCGGCTATTAATCAGGATTTGCGCCATCGCATCCTTGGCCGCAGGACTTTCTTCTAACTCATAAGCCCGCGCCAGGTTCTTCACATAATCCGCCGGATGGAAGTAACTGATGAACTGCAGAGCGTCTGCCACACTCTCGATCAAATCGCCCTGTCGAATCGTCGCCATTGTCTCTGCCTGACCCAATTCTATGCCCGCGCCGCACTACCCCAAAGACAAAGGAGCTGCCCGAAGCAGCCCCTCTACCCAAACGCACACACGGCTTAATCGCCGTAGTAGTCCAACCCCAGGTGCGTCAACAGATCCTCACCCATAATGTGTCGCAACGTATTCTTCAGCTTCATCGACTGAATAAACAGGTCATGCTCCGGATACACCCCCGGTGCGCTATCCGGTGCCTTGAAGTAGAAACTCAACCACTCCTGGATTCCCAGGTTCTTCAACAGAGGCGTACGCGCCGCAAGATCCAGATACAAACACAAATCCAGCGCCAGCGGAGCCGCAAGAATAGAATCGCGGCATAGAAAATCCACCTTCAACTGCATCGGATATCCCAGCCATCCGAATAAGTCGATGTTATCCCAGCCTTCCTTGTTATCCCCCCGCGGCGGATAATAGTTGATCCGAACCTTATGGTAGAAGTCCTTGTATAAATCAGGGTGCTTCTCCGGCTGCAGAATGTAGTCCAACACGCCGAGCTTCGACTCCTCCTTCGTCTTGAAGCTCTCCGGATCGTCCAGCACCTCGCCGTCCCGGTTTCCCAAAATGTTCGTCGAGTACCAACCACTCAATCCCAGGTACCGCGTCTTCAGTGCCGGTGCCAGCACCGTCTTTAGAAACGTCTGCCCCGTCTTGAAGTCCTTGCCACAAATCGGCGCACCCATCTGCTTTGACAATTCCCGCAACGCAGGAATATCCACTGTCAAATTCGGCGCTCCATTCGCAAACGGAATACCTTCCTTCAAACACGCCCACGCATACAGCATGCTTGGCGAGATATTCGGGTCGTCCTCCACAAGGCCCTTTTCAAATGCCGCCAACGTCTGGTGAACCGCCGTCTGCTGCAGAAAAATTTCGGTCGACCCGCACCAGATCATTACCTGCCGATCCGTCCTTGTCTTGAACTCCGAAATGTCGTTACGAATCTGATTTGCCAAGTCGCACTTGTTCTTTCCAGACTTGATCCTCTTGCCTTCCAGCCGCTTGACATAGTGCTGGTCGAACACAGCCGGCATCGGCTCGATGCTTTCAAGAAACGGCTTCATTTCCAGCAACTGATCCCGGTCGAGCACACCCGCCGTCTTCGCCGCTTCGTACAGGTTTCCGCCAAAGATGTCCCACCCTGTGAACACAACGTCGTCCAGCTTCGCAATCGGCGCAAAGTCCTTGATCATCGGCGTACGGTCCTCTGTCCGCTTGCCCAGCCGAATTGTCCCCATCTGTGTCATCGAACCGATAGGCTTCGCCATACCTCGGCGTATTGCTTCCACACCTGCCACCAGTGTTGTCGCCACCGCACCCATACCGGGGATCATGATGCCGAGTTTGCCCGCGGCCGGCTTGATCTCTGCCGCATTCGGCGCGACATTTGTTGCACTCATTTTCACTCCTGCTCTCATCCTGAAAAAATCACGTGTCACGCTTCTACAAAGCTCGACGCCACCTGTCAGCATAGCCCCTTTGGGTATCTCGTCCAAGCTGCCGAACGTGCAAACCGCAGCTACTTAGAGGAGGAAGAAGATGCTGTCCATCAATCCACAGACCGCATCGACGCAGGCCGGCGCGGTACAGTAAACCCATGCCCAGCACGCCCATCGTCGACCTCGTCGGGGTCGGTCTCAACGCAACCGACACCCTCATCCGCCTCGCCAGCTTCCCAACCATCGGCAGCAAGGTCGAGTTCGACGAAGTCTCCATCCTTCCCGGCGGCCAAACTGCCACAGCCATCGTCGCCTGCCAAAGCTGGGGCCTCCGAACCCGCTATGTCGGCAAGCTCGGCGACGACACCGCCGCCACCCTGCATCACACCGCCTTTAAGCTCACTGGCGTCGACAGCAAGGCACTCACCGCCACCGGCTGCACCAGCGCCCAGTCCATCATCCTCGTCGACGGCTCAGGCGAGCGCACAGTCCTGCTCAAGCGCGACCCCCGCCTCGCCCTTAATCCGCAAGATCTCCAGCAGGAATGGATTACCGCCGCCCGCGCTCTCCACCTCGACGGCTTTGATACCGCTGCCGCCACCCTCGCCGCCACCTGGGCCCGCGCCGCCAGTATCCCCGTCATTGCAGATCTCGACGAGCTCTACCCCGGCGTTCACGACCTGCTCCCGCTCGTCGACTACCTCATCGTCTCCCGCGACTTCCCCACCCGCCTCACCGGTGAAGCCGACCTCGAAGCCGCTCTGAAAACCATGCAGCAGCACTACGGCTGCAAGCTCACCGCCGCCACCCTCGGCTCCGACGGCGTGCTCGCATGGGACGGCACAGACCTCCATTACACCCCGGCCTACAACGTCCCCGTAGTTGACACCACTGGCGCCGGCGACCTCTTCCACGCGGCCTTCATCTACGGCCTGCTCCAGGGCTGGCCCCTCGCCCGTCAGCTTGATTTCGCCTGTGCCGCAGCCGCGCTCAACTGCACCGCACCCGGCGCGCGCGGCGGTATCCAGCCGGTCCCAAACATCGAAACACTCATGCAGAACGGTACTCACCACCCCGCCCTCTTTCCCACACGCGTCTTCAGCAACGCCCAATAAGCGAGGAAGCTCTGAATACGCCAACCATCCAGAAGCAGCAGCCCACGCCAGCGCTCCTCTGGACCGCCCTCTTCATCCTTGGCGCCTTCTTCGCCACTATCCTCATCCGTTGGCCCGACAACTTCTTTGCCGACGACAGCTACTTCTACTTCCAGTGCGCTTCCCGCTTCGCTCACGGCCTTGGCAGCAGCTTCAACTCCCTCATGCTCACCAACGGCTATCACCCGCTGTGGTTCCTGGTCTGCACCGCCATCTTCCGCGCCGTGCCAAACCACCACCGTGCCGTCCATGCCGTCGGCATCGTCCTCGCCCTGCTCAATGTCAGCGCCCTCATCGACCTCACCCTCGTCCTTCGCCGCGCCGGCACCACGCTCCCCTACCTTGCCTGGCTGCTCTACATGCCCTTTTGCTTCACCACCCAACTCGGCACAGAAGGCGCACTCAGTGGAGCCTTCCTCGCCCGGACGGTTCTCGTCGCCTACCTTTTCGCTCAGAGACCGACGACCTTCCTCGCCAGCACCTACGCCCTCTGCGCTGCCCTCACCGTCCTAAGCCGCCTCGACAACATCTTCATCGTCTTCGCCCTCAGCGCAGCCCTCGTACTCGGAACCGCCACCCCGCAACGTCGCCGAAACCTGGTGCTCCTCGCGAAAGCCGTACCCATACCCCTCCTGCTCTGGGCCGCCTACATCTTCTCTAACCGCTACTTCTTCGGAACACTCCAGCCCATCAGCGGCCTGCTCAAGGCCCACAGCCGCGGCGAACACAAACTCTTCACCAACCTGCCCCGCACCGCCTGGATCGACCTCGCCATCATCGCCGCCGGCCTCGCCATCATCCGCCGCTACACGCGCGACCTCTTCCACCGCACCATCGAACTCCCCTTGGCTCTCGGCGTTCTCTGCCACGCCCTCTACATCACCTTTGTCCTCTCCAGCGAAACCCGCTGGTCCTGGTACTACACCACCTGGACCCTCCTCGCCGGCATCCTCCTCGCCCGCTCCGTCTCCGCCCTTTTCGACAGCTATACCGCCGCACAATCCACCGTGCATGACCCGCATTCCGCAACTTCATCCGTTGGTGAAGCCCAGATTTCAGAAATCAGGAACATCTACCAAATCGCTATCTTCACCCTCGCCTACCTCACCCTCCTCGCCACCTGGTCCGTCGCCAGCCTCCACCGGTTCGCCCACAACGACCCCTATACCCAAGATCCCGGTTTCCAGACCAACGTCGTCGACCGCGCCCACCTCCACGCCCTCCTCGCCTTTGACAAACCCGGGCGCATCGCCTTCTACAGCACCGCAGAAATCGTCCCCCTCGACGGCCTCATGGGCAGCCTCAAATTCCAGCACGACCTCGCCACAACCGGCATCGCCGCCTTTAACCAAATCAACCACATCGACGGCTTCATCGGCCCGCCCCTGCCACTCGACCTAGCCGGCAAGCAGCAGTTCTGCGACAACATCTTCCTCAGCTCCGTCCAGTTCCACTGCACCCAAACAAGTCACACCACCTGGACCGTCGACCGCGCCGACATCTTCGCCCGCCTCACGCAAACCCCCGCCGGCTCCGTCCCCCTCACCCCCGCAAACCTCGTCTTCAACCAACCCGGCTACGTCGCCGTCTGGCGCCTCACACCCTAACCCACCAGTCAAATGGAACGGGGTGCCCGATCTTCATCGCGCTGTACGCTCTTCCAAATTCACGGCGCCCTAAGCGCGGATGCTCCACACCCAGAGCATCCAACCCTCATGCACCTCCTCCTCGCCACCACCAACCCCGGCAAACTCCGCGACTTCCAACACGCCGCCGACCAGGCCGGCAACACCGCCATCACCTTTGCCCCCCTCCCCAACCTCTCCGCCATCGACCCCCCAGAAGAAACCGGCGACACCTTCGAAGCCAACGCCCGCCTCAAAGCCGTCTTCTACTCCCACCACGCCCCCAACGCCTGGGTCCTCGCCGACGACAGCGGCCTCGAAGTCACCGCCCTCCAAAACCGCCCCGGCGTCCGCAGCGCCCGCTTCGCCACCGACCTCGGCATCTCAGACCCTACCCGCTCCACCGACGAAAACAACAACACAGCCCTCCAGCTAGCCACACTCGAGGAAACCGACCGCACCTGCCGCTACCGCTGCGTCCTCGCTCTCGCCCGCAACGGCATCGTCCACCACGCAGCCCACGGTACCTGCGAAGGCATCCTCCTCTCCGACCCGGAAGGCACCACCGGCTTCGGCTACGACCCCCTCGTCCTCATCCCTCAGTACAACCGCACTATGGCCCAACTCACCCCCGAAGAACGCCTCACAGTCAGCCACCGCGCCCACGCCCTCCGCAACCTCATCGAAATCATCCGCACCGAAGCCACCCACCGCCTCTGAGCCATATTGCCACCCGAAGGCCAAGGTCAGACCAGGGTGAAATCGGGTGCCCCATCTTCATCGCGCCGTACACCGTCCCGAATCACGACACCTGAAGCGCGATTAAGTTGGGTTCAGCGCGAAGCGCTCATTCGATCGCAGATCGACCGTTCTCCGCCTACCCTCCACCACTTCTAACCGTGTGCCCCATGTCCGGACTTTCGGACATGGGATCCAACATCCCACCACCACCTCCCAAATTCGCACACCAGCACCGATAACCGAACTTCCACCCCAAATCTCCATTGACGACCGTTTTCCGCCCCGCCCATACTTGTGCTGCCGTCTAAAGCGCCGCGACCACACCGGCAACCCGCACGCAACAAGGAGCATCATGGGCGCAGTCGCCGGATTCGCACCACCCGATAACAGCACCCGCACCAAAAAAGGCGTCCAGCCTCTCCAGCCCGGCAAGGGCCACAGCTTCTTCTGGCGCAAGCTCCACTCCCTCACCGGTATCATCCCCATCGGCGCCTTCCTCGTCGAGCACATCATCAGTAACTGGGAGATCGTCAACGGCCCTCTCGCCTACGCCCAGCAGGTCAAGTTCCTCAACGCCCTGCCGCTCGTCCGCGTGCTCGAGTGGGCGTTCATCTTCATCCCGCTCGCCTACCACGCCGGGTACGGCCTCTTCATCACCTTCCGCGGCCGCTCCAACGTCAACGTCTACCCCTGGGCCGGCAACTACGCCTACATCGCCCAGCGCGTCACCGGCATCATCGCCCTGGCGTACATCATCCAGCATGTCTACCGGCAGCGCTTCGCCGGCGTCAGCCTGCCAGAACACCCCGGCCTCGCCTACGCCAAGGTCCAGTACGAGCTCATGAACCCATGGATGCTCGCCATTTACGTGGTCGCCATGATCGCCACCTGCTGGCACTTCGCGTACGGCGTCTGGCTCTTCGCCGCCAAGTGGGGCATCACCCCCGGCGACCGCGCCCGCAAACGCTTCGCCTACGTCTGCGGAGCCGTCGGCACCGCCCTCTGCGCCATGGGCCTCATCAGCATCTTCTGGGTCGCCTACGCCCTGCCCTACTCCCCGGTTGACGTC
>CAHJWI010000045.1 GCA_903642225.1 Acidobacteriaceae bacterium | reverse complement strand
AGGCACGTCCGGATTCGAACCGGAGACCTCTACCGTGTCAAGGTAGCGCTCTAACCAACTGAGCTACGCGCCTGCGTGGGGATGATACGGTCACACCGTGAAGACGGCGGCACTGCACATGGCAGCGGACAGTCCACAGTGTACGGCTTTGCCTGCGCCCCGGCAAGCGTCGCGATCGTCCTGTCGGATCTCGCCGGCCGCCGCGTATTTGCCCTACTCTCGCCTTTTCGTCGCGGTCTGTTCCTCGCGTGCTGCGATACAGTGCGAACAAGCAACAGGACAGGAATACCCTATGAGTCGAGCGAAGTGGATGTCGAACACGGTCATGGGCTCGCTGCTCATCGGCTGTCCCGTTGTCGGCGGTCTAACCGCTGCATGCGCCGGCCAGGGCTTCACCGTGCGCGACGCACTGTCCGCACCGTTCACCAACCAGCTCGTAGCTTCCTCTACGGACGCGCGCGTCGCCTGGGTCACCGACGCGGAGGGCCGCCGCAATGTGTGGACCGCGGGTGCGCATCAGCCAGCTCAGCAGGTCACCCACTACGACAGCGACGACGGCCAGGACATCGACGCGCTCACCTGGTCCCCTGACGGCCAGCACCTGGCCTGGACCCGTGGCACCGGCGCCCAGGGACCGGAGCATCCCGTCGCCAATCCGGCAGAGCTCCCCGGCCCGGTCCATCAGACGGTCAACGTCGCGGACCTGCAAACAAATTTAACGCGCATCGTCGCGCAGGGCCACTCACCTCTGTTCTCTAAAGACGCTTCTTCGCTTTACTTCCTCCGCCAGGGCAACATCTGGGTCGCAGATCTGACCGGCAAAACCGCCACACCAAAATCTGACCAAAGCCCGGCCGACGACCAGCCCACACCCGGCGTCCACCCACTCCTGTCTGCCCGTGGCAGCGCAAGCGGCATGCGCCTGTCGCCAGACGGCACCCGCCTTCTCTTCGTCTCCTCCCGCGACAACCACAGCTTTATCGGCGTGTATGCGTTCGCTACCAAGACGTTGCTCTGGGTCGATCCCGGCGTCTCGCTCGACCACGACGCCACCTGGTCACCCGACGGCAACTCCATCGCCTTCATCCGCGAGACGCCCATCGTCTCCCCCATTGCCGACCGCTGGATGCGCGAAGGCGCACCCTGGTCCATCCGCATCGCCGACGCGCGCACCGGCCTGGGCAGGGAAGCATGGCACGCCGCATCTGGCGCTGGCTCGCTCTTCCACGCCGTCACTGCGCACGACCAGATCTTCTGGATGAAGGATGGCACACTCGTCTTTCCGTGGGAGGCCGGCGGCTGGACGCGCCTGTACTCCCTTCACCCTGACCGCTCCGACGCACCCCATCTGCTCAGTCCCGGGGACATGGAGGTCGACGCCGTCGCTTCCAGCGGCGACGAGCTGGTCTGGAGCGATAACTCCACCGCTCAGGACCCTGCCGACGCCGACCGCCGGCACACCTCCGCCATCTTCCCCGCTCGCGACCGCCACGTCATCAGGCTCACCAGCGGCTCCGGCATCCAGACCTCCCCTGTTCTGCTCAGCGACGGCGAGGTCGCCACGCTCAGCGGCGGTCCCGCAAGCCCGCTGGTTCCAGCCCTCCTGGACCCCGGCGGCGCACTCCATCCACTCGCACCCGCACTCGTTCCATCCACCTTCCCCTCCTCCAAGTTCGTCACCCCTCAGCAGGTCATCTTCGCCGCCGCGGACGGCATGCCCATCCACGGCCAGCTTTTTCTGCCGCCCCATACAAAACCCGGTACGCGACTCCCTGCAGTCGTCTTTTTTCACGGCGGCTCACGCCGGCAAATGCTGCTCGGCTTCCACCCCATGCAGTACTACGCGCAGACCTACGAGTTCAACCAGTTCCTCGCCAGCCGGGGCTTCGCCGTGCTCAGCGTCAACTACCGCAGCGGGACTGGTTATGGCCTTAACTTTCGCCAGGCACTCCATTACGGCGCCAACGGTGCCAGTGAATACAACGACGTGCTCGGCGCGGCGAAATACCTCGGCAGCCGCGCAGACATCGACCCCAAACGCATCGGCGCCTGGGGAGGCAGCTACGGCGGCTATCTCACCGCACTCGCACTGGCGCGGTCCTCCGACCTGTTCGCCGCCGGCGTCGACCTTCATGGCGTCCACGACTGGTCACTCGAGCTCAATCTGTGGAAGCCGACCAGCGAACCCGGAGTGGACCAGGCGGCTATCGCGCACACCGCCTTTCTCTCCTCTCCCATGGCCGACATAAATCACTGGAAGAGCCCTGTTCTTTTAATGCAGGGTGACGATGATAGGAATGTGCTATTCGCTCAGACAGTTCGGCTCGCTGCCGAACTGCAGGCGCGGCACGTTCCCGTGGAAATCAAAACATTTCCAGATGAGATTCACGACTTTCTTCTGCAGCGCACATGGATCTCTGCCTACGAAGCGAGCTTTCGTTTCCTGCAGAGCCACCTGCAGTAAGCCGTCTTGAACAGGGAGGAAAGCGACCTCACCAATGAACCCTGTAACACCGATGCACAAGTTGGCCGTTGCTTTTCTTGCTCTGTTCGCATCCTTCAGCGCAGCCGGCTGCGGCAGCGCAGTACGTGTCATTGTGCCGGCGTACTTTCACGGGCGCCTCGTCGTCCACTGCACCAGCACCGGCAGCAACGAAGCACCGCTGCACGCAGACACCAACGGCGTCGCCGACGGTCCCTGCCCGTCGGTTCAAACCAGCGTTCTCGTCTTCCGCAACAGCACACCTACCGCCATCCTCCGCCAACCCGGTTGGACCAGCACGCGCGATGGCATTCCTACGTCCATCCACATCCAGGTGGATTAGCGGTGTAGTCAGGCGAGCCTAGCGGCGCTTCAACCCAAGCAGGCTCAGGAAGAAGCTGGCAAAGCAGATCTCCGTTCCAAGCATCATTGCCAGCATGCTCGGCAGGGTATGCCGCATCATCACCACCGGCGGCAGCGGCCCGTAGCCCGCGTGCGACCAGTGCACCACCGAAGACACCGCGATGCCGATGCCCAGCAGCAGCAGCACCGCACCCACAATCAGCCCTGTCTCCAGTGTGATGTAGCGGTTCCAACGCTCGAACGACTCATCCTCCGGCAGTAGCCCCTCCGTTATGGCGAAGGTCTTTGCGGCCACACCGAAAAACACAAGCTGAAATCCAAGCAAAATCGCCGCCGCCGCGTACGCCAGCGTATCCACGCCAAGATTCACATGGCCCAGCGGCCGCTCTGCCGGCAGCAGCCACAACGTTAAAGCAGTCCCAGTTCCCATCAGCAGCAGGCCCGGCACCAGGAACAGCCACCGCGGCGAGTACATCAGCAGGAACCGAAGATGCCGCCATCCGTCGCGCCATGTCTTTAAATGCGGCGGCCTTGACCTGCCGTCCTTCTGCAGCGTCGTCGGTACCTCGGCAATCCGCTGTCCCAGCAGCGACGACTTCACCACCATCTCGCTGGCAAACTCCATGCCCGTCGTCCGCAGACCCAGTGCGTCATACCCCTCGCGGCTAAACGCGCGCATGCCGCAATGGAAGTCACCGATCGGTGCACGAAATAAAACCCTGCCCAGCAAGCTGAGCACCGGGTTCCCCAGGTAGCGGTGCAGCGGCGGCATCGCCCCCGGTCCGATTCCCCCGGCAAACCGGTTGCCCATTACCAGCGCGTTACCCTCACGCAGTTTCTCCAGGTACCGCGGAATGTGCGCAAGGTTGTAGCTGTCGTCCGCGTCCGCCATCAGCACATACCTGCCGTGCGCCGCCGTAATCCCCGCGTTCAGCGCCGCGCCATATCCCCGGGTCGGCACCGGCACCAGCCGCGCCCCATGATCCAGCGCAATCTGCTGCGACCCATCGGTCGACCCGTTATCCGCCACCACCACCTCGCCGGCGATCGCATTGTCCCGCAGCGCCGCAAGCGCCTTGTCAATGCACACCGCCAGCGTCTCAGCTTCGTTCAGGCACGGCATAACCACCGTCAACTCCAGGGTATAAGCCGTCGTCTGCACATCAGACGATGAGAGGGGAGTCGACGTCATGGGTGGACTCTGCCCTCTGTGGACGAGAGGTTAAGCGGCAGAGCAAAAAAGTCGGTAGCACCCAACCGCTGCCACCCGCTGGCCACAGGTCCAGTGAAGTGGCTGGGGTCAAAGTGGCCTACTAGAACGCGTGCACCCTCGGCCTGCACCGTCCGATATGCCGAGTCACGATTCGGCATCGCTTCCAGGTCTTCCGCCAGATGATCGTCGTCCAAAAAAATCTCCGTGGTGGTGCGCACGCCGGCAAGCCTCATCCAGTACGGATCGTAAACGCATGCGATCGTGCCCACGCACGCAATCTCATCACCGGGCCTCACGCCCATCGCGCTCAGGCCCTCAGCCGTGCCGTACATACCGGGATCACGCCACGCCGGAACCAGATGGGCAATGGAGTACTCCCGTCGTTCTTCCGCAGCAATGCGCACTGACTCACCCAGCGCCAGCAGTGCCAGAAACGCTACCGACACCATAGCGGCTTGTGGCAGCCAGGCATTCTCAGCCGCGTTCGCTGCCTCGCTTGAAGCTGCCTCGCCTGAAGCCGGCATCTGCAGAGCCGCAAACAACGGCAGCAGCAGCGTCAGGTAGCCCGCCGTCACATAGCGTTCCTCCACGTTCACCAGACCATAGATCGCCCAGATCGCAACACCCAGCGCTACCGGCAGCGCCCAGAATGCATGCTTCCACGAGCCCCGCAGGCGCGCTCCAAGCAACAGGAGCAAACCAAACAGCAGCCATGCCTCCGGATGGTTCAGCAGGTAGCGAAACACTAGGGCCACATTGCGTACATCGCGCCGTAAAAGCTGGCCGGGACGAATATGCGTAACGATTCGCTCGTTGAAAAATGTGGCGTCAAACCACGGCGGAATCGTGCCGTACGCCAGAGCCTTGTAGCTGTAAACGCCGGGGTGCTCCATCAACTGCCGCTCCGGATGCAAAAGGTGCACGTCGGACGACCCGAACCGTTCCGTCTGCCACGGTTCAAGGTGAAACTTCTCCGTCCCCGCCACATACCACGCATAATTCAAACTACCGGAATCCCCAAAATCAAGCCGGTGTTTCTGGTGCGACAGCGCCGCCACCCACGGCCCCGCCACCAGGGCAAACACCAGGAACGCAACACCGCTCGGCATCACCGCCTGTACCAGAGACCGTCGCATCCACAGCCACTGAAACAACGCAATCCCCGCAAACGCCAGCAGCGCCACCAGCAGCGCAAACGACTTGGTCAGGTATCCCAGCCCAAAGCTCAGCCCCATCAGCGCCGCAAAGCCCAGCTGTACCCGCAGCCGCGGCGCATACGCATCGTTTTCCCGCGTCCGGGCACTCCCGTCCAGACTCACATCCGAGCCCGCGACTTCCGCGCACACCGCCAGCATGCTCGCAAAACCAAACAACAACAGCGCCTGCAACAGGCCGTCCGGCCGCACCTTGCCCAGCGTCAACTCCCGCTGTGACGCGATCACCAGCAGCGCAATCCCAAGCAGTCGCACACCATCCACCGGCAGCACGTACCGCGTACGTACACCGGCGTCACGAAATGCCCCACCGTCCCCGCCCCAACGATCCCGCAACCGGCACACCGCCGTGCAGAACGCCAGCACCGCCACGGCCTGCAGCAGCAGCAGGAAGAGATTCACCTTGTAATAGGCGCCCAGCTCCGTCATGCGCCCGGCGTGAAACACCACCCGGCCCACAAGCAGCAGCAGCGGATACAGCGGATGCCAATACGCATTCACCACGCCGGCCCACCGGTGCGCCTGCATGAGGTCACCGATGTCCATGTACGCCACGGCATCACCATCAATGGCATAGCGGTCGTAACGCATGCTGAACCAGGCCACTATCGGAAACGCCAGGAGCACAATCCACAGTATCCGGCGCAGCATGTTCCGACCCATCACTTCTCCCGCTCAGCAAATGCCGTTCTGCCAGCATACCGGTTGCGTCCCCCCGTCGAGCGCACTCAATCGATCACCCATCTTCTCCAAAAGAAAGGGCCAGCCACAATGGGCTGGCCCTTTGGTCGCAGCCGGTCGTTATTTCTCGAACACCACCGCCGGAAAGAACGGGGATGCAGTGTTTAAGATCGTAGCGGCCTTGCTCCCGTTAATGACATACCCGCTGTAAGCGTTCTTCGGATCCGACCCCACCACCACGGCACCCGTCGTGCTGTCCACAGTGAACGTTGTATTCGGCCCCGTCTGGTTGAACAACCGCATCTTGACAGGTTGATCAAACAACACATAGGTCAGGTTCTCTGAAACCGTCATCCCGTTATTGATGAACGCGGCCGTTCCCTGGAGCCCATAGCTGCGCGTCGTGGTCTGCTGTGTTCTGAAGCCGAACACACCATCCGTCAGCGTAGTGGCCGTCTGTGGCTCCAGCCGCAACACACCGTTGCCCTTGCTGCCGCCCGTCGTAGACACCGCTACCCCCACTCCGGTACTTGTATCGGTCAGGTAAATCGGCGACAGCGCAGGCGTCGTCGGAGTGGTAAACGTCACTCGTCCATCCAGATCTACAACATAAGCGCCGGTACTCGACGTCAATGTCGACGCGGTCCCGTTCTGTTTCGTCATACCCGTCAGGGTTACCGTGCCAGCCGTCGCACTCCCGGCGGTGGGCGTAAAGACCAGCCGGTAGGCATCCGCAAACGTCGCGTTCTGGTATGCCTTCTGGCCATTGCCACCATCGCTGCCGGAGTCGTAACCGATCACCGTTCCCGACAACGCTTGGTTGTTGAACACCACTCCCGTCTGCTGCTCCACCGTGCCGCTCAGCAGATCGAAATTGCCGCTGTGCGCATCGGCCGACAACACATACATCTGCGTCGGCGACACGGAGTAGTACACAAAGTTTGTACCCGGTGCCGCCCCCACTAATCCGGCCAGCGTAAACCTGCCGCGGCCCAGCATAGTATCCGTCAACGCCGTGCTACCGGTAATGCTGCTGGATTGCGCAGAGTGGCCGTACGTCGCCACATCTTCTACGCCGCTCACCACCGCACCGGTACCGTCGAGATTCAGATACCCTGCCGCCGCTTCAGAACCAAACTGCCCCGAGCCCGCAGCAGACGAGGGAGCCTCACCCTTCAGGCTGAACACATACCGTCCAAGAAGATTCGTGTTGGTCGATGTCTGCAGGGTCGCCACACCTCCACCAATTTGCTGGTTGGGGTCGGTCGGGTTCTGGTCGTCGTACTGCAGCAGACCCACCTGCGAGGCGACACCATTCGCAATCTCCGCCATGTTGATATTCAGCGTTGTAACAACTCCGTTGCTGGTGAACACCAGCGTGCCGCGTTGGTCCGCGTTCACCCTGTACGACGCAGCGCTGATGGTCTGGCCTGACTGGAATCCCGCTCTCGCAGAGTTCAAGTCGTACATCGCTGTAACGTTGTTGTTTCCGTCGAAGGTAAACACACCCACTGACGCCGTGCCATACACGTTCCCGGCCGCTGACCCGTTCGTAAAACCGGTGAAGGTAAATGCGTACGCACCGTTCAGCAGAGCGTTACCTGCGCCCGGCGACAACTTAGTCGACACGCTGACCGAGAGGGTCTTACTGGTCACATTGTTGCTTGCATCCGTCACCCTCTCCGTAAAGGTGTAAGTCGCCGGCGTCGCTGTTGTCGTGCCCTCAAGCCGACCGCTCGACGCGTTCAGTGAAATATGACTCGGCAGCGCGCCACCTGTAACTTCGTACTTGAAAGGGGCAGTTCCGCCTGTCACCGTCGTGGCATAGGTGTACGCCGACTGCGGCACAATGTTGGGGATCGTCGTCGTGGTGATGGCATATTCCGTGACCACCAGCGTTACGGTCGAGGTTGCCATCTGCTGTGGCGGTGTGCTGCTCCCGCTCGTGCTGCTCCCGCTGTCGGTGGCCGTTACCCCGAAGCTGAAGCTGCCACCGCTCGACGGCGTACCGCTCAGCATGCCAGACGCGCTCAGGATCAAACCGGCCGGCAGCGAACTGTTTGTCGCCACCGCAAAGGTGTACGGCGCAGTGCCCCCACTCGGTGCAAACGTATAGGTTGCAATCGGGTTGGTCGTTGTCGCGGCAGGTAGCGTCAGATTCGCAAGTGCAAGCTGGCTGGCAATAAACAGCGTGAAGGTTGCCGATCCCGTGCCGCCCACTGAATCCGTCGCCGTCAGGCTGAAACTATTTGAAGCAGCAGTGGTCGGCGTCCCTGTAACTGCTCCCGTCGCACCGTTCAGCGAAAGCCCGGCGGGCAACGCGGAGCCGGCGGACACGGCATACGTGTACGGTCCTGTGCCGCCGCCGGCCTGAACCGTTGTGCTGTAAGTCGTGCCAACCGCACCACCCTGCAGCGCAGCCGCGGTGGAGAATGTCACCGGCACAAGCACAGTCAGCTTGTACGTCGCGTTCACCTTCCGGCCATCCGCGTCGGTCAGCGTCACGGAAAAGTTCGAAACGCCGGAACCGGTCGGCGTGCCGCCAATTACACCGGTTGCCGGGTTCAGTGTTAATCCCGTCGGCAGTGAACCGCTCGTCACTGCAAAGACGTAGGGCGTCGTGCCGCCTGCCGGCTGCAGCGTTGTGGTGTACGCCGCATTCTGCGTCGCGTTCGGCAGCGTGCCGCCGCCCAGGGCAAAGGCGCTCACGTGCAGAGTCGCCGCCGCAGTTGCCGCTTGCCGAACTGGCGTAGCTCCACCAGTGGTGCCGCCACCGTCCGTCACCACCACGTTGAAGGTGTAATCCCCAGCCGCCGTAGGCGTCCCATACAGCAGGCCCGACGTGGTCAGCGACAAACCCGGTGGCAATGAGTTTCCGCTTGCTGCCATGAAGGTGTAAGGAAGGGTGCCGCCTGTTGCCAGGAACTGGTAATTGGCAAGCGGCGTCCCCACATTGCCCGCGGGAACCGCCGCATTCGCAAACAGCAGCTTGGTTGCAACCACCACGGTGTAACTGGCGGTAGCCGTCTGGCCACCCGCGTCTGTTGCACGTACGGTAAAGCTGCTGCTGCCTGCCGCGGTTGGTAGGCCCGCAAGAACTCCCGAAGTCGATAGCGTAAGCCCCGCAGGCAATGCACCGCCGCTCACCGTGTACGACACCGCTCCATCCGCACCGTTGCTCGTCAGGGTGCTGGGCCCGTACGCCATGCCTTCCACACCGCCTGATAGCTGGATGGGGTTGATGGCGAGCTGCGCAACGCTCACACTGTAAACCGCGGTCGTGGCCACCGGCGTCGCCGCACTATCCACCACCTGCGCCGTAAAGGTATACGTTCCAACCGCCGTTGGTGTTCCGCTCAAAACGCCGGCACTTGACACGGTAAGCCCTGGCGGCAGCGCTCCAGACACCACGGAAATTGCCTTTGCACCTACGCCGCCATCAACGGCAAGTGTCACGTTGTACGCGACATTTGCGTACCCTGCAGGCAGTGGCGACTGTGTGCTGAACAGAGGCGTCGCAAATACATTCACCGTCACAGACGCGGTTTTCGTCGGGTCCGCAACGCTCGTCGCCGTCACCACCACGCCCGATGCCGCCACCGCAGGAGCGGTGTACGTGTTGGTAGCTCCGGTGGTCGATGCCAGCGTGCCCGACCCGGCCGCAACCGACCACTGCACACCTTTGCTTCCCTGGTCATTTGCCACAGCGGCAGACAAGGCCACGGTCTGGCCTGCATCTACGTTCTGCGTAGTCGTCGGATTTACCGATACGGCAATGTTGGTGGGGGTACTGCCCGTGGGTACCGTGGTCGTCCCACTGTTACCACCACAACCACAAAGCAACACACCAAGCAGAGAAAGAGGGGCAAAGACGGAACGCAGACGCATGCAACACCTTTAAAGGAATCAGCAGATAGGGGTAAGCCGAAAGGAGAACGAAAGTAGAAAACGACGCACAGCAATACACCGGCAACTAGGTAGAGACGCTTGAGCGCCCCCGTTGAGTCAGTAGGCAGTAGGATGTGTTGCGGCGCGCGGGGTGGCCTGCTACTTGGCGTAAATTACCGCTTGACCTACACCATTTGTGGTATGCCGCAAAACCGAAGCTGCCATCGAAATGCGTCCGCGTAGCGCGTCACAGGATGTAACGGCTAAGGTCCTGGTTCTTCACAATACTCGCTACCTGCTGGCGCACATAGTGCGCGTCCACAGCCACCACTTTTTCCACCACATCTCCCGTGCGCCGCTCAATCACGGGTAGTGGACTCTGGTCCGCAGGCCTTTGTTCACCCGGCCGGAGCATAGCCGTACTCGCCTCCACCTGCGCCACCACTCCACCATTCCCGTCACCGGGCTTTGCATTCTTCACCAGATCCGGAGCCTGAAAGCTGATCTCATCCAGCACTCGCTCCATGATTGTGTGTAAGCGGCGCGCCCCGATGTTCTCCGTGGTCTCATTTACGCTGAAAGCAAAATTTGCCATTTCTTCCAATGCCTCTGGCGCAAATTCCAGCTTCAATCCCTCGGTCTCCAATAGCGCGATACTCTGTTTCACTAGCGAGGACTTTGGCTCAGTCAAAATTCGCAAAAAATCCTCAACCGTCAGCGGCTGCAACTCCACCCGAATCGGAAAACGGCCCTGTAACTCTGGTATTAAATCGCTCGGCTTGGACACATGGAACGCGCCCGCTGCAATAAACAGGATGTGATCGGTACTTACAAAACCGTACTTGGTGTTGACCGTCGTGCCTTCCACAATCGGCAGAATGTCCCGCTGCACGCCCTCGCGGCTTACATCCGGCCCGTGGCCACCTTCACGCCCGGCAATCTTATCGATCTCATCCAGAAACACAATGCCGGACTCTTCCACGCGATCGATTGCCGTCCGTGTTACCTGGTCCATATCAATCAGGCGCGACTCCTCTTCATCAATCAGGTAGTCAAATGCCTCACTTACCTTCATTTTCTTCTTGCGTGACCGCGGACCGAATAGCCCGGGCAGAATGTCTTTCAGGTTCACGTCAGAGTCCTCACCACCCATGCCTACCACCTCAATGTTTGGCATGTTGCGGTCACGAGTTTCTAACTCGATCGTGTTCTCATCCAGCTTCCCTTCGCGAAGGTGCTCGCGCAGGCGGTCCCGTGTCGGCCCACTCGCCGCTTCAGGCGTTATCGTTGGTGCGTTAACCTCCGAAACCATCTTCACAGGTGCATCTTCAACGTCGCTCGCCGACTCCTTTGCGTCCGCCTTCTTTTCGGCCGGCGGTGCCATCAACAAATCCAGAATGCGCTCTTCCGCACTCCGTTCCGCCTTATCCTCAATCTCCTCCAGTTTCTCTTCGCGCACCATCTCGATCGACGTCTCGACCAGGTCACGAACAATTGACTCCACGTCGCGGCCGACGTATCCCACCTCGGTAAACTTGCTCGCCTCCACCTTCAAGAAGGGTGAATTCGTGAGTTTCGCAAGCCGTCGCGCAATCTCCGTTTTGCCTACCCCGGTCGCCCCGATCATGATGATGTTTTTCGGCATGATCTCGTCGGCAACGTCTGGCGGCAGCTTTTGCCGGCGCTGCCGGTTCCGCAGAGCGATTGCCACCGCACGCTTCGCCGCATGCTGCCCCACCACATACTTATCCAACTCCGCCACAATTTCACGTGGTGTAAGTTCTTCCAGCGCCACGGACTGGCTCTCGGCAATACCCGGTAAGTAAATCGCCATATGAACTCTCGATACTTTCTATCTCGCCAAAAAAGCCGACTTAAACTGGCCCGAGCGAAATCAAACGTGATAAGCCACAAGGGAAGACACACGCGCCAAACGCTTCTACCTACGCCAAGGTGGCTAACTCTTCCACCAAAATATGCTCATTCGTGTATATGCAAATCTCGGCCGCAATCTTCATACTTTTCTCAACAATTCCGCGCGCCGGTAAGTCGGTGTTCTCCAGCAACGCCTGCGCCGCACTCTGCGCAAACGACCCACCCGACCCGATCGTCATAATGGACCCATCGGCGTTCACATCCGGCTCAATAACATCGCCATTGCCGCCCAGCAGGAACATGTGTTGCGTGTCCGCCACAAGCAGCAACGCATCCAGTTGCCGCAGCAGCTTGTCCGTCCGCCAGTCCTTGGCCAGCTCCACGGCAGCACGCGGCAGGTTCCCTGCAAACTGTTCCAGCTTGCTCTCAAACCGCGCAAACAGGCTGAACGCGTCGGCCGTAGACCCCGCAAACCCGGCCAGAACCTTGTCGTTGTAGAGCCGCCTCAGCTTCCGTGCACCCTGCTTCATCACGGCCGACCCCATGGTTACCTGGCCATCCGCCGCCATCACCGTCTGTCCGTTCCGCCGCACGCACAACACGGTTGTCGATCGTATCCGCCGGCGCACGCCGTCTTCATCCACGCTCAAGTCGTAGGCATGATGTTGAAGGTGCTCTTTCACAGTGGGTGGCGTGTGGGCTTTCTGGACATTCCGCATCACTGCTCAGTATACGCGGCCATTGCGCCCTTTAACTCTGCGGCGGCAGCTCGTTCCACCGCTTGATCACGCGCGTCTCCCGCTCGTACCCAAGCACGCTTACACTCGCGGTTGCGAGCCCAAGATGCGCGCCAAACGCCCCGCTCCTGGCCAGCGTTTCCGGCAGGGCATCCAGCGGCCCACACCAAACCCCGCCCAGGATCCGAAAAATATGGGCATGCGCAAACAGCGCACACCGACCGCCGTGATCCAGACACCGCTCAATCACCGCCTGCGCCCGCACAGCGACTTCCGTCAGCGACTCCCCACCCGGCATCGGATCGGACCACACGCTCCAGCCTGGCTGCTCCTTCCGAATTTCCGGCGTCGACTTCCCTTCGTACACGCCATAATTCCACTCCTGCAGGTTCTCCTCAACAGCCGCGGCGGCCCCCAACCCAGCCAACTCAGCCGTTACTCTCGCGCGCGTCCGAGGACTCGTCAACACCAGGTCGAACGCCGTCTTCGCCAGCACAGGCCCCAGCCGTAACGCCTGCTCCCGCCCATGTTCCGTTAGCGGCAGATCGGTAAAGCTCGTGTGCGCCCCGCTCAGGCTCCACTCTGTCTCTCCGTGCCGAATCAGCCAAAGCTCCGCCTTCTTCTCATCACTCATGCACCGTGGGATGACCGCAGCCCGCCTTTGGTTACCGCACGCATACTTCGGCTCCGTCGCAGCCGGATGCAGCGCCGCAAAGCCTGAGCGGCACGGCTTCGCTTCAGCGGCGACCTTTAAAGGCCACCAACCTTCAACCTTGCGGCCGCTGCTAAGCCGCTCTTCTCGGTGCTCTGTTCAACAGTCCGGCTGTGCTGCCGGACTTCTTTTTTGTCGCTCCAGGGCCAACCGCTTAAAACTTCAACGCGTGGGCTGTCGACAACGCCTCAACCGACAGCTCCATCGACCAGTGCCGAGAGCATGCCGATCACATGACACAAGAGAGTTGTACCGCAAACCTAAGTCCGTGGTACAACGCCTTCCCATCAACAATGGCATCGTCGTTACACCGGGCGTCAGCCCGTGACCTCCAACCACACCCGTCGCGCCAAACACCTCACCCGTCACATAGCTGCTCTCCCGCGACGCCAGCAGCACATACAGCGGAGCCATCTCCACCGGCTGCCCCGGTCGCTTCATCGGCGTCTCCGACCCAAACTCCGGAAGCTCTGAATCAGGCTGCCCACCGCTGGTCTGCAGCGGCGTCCACACCGGCCCCAGAGCCACGCAGTTCACCCGTATACCCTTGAGACATGGGTTCTGTCACGCACCGTCACGTCGCCCATGCCGGCCCACACTTGCCGTCCGCCTTCTTCGATAAGTCTTCTCCAAAATTCGGTAGAATTACTCTTGACCATGAGCGATCACACCATCGAACTTCCGTACGTCGACCTCGCCGTCCCACCGGCTGAAGGCATCGTGCGCGTCACCTTTCAGCCTGAAAACAAGACCGTCGAATTTCCCTTCGGCACCATGGCCTACGACGGCCACGGCCGCCCCATGAGCTTTCTCGACGTCGCGGAAAACTATGGCGTCTTTATGGATCATGCCTGCGGCGGCGTCTGCGCCTGCACCACCTGCCACGTCTACGTCAAGCAGGGTGAGCCCAACCTCTCCGACCCCGAAGACGACGAACTCGACCGCATCGATCTCGCCGCCGGCCCGCAGACCAACTCCCGTCTCGGCTGCCAGGCCGTCATTGAAAAGCCCGGCACTTACCTCGTCGAGATCCCCGCCTGGAACCGCAATTACGTGCAAGAAGGCAAGCCCGCCGCAGTCGTCGCGCCCAACACACCCGAAGCGCCAGTCACCTCCCCAGCCCAGGCAAATACTCCGCTCAGCGCAGCGACAAAGGTTTAACCATGCCCCGCGACATCGAATGGACCGACACCGAAGAAATCGCCATCCAGCTTCAGGAAGCTCATCCCGACCTCGACCCCCTCACCGTCCGCTTCACCGACCTGCACAAGCTCATCACTGAAATCCCAGGCTTCATCGGCGACCCGGCGAAATCCAACGAGGGCCTCCTCGAAGCCATCCAAATGGCCTGGCTCGAAGAATTCAACGACGCAAAGTAATCAGATTGCTCGCATGCGCCAGCCATTCTCCGGCAAGCTGCTCAGCGTCATCGGGTACTTCCACGACAGCACCAGCAGCGTCAGTAGTGCAACGCACGTCACCTGGCCAAAGAAGTACACCCCACCCACCTGAAAAAACACCGTTGCAGAAAATGGGACAGCCATGATCGAAAGAATGGCCTTCAGTCCCGGAACCCGTACCCCGCTGGCACTGCTCCGTATCGCCAGCAGCAACAGCGGAAACCACGCAACGTACAGCACCAGCAGCGTGTAATCGTAGGATTTCGGCGGTAGCAGAACCATCGCCAGAACAAAGAACAGCAGCTGATTCAACACCGGTTGAAACCGCACGTGCAGGGCATACGCAAGCGTCCCGCACACCGCAAGCGCCGGCACCCACACCTTGGATAAAAACGTCATCAGCCAGGCGTTATCACTGGTCAAAACGCGAATCAGCCCGACCAATGCATGGTCGAAGCACAGGTAATCCCGGCTGAAATACCCCGGATAAAACCCCAGCTGTTTGAACGAAGCCAGCCCCGGCGCAAGATGCGCCCAAACCGCAGGCACAGACGGCCCAATGTACTGCATGCTCAACAGGTTTGTCGCCACAAACACAACCACGCACAATGCGACAGCCTTGTATTTCCTTTGGCTTAGAAATATGCCCAACAGCAGGATCGGGTACAGCTTTAATGCCGCGACGAACCCAAGCACTGCCGCCGCGCCCATCCATCGTCCCCTGTACATCAGCCATACGCTCGCCGCCATGCCGAACAGCAGGAAAACTTCAATGTTCCCCTGATGAATGCAGAACCACAGCGGCCATGACAGCAGAGTTGTCGTTGCTAATAACCCAAGCGAATCCCTTCGCCTCACGCCCTCTCTCCTCAGGCAGCCCAGCACCTTGCTCGCGATCACTCCTATACCCACGCAGATTGCGCCCCAATACATCAAAATTGCGCCGGTGGTGAAGTGCCGCATAAGAATGCCCGGCATTAGCAGCGCCTGGTAAATAAAAATGCACGGCGCCGGATAGATCCAGCCGAACTGCGGATCGAAGAATGCAGGGTCGTGGACCATCGGCATCAGCCGTAGTGATGTCAGCAGGTCCGAGTACCAGTCGTTGTGCACCAGCGACGGCAGACCGTGAGGCGGTAAACGGTGCGCCTTCGCCATCCACAGCACAAACAGCCCTGAAAGTGCTGTCAGCCCCACGCACACTATCTGAAAGGTGCGCACCGATCTGGGCAGTTCACACCGACTTCGCGACAGAGACTCTCCCGTTGCTCAAGCAGCCGACCTCGGCATATTTCAACATCATAGCCAACGCCCTGCTTCAACCTCTCCGCCTGTCCACTGCGTCAGCTCCAGCCGATACCACGGATGCGGCACATCCTGCGCTCCCCACGGTGCCATGTGCGTAAAACGAAACCCAAGCCGCTCCAGCATCGCCTTGCTGTTTACGTTGTCCGGCCCATGCCCCGCCATCACCGCCTCCAGCCCCAGCACGCCGAATCCATACCCAATCACTGCCCGCGCGGCCTCCTCGCCAAACCGCCCGCTCCAAAAGCGCCGCGCAATGTGCACACCCATCTCCCGCACCCGCGCGTCCTCGCCATACGGTCGCAGTCCCGCGCATCCCGCATGCACACTCGTCGCCCTCTCAAACACCGGCCAGTACGAAACCCCGAACGCCGCCTGTCGCTCCATCTCCAGCCGCATCCGCGTCTCGGCCTCTACCGCTGTCATCGCTCCGCCCAGGTGCCGCGTCACCTCCGCGTCACCCCACAGCGCAACCGCCAGCGGCAGATCCGCCTCCGTCCAGCACCGGAAACCAAGCCGCGCCGATTCCAAAAAGTAAGCGCTCAAGCGGTCCGCTTTCGCCGCAGCACAACATCCGGCAGCCGTGACCCGGTCCATCGCAGCACGGCGAACACCAGCGTCACCCACACCAGCGTTTCCGCCATCGCCGCAAGTAGATTCACGAACAGCGTCCGGCGCTCTGGCAGCAACCGCGTAACACCCACCAGCACCGCACCGCTCACCACGGCAGCCAGCAGTGCGCGACCGAGTTCCGGCCACTCCAGCTCGGCCAAACTCACCATCCGCTTGCGATGCAGCAGCGTGGCCAGTGCTCCGGTATGCAGCAGCATGCCCAGCGTCGCCGCCCACACCAGCCCACGTGAACCGTCCACCAGGTACAGCATCCGGTACAGCGGAATGGAAATCAGCGTCACCGCCGTGCCGCTCACCATCGGCGTCAATGTATCGCTCGCCGCATAAAACGCGCGCGCATACAGGTTCTGGCTCGTCCACAGGAACAACCCCAGCGTGTACAGCACAAAGTAGCCTGAGGTGACAGCCGCATCGTGCCCGTTGAACTTTCCACCACGCACCAGGATGTCGATGATCAATGGCGCAATGCCGATCATCCATCCGCTCAGCAGCAAACTCACGGCGATCATGCGCGACACCGCGCGGTCCACCGCTGCGGAAAACGCCGCCACATCACGCTTAACCCACAGAGCCGCGAAAAATGGCAACGACGCAATCCCCGCCGCAGGCCCCAGCGCATTCATGGGCGCGGTAAAAATCTGCCGCGCATAATTCAGCAGCGACATGTCCGCCGCATCGCCCGAGATAAACTTATTTCGAATCCACGGGTCCGTCGTCGTCAACGACGCTCCCAGCATCAGCGGCAGGCTGATCAAAAGCCACTCCCGCACCGCTGGATGCTGCGGGTTCCACGTCGGCGACCACCGCAACCCCACCCGCCGCGCACCGATGAAATTCACCAGCAGAGGCCCGAAAAACGCACCCGCCACTGCGCCGATGGCCATCGAATCGATCCCATACCGGTTATGCAACAGCAACAGCCCAACAACGATGCCTCCGCTGTAAAACACCGGCGCAATCGCCTGCGTTATAAAGATCTTGCGCACCAGCAGCCGCGACGCAAACACGCCACCGGCAAAGTGCAACAGCGGCGTCACCATCAGGATGCGCGTCATGTGCACGCACAGCGCAGCCTCGTGCGGCGTAAACCCGGCAAAAAAATACGCCACATACTGCGGGGCGAAAACAAACCCCAGCACGCACGCAAACAGCAGCCCCGCAAACACCACGTTCAAGATGGCCGACAGCGCCCGGTCACCACCGGCCTCATCCTCGGCGTCGCGATACCTGGTCAAGATCGTCACAAACGCAGTCGACGCCACCCCTCCGATGACCAGGTAATAAATCATGTCCGGCAGCTGGAACCCGGCGAAGTACGCGGCCGTTTCCACATCGGCACCGAAGTAGTGCGCCACCAGCTTGTTCCGCAGCAGGCTGAACATCTGCGCCAGCACCGTGCATCCCATCAGCAGCAGCGAAGCAGAAAATGCCGTCTGCACCCCGCCCAGACGCAGCCGCCGCACCCCGCCCAACCGCCGCCACCCTGCCGCCGGCACCACACCCGCATCCACGTTCACCGGCAGCGTAGGCCGCAACGGAGGCGTCGGCTGCACTGGCGACGTGCCGGGTTCAGCGGCGGTTTCGGCAATCACCTGGATTCTCGGCACGATGCACCATTCTACGTTTTTGCCGCAACCCGGCGCTTGCCATTCACCATGCTCTGCGGCGTACAGTTGACTCCATGGATCGCCGCCAGTTCACCAGGCTCTCTGCACTCTCGCTCGCCAGCCTTGCCTCTCGATCTACACCGCTGCTCGCGCAGCCCGGCAAGCCCGTCGGCTACGCCCTCATCGGCCTCGGCACCATCTCCGACATCTTTGGCCGCGCCTGCCTCAAATCAAAAAACGTCAAGGTCACAGCACTCGTCACCGGCCATGGTGAGACCAAGGGCAAGGAGTGGGCCGCTCGCTTTGGCATACCGGAAAGCTCGATCTACAGCTACGAGACCTTTGACAGCATCCGCAACAACCCCGCCGTCGACGCCGTCTACGTCGGCCTTCCCAACAGCATGCATCGCGAGTACACGGTCCGCGCCGCCAAAGCAGGCAAGCACGTCCTCTGCGAAAAACCCATGGCCATCTCCTCGGCGGAATGCCGAGAGATGATCGACGCCTGCAAGGCAGCGAACGTTCGTCTCATGATCGCCTACCGCTGCCACTTCGACCCCAGCCACCTTGCAGCCGAGCGCCTCATCCAGGCCGGCACCATTGGCCAGCTCCAGGCGTTTGAGGGCAGCTTTGGTTTTAATGCGCCCGACCCCAAACTATGGCGGCTCAATCCCAAGCTCGCCGGCGGCGGCCCCATCATGGACGTTGGCATATACCCCCTCAACGCCATACGCTATTTCAGCCGTGAAGAACCTGCCAGCTTCACCGCCATCACCGCCACGCGCGACCACACCAGCGGCCGCTTTGCCGGCATGGAACAGACCATGCAGTTCACGATGCAGATGCCGTCGGGCATCATCGCCTCACTGGGCACCACCTACGGTGCCAGCATGCCTGGCATCCTTCGTATTCACGGCGACAAGGGAACGCTGGAGCTCGCACCCGCGTTCGACTACGTCGGCATCCATCTCAAAAGCTACGACACCCGCAATCTCCACGCCGACACCACCAGCCCCATGGAAGAAACCGCACACTTCCAGCTTGAAGCCGAGCACTTCGCCCAGTGCGTCCGCACCGGCGCAACCCCTCGCACACCCGGCGAAGAAGGCCTCAAAGACCTGCTCGCCATTGAAGCGGTCTACCGCGCCGCGGGCCATCCCATCGCCTGACGAGACCCTGACCTCGCATGATCGATCTTCGCCGCCTCTTCCATCATCGAACGCCCACACCACCCACCGACGCCTTCGGTTTCGCCGTCATCGGCCTCGGCCGCATCGCCGAGCACTTTCTCAACGGCATCGCAAACTCTCCAACCGTGCGCGCCACCGCCCTCGTTAGCGGCGATACGCTCAAAGCGAAGCGCCTCGCCGCTAAATACAACGTCCCCCACACCTGCACCTACGCGGAATTCGACTCTCTGCGAGACCGCCCCGACGTTCACGCCGTCTACATCGCCCTCCCCGTCAGCATGCACGCAGACTTCACCGCACGCGCTGCCATGGCCGGCAAACATGTTCTTGTGGAAAAGCCCATGGCGCCCTCTGCCGCAGACTGCCGCAGCATGATCTCTGACTGCCGCGCCGCTGGCGTGCAGCTTTCCGTCGCCTACCGCTGCCCCTACGACGCCATGCACCAGCGCGCGCTTCACCTTCTCCAAACCGGTGTCATCGGCACCCTTCAGCGAATCGAATCCAACTTCGGCTTCGTTCTCTCGCCCGACGACTGGCGTAACACCCCCAACCTCGCAGGCGGCGGCTCCCTCTACGATGTCGGCATCTATTGCCTCAATGCCGCGCGCTACTTCACCGGCAGCGAGCCCACGGCTGAAACCGCCACCGCCACCACCAGCCCGCTCGGCCTTGAAACCTCCATTGACTGGACCAGCACTTTCGCCCCCACCGGCGCTCCGCCCGTCACCGCCCACTTCCACTCCTCCTACCTCCAGCGCCTTCCCGGCCAGTTCTCCCTCCACGGCACCGGCGGCAGCCTCACACTTGCACCCGCCTTCGCCCACCGCGAACCCATCCGCCTTCGCGGCACCGTCCTCAACTCCTCCGGCGGCGCGCCCACCCACATCGACGAACACGCTCCCAGGGACGCACCCTCCCACTTCCGGCTTGAAGCGGAGGCCCTCGCCCACACCGCCCTCACCGGCCAATCCCTGCCTACCCCCGGCGAAGACGGACTCCGCGATCTCGAAGCCATGGAGCGCATCTACAGCGCCGCCGACTTAAGCCCTATGCCACAGGCCTGAGCTTTGAGGCTGCCCGCATAGCCGGTTGCAACCAAAGCGAAGCGCAGCGGACAAACCTGCACTTTGTTTCGCACCAGCAGAGACTCACAACGAACTATCGTGGAATCATGCTCCTCACCGCCGCAGAAGCCCGCGTCCTCGGTTCCCTGATGGAAAAGGAAACCACCACGCCCGAGGCCTACCCGCTTTCCCTCAACTCCCTCCTCGCCGCCTGCAACCAGAAGTCTTCGCGCGATCCCGTCCTGCAGCTCTCCGAGCGAGACGCCCACTCCGCCCTGCGATCCCTCGAAGACCAGAACCTTGTCAGCACCGACCACGGAACCCGCGTAGAACGCTACGAAAACCGCGCCCGCACCGTGCTCCACCTCCGCCGCGACGAAACCGCGCTGCTCTGCCTCCTTCTCCTCCGTGGCCCGCAAACCCCCGGCGAGCTCCGCAGCCGCGCAGACCGGCTCTTCACCTTCGACGATGTCCCCGCCGTTCTCGCCGCGCTTCACCGCATGTCCTCGGCGCTCGAAGGCGATCCAAAGCGCGACCCGCTCGTCGCCGCTCTTCCCCGTCAGCCCGGCTCGCGCGAGCAGCGCTACACCCACCTGCTTTCCGGCACGCCAGACATCGCAGAACCCGCCGAGCGGCCAACTGCTCCAGCCCCACGTCTCCCCGATCAGGCTGTGGCAGATCTTCAGCGTCGTGTCCAGGCCCTCGAAGCCGCTCTGCTTCAAGCCGGTATTCCGCTCCGTCCCGCTGCCGCCGAAGACGACTCCCTGTAGCCCTGCAGCCCCGCTCCACAAGCCTGTGCGGCACTCAGACTCCACCAGCAAACTTTCGTTAGCACACTTTCAAAAAAGCGTGGTACCCTCTTCGCAATCGTTTGAATCCGTCCTGGTACTTTGCCCGCCTGCCTACACGCACCTGCAACGACCATGCTGATTCTTGAACGAGAAACACTCAACGCTCGAACAAAGACAGGGATCAGCAATGGAACAGGGTACAGTGAAGTGGTTCAACGATGCCAAGGGGTTTGGCTTTCTCTCGCGCGATAACGGCGAAGACGTTTTCGTCCATCACACCGCCATCCAGGCACAGGGCTTTCGCTCCCTGCAGGAAGGCCAGCGCGTCCAGTTCAACGTCGTCAAAGGCCCAAAGGGCTGGCAGGCTGAGAACGTCCAGGCTGTATAACTCAGGCAGGTGCTTCGCTGCATCCAGGCTCACGTTTTAAGCCTCTGCGCGATCGTTTTGAACGCAAAAGGGAAGGTGCGCCCGGCACCTCCCTTCTGCGTTGCCCTCACCCGTCCAGTTCTGCGCGCACAACTCTCACACCGGCAAGCCGCGCTCGTCCACTCCAGGGCGTAAACTATTTGTGTAGCAGACAAAAGGCGGATCCCGAGCCTGGTTCTCCACTTGGAGTCACGCGAGCCGCAAGCGCCCCAACCGTTCGCTTGGGTCATTGCGTCGAGCCGGCTTTCGCATCGTATAAACATCAGCACAGGACGGTAGCGTCGCTCCTGTCCTCCGATCCATTCACCCGTCTAAAAATTGGCCGCTTCGGCCCAGGAGCATCCACTCGATGCGCACTGTTGTGCAAGACAAGTACTTCCTTCGCGATGTTCATCGCGAGATCGACCTCTACGACCGCAAAATGGTTCACCTCGTCAAGCACGAAAGCTTCGCCACTGATGCTCTGCGCGATGCCGCCATCCGCAAACTCTCGCTCAAGCGCGAAGGGCTGGTAACAACCGCAAAATCCCTGGCCGCCAGCGGCATCGAATTTGCCGAGCACGATCTCCCCCGATCCCTGCGGCCTGAAGGCTGGATCGACGATCGCGCTGTCGATACTGAAGCCACACCCGCGGCCACCGCCAATGCCGTCGCCGTCGTTCAGGGAACTACAGGTTCCTCCTCCAGCTTCGGCGCACAGGTCGCGCGCCTCCAGCGCAGCACACCGCTCGGCGAAGAGTCCCCTCTCGCTGCGGCTCTAGGCTCCTGGGAAAATGATCTGGCCGCGTACAAAAAGAAGCGTCGCAAGTTAGCCGTCGCACTCTAGGCGGAATGCTGGTGCCCCATGTCTCGCGTTTGAGACATGGGGCCTTGCTATGTCACACTTCCAGAAGGGAAACCGTCCATGCCTTTTGACCTCCACACCGTTCCTGTCACCCGCATCGACGGTTCCGTGGCCACCATGGCTGACTTCCGCGGTCGCGTCCTGCTCGTCACCAACGTCGCCTCCAAGTGCGGCCTCACTCCCCAATATGAGGGCCTTGAGGCTCTCCAGAACCAGTTTCACGGCAACGGCTTCGATGTCCTCGGCTTCCCGTGCAACGACTTCTCCGGTCAGGAGCCAGGCTCCGACACTGAAATCCAGACCTTCTGTACTGGAAATTTCGGGGCAACTTTCCCCATGTTCTCCAAAATCCAGGTCGTCGGTCCCCACAAGCACCCGCTCTACGCTGAACTCATCGCCCAGCAGCCCGCATCTCCCCAAACCCCGGGTAAACAGGGCCTTATAGACGGCCTCCTCAAATTCGGCGCAAGCGTCAACCCCGAACCCGAGGTCCTCTGGAACTTCGAAAAGTTCCTCATTAGCCGCGAAGGCAAAGTGGTCGCCCGGTTCTCCCCGGACACCCTGCCAACCGACGCCGCCATCCGAACCGTTATCGAAGCCGAACTCGCAAAGTAGGCTGCTTCTCGCGGCACTGGAAAAGCGACACCTGGTAATGTCGGACGACCTGGTCTCGGCTCTTCTTTAAAAAGGGCAAGCTAAGGCCCGGCCATGAACCACGTAAACAGGACAGTGAGCCCCCGAGGGGATCACTGTGTACCCCATGTCCGCTTTCTCGGATGGGATACCCTGCAACGTGACTACGCATGCAGTAAATACAACACCCACCCCGCTAAACCCGCACCAGTCATCGGTCCAACAATCGGAACCCATGCATAAGCCCAGTCGCTGCCGCCCTTGCCTGCAATCGGCAGCACAGCATGCGCCAGCCGTGGCCCAAGGTCACGCGCAGGGTTGATCGCGTACCCCGTGGTCCCGCCCAGCGACAGCCCCACGCCCCAGATCAAACAGCTCACCAGCAACGGACTCAGGCCCGCCGCCGCTCCCGTCGTCAGCACCAACTTGCTGCTCATGCCACCCGCCACCAGCACCAGCACAAACGTCGCCATCGCCTCACAGAACAGGTTCCATCCGTAGTTCCGAATCGCCGGTATCGTCGCAAACACGCCCAGCTTCGCCGCCGGGTCGTCCGTCACCTTCCAGTGCGGGTAAAAAAACAGCCAGGTCGTCACCGCACCGCAGAAAGCACCGGCCACCTGCACCGCGATGAACGGCAGCAGCTTCCCGAACTCCTGGCCCTTGATCGCAAACGCCAGCGTAAACGCAGGGTTCAGGTGCGCATCGTTCGACCCGAAAAGCTGCGCCACAAAGATCCCGCTCAGCACCGCAAACGCCCACGCCGTCGTAAGCGCCATCCAACCGGCATTCTCGGCCTTGCTCTTCTTCAGCAGAACGCCCGCCACAATGCCATTGCCAAGCAGCATCAGCACAAACGTCCCCATAAACTCGCCCAGCAACGGGCCTCGTGCGATCACGCGTTCACTCCTCCGGCAGTCGCCACCACTCTACACACGCTGCTGCCCGTCGCACTACACCGGCGGCGGCAGATACTGCCTCGCCAGCGCCCGAAACTCCAACACCTGCGCGGCCTGCCACGCCCCATCCCGCCCTAACTCCGCAGCCAGCAACTCCGCCACTCGCGGCGCAATCTCCATCGCCGCACGTGCATTCAGCAGCAACGCCCGCGTCCTTCGTGAAAGCGCATCATCCAGGTTCCGCGACATCTCCTCCCGCGCCGCCCACACAATCTCTGCAGCCACGTACGGCAGCGCCGGATGCAGCCGCTCTCCCAACTCCGGACGCTCCGCAATCAACGCCCGAATCCCCTCTGCATCTGTCCCATACACCCCGAGATCCGACCCCACGGCGACGCCCTCCATCCACCCATGCACCCGCAGCCCCGCCGTCAAGCACGCCACATCCGGCAGCTTGCCCAGCGTCGCTGCGTGGTTTACCGCATCCTCCGCCATGTGCCGGTACGTCGTCCACTTCCCACCCACAATCGTCAGCAAACCGTCCCCGTCAATGTGGATCGTGTGATCCCGTGAAAGCGCGCTCGTCTTTGAGCTGTCCGACCCCGCCGCCTTCACCAGCGGACGAATTCCCACGTAAATCGACAGGATATCCGCCCGCGTCGGCTTCCGGCTCAGGTACTCCCCGGCCGTCTCCAGCACAAACTGGATCTCCTCCTCCAGCGGCTTCGGCTCATAACTGGCAACCTCGATCGGCGTGTCCGTCGTTCCAACCACGGTGTGCCCATGCCACGGAATCGCAAACAACACCCGCCCGTCGCTCGTCTTCGGCACCATGATCGCCGCCTGCGCCCGCAAAAAGCTCTCCTCCAGCACCAGGTGGATTCCCTGCGACGGCGACACCATCGTCTCCACCTCGGGCTGGCCCATCCGCCGAACCTCGTCCGTAAAAATACCGGTCGCATTCACCACGCACTTCGCGCGCACCTCGTAACGCTCGCCCGTCTCGCGATCCTCCACCGTCACGCCATCCACGTATCCATCTGCATCGTGCTGCAGCGCCACCGCCGGCGCATAGTTCACTACCACCGCTCCATGGTCCGCCGCCGTCATCATCAGGTGCGTCAGCAGCCGCGTGTCGTCAAACTGCCCATCGTGGTACACCACGCCCCCGCGCAGCCCCTCCGTCGCAATCGTCGGCAGCTTCTCCAGTGTCTCCTCCCGGCTTAGCACCCGGCTCTTGCCAAAGCTGTACTTCACCGCCAGCAGGTCGTAGATCTTCATCCCGATCCCGTAGAACGGCGCCTCCCACCAGCTGTAGTTCGGCACCACAAACGGCAAATCGTGAACCAGGTGCGGCGCGTTCTGCCGCAACAGCCCACGCTCCTTCAGCGCCTCCATCACCAGCGAAACATTACCCTGCTCCAGGTAGCGCACACCACCATGCACCAGCTTCGTCGACCGGCTCGACGTCCCCTTGCCAAAGTCCTCCCGCTCCAGCAGCAGCGTCCGGTACCCTCGCACCGCCGCATCCACGGCCACACCCGCGCCAGTCGCCCCGCCCCCAATGACCACTACATCCCACGGCTCCGCACCCTGCGCCCGAACCGCCTCCAACATAGCTTCACGCTTCATCGCTTCTCCATACTCCCGTCGCTACCGTCCGCCGCATGTCATTGAGACGCGGATCACGCCGCATTCCACCCCTTCGCTCGCCCCACGGCCTCCTGCCAGCGCCCGTACATCCGCTCCATCCCGCCTCTGTCCTCCGCCGGCTCAAACACCCGCCCGCCCCCCTGCTCCCGCCGTATCTC
>CAHJWI010000044.1 GCA_903642225.1 Acidobacteriaceae bacterium | reverse complement strand
TATTTCTGCCACTGGGCGGTGTGCCTACACCAGCCCCCGATTCGCATCGGCTTGAAGCCATTTAACAGACGAAACGACGTTCCCTTCTACTCAACGAAGTCGACGTGCGACTCCACAGGAATCACACCGCGATCAAAGCCCATCTGTAGCAATTGCTCGATGGCCTGGCGCCCGTCGTTGCCATAGTTCAGCGTTCGCTCATTCACGTACATGCCGACAAAACGATTTGCCAGCGTGGTGTCCAGATCACGCGCAAACTGCATGGCATATTCCAGCGCCTCGGCCCTGTTGTCCAACGCGTGCTGAATGGAATCGCGAAGAGCCTGCGTAGTGATCCGCATCGTTTCCGCGCCCAAGGATCGCCGAATCGCGTTGCCGCCCAACGGCAGGGGCAAACCTGTCTGATCTCGCCACCACTGACCCATATCCAAAATTTTGTGCAGTCCATTTGTCTGGTAGGTCAACTGACCTTCGTGGATGATGAGGCCCGCATCGTACTGACCCGCTACCACCGCCGGAATAATTTCATCGAACGGCACGGTGACCGTCTCAACCTCTGGGGCGAACAGCTTCAGCGACAGATACGCAGTCGTCAGCGTTCCCGGTACGGCAATGCGAAGCTTCTTCACGTCGTCTAAGGTGTACTTCTTCGGTGCCACAATCATTGGGCCGTATCCGTCGCCGACCGATCCACCGCATGCCATGATCGCGTAATCCTTCTGTAGGTACGGATAGGCATGAAACGAGATGGCAGTCACGTCATAGTACGGATCATGGATGGCACGCTGATTCAGCGTTTCAATGTCCGTCAGCACGTGCGTGAACTTGTAGCCAGGCACACGTACCTTGTTGGTGGCCAGCCCGTAAAACATGAACGCATCGTCGGAATCTGGACTGTGCGCAATTTTTATTTCTTGTATGTCAGTGGTGATACCGCTCATGATGCTTGTTACTCCAAATGTGTGACGGAAGGGTATGCTGTGCCCGCAGAGGCTTAGCGGTCGTGGCGGCTCTGCCATGCAGAGGCGATGCCGGCTACCGCTAAAACCTTGACGATTTCGCCCGGAACGAAAGGTACAACCGCCGCCAGCAGCGTTGCATGAATGCCCAGGTGAAGCAGGGACCCGAGCCGTACCGCACCCAGTGCGAACAACAGGGCAGTGGCACAGGCACCGGCAACAGTGCCGCGTGCAAAGCAGGACAGACCACGCACTGTGCAGAAGATCCAACCCGCTAACGCTGCAACAAACGGGTACGCCAGCAGGAAGCCTCCGGTAGGCCCAAGCAACTGGGATGTGCCACCCAGGCCGAGTGGCTGAAAAACCGGTAAGCCGGCGACACCCTCAAGCAGGTACAGGCACAACGTGCCAAATGCCAACGCAGGGCCAAATAGCAAACCGACCAGCAGAACCGCCAATGGCTGCAGCGTGAAGGGAACCGGTGTAAATGGCAGGGGAATCGCCACGTGTGCAGCCGCGGCTATGACCGCAGTTCCGGCGAGTGCCAGACCGCTCCGGCGTAACAGCGTCCATCTTCCACTGTCACTCTGGATGAACTCAAGCGCTGGCCGGCTGGCTACACGGTCAAACATTCCACACTCCCCATCGCACTTTGGCGACTGAATCGATTGTAAGCGAACAGGGAGCGAACCATGAGCCTCAACAGGTTGCTTACTCAAACCACTTGCACCCGGGAGTAGTGCGACGCAAACACCGCACGTTTCCATAATGGAGGACGCATCGCACGGATTGCGGTCTACTCTGCAGACACGACCAGTTGAAGATCGGCGATCCACTGGTGCGCTGGACGAAGGTCCGGATCGGACAGGTCTCCCATGTTTTCGCGTGCATAGACCAAGTCAAGTCGTTGGCGGCGCGCTCGTGGCAGCTTCCTCCGCTCGGCGAAGGGTGCAAATTTCGCAGACCTGCGATTGCGTAAGCTCGATTCGTGTTCCAGCCACCTGTCGCGCTGTCGATCCAGATCGACGGCCTGGTTCGCTGGAACGTTGCCGGACGCCAAGTCCATTCTGGGATGGTCGTATTGTGTCCGCACCTGTGCGAGGCTCTCTGCCGCAACTGCACTCTGGGGGACGAGGTGGTGATCTTCTGCGCTCCGCCCCCGAACCATTACCAACAGCAGCCCGGCCAACAATATAAGACCAGCACAGCATAGCCCCAACACCAGCACCAGCAAGCCCATTCGCTCAAACTAGCATTCAGGCGACGGACGGTCTATCACAAAGATTTGCACAGCGGAAGAAGCGAATAGGATTCCCGTATCGGCATTGGTACCTCGTAGCCGCAGAGCCTTGCACGCCGTACCCTGGCTGGTTTCTTCTAGAGCAGTGTTAATCACAGCCGCAACACGCCTTCAGCGCAAACGTCTCATTGCGGGTGCAAGAAAGTTGGCGGGACAGGTCATCGGCATGCGGCGAAAGATCGCCACTGTTGCGGCAGCTGTCCTAGCCTTGATGCTGGCCTACCACGTCATGTTTGGACGCAACGGCCTGACCGCCTTTGGCAACAAGCGACACGACTTGCATGATCTGCAGGCGCAGGTGAACACACTACAACGGGAGAACAGCGATTTGCAGGGTCATGTCGATCGGCTGACCAGCGATCCGAATGCCATCGAACACGAGGCTCGCGAGGATCTCCATTACACCCGCCCCGGCGAGGTCATCTACACTCTGGAACCCGGCCAGCCGGAACAACAGACTGTGCCGCCCAAGCCTAGCCGTTGAACGAGGGCTGAATAGCCACGCGGCGTCAGCTGGTCCGCACCGTTGTGCAAGAACTCTGGGCGTCCGTAGGCCGTGCCAATTGTCTGACAATCGAGAAATGACTAGTGACTGCCTTGCGCACTTGAGTTCGTCGCCAGGCGGTTCGACATCTCCGAGGGTCCGCCACCCGCACTGGTTGGCGACGCGCTTTCAGTACCCGGCCCAAGTCCCAGCTTTATCAGCGCGCGCGAATCGGGAATGAGCTTCGTCTGCCATCCATTGTCGCCCTGCAGCTTCCGCATAGCGTCCGCACTGGCGCCGTCCCATTTTCCGCTTGCGGTTTGCAGGTAGCCAGCTTTCACCAGCGCCGTCTGAATCTCTGAGGCACGTGCATCGTCGATTGCACGCGGACGCCCTGCTGCTGCACGGGTGTGGTTCGAGGCCAGCGCATGCTTTGACTTGTGCGGCCGCGACGTTGGTCCGCGATGGTAGTGCAATGCGTTTGCTGGTAACGCCAGAAGCGTGCAGCATAGTGTGACCGCGACCTTAAAACAACTGTGCATCGAATTTCCTCTAGACGAATAGGTCAATACTGCGCAGCGTCAGACCCAATCGCAGTCTCGAAATCGTACACATGCTCTTGCCTCCGCCGCAAGAGCCGGGTTTTCCAAGTTCTTCGACAGAATTGGAGTGTCACAGAAGTAAATACCATCGCAGACGGAAGTTGAACCGAAAGCGAAGATGGCGGGAATTACTCCGCCATCTTCGCACCTGCACTGCTGTTTCGAAAACGACTCTGCGTGTTACGGCAGTGTGCCACCGACGAAGTTATTTGTTCGGTCACGTGCCTGGCCGGGTCGAACGACAAAGACCACGTCATCTCCCGACTTTAGCGCGTTGATGATGCTGCGGAAGCTCTGTGCATCGATCACACTTTTACGGTTCACCTCAATAATGATGTCGCCTTTACTCAGTGCAAATGGGCTCAGATCCTCGGCAAATGATCCCGGTTTGACATCCGTGATGACTACACCGCCCGACAACTTTTTCTGCTGCAAGATATTGGCCGGAACGGCCTGAACGCTGATGCCTAATTTGCCAAAGGTTGCCGACGCGTCTGGCTGGTCAGCGCTGCTGTCCTGATCATCACCACCCTGTTTGCCGTTCAGGGCCTCAATGGTGTCCGTGCGATTCGCTATGCCCACGGTTGCACTTTCTTCTTTGCCGCCCCGAAGATATCCAAGTCGAACCGTCGAGCCCGGCCGACGTGCTGAGATATTTGCAACCAGGTCATCGCCGTCCTTTACCGGTCTGCTGTCAATGGACGTTATGACATCCTGCGGCTGCAACCCGGCCTTGGCTGCTGGCATGCCCGCTGTCACGGCGCTGATCAGCACACCACCTTTAGCAAAGCCGTAGATGCGGCCAACCGCGGAAGACTGCCCACCCTGGAAGGAGATGCCAATGCTGCCGCGAATCACCTTATGCTCCGGCGAGATCAGCATGTTGTAAACATCTATGACAGTGTTGGACGGAACCGCAAACCCGACACCAGCGGCGCCGCCACTCTGCGTGAAGATCGCCGTATTCACGCCTATGACTTCGCCGTGCATGTTCAACAGCGGTCCACCCGAATTGCCTGGATTGATCGCTGCATCTGTCTGAATAAATCTCTGGAATTGCGTTGCGGCACCACCTTCCCCGATGCTGCGGTTCTTTGCAGAAACAATGCCTGCGGTCACCGTTTGTGAAAGGTCGAAAGGACTGCCAATCGCCAGCACCCAGTCGCCCAGCTGCTCAGCCTCGCTGTTGCCCATTTTTACTGTCGGCAGCGGTGTAGATGAGTCGATCTTCACCACTGCAATGTCAGTGTCCTTGTCCACACCCACCACATGCCCAACATGTCCCAGGTCAGTCTCGGAATCGCCGGCCAGCTTCACATAAATGCGATCGGCCTTGTCCACAACGTGATTGTTGGTAATGATGTATCCGCGCGGATCCACAATAAAGCCTGAACCCAAAGCTCTCTTCTCAGCGCCTGCCGGACCATCCTCGTCATCGCCGCCGCCGCCTTGGCCACCCTGGCCACCGAAAAAGCGGTTGAAGAAGTCCTGCATGTCGCCTTGATCGCCACTCTCCCCGCCTTGGCCGCGACGACCGCGGCGCTGTGTCTTTGGCGCGGTACTCTGCTTTGGTAGCTGCTCGATATTGATCTTCACCACCGCTGGCCCAACCTGCTTCGCTATGGTGGCGAACTGGTTGCTCTCTGTCGAAGGTGTGGGCACGCGTAACGGCGTGGCATCCCGCGTGTCCACCTGTCCCTGCTGTGCGCCATGTACGGTTCCCGTCAGCACTGAGCCGGCAACCACTCCGACAGACAAAGTACCCAACAGGGCAAACGTGGAGAGCAGCCGATGATCGCGAACGCGTTCGGTAAAGGACTTGTGCTGGTCGTTCTTCTGGTCCATAAAAGTTCTATCTTCCTTGGGTGTTGCCGTGTCAGCGCATCGCGCTGTTTGCACATATATAGACGCCAAAGCTGCCGGTTTGTATGCGTCGTGGTCTGCAGGCTTTCGTGCGGGGAACGGATTGCGCTCGAAGTTTCAGTCCTCCACGGCAACGCTGCTGGTCGTAGCAAACTGCGCACTGCTCAGGTCCAGCAGTACCAGCAGCACCCGGCGCAGCGCCAACTCCCGGCCGGTGCTGTCGTACCACTCGCCTGTTGTGTGGATGCCGCCGGCGACACCGCCCGCACCCATGGCCAGGCCGTTTAACCCAAGCGCGATCGGAATATTCGCGTCGGTCGACCCGATCCGCTCCTCCGTCCTCAGCCGCAGGTGCCGATCCACGGCACGCACCGTCTGCAGAATAGGCGCATGTTTAGGCAGTTCCCCCGCCGGCCTGTCGCCTACCACGTCAATGCGGAAGCGCAGCCCACCCCGGCCCCCGGCATTTGTCGCGTTGTGTGCGATTACGGCATCTTCCACCGCGCGATAGATGGCGACCTCCCGTCGCTGCAGTTCGTCGGCATCCACACTGCGCAGATCCACCAGGGCCCATGCACTCTGCGGAATGCTCGTCAGTGACGTTCCACCCTCGATCCGACCGATGTTCATCACAGTGCGCGGACGTGCAGGCAGGCGCTGGCGGCCAAGTGTCGCAATCGCGTCGGCCAGGGCTGCAATGGGGTTTGCCGTACCAGCATCAGTCCACGCATGTCCTCCTGGTCCGGTCATTTCCACACGAAACCGGCGCGATCCCAGCCCACGCGTCACAACGGTCTCCGTTCCGGCACCTTCCAGCGCCAGGCTTGCAACGAAGCGTACGTCCTGCCGCTGAAACAGGTAGCGCATGCCGCGCAGATTACCCTCGGCCTCCTCGCCCGTATTTGCTGCAAACAGGATGTTGGTCTCCGTCTCAATGCCGGCGTGGCGTATGGCCGCAATCAACGCAAGCAGAGCGGCAAGGCCCGCACCGTTATCCGCCGCGCCCGGCGCACGCAGGATCAGGTCCTCCTCCACCGGCTCGATCGGCGTTCCGGTAGGGAATACTGTGTCCAGGTGGGCAGAAAGCAGTACCGCTGACTCGCCCCGCTTTGGCGCGCGCAACCACCCCAGCGCGTTGCCGACATCGTCAATGCTCACGTCGCTGAGCTCCAACTCGCGAAAGTGCTCCGTGAACCAGGCTGCTCGAGGACCCTCGCCGAAAGGCGGCGCAGGAATCGCCACCAGCTCCCGCTGCCACTGCCTCATCCGGAGCTCGTGCAGGTGTAACCATCCAAATGCGCGGTGCACGGCAGGCTGTGCCGCCAGCCGTGTCACTCTGCCGTGCGCGCCCATCAGCGTCGTCGACGGCATCAGGCTGTCACCGCCGTCTGTACATGTTGAAGTGGCCGCACCGCCGGACCGTACACCACATCCATCAGGAACAGGCCTTGCGCCGGAGCCGTAGGTCCCGCTTGCGATCGATCTCGCGCCGCAATCAAATCTGGCAGGGAAGCTCCGTCCATGCGCCCCGAACCGATCTCCACAAAGGTGCCTACCAGGTTGCGCACCATGTGGTACAAAAACCCGCTGCCGCTCACCCGGTAAACCAACATGCCTTCCGCTTGCAACCATGTCGAAGAAAAGATGGTCCGCACGTTGTTGGGCGTAGCTGCCTCGCCACCCGCCACTTTCAACCGTGCCACTCGATCGGGATCGAAAGCAGCAAAGGAGGTGTAGTCGAACGTCCCCACGACCGCCGCCGCCGCCGCCTCCATGCGCTCCACCGTTAGCGGGTATCGACAGTCCCACGCAAACCTTGCCTGCCATGGCGGCAGAATGCGTTCCGGCATCACGGGCGCGTACAAGGATCCGCGTCGTGCAAACAAGCGATATTCATAGGTCTTCGACTCAACGCCTGCGCGTGCATGAAAATCCGTGTGCACCCGTTCCGCATGCAACACCCGCACCGCCGTATGTAGTCGCCGATTCAGTGCAGATACCAGCCGCTCCGGCGGTATTGCAGCCTCCAGCTTCATCGACACAGCCTGACCCTGCGCATGCACTCCTCGATCGGTGCGGCCCGACCCCTGCGGAAGCACACGTTCTCCGGTCACGTCGAACACTGCCTGCGCTAGTTCGCCCTGCACCGTGCGCACCCCAGGTTGCACTTGCCAGCCGTAGAAGTCCGTGCCGTCGTACGCGACTACTAGTTTCCAAGTCTGCGTCTTCGGTCGGCACAGAACGTCCTCCTGCTCCGGCACCTGCGCGAAAACGTTCACGGGTGGCCTCCTTCGCTGCGGTGCACCTTCCTGTTGCAGCCCTCTCTCGACGGTAGCATGCAGCCTAAGAAGTCCTGACCAGTTGATCTCGATGGTTCATGCTGCCGCTCCGTTATACTGGGGCAACATTTCGACAGCTCAAGGCTGTCTTCCGTGACGCTGGCGCACGCAAATTCCGTAGGCACATTTCGCATCGCAGGTGCACGGGTCCGCATCAGGATAACTATTCACCCGGGCCCTAAAGATTCGGCAACATCGCGAAAGATAAGCCGCAAAATGGTTAGGGAACTGAGTCTCGCTCCGGTGCGTACTCGTCTCTACCAAGAACCCGCACCAAGAACCAGCAAGCCCACGGCCCATGCTGTGCGAGCTGAAGAGAGGTAACGTGAAATCAGGCAGGTTGCAGGGAGCAACAAGTATCGCTCTTCTGCTCACGACTTCGTTCGCATCCACCGCTGGTGCTCTGGCACAGGCTGCACCGACACCGACGGCACAGGCTCCGCAGACAAACCCCACTGCACCGGCCCCGGCCGGACCGACACAGCTGGATACAACTGGCCTCGCAGGCATCGAACAGGCTCCTGCACCCGTTCCTGTCGGTCCGCTCTATCTGCGCGAAACCAACAAGGACTACACCCACCTCAAGGGATATTTTCCCAAGGGTTTCATTCCTCGTCCGTTCGCACCGTACACCGCTACTGACTACCAGGCACCGCGGCTCGGCAACACCCCCCGCATCAACGACCTGCTACGCGACGGCAAACTCTACCTCAGCCTGTCTGACGCAATCCTGCTCGCGCTTGAGAACAACTACGACATTGAAATCGCACGCGTAAACCTTGACATTGCAGACACCGATATTCTGCGCGCCAAAGCAGGCAACACTCTGCGCGGTGTCAGTACCGGTCTCGTTGAAAATACGCTCGGTGGCACCAGCACGACCGTAACCGGCGGCGGTGGACCCGGTGGCACCAGCACAGGTTCCGGTAGCTCCGGCACAGGTGCCAGCGGTCTCGTACTCAGTACAAACGGCGGTGGTCCAGTCCCCCTCAGTCGCGACGGGATTCTTACGGGGACCGTCCAATACGAGCAGTCAACAACTCCGGGCGGCTCCGGCTTTGGCAGTTCCAGCACCAGCACAGGCACAACCGGAACAGGTACCGGCACCGGAACAGGAACAGGCACCGGAACTGGAACAGGCACGGGTACTGGAACCGGAACGGGCACAACCACCACCAATCTGTTCAACTCCAATCCCACTCAGACCAACACCGGCAGCTACGCCTTCCAGTACTTTCAGGGCTTTGCTACCGGCACCAGCCTGAACGTGACATTTACAAATTCGCGTGTCACATCCAATTCCACCTCGGTCTCCTACAGCCCGCAGCTCTCCTCTAACTTCAAGGCCACCGTCACGCAGCAGCTGCTCCAGGGCTTCGGTCCCGGTATCCAGAGCCGCTTCATTCTGCAGGCCAAGAACGACCGACGCATCGCCGACTCCGCTTTTCGCCAGCAGCTCATTTACACCATTACGCAGGTGGAGAGCATCTACTGGAGCCTTGTCAGCGCTTACGAAGACACCCAGGCCAAGCAGCGTGCCCTCGTCCAATCCACGCAGCTTGCCAACGACAACCGCAAGCAGCTCCAAATCGGTACACTCGCACCCCTTGACGTCGTGAACAGCGACCAGGCCGTCTCCACCGACCGCCAGTCGCTCACCACATCCGAATCCAATCTCGAGTACCAGCAGCTGCTGATGAAGCAGGCAATCGTTCGTGACTTGAACGACCCGCAGCTTTCCGCAGCGCCCGTCATTCCAACAGAGCGTGTCTCTCTCGACCGTCTGCCGGAAGAAGACATGCCGGTCGAGCAACTCGTCAAACTTGCCTACACCAACAACCCCGCGATTGAGCAGGCTGCGCTCAACATGGAAAATAACAAGATCACCATTCGCGCGGAAAAGAACGGTCTGCTGCCGCAGATCAACGCGTACGGCTTTTATGGGGGCTCCGGCATTGCAGGCGCGCCGAATGCAACCTCCATCATCTGCCAGAACAATCCGACGGTTGCCAACTGCGGCCTGCAAACGGGTGGGTTGGGGACTTCACTGGGCAACAGTTTTGACAACTCCGCACCCGACAAGGGTGTCGGCGTCACACTCAACGTCATCATCCGCAACCGCTCTGCCCAGGCCGACCAGGCACGCTCCCAGATGGAGTACCGCCAGGCCCAGATGCGCCTGCAGCAGCTCTACACGCAGACGCGTATCCAGGTCATCAATCAGCAGTATGCCTTGACCAACGATCGTGCGTCCTACGTCGCTTCGCAGGCAGCACGCGACTTCCAGGCACAGTCGCTGGATGCCGAGCGTAAGAAATACCGCCTCGGTGCGTCGACCACGGCCAATGTGCTTACCCAGGAGCGTGCCCTGGCCTTGTCGGAAAACACCCTTATCTCGGCCACCGCCGCGTACGCCAAGGATCGCAGCGTCCTTCTGCAGCTGCTGTCCAACACCCTTGACCGCTACGGCGTGAGCATCGAACAGGCAGTCACAGGCACTATCACGACTGCGCCCAGCATCCCCGGCCTGACTGCACCACAGGCACCGGCGGCACCTCGCCCACTCACCAACACGCCGCCACCGCTACCTCCGTTCAACGATCCGCTCGCTCCGCCGGCAACCGCCGGCAGCCAGACAACACCTCAGTGAAGTTGACTCCGAGTCTTCACACGGGTCGGGCGTCAAGCCCGGCCTTCTGCGTTCCCGTACTCGTTGCCAGGAACACCCGCATCGCCGGATAAACTAACCGGATGGACTCACCGCAGAACGCTCTGAAGCATAGCTCCTCCGCATACCTTCGATCCGCCATGCACCAGCCTGTGCAATGGAATGAATGGGGAGAATCGGCATTCGCCAGGGCAGAACGCGAAGACAAACCGATCCTCCTTGATGTCGGTGCGGTCTGGTGCCACTGGTGTCATGTGATGGACCGGGAGTCGTACGAGGACCTTGAAACAGCAGCCCTTATTAACGCACATTACGTGGCGATCAAGGTCGATCGTGATGAACGTCCTGACATCGACAGCCGTTACCAGGCTGCTGTGTCCGCCATCAGCGGCCAGGGTGGTTGGCCCCTTACGGCCTTTCTCACTCCGCAGGGCAAGCCCTACTTTGGTGGCACCTACTTTCCGCCAGAAGAGCGTGCAGGGCGCCCCAGCTTCGCACGCGTCCTGCACACCATGGCCCATGCCTTTCACGACCAGCGCGCGGACGTCGATGAGTCCTCGGCCGCAGTCATCGAGGCCGTGGAACATAACGAAGTGTTCAGCGGTGAGCCCACTGACCTGACCCACTCCAGCGCCGGCGTTGCGCTCATCGACAAGCTCGTCGCGAACGCGCTCCAACAATTCGACCCCCGTCACGGAGGCTTCGGCTCTCAACCAAAGTTCCCTTACCCCGCCGCACTGGATATGCTCACCGACGCCGCTTCACGCTCTGGCGGGAACCACGAACAGGCCGCCGAGGCCGTACTCAAAACCCTGCACAGCATGTTCCGCGGTGGCATCTTCGACCAGCTGGCCGGCGGTTTCCATCGCTATTCGGTCGACGAGCGCTGGGTTGTTCCACACTTCGAAAAAATGATCTACGACAACTCCGAGCTCCTTCGTGCGTATACCCATGCCTTCCAGACCTTTTCCGATCCCACCTGCGCCGAAGCCGCACGTCAAATTATGCGCTGGATGGACTCCACGCTCAGCGACCGTGACCTCGGTGGCTTCTACAGCTCACAAGATGCCGACCTGAGTCTCGACGACGACGGCGACTACTTCACCTGGACCCGCGCCGAAGCCGCACAGATCCTCTCACCCGAAGAGCTCGCCATCGCCGAACTCTACTTCGACATAGGCCCTATCGGCGACATGCACCATGACCCGGCGCGCAATGTCCTCTTCACGGCCTTTTCGGTGGACCAAGTTGCCGCGCGCGTCTCCAGCACGCCTGACCAAGTGGCCCGAACCCTGGCCTCTGCCCGCGCTAAACTCACTTCGGCGCGTCTCGCCCGGCCTGCTCCCTTCGTCGATCGCACCATGTACACCGGCTGGAACGGCATGGCCATCTCCGCCTATCTGGTTGCAGCTTCCGTACTTCGTTTGCCTGCCGCCAAAGAGCTTGCGGTGCGCGCTCTAGATCGCGCGCTCGCCGCAGCCTTCGTGCCCGCCGAAGCGGAGAAGCCGGCGCAGGTCCTGCACGTCATCGCCTGGGGAGATCCCGCGGTCCCCCATACCCGGGTTCCCGGCGTGCTCGACGACTATGTCCAGCTCGCCACCGCAGCGCTCGACGCATGGCAGGCCACCGGCATGGCGCGCTACTTCCACGTCGCACGCGCTATGGCCGACACGCTGCTCTCCATCTTTCAGGATCAGAGTAATGGCGGCTTCTTTGACCTGCCTGCTGACCCCGGGGCCCTGGGCGCTCTTACCGCCCGCCGCAAGCCCCTGCAGGACTCGCCGACTCCTGCAGGCAATCCCGCTGCTGCGTCGCTCCTGCTTCGACTTCACGCGCTCACAGACCACCAGCCCTTCCGCATCGCTGCCCAGCGCACGCTCGAGTGCTTCGCCACCATCGTCGAACACTTCGGGCTTTACGCCGCAACCTTCGCCCTCGCGCTCGGTCGTCTAGTCCGCCCCGCCGTCCAGGTCGTCATCGTTGGCGAAGGTGTTTCCGCCGCCGAACTGGAGAGCGTTGCCCTCGCCCGCTACGCCGTCAACAAGACCGTCCTCCGCCTCCGCCGCGACCAGCTCACCAGCCTTCCATCGGCCCTTGCCGCAACCCTTCCCAACCTGCCGCCCAGCGACTCGGCCCTTGCGCTGGTTTGCGTTGGCATATCCTGCCAGCCCCCGGTTTATACAACTCAGGATCTTGTCTTCAATCTGCAGCAGTCACTCTAGCCCGACGGCGCGTTGCCATCGTAAAGGCAAGCAGCTTCCGTCCGAGCTCCTGACCCAATCGCCCGCATCCTCTCGCCGGCACCTCCCTTATTCTGCGCTGCCGGGGATCGTCGGAGTAGCTGCTGCCGCCACCACCGCCGGCTTCTCCACTACCACCGCGCTTGTCGGCATCCCCAGCGCAATCCCTTCCATCTCAAAAAGCACAAGCAGTCGCTTTCGCATCTCGCGAAGCAGCCCATCCTTCTGGTTCGCCCTCACTCTCACGTTCACCGGATACAGCACCTGCCGTCCGATGATGCTATCTACCCCCAGAACATCCGGGTCCGCAATCGCCACATTTTTGAACGCTGGGTCCTGTCGAACCTCCATAGCGACCTGCCGCAGCAACCCAAGGACTCGGTCCGGCGCGGCCGACGCATCGACCGCAAAATTCAGCGTCGCCACGCTGTACTCCCGCGAAAGATTGCTCACCGTTGCAATCTGCGAGTTGGGAATAAAGTGCTGCGTTCCATCTCCATCCCGCAGCGTCGTCGACCGCAGTGTGAGGTTTTCCACAGTCCCCGTCAGCCCGGCCACCTTTACGACGTCTCCCACGTTGAACTGGTCTTCCACCAGGAAGAACAGGCCGTTCAGCATGTCCTTGAACAGCGATTGCGCACCGAAGGAAATCCCCAGCCCCACCACACCCGCACTTGCCAGTAGTGGCTTCAGGTCCACGTTGAACAGCGGCAGCACCTGCAGCAGCATCAGAAAGGCGATCACGCCGTAGGCTGTTGCGCGCAGGATTGCAGCCAGCGTTCGCAGCTGAGAGGCGCGTCGCCCATCGCTGGCGGCCAGTGAATCCGCCAGGCGTCGCATGCGCTTCACCGCGAAGCTCACCGCTCGCATCAGGGCGAATCCCAACAGCAGAATCACCAGCAGCTTTGGCACATCGTGGCGCACAAAGTCCACCACGTCGGTGTGCCACTCACGCCCAAGATTGTGGAACGTATCCTCATCCGCGACGAAAGCACCCAAGGGGGGCATCTCTGACAATTGCGGCCAAATCCGGTTCATATCGCTCCCCATAGCTCCCGTCATCCCGTACCATGGACGAAAGGGAACAGTACTGCAAGCATCGCCTAGTGCCACTTTCGGTGGCAAGGTCGGCAGGTTGCTCTCGCGTCTGGGTTCCGCGTCTGGGTTCCGCGTCTGGGTTCCGCGTCTGGGTTCAAGGGAGGCTGTCCTGCGATCTCGTCCGTTCTCGCATTTTGCTTACATCCGCTTCCCTGTGCGTCTTCTTGTGCGCCTCCCTAACATGCCTCTCTGCTCAGAGTTCGGTTCCCGCCCGGCGCGCGGTCAGCCCAATGACGCTACGGACGAAGCTGCTTTCGGGGGTGGCCCCGGCGACTTTGAAGGTAAAAAGCTGGAGGAAGCTTGCCGGCGCGTGCAGGAGTTCAGCGCCACAACCGGATCGTCAAAAAGACCAATCGCTTGTTGCCCTTGCAGCGGAACACAGCAGACACGTGCACAGCAGCGGCAAAGCCGGTCCGGAGGACGGCCGCCTGCCGCAAGACATTCAACAACGAGCTCGATCCGTCAAAGACCGTATGCGGGGCTTCTAAGCGCATCACCTCTGATCGATCAAACACCCGACTTTCCACCAATGCACCGACCTCAGGAGCATCCCCATGCGAAACGCAATCTATGCCCGGACCGCCTTCGCTAAAGTCGGCATCTGTGCCCTTGCACTGTCAGCAGCAACGGTTTCACTAGCGCAAAAAACCCACCCCGCGCCCACACGTCCCATCGGCTCGGTAGGTACAGTGGGCGCGGGTGTGAACAATTCAATGAGTACAAATGCACCGTACGGTTTTGACATTCCAGAGTCCGATCGACAAGGTGAAATTTCACGTGCGCACGCTCGCGCGGAAGAGCGTCAAAGGCGTATGGTGGAGGACGCCAACCGGCTGGTCGTTCTTACTGAGCGGTACCGCGAAAGCATCGCACAACGCGCTGCCAACGCAGAGGACGCCAAGCTGCTCCTGGACATCCAGAAGCTTGCCCGGTCGGTAAAGGACCGCATGAGAGGTCAGTAGACAAGCCGTAGGCCCTTCACGGTTTCACCGCACGGATGGTACTCGCCATGGTAGTCACATCGAACACGAAACTGCTTCACTTCCTGGTTCTCTCGCCACGCCGTATGTCTACGCTTGGCACCGCCGCTTTGCTCTTGGCCTGTCCCCTGACCGTTGCCGGCCAAATATCCCAAACCCCCACGGTCCAGAGCAGCAGCCCTGTCGCGCAGCATATGGAAGCGGAACGGCAGAAGATGGCCGCGGATCAGCGCCAGCAAAAACTGCAAAGCGATGCCGATAAGCTGCTGCAACTGGCACAGCAGCTCAAAATCAGCATCGACAAAACCAACAAGAACACCTTGTCCCTTCAAGTAGTGCGCGAGGCCGAAAACATCGAGAAGCTGGCGCGCCAGGTCAAGGACGGCATGAAGCAATAAAGCGTGTGTACCAAGCGCTACTGCGTAAAGGCTACTGCCGCGCCTGCGTTGACTAGTGGCGCGGCCATGCTCGGCACTGCCTGTGCTGTTAACCGAATTGCGGTCACAATGGCAGAGGCTGTCCACCCGGGATGCGCCGCCTTGACCAGTGCCGCGATACCCCCGACCAGCGGCGCGGACGCGCTTGTACCCATAGCCTGTACATACTGCTGGTGACCCGTGTTAAAGCAGCCGAACGACGCGCCATCGGCAGGCAAACCATCTTTCGTCCCCGGCTTGCCGCTGCTGCAGGCACCCCGCACAAAGCCATTCACACCGTCTTCGCTCAAGTTCGGCAAATCACCACCCGGCGCAGCCACCGCATTCAGCGGTGCGCCATAGTTGCTGTAGTACGGCCGCGTTACCGGCCCGGCAGCGCAGCTTCCTACTAATCCCGTGGCCTCTGCGCAGTCAGGATTGGTAGACGCAACCACCGCGAGCACATCGCGAGACTGCGCCGGCAGCGATAGATACCGCGTGTTCGATAGATCGAACCCATCGTTTCCAGCTGCAGCCACAATCACTACGCCGGCATTCGCGGCTGCGTGTGTTGCCCGGTCGAAACTTACCTTCAGACCTGCGCCGTCTCCGGAATAAAGGTCCACGATGGCTGCCAACGACATGACGATCACATCGGCGTGCTGATCGACGGCGTCGTCAATGCCTTTTAAGAGAGATGACATCAGCCCGGATGCCTCGCCTGCCGCGCATTTCGCAGCTTGCGTCGCACCCGCACCCGGAACACGCTGCAGCACCTTGATGTTCAGCAGTGCTGCACCGGGAGCCATGCCCACCACACGTCCCGTGCCACTCCCCATCGCACCCAAGGCCAGAGAAGCTACCCATGTCCCGTGACCCTGCTGATCCTGCGGCGTGCCGTCGTCGCAGACACTTGGCTGCACACCTGGGTCGATCTCCGTCATGTTCAGCACCAGGTTCGGCGCAATGTCGGGGTGCACGGCGTCCACACCGCTGTCCAGCACGGCAATCCGTACACCCTGGCCCAGCGTCGTGTTCCAGGCACCGCGCGTCGTTCCGCCCAGCACTCCCATCCCAAAGCCACCTGCAGCCTTTACCGCCCAGCCCTGCGGCGAACCCGCGTAGTAGGTGTCCGCCGTCGATGCAGGCGGAACCGGCGCGCTGCTCACCGGTGGCGTGGGTGCCGTGGGTACCGGCGCAGGCGCGGGCGCCACGGGCGTCGGTTTGCTTACTACCGGTGCCGCCGTTACGGGTGCGTTTACCGGCCCGGTCACCACCTTCAACGGACCCGCAGGTGCCACACGCCGCGGCAGCACGTTTCCTTCTTCCCTGTCGCTGGCCGCGAATCGCCGCACGACGGCACTGCCTGTCATGATCCGGTCTTCCACAACAAACTGCACGGCAGAATCCTGCATCAGCCGTCGCCTTCCCGCGGAATCTGTAGCCACGCTCAGCATGCCCATGCGCTCATGCCGATGCATCACCCGCGCCCCTGCCCGCGATGCCTGCGCATCCGCATCGGCCGGCATGCTCCCTTCCCGGTACACCACAATGTAGCGGCCCGGCACTGAAGCACTCACCACGTTTGCCGCGGCTGCGCCCGCATGGCCTTCAGCACCGAGTGCGATAAGCAGGCAGGCGGCACATGGCAGAGCAACACGCACCACAGAACGAAGAAAAGCAGACATGGCAGAACCTCACAAAGTCGTCGTCCACCACGAACCCGGAAACAGCTACTGCCATCCCTGTTCCGTAGTCGGACCTTCCCTCTATCGGCACAGCGCCGCTCCGGCGTGAGGTCCACAACGATGAAGAAGTTACGAGATGCTCAGAGGGGGACAGCGCTGAGCACGACAAATGGGCCTGTGTGCAAAGACCCGCCTGCACGCGCACCGCGCTTCGCTTTACAATTCGGCAGGGAAGCGAACGGCAGCCTGCCTCACTTGGCTGCGAGGCATCCACTGGTAGCAGGGCATTCGAAAGCGCAACGGCACATGGAAGGAGCGGCGATGGAGACGAAGGAACTACAGGCACCGTCCACGCCCGCACCTACCCACCTGCAGGAAGCACCCGTTCCCGCTGATGATGCACCGCTGCAGTCCCCATCGCGCACGAAGCTGCTCTCGCGTGAGGACCTTCTTCGCTTTTACCGCACAATGTATACGTCGCGCCGAACCGACGACCGCGAACTGCTCCTCAAAAAGCAGCAAAAAATCTTCTTCCAGATCTCCTGCGCCGGCCACGAAGCCCTGCTCACCGCCGCGGGCATGGCCCTCAAGCCCGGCTACGACTGGTTCTTCCCCTACTACCGCGATCGCGCCCTGGCGCTCGCCCTTGGCCAATCCGTCGAAGACCAGCTGCTTCAGGCCGTAGGCGCCGGCACAGACCCTCAGTCCGGTGGTCGGCAGATGCCTTCACACTGGACCAGCGTGCCGCTCAACCTCGTCTCGCCCAGTTCTTCCGTCGCCACCCAGTGCCTCCACGCCATTGGCGCGGCAGAAGCCGGCCTCTATTTTTCGAAGTACCCTGGGTCAGCGGCCATCCCGTCCGGCACACCCGACTACCGCTCATTCAAAGACATTAAGTTCCACGGTGACGAGGTTGTCTACACCTCCATCGGCGAGGGCAGTACAAGCCAGGGTGAGTTCTGGGAGGCCCTGAACACGGCCAGCAACGGCAAGCTCCCCGTCCTCTTCGTCGTTGAAGATAATGGCTACGCCATCTCGACCCCGGTTGAAACCAACACGCCGGGCGGTAATATCAGCACCCTTGTCGCGAACTTTCCGAATTTCCACTTTGCAGAAATCGATGGCACCGACGCGCTTGCCAGCTACGCGGCAATGGCAGAGGCCGTCGCCTGGTGCCGCGCACGCAACGGCCCTGCGCTCGTCCACGGCCACGTAATCCGCCCCTACTCGCACTCGCAATCCGATGACGAAAAATCCTACCGCGTCCCCGCCGAGCTTGAAGCGGATGCCCTCCGTGATCCCATCGGCAAGCTCCGCGCCTACCTGATTGCAGAAAACCTCGCGACGGATGTGGATCTGCGCGAACTGGAGTCTGCCGTCGATGCTGAAATCATCAACGCCACCGACGCCGCCCTCGCCGCGCCTCTCCCCCTCGTCGCCGACATCGAAAAGCACGTCTACAGCGAAGACCTGAAACCCACGTCCGCGCTCTTCGACACCGCCCCCGAACACGGCGCGCTCGAGGCGACCAGCAACCCCGACCGCATCGACCGCACCATGGCCGACAGCATCAACTCGACCCTGCGCGACGAGATGCGCCGCGACTCCCGCATCGTCATCTTCGGCGAAGACGTAGCCGATGCCAGCCGCGACCAGCACCTCGCATCCGGCGCACTCAAAGGCAAAGGCGGCGTCTTTAAACTAACCGGCGGCCTCCAGACAGAGTTCGGCTCCGACCGCGTCTTCAACTCCCCCCTCGCAGAAGCCAACATCGCCGGCCGCGCCATCGGCATGGCCGTCCGCGGCCTCAAGCCCGTCGTCGAAATCCAGTTTTTCGATTACATCTGGCCCGCCGTCCACCAGATGCGCAACGAAATGTCCGTCATGCGCTGGCGCTCCAACGGCACCTTCACCTGCCCGCTCGTCATGCGCGTCCCCATCGGCGGCTACCTCACCGGCGGCTCCATCTACCACTCGCAGTCCGGCGAATCCATCTTCACCCACACCCCCGGCATCCGCGTCGTCATGCCGTCAAACGCGCTCGACGCCGCCGGCCTTCTGCGCACCGCCATCCGCTGCGACGACCCCGTTCTCTTCCTCGAACACAAACGCCTTTACCGCGAAGCCTTCGGTCGCGTACCCTATCCCGGTCCCGAATACAGCATCCCCTTCGGTAAGGCGCGCACCCTCAGGCAGGGAAGCGACATCACCCTCGTCACCTACGGAGCCGTCGTCCCTCGCGCCCTCCAAGCCGCCCAGCGCCTTGAGCGCGAACGCAACATCTCCGTCGAAGTCCTTGACCTCCGCTCCTTAAACCCCTACGACTGGGAAGCCATCGCCGAGTCCGTCCGCCGCACCAACCGCATCCTCATTGCGCACGAAGACATGCGCTCCTGGGGCTTCGGCGCAGAGCTCGCCGCGCGCGTCGCCGACGAACTCTTCCACGATCTCGATGCTCCGGTCCGTCGCATCGGTGCCTTGGATACCTTCGTTGCCTACCAACCCATCCTCGAAGACGCCATCCTTCCCCAGGCTGAAGACCTCTTCCAGGCCTGCGCCGCCCTTGCATCCTTCTAGTTCGCATCCTGAGTAAGCTTCGCGACTCCAGTCACCGAGATAGAACCCAGCCCTTCTCAAACACCGGCCTGAGGCTTTGAAACTCTAGCACACGCCAGATCGAGCCAATCTCCACCCCAGAAGGAGGACAGCCGTCTGTCGCGACCGCTAGCGTTGCTCCATCACTGATTCACTTTCTGGAGTGCCAATGCGTTCGTTCCGTGTATCCCCTGTTCTCTGTTTTCCCTCGCGTCCCCTCGTTTTCTGCGTAAGCCTCGCGTCCTCCCTCACCCTTGCCCAGGCCGCCCTCGCACAAAGTGCCACAGCCTCCCTGCGCGGCGTCGTCACAGACAGCACCAGCGCCGCACTCCCCGGTGCCGACGTCGTCCTCACCTCCACCGACACCGCACAGCAGCGCACGCAGCGCGTCGACAGCCGTGGCGAGTTCTCCTTCCAGCAGCTCTTCATCGGCGACTACCGCGTCGAAGTCCGCTCCCCTGGCTTCGCTACCTGGACGGACACCCACATCCACCTCGACGTCGGCAACCAGTCTCAGATCACCGTCCATCTCGTGCCGGCCTCCGCCCAGCAGACCGTCGAAGTCACCTCTGACGCGGCCCGTCTGCAGACCAACGAAATGGCGCAGGGAGCCGTCATCGGTGAGCGGGAGATTGCCAGCCTCCCCCTCAACGGCCGAAACTTCACCCAGCTCGGCATCCTCCAGCCCGGTGTCCGTGCCGCCTCCGCCAGCCTCACCGTCATGGGCGCCTTCCGCCGCGCCGGCCAGAACTACGAGGTCAACGGCCAGCGCCCCGAATCCAACACCTTCCTGCTCGACGGCATGCGCGACGTCAACCGCATGGATGGTGGTATGGCCTTCCGCCCACCCGCCGACTCCATGGCGGAGTTCCGCATCCTCACCACCACCGCCCCCGCGGAGTTCGGCTTCACCAACGGCGGCGTCACCACAGTCGTCACCAAATCCGGCACAAACAAGCTCCACGGCACCGCCTACGACTTTTTCCGCAACGACGTCCTCAACGCCAACAACACCTTTGCACCGCGCAAGGAACGCATGCGCCAGAACCAGTACGGTCTCACCGCCGGCGGACCCATCCTGCGCGACCACGCCTGGCTTTTTGCCTACTATGAGGGCCTCCGCTCCGCACAGGACATCACCCACGGCGTCGTCGTCCCAACTCTCGCAGAGCGCGCCGGCGACTTCTCCGCAGACGCGCCAATCCTCATGAACAGCACGCACCTGCCCTACACCGGAAACCTCCCCGCGCTCATAAACCCCATCACCGCGAAATACCTCCAGTTCTACCCGACCCCCAACTCCATCGAGAACCCGCACCTCGCGCAGACCACCAACCTGAGCCGCTATAACAGCGACCAGGGTGGCGCGAAAGCCGACTTCCTCCTGCGCAGCAAAGACGTCCTCAGCGCCCGCTACAGTTACTCCACCCTCGCGTTCCTCGATCCCTACTCCGAGCTTGGTTCCGACATCCCCGGCTTCCCGGTTGGCTACTACACCAACACCCACCTCGGCGGTCTCACCGAAACCCACACCTTCACGCCGCAGACCGTCCTCACCGCCAACGCCTCCGTCTTCCAAAACCACATCCTGCTCGACAAGCGTTTCTCCGGCTTCTCTCCCCAGGCGTTCGGCTTCACCTACGGCTCTACCCGCCCGGAGGCGACCGGCGCTCCGCTCATCCAGCTGCAGGGCTATTCGAACGCCGGCGACCCCATCATTAACCCGCGCGACACCGTCGAAGACGACTACGCCGTCAGTGCTAACCTCGCCCACACCCGTGGCAAGCACGCCACCAGCGTCGGCGCGCAATATCGCCGTGTCCAGCTCAACGGCTACCAGGCCAACTTCGCCTCCGGAACCTTTAGCTTCACCGTGCAGGGCGTCACCAACAACTCCGTCGCCAACTTCCTGCTCGGCCGCCCCGACATCTTTACCCAGGCCGGCGGCGACTTCACCCGCTCCCTGCGCGGATGGGAACTCGGCGTCTACGCCCAGGACGAGTACCGCATCAGCCCGCGTTTCACCCTCAACTACGGCGTCCGCTATGAGGTCACGACCCCCTTCCACGACATCCACAACCGCCTCATGGCCTTCGCTCCCGGCCACAAGTCGACGGTCTACCCCAACGCGCCTACCGGCCTGCTCTTCCCAGGCGATACCGGTGTTCCGGACACCATCGCACCCATCTTTAAGGCAGACGTCATGCCGCGCATCGGCTTCTCATGTGACCCGCGCGGCAGCAGTCAGACTGTCGTCCGCGCCGCCTACGGCATCTTCGTCGACCCCCTGCTCAACGGCGTCGGCATGCCCATGCGAGCCGCCAGCTCCGCCCTGCCGCAGGTGGTCGTGCGCACGCTCACCGGCGCCATCAACTACCAGAATCCGACCTCCACCGTGACCAACCCGTTCGCCCCCGGCCAGGTCGCCCTCCCGGCGTCCACCTTCACCATCGACCAGGGCCTGCGGCCCCCCTACACGCAGGATTGGAACTTCACCGTCGACCAGGGCTTCGCCGCCCAGGTACTCTCGCTCGGCTACATCGGCGCCAAGGGTACCCGCCTGCCGCGCCTCGTCGAGGCGAATCCCGCCATCTACCAGCCCGGCTCCACCCTCGCCAACTCCGGCCGCCGCCGCATCTACTCCGGCTGTACTCTCACCACGGGAGTCTGCCAGCTCGGCACCGCCGGCCTCGTCGTCGGCAACGCCAACTCCTCCTTCCACTCTGCCCAGGTTTCGCTCACCCGGCGCGGCACGCCCAACTTCAACTACACCCTCTCCTACACCTGGTCCAAAGACCTCGATTACAGCTCAAGCCTTCACATGTCCGGCCCCGCTCCGTGGCTCACCCTCGGCGAGCTTGACATTGCCCAGAACCCGCTCGACCTCAAGGCAGAGTACGGACGCTCGCTCTTCGACGCGCGCCACCGTTTTGCCGGCAGTTTGAGCTATCTCATCCCCACCGGCCACACTTTCACCGGCCCATCGCGCTTCCTTTTCAGCGGCTGGCAGATCAGCAGCCTGCTCGCCCTCAACACCAGCACCCCCTTCACCGTCTACGACTCCGCCAACGTCTCGCTCCAGGCGCCACACCCCGGCGTCTCCGGCATGTTCGGTGACCGTCCCAACGTCGTCGGCAATCCCAACCGCAGCGCGCCCCACACCATCTCGCAGTGGATTGCCCGCTCCGCCTTCCAGCGGCTCAACCCCGTCCTGAACGCGGGCCAGTTCGGCAACGAGCGCCGCAACACCATCGATGGCCCAGCTTTCGGCAGCCTTGACACGTCGCTGGAGAAGAGCTTCACCATCGCGGAAAACATGCAGGTCCGCTTCACCGCGCAGGCCTTCAACGTTACCAACCACGCCAACCTCATCACACCCGTCGACGACATCAACTCCCCCGTCTTCGGCCAGATCACCGAGTCCCAAGCCCCTCGCATCCTCCAGTTCGCCCTCAAGCTCCAGCGCTGACCTTACTCCACCGTTGCGCATCCGACAGGTCCCCGGTGCGCAACCAACTTCCACCAGCCGGGTCACACTCTTTGAAGCCTTCCGCGCCCAAGGAGCAGACATGCGCCGACACTTCCGCGACACGTTCGCTATTGCCCTTAGCGCCACCCTCACCCTCGGCACTCTCCCGCTCCAGGCCGCCAAACTAGGGCCTGCCGTATCCCCGACCATCCCCGTAGACCACGCCGACCTCCTTGTCCAGCGCTTCACCTTCGGCCCCCGCCCCGGTGAAGTCGACGCCGTCCGCGCCCTCGGTCCCGATAAGTGGTTCGAGCAGCAACTCAACCCCGGCCGCATCCCCGATACCGCCCTCAATGCCCGCCTCGCACAGTACCCGGCGCTCCAGATGTCGCAGAACGAGCGCATCGAGCGCTACCCCACACCGAACCAAATCCGCCAGTTCGCCAGGACCGGCACGCTCCCGCAGGACCCCGCCACCCGCACCATCGTCGCCGACCAGGTGGAGTTCTACCAGGAGCGCCAGAAAGCTAAACCCGCTACTTCTACCGTCGCCCCCATCGTTCGCCAGGGCGCAGATGGTACGCAAACATTCGTTATCCCGCAGTTGTCGGCAAGAGCACTCGCCCAGCCAGACCAGCCTAACTTCGAGCAGTCCATCCAGCCCCTGCCGCAGGCTCAGATCGACGGCCTGCTTGCCACGCCTCCAGACCAAAGGTATGCAGAGATACTTCGTCTGCCCGTCGAACAGCTCATCGCCCTACGTAAAGGCATGCACAACCAGGACGGCAAGCTCGCCGATGGCATGAGCCCCCTCGAAAAAGAAACCCTCGTCGCCCTTTCCGGCACCAACCGCATGATCACCGCCGAGCTTTTCGGCTCCCGCCTGCTCACCGACATCTACAGCAGCCACGAGCTTGAAGCCGTCATGACCGACTTTTGGCTCAACCACTTCAACATCTACATCAAGAAAGACGGCCAGATGCCGTCGCTCCTCCCGGAGTTCCAGCAGACCGTCCAGGCCCATGCCCTCGGCCACTTCGAAGACCTCCTCCTCGCTACCGCGCGCTCGCCTGCCATGCTTCTCTACCTCGACAACAGCCAGAGCGCCGGCCCCGACTCACCCGCCGCCAGCACCAAACCGAAAAATCCCAACGCCAAAAAGAAAACAGACGTCGGCCTCAACGAGAACTACGCGCGCGAGCTCATGGAACTCCACACCCTCGGCGTCAACGGCGGCTACACCCAAACCGACGTCACCGAACTCGCCAAGGTCCTCACCGGCTGGACCACGGACAAGCCCGGCGATGGCGGCCAGTTCACCTACAACGACCGCCGCCACCAGCCCGGCTCGAAAACCGTCCTCGGCAAAAACATCCGGGAAGGTGGCGAACGCGAGGGCGAGCAGGTTCTCCACCTGCTCGCCACCAGCCCCGCCACCGCCCATTTCATCTCGCTCGAGCTCGCCGAGCGCTTCGTCTCCGACACGCCCCCGCCAGCCCTTGTCGACCGCATGGCACAGACCTTCCTCAAGTCCAACGGCGACATCAAGGCCGTGCTCCGCACCATGGTCCACGCGCCAGAGTTTTTCGTCTCTACGAACGTCCACGCAAAGCTAAAAACCCCGCTGGAATACGTCGTCTCCGCCGCCCGCGCCACCGGCGCCGACGTGCAAAACCCCCAACCCCTCGTCCAATCCCTCGAGCGTCTCGGTATGCCGCTCTATGGCTGCCAGCCCCCCACCGGCTACAAATGGGACTCGGAAACCTGGCTCAACTCCTCCGCCCTCGTCAGCCGAATGAATTTCTCGCTGCTCCTCAGCAGCAATCGCATCGGCGGCACCACCATCAATCTTTCCACGCTGCTTCAAAACGAAAAAAACGGCAAATTAGCTGCCTCTCAAATCTCTGACCCCGCGCAAAGAGAGCATCTCCTCGAAACCGCTATCCTCACCCTTCCGGCCAGCGCCCAAACCCGCTCTGCCGTCCTGAACCAGGCCAACGACGACGCCGTTCAGCAAGCCGCCCGCGACTTCACCACCATCCCCGGCGACAGCAAGCAGCGCAGCCTTAAGGCGCGCATCAAGGTCAATGCCAGCAACACTCCTGTGTCGTCCACACCGCAAGTGGCGCCACCCCCGGCCGACAAGCAGGGAAGCGTCATGCTTGGCCTGCTCCTCGGCTCTCCAGAATTCCAGCGTCGATAGTCGGCCGCCTTCAGATGCCGGACGACGTATCCCAAAGTGGCAGACGACGACACTCAAGTTGCAGATATGTTGGCACCTGCCAGTGTTAGCGTTCAGCTATGAGAAGGGCAAAACGTCTTGCAGTTGTCTTCCGCCGGGCTTTTCGCGGGCTTCGACTCAACAGCTCTATACGCGACAACGGGCATTTCGGCACCACCCATGGATCCCCGGCACAGGGTCGAGCGCCGTATCATGCTGCACTGCAGAACCCGGCGTCCAGGTGGGTTGCGCCGTCGTACTCACCGCAACATCCACAAGCAATCCGGTTCCGTACGGATGTAGGCAGTAGTACCGCTTAAGGACGCCCTTCATGCCCATCACGCGCCGCTGCTTTATGAAGGGTTCAGCCCTCGCGCTCGTCGGTACCTCCGCGGTCCCGCAGTTTCTGGTCCGCTCTGTGATGGCAGAAACGGCCACCGCTCAGGAGAACGGCAAGAAGCTGGTCGTCATCTTTCAGCGCGGCGCCGCAGACGGCCTCAACATCGTCGTCCCCTACGCAGAGCCGAACTACTACGCCCTTCGCCCTACCATTGCCATACCGAAAAATCAGGTCATCAACCTCGACGGCGACTTCGGCCTGCACCCCGCCCTCGCCGCCTTGGCACCCCTTTACAGGCAGGGCCACCTCGCTGTTGTCCACGCCGTCGGCTCGCCCTCCTCCACCCGCTCCCACTTCGATGCGCAGGATTATATGGAGGCCGGTACCCCTGGCCTGAAATCTACCCAGGATGGTTGGCTGAATCGGGCCCTGCAAGAACAGAAGCTTGCAAAACCCACTGCCTTTCGCGCCGTCAGCATGGGTGCCGATGTTGCACGCACCCTGCAGGGCAGGGTCCCCGCCGTCGCCATGACCAACGTCCGGGACTTCAACGTCGGCGGCCGCGGCCCCGCACCCTCCGCCGCCTCCAACGCCTTCCAGGCCATGTACGGCAGTTCGGCAGACCACGCCCTCAGCTCCGAAGGTAACGAGACCTTCGAGGCCATGCGCATGCTCAAGTCCACCGACCCGGCCCACTACGTCCCCGCCAACGGCGTCGTCTACCCCAACACACCCTTCAGCAACAGCATGAAGCAGGTCGCCCAATTGATGAAGGCCAACCTCGGCGTCGAAGCCGCCTTCGCCGACATCGGCGACTGGGACACCCACGTCAACCAGGGCTCTACCAACGGCCGGCTCAGCAATCGCCTCAAAGAGTTTTCCGAAGCCATCGCCGCTTTCTGGCACGACATGGGCCAGGAAGCCGAGCACATCACCCTCGTCACCATGTCCGAATTCGGCCGCACCGTCAAAGAAAATGGCACAGGCGGCACTGACCACGGCCACGGCAATGTCATGTTCGTCCTTGGTGGCGCAGTGCGCGGTGGCAAGGTCTACGGTAGTTGGCCGGGACTCGCCACGGAACAGCTGAACCAGGGCCGCGACCTGGCCGTCACCACAGATTACCGTCAGGTCTTGGGTGAACTCACCCAGCGCACTTTAGGCACCCTCGACCTTGACAAAGTCTTTCCTGGAGCTGCACTATCTCCAGGGCAATTTCTTCGCATGGTTTGAGTCGCCAGACCCAGGCTTCCGAGGAATCCGCTGAAGTACATGACATGGAGGAAGTTCACGCCACGCTCACACGCAAAGCGCAACCTTTCTTTCATGGCCGCGTCTTAACGGATGTAGTCCAGCAGTAACGCCGGGGTTACTTCTTCGATCCTGGCATCACCTATCCGCACCACCACTTCCCACCTCTACGTAAGGCCTCCAAAACACCGGAGGCCTTCACTTCGTAGCTCAAGCCACTGGCTACAATCGCCTCTGACACGGCACACTGGACGTGTGACACGCAAAGCAAAAGCCCTGATCCTGCTCGTTCTTCTTCTGGCCATCGCTGCAATCGCCCTGCCCGCTTTCAACCACGCTAGCCCCACTGTCGCCTTCATGGGTGATTCACTCACGCAGGGATGGCAGCTTCCCCGCGAAAATTTCGGCATCTACGGTCAAACGACGGCTCAGATGCTCGCTCGCTTCCAGCAGCAAATCCCAGGCCACGCAACCGTTGTCATCCTCGCCGGCACCAACGACACCATGCTTCACGTCGACCCTGCCACTACCATCGCCAACCTCGGCGCCATGGTCGACTTAGCCAACCAGGATCACGCCCAACCCATCCTTGCCGAAATTCCACCCATCTACCGCGACAACGGCGTTCAAAACCCTGCCGTCGACCGCCTCAATGCCTCGATCGTCGAACTTGCCACACGGCGCCACGTGCCGCTCGCCGACTACAACGCCGCCCTGCGGAATCACCCGGAGAGCTTCAGCGACGGTATCCACCTGAAGCGTCGCGGCTACCTGCGCATGGAACTCGCGCTGCTCCGGGTCGTCAACATCTTCTAACGGTTTACGATTCGCCTACGACAGCCCTAGCCGCCGGTCCAACGCAAGCACGCCGCCGCCACAAGCAACCAGCATCAACGCAATTGCCACCAGCGCCACGCTGTACTGCGATCCAGCATAGCCGTGGTGGACATTTACCTTCCAGATCGCCACCAACATGTTCACCGCCACCAGCGCCGCCGTGAAGCGCGTCAACAGTCCCACCAGCAAAGTGATTCCGCCAAAGAACTCCACCAGCGCGCTCACGGTCCCCAGCCAGGCCGGCATGCTCAGGTGCACCACAAACACGTCCCAGTGCTGAAGCGCGCTGAAGGTGTTCGTTCCATGAAATCCACCCGCTGGCACAACCTTGTCCCAGCCATTGAACAGCATGGCCGCGCCCAGCGTCAGCCGCAAAAACAGCGCGCCCCACGGCCGCAAATTGTCAAGAAATCGTCCCACCCGCTGCTCCTGCCTCAGCGCAAGCCTATGCCCGCTTGCGCATTCGTTGCAGCTTACTTCGGCAAGGGAAGCTGCGGAGCTAACACAGGGGCTGGCAGCAGCGTCGCTCGGTCGTCCAAGAAGCGTTTGACGGCTTCCCGCTCTTTCGCCGCGTCGTCCCCAGGCATCTCCACCGTAACCTTGGGATCAGCTGCTGCCGTGTACGCCAAACTCCGTGCCGTCTCCGCGGGTCCAACATCGGCTGGCCCAATGTCCAGCAACAGCTTCGGCATCGCCAATTCGTCCAACGCTGACACGGCAAACCGGTCCTTGAACAGCAGCCGCGTCGGGAAGTATCGGCTCCGCCGATCCCGCAACACCGTGCCCAGCACATCCGCATCCGCGTTGCGCACGATTAGGGCCGCAGCGTCCTTGTGGCGCGCCGCTAACTGCGCTGCAAGTGACCCGCCCACACCCGCCCCGTAAATCACGATGTGCTGCGGCGAGACCCCACGCAATCCGCGCAGGTATTCCCACGCACTCTCCGCATCCTCCATCATGCGGCTCTCGCGCGGGTGAGGCTTTGCCGCACTCCTTCCATACCCGCGATAGTCAAACGCCAGCACGTTCAGACCAAGGTCGTGCAGCACCGCCATCAGTGGCGCATCCGCAAAACCTAGCTGCCCATCTCCGCCCCGAAGGTATAACACCGTCGTATAGTCCTGTGCGGCCACACCCTGAGCCACTGACGCAGCCGGTAAAAAGTCACCAACCAGTTGCGGTATTCCGCCCGTGTCCGGCCCAAACCTGACCACCTGGGCGCCGGCCAATCCTATCCCGCCGGTGGCCTTCTGCGTCGGGTGCAGGATCAACTGCCACGATCCCAACCCGAACAACGTGCACATCGCCAGGTACGCGCAAAAGAAGGCTCCAGCTATCGCCGATCCGAATGCCCATGCAAGCCATCGCGGACTCACGACCTGGAAGTTTGGGTCGCTCCTGTTGTACGTCGGTCGAGATGTCGGGTTCTGCTTTGAACGTCGCGGTGTGGCCACGCCCCACCCTAGCATGCGGCCCTTCGTGCACACTAGATGGAGCAGGGGAGCGATCCATGTCCAACTGGGTAAAGATATGCACTCAATCGGACGCGCCTTCCGCAGGCAGCGTCGGTGAATACGTGGCAGGTGGCGTCGACATCTGTCTGGCCAACGCCGACGGCAAGCTCTCAGCTGTCGATAACTGGTGCCCTCACCGCCGCGGCCCCCTCGGCCAGGGCTGGCTCGAGGACGGCAAGGTCGTCTGTCCCTGGCACGCCTGGGGTTTCAATCTCACCACCGGCGACTGCCCGGAAGAACACAGCAAAGTCGCCGTCTTTGCCCTGAAACTCGAGGGCGAAGACATCCTCGTCGACATCGCCTGATCCCAGCCCACCACGGCTGCTAAAATCGATTGAATCCACTCCATTGGAGAGGCAATGCAAGCCATCCTGGCGCTCGAAGACGGGCGCATCTTTCGCGGTAAAGGGTTCGGCGCGCCCGCCGAAGCA
>CAHJWI010000043.1 GCA_903642225.1 Acidobacteriaceae bacterium | reverse complement strand
GGCTGATGTAGCTCAGTGGCAGAGCACTCCCTTGGTAAGGGAGAGGTCGAGGGTTCAAGCCCCTCCATCAGCTCCAGTTTAAAGCGGTGCGGCAGGCCTCCCGCTGCAGCGTGCGGGGGTAACTCAGTGGTAGAGTCACAGCCTTCCAAGCTGTTGGTCGCGGGTTCGATCCCCGTCCCCCGCTCCAAAGTTCCATCAGATGTGAGGGTGTAGCAGCGCATGTACGAGCAGGCAACCATAGCGGTCACCAACGCTCCGGTCTTCGGCGCGGTCAAGCAGTCCATCGACACAGCATTCTCGACGGCAAAGATCTCCGACTTTCTGAAGGGCCTCCAGAGCAGCAAGCTTCGTATCCGCGAGTTCGAAGAGGTCGCCGAGGCCGGCAAGCTTGGCCCTTCCACAGCCGCCGACTACAAGCAGCTCGGCGACGGTGACCAGGGGATGATCCGCGAGCACTATCTCACGGCGCTTGAACAAGTTGACGCTGCACTCCGCGCGCGATACTTGAAGGTCTACGCCTACTACTAGCATTCCAAAAGCTTTCCTGGGCTTGGAGCCGCACCGTGCGGCAGCCCAAAAATATCTTCCAGCCGCCTGGCAAGCGGTTAAAACTCAGGAGCAAGCATCATGGGTAAGGAAAAGTTTGATCGGTCGAAGCCTCACGTAAACGTGGGGACGATTGGGCATATTGATCATGGCAAGACGACGTTGACGGCGGCGATCACGAAGGTGTTGTCGAAGCATAACCCGAAGATCACGTTTCGTTCGTTTGACACGATTGACAACGCACCGGAAGAGCGTGAGCGCGGTATTACGATCGCGACATCGCATGTGGAGTATGAGACGGCGAACCGTCACTACGCGCACGTGGACTGCCCCGGCCACGCGGACTACATCAAGAACATGATCACGGGTGCAGCGCAGATGGACGGCGCCATCCTTGTGGTTGCGGCCACTGATGGCCCGATGCCCCAGACCAAGGAGCATGTGCTGCTTGCGCGCCAGGTGGGTGTGCCGTACATCGTTGTGTTCCTGAACAAGTGCGATGCGGTCGACGACACCGAACTGATCGACCTGGTTGAGATGGAAGTGCGCGAGCTGTTGAGCAAGTACGACTTCCCCGGCGACGACGTTCCTGTCATCCGTGGGTCGGCTCTGGGCGCGTTGAACGGCGAAGCCGAGTGGGAAGCGAAGATCGACGAGCTGATGGCGGCGGTGGACTCGACCGTCCCGCAGCCTGACCGCCTTGTCGACCTGCCGTTCCTGATGCCGATCGAGGATATCTTCTCGATCTCCGGTCGTGGCACTGTAGTTACGGGCCGTATCGAGCGCGGCAAGATCAACGTCGGTGGACCTGCCGAGATCGTCGGCTTCCGCGATACCCGGCAGACCGTCGTTACCGGCGTCGAAATGTTCAAGAAGCAGCTGGATGAGGGTCTGGCGGGCGACAACGCCGGCCTGCTTCTGCGCGGCATCGCGAAGGAAGACGTGGAGCGCGGCATGGTGTTGGCCAAGCCGGGATCGATCACGCCGCACACGACGTTCAAGGGCGAGATCTACGTGCTGAGCAAGGAAGAGGGCGGACGTCACACCCCGTTCTTCGACGGCTACCGTCCGCAGTTCTACTTCCGTACGACGGACGTGACGGGTTCGGCGAAGCTGCCTGCGGGCACGGAGATGGTGATGCCGGGCGATAACATCTCGCTCGAGATCACGCTGCACACCCCGGTTGCCATGGAAAAGGGCCTCCGCTTCGCCATCCGCGAAGGCGGACGTACCGTCGGCGCAGGTACCATCACCGAAATCGTCAAATAGTTCCGCACGGACAGCGAGATGCAGAGGTAACAATGAAGCCGCACTCTCCGGAGTGCGGCTTCATCGTCTGGGCTTCTGCCAGTCTTCTCTTAACGGACTAGTGAACATGTTCAGATGTTCGTAATGATGAGCATTTTTTTCGTTCCATTTAGCGTCATGCCCATTTCAGGAAAATAAAGTGGCCTTTTCCACTGAAAAAGGTAAGGTCTCGCATCATAATGGGACTGGTCAAGGGGTACTCGGGTTCCTGCTTGCGTTTGGCCTACCCTGCACTCTTGCCGATGGAGGTCCTCCTGTGATTGGCAGAATGATGATCACCGCAGCTAGCCTGGTTTTATGCCTGGGTGCCAGCACCTATGCAAAGGCCGATGCCCTGGTACCCGGTTCCACGTTTGATGTGGTCATAGGAACCTACGACAGCACCACACAGTCCTACAACTTCTCGCAGCTTTACACGGTAGCGGCCAACAGCTCGACGGGTGTTACCTATGACGGCGTGAGAAGTACGCTGTCTGAAAGTGAATCCGTCTCGAGCACCGGCCAGACAACAATTTCCCTCAGCCTGGCAGCAAGTGCAGCCTTGTTTAGCGAGACAGGTACGGACGATCTGGCGGCCTTCCTTGCCGTGGGCGCCTACGGCGATCCGATGGACTTCACCGCGCCCTTTAATCTTGGCTCAGCTTTGCTCACGCTCTCAACACCGAACGGAGATGCTGTCTACGATGTCCTGTCGCAAGTTGCGCAGACGACACCTTTTAACGGCAGCTTTACGGATATAAATCATCAGGGCGTTCTGATTCAAGGGGTGCAGAACCTGGGGGTGAGCGGCCTTCAACTTGATCTGACCGACGACGTGACTACAGCCACTACGGTGACCCCCGAGCCTTCAAGCCTTGCGCTTCTGGGTACAGGCGTGCTCGGAGTCATCGGTGTGGCTCGTCGCAGGTTTCTGCAGGCCTCTTCTTAGAGCACCATTTCTGACGTGTGTAGAGCGTCACAATGGATGAAACCGGACCGATGCAGATCGCAGCCAGTGCGGCACAGTCACAGATTTACTCTGTGGAGTGCCGCACTGGTCTTTGCGGGTAGTGGTTTACATCGATCTCCGTTTTTACGGGGATGTGCGTTACGTCCGAACGCTGCTGCCCTTCCTCGACCACAGCGCGCATCCAGTATTTGCCGTCGCCATCTACCTCGATGCCGTGGACTTCGCGTTCAAAGCCGGGAAAGCGCTTGCCAAACTGCTCCATAGCCAGGATCAGGCGGATGACCGGAGAGTCCGGTCCGCCCAGACGCTCCCCCGGCATCGACATGGGGATACCTGGCGGGTAAGGAACCAGCATGACGGCAGCGATGCGGCCCGGCATCTGCGTAAACGGAATGCGCTCTGTTTCATTTCTGACCAGCTTCTGGTACGTCTGTGCAGGCGTCAGCACGGGGTCGAAATCCTCGTCACAGGCCTCGTTCACCAGTCCAGCCAGGTTCAGCTCGATCATGGCGGCGTGCATCTGGTCGGACAGTTCCTTCAGTGTCATCGTTCGATAGCGAGCAGGGAAGCGCTGCACAAGTTCCGGCAATGCCTCGTCGAGCATGGCCTCGACGTCATACAGGCGTTTGAACTCAAACAGATTCTCAAGCAGGCTGCCCCATTTGCCCTTGGATGTGCCGATGGAAAAGAGCACGAGCACTGTGTAGTCGCCGGTGCGCGCGATTTCGACGCGGCGTGAATCCAGGAACTCCGTGAGCACGGTGGCGGGAATGCCCCATTGCCATACGTTCCCTTGCGCATCGACACCCGGTGTAAGGATCGTAACCTTTGCGGGGTCCAGCATGCAGTAGTCGTCGGGCGAATCGGTGTCCTGGTAGCCGTGCCATTCCTCACCGGCCTTCAGGGTCCAGCAGCTTGGCTCATTGGCGAGCAGGTCATCCTCAGCGTCTTCAAAAAGGATGCGCTCACCGGTCGCCGGGTCTGTAACGAACTCCGGCTGGTAGACACCAAAGAACCAGCCTTCGCCGTTCTCCTCTTCTGCGCGCAGCCTGCGTGCAACCGAGCTCATGGCCTGCCGAAAGCTGAAGGCGTCGATGAGCGTTTCGTTCATCAGCGTGGGGCCGGCGGGTTCGTCCATCATGGCGGCAGCCACGTCCAGTGATGCGATGAGCGGGTAGAACGGCGAGGTCGTGCCGTGCATCATGAAGGCTTCGTTGAATTGATCAAAGTCGAGCGGCGCACGGTCTGACAGCTTAATGTGAACCATGGATCCCATGGAGAAGGCGCCCAGCATCTTGTGGGTAGACTGCACGGAGAAGATTGCCGGCCGATCCGGCATGTCGTCCGGCACGCCCATGGCGAACCGGCCACGGTAAATAGGATGGAACTTGGCGTAGGCGTACCAGGCCTCGTCGAAGTGCACCCGTGCCACGGACTGACTAAGCTGCTCGACCACCTGGTTTACGTTGTAGCAGAGGCCGTCATAAGTCGAATTCGTGATGACCGCATAGGTTGGCTTTGGCGAACGCGCACCGGGTGTGAACGGGCTGCGCTCGATGAGTTCCTCCACCGACTGGGGCGTAAACCGTTTGAGCGGCACCAGCCCGATCATGCCGTAGCCGTTGCGCGTCGGCTTGAAATAGACCGGGCGACCGCCGGTGACAGTGAGCGAATGGCAGATGGACTTGTGGCAGTTCGCGTCTGCGAGGACGATGTCATCCTGCGCGATGACGCCATGACCGACGATCTGGTTGGACGTGCTTGATCCACCGAGCACGTAGAAGGTCCAGTCTGCACCGAAGATGCGCGCAGCGTTGCGTTCCGAGTCGCCGGGAGGGCCGATGTGGTCGAGCCACGAACCGAGCGGCGCGGAGGATATACCCAGGTCTGAACGCAGAAGATTTTCGCCGAAGAAGCGGTGGAACTCCTGCCCGACTGGATGCTTGAGGAACGCAACGCCGCCCATGTGTCCGGGTGCGTCCCAGCTGTAAGCGGACTGGTCGTTGTACTTGAGCAGCTCGCGGAAGTAGGGCGGCAGCAGCTGCTCGTGGTAGCGCTCGATGGCCGTGTCCAGCCGCGAAGCGATGAACGATGGTGTGTCGCCGAAGAGGTGGATGTACTCATGCACCTGCTTGACCACTTCAAGAGGCAGCTCCGACACCAGGGTTCGGTCTGCGATGAGGAAGATCGGGATCTTTTTATTTCTGTGTCGCACGCTGCGGATGATGTCGAGCGCGGCGCGTTCCTCAAACTGCGAGTTGCTGTCCAGGTCCCAGTCAAGCAGGATGGCAGAGTAGCTTGGGTCGCTTGTCACCAGCGACCGGCCATCCTCTGGCGAGGTCGTTCGGACGACCTCATACCCTTCCGTTCCAATCGCGCCAACCAGGCGTTCCATCGCACGGTCACTCACAGAGTCGGTGCGCCCGACTTCACTTGCAATCAACAACACCCAGCGCTTTTCGCCCATCGACGTGGTAAGTCCCCTACTTCGGTCACGGCAGGCCCACGCGGTGACGGAAAGCTTAGGATACAGCCAATATGTTGCAGGCAGGTAAGACACCATGCGCCGGTTGTCCGTGCCGTGGAATACGGGTCGTCTGCGTTCGTCCACAGTACCTGGAATTGCGCAAGCATTGCCCTGGAAGTGGCTGCTGGCCACTGCCGCGCAAATCGGTTATCCTTAGGTGTTCGCTCCGGTCTGGCAGAGCCATGGCTGGACGCTCCACAGGGCACTACACAGGGGCGTAAGCTCAACGGTTAAACTGTCGGTCTCCAAAACCGAACTTCTCGGTTCGAATCCGAGCGCCCCTGCCATTATTCTGAAGCGGCACTAACATCTGGACCCAAGGCGCGTTGCGGCGTGTCTGAACGAAACAGAAACCTTTTGAGGCAGAGCATGGCCAAAGCAGTTGTAGTGGCAGACACGCAGAACGCAGGCATGGAACGCCTGAAGGCCGGTCCTGAGCGCCTCATAAACTTTCTTCGCGACGTGCGCAGCGAAATGGCAAAGGTCGCCACACCGTCGCGCGCTGAGGTGCGAAGCACCACGGCAGTTGTTCTGTTTACCGTCTTTGCCTTTGCCGCCTTTTTCTGGATTGTGGACATCATCATCAACCACACGCTGAACGCGCTCATCACCAGGCTCACCTCTCACTAACCCATTTTCTGAACACGAGAAGCAGGCAAGGACACATGGCAGAAGAACTGATTCCGGAAGCAGGGTACGCGGTCGAGCAGGAAGAGATCATAGCCCGTCATGGCGAGGAGTACGCAGAGGCCACCGGTAACGACGAGCCTCCAGCGGAGGGCGCGGAAGTCGCAGAGGAAGAGCCTTCCAAGCTGAAGTGGTACATCATCCACGCGTACTCCGGCTTTGAGCGGAAGGTGAAAGAGTCGTTGGAGAGCCGTATCCGCGCTTTTGGCCTAGAGCACAAGATCGGCCGTATCGAGATCCCGACCGAGCCGGTGACCGAGCTGCGCAATGGCAAGAAGTACACCATCGACCGTGTTTTCCTGCCTGGCTATGTTTTTGTCGAACTTGACCTGGACAATGACCTTTGGCACCTGGTGAAGAACACGCCACGCGTTACAGGCTTTCTGCAAACGGGCGACACGCCCAATGCCCTGAGCGAGGCGGAGGTCAACAGCATGTTGAACCGAGCCGACACCGTGAAAGACAAGCCAAAGCTCAAGGTCAAGTTTGAGAAGGGCGAGCAGGTTCGCATTACCGAGGGACCATTCGCCAACTTCAACGGCGCCGTCGACGACGTGAACGAAGATAAGCAGACGCTTAAAGTTATGGTCAGCATCTTTGGACGGCCGACGCCGACCGAAGTCGAATTTCAGCAGGTGGAGAAGCACGTCGAGTAGCGGAAACTACTCGCGGCTGTTCTTCAGAACGCACTTAGATCTGCCCCGCACCGGTGGCTTCTACCCAGGCGCGTGGCCTAACGACTGTGGCACGTTCCACACAGGCAAGGACAACGACAATGGCACCGAAGAAGATTACTGGATACGTGAAGCTCCAGGTGATGGCCGCCAAGGCCACGCCGGCACCGCCCATTGGCCCCGCGCTCGGTCAGGCGCAGGTCAACATCATGGAGTTCTGCAAGCAGTTCAACGAACGCACCAAGGATCCAGGCATGGTCGGTCTGACGATCCCGGTCGTGATCACTGTGTTCGCGGATCGGACGTTCACCTTCGTCACGAAGACACCGCCGGCGCCTGTGCTGTTGAAAAAGGCCGCCAAGATCGACAAGGGCTCCGGTGTGCCGAACAAGACCAAGGCAGGCAAGGTCACGGAAGCGCAGATTCGCGAGATCGCCACCCAGAAGATGCCCGACATGAACGCTGCTTCAGTCGAAGCTGCCATGAAGACCATTCGCGGTACCGCCCGCTCCATGGGTATCGACGTCGTCGCGTAAGGACCTGACTGGCACTCAGCATGCAACGGCGCTCCGGCTTCCTCCGGAGCGCCGTTCTTGGAGGTCGCTGCCCCGCTCAAGTACACAGAACAGTCATCATCCGTGAGAGGTCAATGCGCGTGTCTGACCCGTTGCACGGAGCCTGCGTTCCTCGTGTAGCCGAAATCTCTAGCTCCTGGAGCAATCACTGGGCTACTCTACAGGTCAATGCCTCGCGTAAGAAGTACCAGACTGGCCGACCGTACGGGATCCGAGCCTTCGGCGCGGCCGGGTATCGTGGCTGTAGCCAAGCAGGCGAAGGTGTCCATTGCCACGGTGTCCCGGGTTTTGAATAACCTGGACACGGTGCAGCCGGAGCTGGTGCGCCGTGTGCGCGCCGCCATCGAACAAATCGGCTACGTTCCAGACGTGTCCGCACGCGCTCTGTCCTCCGGCCGGAGCCACCTGTTCGGCGTCATCATCTCCAATCTTACGAATCCATTTTTCCCTGAGTTGCTTCAGAATTTTGAAGAGTACGCGGTCTCCCTGGGATACGAGGTACTTGTCGCATCCACGGCCTATGATCTGCACCGCATGAGCCTATGCATCGACCGCATGCTGAAGCGCAAGGTCGACGGGGTTGCCGTGATGACGTTCGGCATGGAAGGTCCACTGTTGACCCGCTTTGCCGATCGCGGCGTTCCCTTGGTGTTTATGGACCGCGCACCAGACGGTCCAAATATGTCTGCAATTCAGGTGGATTACGAAACAGGTATTCACCAGGCAGTGCAGCACCTTGCCGTGCTGGGACATCGGCGCATCGGCTTCGTCTCAGGTCCAGAGCAGCATGCTTCGGTCGCCAACCGGCGATTTGCAGTGGAGGATGCGATGCGAAAGATAGGGCTAGTACTCGAGCCGGAGCTTACTTTTTCCGGCGATCACTCCCTGCAGAGTGGCGAGCTTGCCCTGGCGCATTTTGTTGCGCTGCCGAAGCCGCCGACCGCCATTGTCTGCTCCAACGACCTGTCAGCCATTGGCGTGATGCACGCAGCGGGGAGCCGTGGCATCTCCATACCGCGAGACATTTCGCTGATTGGCTTTGACGGCATCGAGATCGGTGCCTACATGGTCCCGCCGCTAACCTCTGTCGTCATGTCCAGGCGTGACATCGCGGAGGCTGCTGTCAATGCGCTGTGGTGTTGTGTAGAAGGCAAGGTCGCACCGCCGACGCGCGTGGGCACGCACCTGCTTCTCCGCCGAACTACTACCGTGCCCATGGGCTCGTTGGACGACCTGAGCTGCTTGCCGTCTTCATGAGGTACGCATCATTTCCGCGGCGAGCAGAAACTGCTTCGGAGTCGAACTATCTCCTCCCGCATCAGATTCCGCATGGAACTCGGAATTGACAGCTTTATAACCAACAGTCCAGATGCACGCACCGGCAAGGTCTTGCCGGATGTTGAGCGCATGCAGCACCTGCTCGCAGAGATCCGACTGGCAGACGAGGTCGGCCTCGACGCGTTTGGGCTCGGTGAGCACCACCGCAGCGAGTTCCTTGACTCCACGCCTGCAACCATTCTGGCGGCTGCCGCTGCGCAGACCAAGAAGATTCGCCTGTCCTCCGCTGTTACCGTCCTCAGCGCCGCAGACCCTGTTCGTGTTTTCCAGCAGTTCGCGACGCTTGACCTAATCAGCAATGGCCGCGCGGAGATTGTTGCAGGCCGCGGGTCCTTTGTGGAAAGTTTTCCGCTCTTCGGCTTCCGGCTGGAGGATTACGATGCGCTGTTCGCAGAAAAGCTGGATCTTCTGCTCAAACTTCGCGCCACGAACCCCATCACCTGGCAGGGCAAATTTCGTCCCGCACTCAATAACGTCGGCGTCTATCCCCGGCCGGTCCAGCAGCTAATGCCCGTGTGGCTCGGCGTGGGTGGGACGCCTGCCTCGTTCGTCCGTGCCGGTGTCGCCGGGCTGCCGCTCATGGTGGCCATCATTGGCGGTGAAACCTACCGCTTCCGCCCTCTGATCGACACTTACCGCCGGGCCTACGAGCGCGCCGGACACGACCCTGCCGGAATGAAGGTCGGTGTTCACCTGCTGGGCCACGTGGCTGAAACGGATGACGAAGCCGCCGACCAGTTCTTTCCTGGCTATGCCGCGGAGTTCACCAAAATCGGCAGGGAGCGCGGCTGGCCCGCTGTTACCCGCGCCCACTTCGACCAGCTTCGTAGCCGCAAGGGTGCTCTCATGGTCGGCTCGCCACAGGTGGTCGCCGCCAAACTGATCGAAGCCAGCGCAGACCTTGGCGGTCTCGCTCGCATTCAGATGCAGATGAGCGTTGCCGGCCTGAATCATGACGAGATGCTGACTGCGATTCGGCTGCTGGGCAGTGATGTAGCACCTGCAGTGAGAGCCGCATAGTGATTGTCTATGCCAGGCGCTACTGCAGGATGCCGGTGGCCGCAGCCGTCATCGCGGTGACACCCGTGCTCAGGGTCGGTTCCGGCACTGGTTCGAAGTGGCTCGTGTGCATCCCTGGCAGCGTCTTGCCGGCCGCCTGCGCTGCCGCGAGCTTGACCGGGTCCATGGCGCCCAGCCGAAAGTAGACGACGGGTATCGGCTTGGCGCTGTCTGCCAGGCCGAACACACCCACATCCTCCGAGCCCATGGTGCGGTCCACATCCACCACGTTGTCCGCGCTCAGCGCGGTGACCAGGGAGGCCTTGACCCTGGCCGTAAGTGCCGGGTCGTTGAACTGCACCGGCGTCGACTCGTCTTCAAGCACCGTCACCTTCGCAGCCTTCTCCGGAGGCAGGCCGGCGGACAGGGTGATGCCGGCAGCCATGGCATTCAGCCCCGTCAGCACGGTCTGACGAGCCTTGTCAGAAAAGGCGCGTGTCGTTAGCTCCAACTTGACCCCGTCTGAAATGATGTTGCGCTTGGTACCCCCGTGGATGGTGCCGACGGTGACCACGGTTGGGGCAAGCGGGTCTTCTTCCCGGCTCACAATGGTTTGTATCTGCATGATGAACTGTGCGGCAAGCGAGATGGGGTCGCGGCCCAGTTGCGGGTACGCGCCATGTCCGCCGATGCCCTGGATCAGCACGTCCACCGACGTGGAGCTTGCCATCGCCGGGCCTGCCAGGATGCCCACTTTGCCGGCGGCGACAGTGTTGAAGTCGTGCAGGCCAATAATGCTGTCGGGCCGACCGAAGCGCTCATACAGGTGGTCCGCCAGCATAGCCTTTGCGCCGTCAATCGTTTCTTCTGACGGTTGGCCTACCAGCATGACCGTGCCATGCCATTTGTCGCGGCTCGCTGCCATAGCGCGTGCCGTGCCGATGAGCACCGTGGTGTGCACATCGTGGCCGCACGCGTGCATCACGCCGGTGTCGAGCCCCGCCTTTGTCTTGGTCATTACGTGCGAGGCGTACGGCAGCCCAGTCTCCTCAACGATGGGCAAAGCGTCCATGTCACCGCGCACCAGCAGTACAGGCCCAGGGCCGTTTTTGAGAATGCCTACCACGCCGAACGCCTTCGACCCGTCCGGGTAGACGCCGATGTGATCGGTCACGGTGTAGCCTGCGCTCCGCAGGGCGGCGGCGAGAATGGCGGAGGTTCTCTCCTCATGGTGCGACAGCTCCGGGTGCGCGTGCAGGTCTTTATAGATCGCCACCAGGTCGTTCTGCTGCGGTGTCTGCGCGCTGCATACTGTGGCGGACAGCAGGCAAGCAAGGCCGGCTCGGAACAGGCTTGGGTGCGACATAAGGGAGCTCCATACGACGGGAGGTAGTGGGGATGCCTCACCTTAGCACGTCACCTTCTGGAAACGGGCCTCGCTCACACCCGAATCCACCCCACATGCTCATGTGGATCATGGGCGACCGCAAAATCCCGCGTTCATTCCGCATGATCGAGAACGAAGCAGATTGGCTGCCGGTGGCCGACGGTACGGACCGCAACTTTGTGGGCGCGGAGGTGCCGAGGTCAAGGTCGTTGCACCCAAGATTGGTAGTGCCCACGGTGCGGAATAGCACGCTTGTTCGCACGCATTCCAACTCACCGGTCAACCTTCCGTGCTCCTCGACGCGGTGTACGTTGCAGGGAGAGGCGCGGAAGGGTGATTCTCTGAAGTCCGAGAAGATCACTTGCCCTGCTCGCCATCTCTTAGCGCATGTGGCGGCGATTGCACCCCGCTTCGGTACCATAGATGCATGTCCTCCCACGCAAAACGCGCCCTCGTCACCGGCGGCGCAGGCCTGATCGGTTCCACCCTCGTCGACCTCCTTGTTTCTGATGGCTGGACTGTACGCATCCTCGACAACCTCGAGCCGCAGACCCACAAGCTCGGTAAGCCTGCCTGGATCAACCCGGCGGCCGAGTTCCACTTGGGTGAGGTGCAAAATTACGAGACCATGCTCTCGGCACTGCAGGATATCGACGTCGTCTTCCACGAGGCGGCCTGCGGCGGCTACATGCCCGAAATGGCGAAGTACGTCCTCGTCAACAGCTTCGGCACCGCCCAGATGCTTGAGATGATTCGCGACCACAACCTCCCCATCAAAAAGGTCGTCGTCGCCAGCTCCCAGGCCGTTTACAGCGAAGGCGCGGCCCTCTGCCCTGAACACGGCCACGTCGTCCCCATGCTTCGCCCCGCGGAGCAGATGCGCGCCGGAGACTTTGCCGTCCACTGCCCCGTCTGCGCCAAAATTACATCGTCAACACCCACGCCCGAGTCCACCCCCGGCGGCGGCGAGACCGTGTACGCCCTCACCAAAGTGGACCAGGAGCGCCTCGTCCTGCTCTGGGGCAAACAAACCGGCATCCCCACCGTGGCGCTGCGCTACAGCTGCACGTATGGCCCGCGCCAGTCCCTCTTCAATCCCTATACCGGCGTAATCGCCATCTTCTGCACCCGTCTCCTCACGGGTCAGCAGCCCGTCATGTACGAGGACGGCAACCAGACCCGCGACCTCTGCTTCGTGGAGGACATCGCCCGTGCCAACCTGCTTGTCGCAACGACGGACAAGCTCGACGGCCTACCCGTCAATGCCGGCTCTGGCCGCGCCACCAGCATCCGCGACCTCGCAGGCATCATTGCCCGCAAGCTCGGCGTCAGCATCGCACCGCTCGCCCGCGGCGAGTTTCGCCCCGGTGAAATCCGCTCCCTCATCTCCGACATCTCCCGCATCCGCACGGTCGGCTACGAGCCACAAGTCACCATCGAAGAGGGAATCAGCCGCTACATCGACTGGATCGCCACCCAGGGCAAAGTCGAGGACTACTTCGGCGCCGCCGAAGCCGGCCTCCGCGCCAAGGGCATCGTCCAAAGCGTCACTACCTAGCTTTTCACAGCAGCCGTCTACCCAGCCAAAGCCGCCATCCAGGCGGCTTTCCGCTTCTACGTTTCTCTCTCCTTGACGTTCTACATATTCGGTGCTCTCATGTGTAGAACATCTAGGCGAAGACCACCAATGACTGCCAAGTCCGACAAGACCGACCTCCTTCAGGGAACGCTCGATCTGCTCATCCTCAAAATCGTCGCCCTCGGCCCCGTCCACGGCTACGGCATCTCGCAACGCATCCAGCAAATTTCGTCAGAGGTTCTTCAGGTCCAGCAGGGCTCGCTCTACCCCGCGCTTCACCGGCTTGAGAAGCGCGGTTGGCTCAAGGCCGACTGGGGTGAAAGCGACAACGGCCGCCAGGCAAAGTTCTATAAGCTCTCCGCCCTCGGCCGCCGCCAGTTCGCTGCAGAAGAGGCATCCTGGCTGCGTCTTTCTCAAGCCGTCTCGCTCATTCTCCAAACCGGAAGGTCGTAGCCATGCGCGCATTCTGGAAGCGGAACAACGCCGACGATCTCGACCGCGAGATGCAGTTTCATCTGGACAGCGTAATCGCCGCGAACATCGCTGCCGGCATGTCACCGGCTCAGGCGCGCCGCCGCGCCCTCATCGACTTTGGCGGCCGCGAACAGGTCACCCAGCAGCTGCGAGAGGTCCACGCACACGCGTGGCTGGAACGCCTCCTCTTTCACCTGCGCTCCGCTCTTCGCTTCGTTCGCCACTCCCCATCGCTCGCCTTCGCAATCGTCGCTACCCTCGCTCTCGGCATCGGCGCCAACTCTGCCGTCTTTTCCGCAGTAGACGCCATCCTGCTTCGTCCACTTCCGTTCCCCCACGGCGATCAACTCGTCCGCATCCGGCAGCACGACGAGAAGTTTCAGACCCCTGAGAGCTTCGTCTCTACCCAGCGGCTTGAAGATCTCAACCACCTCAACTCCACCTTCCAGTCCATCACCGGCTACTACACCGGCGACGCTACCCTTACCGATGCCGGCACACCAGAGAAGGCGTCCATCGCCTTCGTCGCTCCACGCTTCCTTCAGACCTGGGACATCCACCCATCCCTTGGCCGCGACTTCACACCGCAGGAGCAGGTCTTCCGTGGCCCAAGTGCCGTCCTCGTCACCAACCGTTTCTGGCGCACGCACATGGATGCAGACCCGCAGGCAGCAGGCAGGCTCATCCACGTTGGCCGTTCCGCCAACGTCGTCGTCGGCATCCTTCCGGCAGGTTTCCTCTTTCCCGATCCCGAGGTCGATCTCTTCGAACCTAACCCCGTCGACGCGCCCTACACCCAGGACCGCAAATCCACCTGTTTCGCCGTTATTGGCCGCCTCAAAGCTGGCGTTTCCACGCAACAGGCCCAGGCCGACCTCGCCCGCGTCGAAACGGACCTCGCCCGCCAGTACCCCGCCACCGACGCCTCCTTCAGTTCACAGGTGCAGCCGCTCAAGTCCGTCGTCACCGGTGGCGTGCAGGGCTCGCTGTGGCTGCTCTACGGTGCCGTCACGGTATTGCTGTTGATCGCCTGCACCAACATCGCCGCCCTGCTCATGGCGCGCACCACGGAGCGGGAACACGAGATCTCCATCCGCTTTGCTCTTGGCGCCAGCCGCTCCGCCATCGTCGTCCAGCTGCTTACCGAAGTTCTTGTGCTCGCCTGTCTGGGCAGCACCCTCGGCCTTCTGCTTGCAAGTGCCGCCGGAAAATTTCTGGCGTGGCTTGCCAAAGACCTTCCGCGCCTCGCCGAGGTCGGTCTCGACACCCACCTGGTCGCGTACACCGCCGTGTGCAACCTGGCCGTTACACTGCTTTGCGGCTTGGCGCCCGCAATGCTCGGCACCCGCCGCACCCTGGCCGGCTCTCTTGCGTCCGCTGGGCGATCTCAGGTCTCCAGCCGCGGTAGCGCACAGTGGGCCCTTGTCGGCGTCCAGATCTCCCTCGCCGTCGCACTTCTCATCGCATCGGGACTTTTGCTACGCACTTTTCGCAATTTATCCCGTGTCGATCCCGGCTTCCAGTCAGCTCATGTGCTCACCTTCCACATCAGCGGAACCTGGGCCGAAACGGACGATATGGGTCTGCTGGGCAGGCGCATCGACCAGACGCTTGATGGACTGCGTTCCTTGCCGGGTGTGCAGGCCGCTGCCACCTCCGGCTCCATACCCGGCAACTCCACCGCTTTCCCGTCCGAGCTTAAGGTGCTGGGCGCGCCGAAAAGTTCAGTCGACAGAGTCACCGCAGACCTCCATTACGTTTCAGCTGGATACTTCGCCACCATGAATATCCCCGTGCTGCTCGGGGAAGCCTGCCGCGCCGGCCTTCCGTACAGCACCGCCGTGGTCAATCACAGCTTTGCGGACCTCTACCTCGGCGGCGTATCTGCTCTGGGCGTCCACCTTAAACCTCCGGCGGACTTTATGGACGCGGCTCAGGTCTGTGGCATTGTTGGCGACGCCCGCGAGCAGGGGATCGACCAACCTGCCCAACCCACCGTCTACTGGTGCTTCAGCGCTCCAAATCCCGACCCCTATTACCTCCTTCGCGTCAGCGGCGATCCAACGTCCATGGCAGAGGCCGTGCGCCGCAAGGTGCATCAGTTGGAGCCAACCCGCTCCGTCTTTGGCGTTCTGCCTCTCGACGCCCACCTCTCCGATCGTGCCGCCGAGACAACGCTCCTCACCACTCTCCTCACCGCCTTTGCCGCCACTGCCGTTGCGCTTGTCAGCATCGGTCTATACGGCACGGTTAGCTATCTTGGTCGCCGGCGCCGTCGAGAAATAGGCCTCCGACTCGCCATGGGCGCCCAGCCACGCGGCATCGTCTCAGGCTTCGTCTTGCAGGGCCTCCGCGCCACCGCACTCGGCGCAGTCGTTGGTCTGTGCTTCGGCGCCGCAGTTTCACGATCTCTCCACTCCCGCCTTTACGGCGTCTCCCAGCTTGATGCCGCAACCTACGCCTCCGTCCTGCTCTTTACATTCACCCTTGCCGGCCTTGCCGCCCTGCTTCCCGCAATCCGCGCCTCTCGCGTCAACCCCGTTGACATCCTCCGCCAGGAATGACGAGCGCTCTTACCCAAACAATCTTCCCTGCGCCTCCGCCCCAACAGACGCACTTGGCCGCTTCACCCCTGCCGTCCGACCCTCCACCGACATCCCCTTCGGAACCCGAAACGCCTCGAACGCCGTCTCGTCTCCCGCATCGCGGGTCAGCAGCGTATCCGTCAGCCGTGCCGTCAACCCGTGCCGCCGGCAGCTCAGCTGCACCAGCGTATCTAGCCGCTCGCGATACGGACGATCCGCAAAATCCATTGTCCTGAAGCGCTCCAGGTAGGCCACCTGCAGGTGAGGGAAATGCTCGCGGATGAAGTCGAAATACGTCGGCCGCGAGCACGCCTTTAAGAACAGCGGCATCGCCGCAAAGAACATCGCTCCATGCTTCGCCGACAGCTCCGCCATCCGGTCGATCTCCGTCGGCCCGTCCGTAATCCCCGGCAACAGCGGCGAGTTCAAGACACCCACCCGCAGCCCCGCTTCCCGCAGCCGCTGCACGGTGCGCAGTCGCAGATCCGGCCGCGGCGCACGCGGTTCCAGCTTGCGTGCCAGTTCCGCATCGGGCGTTGTCACCGTCACGTGAACGACCACCGTGCTGCGCGCCGCAATCTGCTGCAGCAGGTCGATGTCCCGTTCAATCAGCGTGGATTTGGTTACGATGCCAAGCCGCAAACCCTCTTTACGGCTCATCACTTCGAGCAGACTCCGGGTCAGTCCGGTCCGCCGCTCGATCGGCTGCCAAGGGTCCGTCGCCGTTCCCAGCGCAATCTCCTCGCCTATCCGCCCCTGCCGCGCCAATCCCCGCAGGTCCTGCTCCAGCAGCCATGCCGCGTTCTCCTTTACAAAGATCTGCTTTTCAAACGCGTCCGGCGCGCGCAGCCCACCCACCTCCCCGGCCGCTTCCAAAAACTCATGCGTATACCGCGCATAGCAGTACCTGCACGCAAACTCACACCCTCGGTACGGGTTGATCGACCAGGCCATCCACCCCAGCCGCTTCGACACCGATTTATTCAGGATCGACCGGCTCTTCAGTCCCCGAAACTCCACATCGTGTCCGCTGTCCAGTTCTTCGGCGTCTGCCGCTGCCCGGCCCAGGGAAGTCAGGCGTGGGTGGCTTTGAAGGATGGGAAACATTGGTGTGGTATTCGCTTTTTCTTCGCTCACGCAAGTGAGACTATCGCCCTCTTCGCCTTTGGTCAACCACTTTCCGGCGATCCCATACACTCACTTTGCTTTACCTTTGTTGAGAGGAAGAAAACACATGGCAGCGAACGTAGAACACGGACCGAGCAGCGAAACCGAGATTAACCCCAAGGTTTCCTCTGACATTCTTTACTGGAGCAAGGAATTCGGTGTCACCGGCGAGGTGTTGCATGAGGCTATTCGTGTCCACGGCAACCATGTCGTCAAGGTACGCGCAGCTCTGAAGTCGCATGAAGTGACCGGCCCTCAGCATGACAAAAAGGGTGCATAGCACCTGTCCAGTCCGGCAGAATGCCCGGCCTCGCGCCGGGCATTTCTGCCTGCGTTAGCAGCATTCGGTCCAGAGGCCTATTCCACGTGGTAGTTCGGCGCTTCTCGCGTGATGATTACATCGTGCACGTGGCTTTCGCGCAGGCCCGCGCCGCTGATGCGCACAAACCGCGCGTTCGCCTGCAATTCCTCGATGGTCGCGCACCCCAGGTAGCCCATCCCGCTGCGCAGCCCACCCACCAACTGATACACCATATCCCCTAGCGGCCCACGGTACGGCACGCGCCCCTCGATGCCCTCCGGCACAAACTTGGCCAGTCGGTTGCCCGCGTTCTCCGGAGCAGTAATCGACTGTGAGCGGTCCGGCCGCCCACCCAGGTCTTCTTTCCCCTGGAAGTATCGCTCGCCTGACCCCTGTGCCATCGCCGACAGCGAGCCCATGCCACGGTAAGCCTTAAAGCTGCGTCCCTGGTACAGAATCGTCTCACCCGGCGACTCATCCACCCCGGCAAACAACGACCCGATCATAATCACACCGGCGCCTGCCGCGATCGCCTTCGTTACATCGCCCGAGTACTTGATTCCGCCGTCCGCAATCACGGTCGTCCCAGCCTCTTTCGCTGCGCGAGCCGCCTCGCTGATCGCGGTGATCTGCGGCATCCCGGCACCCGTGACCATGCGCGTGGTACAGATAGACCCCGGACCGATGCCCACCTTCACGGCATCCGCGCCCGCATCTATAAGTGCCTTGCACCCGTCGTAGGTCGCGATATTCCCGGCCAGCAGATCCACATCCGGAAAGGCCCGCTTCACCTCGCGCACCGCCTCAAGCACGCGGCTGCTATGACCATGCGCACTGTCAATCGCCAGTGCATCGGCCCGTGCCTCGACCAGGGCTGCCGCTCGCTCTAAAAAGTCCCCCGTGGCCCCGATTGCACCTGCAACCCGCAGGCGTCCCTGGTCGTCCTTGCACGCGTTCGGGTACTTCAATTTCTTCTGGATGTCCTTGACCGTGATGAGTCCTTTGAGCTCGTAAGCGTCATTGACTACAAGCAGCTTCTCTACCCGGTGCTGGTGCAGGATGTGCTCCGCGTCTTCCAATGTCGTGCCCACTGGAACCGTAATCAGGTTTTGCTTGGTCATCACATCGCTAATCGGAATGTCCGTCCGGTTTACAAAGCGCAAATCGCGATTGGTCAGGATGCCCACCAGCTTGCCACCCTTGGTGACCGGCACACCGCTGATCTTGTAGCGGCGCATCACTTCCAGCGCCGCCGCAATTGGCTGGTCCGGCTCGATCGTCACCGGGTCCACAATCATGCCGCTCTCGCTTCGCTTGACCTTGTCGATCTCGCTTGCCTGCTGCGTGATCGTCAAGTTGCGGTGAACGACGCCCATACCGCCGGCCTGTGCCATGGCAATCGCAAGGCGCGACTCCGTCACGGTGTCCATTGCCGCACTCAGCAGCGGCGTGTTCAGCATGATGCGCTTGGTGAGCCGGGTCGCCGTCGACACCTGGGCCGGAACCACATCAGAAAAAGCGGGGACGAGTAAGACATCGTCAAAGGTCAAAGCTTCAGGAACGGGTACAACGAGCATAAGGTTCCAAGGAGTGTAGACCCCCATACGGGCCGACGCAAATGGAGTCGCTGCTGTGCCTTACCTGCCTTCACAACTTCGTCAGCTGTAATGCTCCTGTGAGGGTTGGCGACCGCTGAAATCATGGCTGGCATGGCAGCTCGCACACACGCACGTGAAGTTAAAAACCGCAGTCTTGCGATCTTGCTTGTTTGCTCCGGTCTTGCAGCGCTTTGCTGGCTTCCAATTCTCTCTTATGCGCACCAGAATCGACTGACCCTGGAGAAGTCGACCTAGCCGCGGCCGGGTTCACCTCAATAATTCTCCTCGTAAGCGGCGCCGTTGTCCTCTGCGGCTTCGTCGCTGTTGTATACACATCGGCCGGTTATGTCTGGCGCTGGTCACGAGCTAAGTCACGAGCTAAGTGGCCATCCTAGGTGGCGGCAACTAGCCAGCGTTCTACTGCAGATACTTCTCGAACCACATGGCTTCGCGTACCGTCCTGTCGCGGATGTGCGCAGGGATGACGAAGCCGTGGCCCTCATTCGGGTACACCACCAGTTCCGTCGGCACACCGAAGGCCCGCAACGCATGCCAGAACTCAAAACTCTGCGGCGCCGGGCACTCCCCATCCCGATCGCCCACGATCACCAGTGTGGGCGTCTTTACACGGTCCAGGTAGTTGATCGCGGAACTCTTCGCGTACACCGCCGGGTCGCGATACACGGTTGCGCCGAAGAACGGCGTCATCCACTCGTCAATGCTGTTTTCGCCGTAGTAGCTCAACCAATTGCTGATGCCCGCACCCGCCACCGCCGCGTGGAACCGGGTCGTCTGCGTCACGCCAAACATGGTCATAAAGCCGCCGTAACTCCAACCCGTCAGGCCCAGCCGCTTCTCGTCCACCGGATACTTCGCCTCAACGGCGTCCACACCCTTCATGATGTCGCGAAAGTCACCATAGCCGAAATCCTTGCGGTTTGCCGCGGTGAATGCCTCACCCTGCCCATAGCTGCCTCTCGGATTCGGTTCAAACACAAAATATCCAAGCTCCGGCAGCACGCCACTCTGAGACGCGAAGCTCGGACCCGTCTCGGCCGACGGACCGCCGTGTACGTTTACGATCATCGGGTACTTCTTCGATGCGTCGTACCTGGCCGGGAAGGTCAACCATCCCTGCACGTGGAATCCCTCGTTCTCCCACTCCATTGAAACGGTCTTTGTTGCGGATTTTGCACCGTCGTTCAGGTGACTGATTGCACGGATCCCGCGAAAGTCGCCGCCGAAGATCTCCGGTGCCTGCGTTGGTCCGGCGGACGCAAACGCCACCTGCCTTGCCGCCGGCGCAAATGAAAACGACAACGACGCTCGTCCGCTGCTGATCGACTGCTCCGCCGTCCAGCCGCTCGTCAGCTCCTGCTTGTTGGTACCCAGCAGCCCAATATGGCTTTTGCCGCCCACATCCTCGCTGAACAAGAGGTGGTCGGGGTCCGTCCAGGCCAGGTACACCGGTGTGCTCTTGCGGCCTGGCGTCAGGTTCTGTAGGCCGCCTCCATCCGCACCAATCAGGTAGATGTCGCCGCCAGTCGACCCCTGGTCGCTCATAAGCCCACCGATGAATGCGATGTTCTGGCCATTGGTGCTGTAGCGCGGGACCGCAAACTGCAGCCCGTGAAGCGATCCGCTCGTATTCTGCGGATCGAGGATCACCTTTGCGGCTTCCGGCTGCCCCACCGCAACCGTGTACATCTTTGCGATCCACCATGTGTTCTCGCCGGGCGGGTTTGCCGCTACAAAGACCACGTGCTTTGCATCCGGTGCCCAGTCGAACTCGTACGCATGCAGCCCCTTTGGCGTCAGCATCGTCAGCGCACCAGTCTGCGAATTCGCTGCTGCCACCCACTGTACTTCCACGCCGTCCTCGCCGATCACTCCAGCCGGCGGCTTCATCGCAGCCAAAGCGCCCGCCGATCGCGACGCATTTTCCACGTACAAAAACCCGATCGCCGCTCCATCCGGTGCCCATGCCGGCTCCGTCAGCGTTCCTTTGATGTGGGTTAGCTGCCGCGGCGGTGCGTCTCCTGCCTTCAGCCAAAGCTGGGGCTGTTTGTCCGCACATGTGGCCACAAACGCCAGTGTCTTGCCATTCGGCGACCAGCGCGGCGCGCTCGATTTGCACCCTGCACCTGCCGAAACGACGGCATCTGTCACTGCTGGCGCTGATGAAGAGCCCACATGCAGCTCACCCCCGTCATCCCGTCGTCCACCGCCCAACGTCCAGGCCAGCTGTTTACCATCCGGCGACAGCTCTACGGCTCCGGGATGCTTCACGCCAGACTCACCCTGCGCAGCGGCCATGGCCTGCTCTACCCGCGCACTCGGCGCTGCCAGCGACATGCCCGCGTCGCTTTGCTGCGAAAACAGGGAAACAGGCCCGAGAACAGCACCAAGAAGAAATAAACCAGCATGAAAACGCATGGCGCAAGGCTAGCACGCTCCGGGCCACTGGATCGTCGCATTGACCTTTCCCACAGGCGTTGATAAAGTGGGAAGGTCCGAGGTTTCCGCCTGCGCGTCAGGGGGAAGGGCTTGCCGGCGCGTCCGTCGCGCTGTAGCCCGTCAACATGCAGGCCACAGGCGTCCCTTCATAGGGCGCGGTTTGAACACAGACACCCAAAGTTCGGTAGTACACAGAATCAGTTTAGGAGTCACCGTGCCTACGTTTCATCAGCTCGTCAAAAAGGGTCGCACTGCGCCGAATTACAAGACGGCTAGCCCGGCATTGCAGGGTTCGCCCCAGCGCCGCGGCGTGTGCACCCGTGTGTACACGCAGACTCCAAAGAAGCCGAACTCGGCTCTCCGCAAGGTTGCGCGCGTTCGGCTTACCAACGGTATTGAAGTCACCAGCTATATCCCCGGTGAAGGCCACAACCTGCAGGAGCACTCCATCGTGTTGATTCGCGGCGGCCGCGTAAAAGATCTGCCAGGCGTGCGCTACCACATTGTCCGCGGCACGCTTGACTCGGTGGGCGTAGCGAAGCGTCTACAGAGCCGGTCGAAGTACGGCGCCAAGCGACCCAAGGCGCAGAGCAAATAGTCAAGTCTGAAGTAGAAAGGTAGATCGTCGGAAACTTCCCCCACTGTCACCTTTCTCCTTGTCACCACCAAGTCCAGATGCGTGAGAAGTCACCGCGCTGGAGGAAGAAGAGAGAGCAATGCCACGTAAAGGTCACATCGCCAAGCGCGAAGTCGCGCCGGATCCCATCTACGGCTCCACGCTGGTCACCAAGTTTGTCAATAGCATGATGTGGGGCGGCAAAAAGTCGACTGCGCAGAAAATCTTCTACGAGTCCATGACCAACCTGGAGCAGAAGGGCGGCGACGAAGCCCTTAAGCTCTTCAAGAAGGCCGTGGAAAACGTAAAGCCCCTACTGGAAGTGAAGAGCCGCCGTGTTGGTGGTGCCAACTACCAGGTGCCCATCGAAGTGAATCCAGAGCGCCGCACATCGCTCGCGATCCGCTGGCTGGTGAGCTTTGGCCGTTCGCGCGGCGAGAAGGGCATGGTCGATAAGCTGACCGCCGAGTTGCTGGATGCCGCAAACGGGCGCGGCGCGGCGATGAAGAAAAAGGAAGATGTGCACCGCATGGCCGAAGCCAATAAGGCCTTCGCCCACTATCGCTGGTAGGTCTCTTCTCTTCAGTCGCGCACATTCATACGTTGTACATCCTGCCCGGGTAAGTTGGTTTCGCTGACTTACTCGGGCACTTACGCAGAAGTTACAGCGGGCCCCGCTCGCAGAAACGAAGATCTACCGTGCCACGTACCGTTGCTCTCAATAAATGTCGCAATATCGGCATCATGGCCCACATCGACGCGGGTAAGACGACCACGACCGAACGCATTCTGTTCTACACCGGTGTCAACCATCGCATTGGCGAAGTGCATGAAGGCACGGCCACCATGGACTGGATGGAGCAGGAGCAGGAGCGTGGCATCACCATCACCTCCGCCGCAACCACCTGCACCTGGAACAACTACCGCATCAACATCATCGACACGCCCGGCCACGTGGACTTTACAGCGGAGGTCGAGCGGTCCCTCCGCGTTCTGGACGGCGCAGTTGCCTGCTTTGACGCGGTTGCCGGTGTGCAGCCCCAGTCTGAAACGGTGTGGCGTCAGGCGACCAAGTACAAGGTGCCGCGTATCTGCTTCATCAACAAGATGGACAAGAATGGCGGCGACGCCGAGTACGCGACCAAAACCATTCAGGACCGCCTCGGCGCGAAAGCCGTTCTTACTCAGCTCGCCATCGGCGCGGAAGCAAAGTTCGCCGGCGTCGTCGACCTCGTTACCATGAAGGCCTACGTGTGGCATGACGAGGAGATGGGCTCGGCCTACGACACGGAAGAAATTCCCGCTGACCTCAAGGATAAGGCGCAGGAGTTCCGCAACGCCCTGATCGAAGCCGTCGCCGACCAGGACGATGCGCTGATGGAAAAGTACCTTGAGGGCGAAGAGCCGACCGTGGAGGAGCTGAAGTCGGCGATTCGTAAGGCCACCATCACCATGAGCATCTTTCCGGTCTTGATGGGGTCATCGTTCAAGAACAAGGGCGTGCAGACCCTGCTGGACGCTGTTGTCGACTACCTGCCAAGCCCGCTCGATATTCCTCCTATGATCGGTCACGATCCGGAAGACATGGAGAAGGAACTCATCCGCAAGCCGGATGACAGCGAGCCGTTCTCGGCGCTCGGCTTCAAGATCATGACCGACCCGTTTGTCGGCCAGCTCATCTTCATCCGCAACTACTCCGGCACGCTCAAGACGGGCGATTCTGTCCTTAATCCGCGCACCCGCAAGACAGAGCGCATCGGTCGCCTGCTCAAGATGCACGCGAACAAACGCGAAGAAGTCACGGAGATTCTTGCCGGCGACATATGCGCAGCCGTAGGTCTTAAGAACCTCGTCACCGGCGACACTATTTGCTCGGACAAGTCGCCGATCGTGCTTGAGTCGATTGACTTCCCGGAGCCCGTGATCGAGGTTGCCGTTGAGCCGAAGACCAAGGCCGACCAGGAGAAGATGGGCATGGCCTTGGCCAAGCTCGCGCAGGAGGATCCAACCTTCCGCGTGCGCACCGACCAGACGAACGGTCAGACCATCATCAGCGGCATGGGTGAGCTTCACCTTGAAATCATCGTCGACCGCATGATGCGCGAGCACAAGGTGGAAGCAAACGTCGGCAAGCCGCAGGTCAACTATCGCGAGACCATCCGGACCAACGCCGAAGCCGAGGGCAAGTACATCCGTCAGTCCGGCGGTTCCGGTAACTACGGCCATGCAAAGATCCGTATCGAGCCGAACGAAACTGGCAAGGGCTACGAGTTCTCGAACGACACCAAGGGCGGCGCGATCCCCAAGGAATACGTCAAGCCGATCGACCAGGGCATCCAGGAAGCGATGCAGGGCGGCGTCCTTGCCGGCTACGAAATGGTCGACATTAAAGTGTCGTTGTACGACGGCAGCTATCATGATGTCGACTCCAACGAAATGGCATTCAAGATCGCCGGATCGATGGCGTTCAAGGAAGCCGCCCGCAAGGCCAAGCCGGTCCTGCTGGAGCCCGTGATGGCCGTCGAAGTCACGGTCCCTGAAGACTACATGGGTACCGTTATCGGCGACCTGAACTCCCGCCGCGGTCGCATCGAAGGCATGGAGATGGTCGGCGGTGTACAGGCGATCAAGGCAACGGTGCCGCTCTCGACGATGTTCGGTTACGCCACAAACCTGCGTGGCTCCACTCAGGGCCGCGGTAACTTCTCCATGCAGTTCGCCCAATACGAAGAAGCGCCGCGCAGCGTATCGGAAGAGATCATCGCCAAGGTACAGGGCCGCGACAAGTAGTGCTGGCTGGACGGGCGGATGCGCTTCGCGCGTTTTCGCCCTAGGCCAAGTTGTAAGTGAGATTAGGTAATCAGCCCGCAGGGCAGAGGAGTCATACAGATGGGTAAGGAAAAGTTTGATCGGTCGAAGCCTCACGTGAACGTGGGGACGATTGGGCATATTGATCACGGCAAGACGACGTTGACGGCAGCGATTACGAAGGTGTTGTCGAAGCATAACCCGAAGATCACGTTTCGTTCGTTTGACACGATTGACAACGCACCGGAAGAGCGTGAGCGCGGTATTACGATCGCGACGTCGCACGTGGAGTACGAGACGGCGAACCGTCACTACGCGCACGTGGACTGCCCCGGCCACGCCGACTACATCAAGAACATGATCACGGGTGCAGCGCAGATGGACGGCGCCATCCTCGTGGTTGCGGCCACCGACGGCCCGATGCCCCAGACCAAGGAGCATGTGCTGCTTGCGCGCCAGGTGGGTGTGCCGTACATCGTTGTGTTCCTCAACAAGTGCGATGCGGTCGACGACACCGAACTGATCGACCTGGTTGAGATGGAAGTGCGCGAACTGTTGAGCAAGTACGACTTCCCGGGCGACGACGTTCCCGTCATTCGCGGATCGGCCCTGGGCGCGCTGAACGGCGAAGCCGAGTGGGAAGCGAAGATCGACGAGCTGATGGCGGCGGTGGACTCGACCGTCCCGCAGCCTGACCGCCTTGTCGACCTGCCGTTCCTGATGCCGATCGAGGATATCTTCTCGATCTCCGGTCGTGGCACTGTAGTTACGGGCCGTATCGAGCGCGGCAAGATCAACGTCGGTGGACCTGCCGAGATCGTCGGCTTCCGCGATACCCGGCAGACCGTCGTTACCGGCGTCGAAATGTTCAAGAAGCAGCTGGATGAGGGTCTGGCGGGCGACAACGCCGGCCTGCTTCTGCGCGGCATCGCGAAGGAAGACGTGGAGCGCGGCATGGTGTTGGCCAAGCCGGGATCGATCACGCCGCACACGACGTTCAAGGGCGAGATCTACGTGCTGAGCAAGGAAGAGGGCGGACGTCACACCCCGTTCTTCGACGGCTACCGTCCGCAGTTCTACTTCCGTACGACGGACGTGACGGGTTCGGCGAAGCTGCCTGCGGGCACGGAGATGGTGATGCCGGGCGATAACATCTCGCTCGAGATCACGCTGCACACCCCGGTTGCCATGGAAAAGGGCCTCCGCTTCGCCATCCGCGAAGGCGGACGTACCGTCGGCGCAGGTACCATCACCGAAATCGTCAAATAGTTCCGCACGGACAGCGAGATGCAGAGGTAACAATGAAGCCGCACTCTCCGGAGTGCGGCTTCATCGTCTGGGCTTCTGCCAGTCTTCTCTTAACGGACTAGTGAACATGTTCAGATGTTCGTAATGATGAGCATTTTTTTCGTTCCATTTAGCGTCATGCCCATTTCAGGAAAATAAAGTGGCCTTTTCCACTGAAAAAGGTAAGGTCTCGCATCATAATGGGACTGGTCAAGGGGTACTCGGGTTCCTGCTTGCGTTTGGCCTACCCTGCACTCTTGCCGATGGAGGTCCTCCTGTGATTGGCAGAATGATGATCACCGCAGCTAGCCTGGTTTTATGCCTGGGTGCCAGCACCTATGCAAAGGCCGATGCCCTGGTACCCGGTTCCACGTTTGATGTGGTCATAGGAACCTACGACAGCACCACACAGTCCTACAACTTCTCGCAGCTTTACACGGTAGCGGCCAACAGCTCGACGGGTGTTACCTATGACGGCGTGAGAAGTACGCTGTCTGAAAGTGAATCCGTCTCGAGCACCGGCCAGACAACAATTTCCCTCAGCCTGGCAGCAAGTGCAGCCTTGTTTAGCGAGACAGGTACGGACGATCTGGCGGCCTTCCTTGCCGTGGGCGCCTACGGCGATCCGATGGACTTCACCGCGCCCTTTAATCTTGGCTCAGCTTTGCTCACGCTCTCAACACCGAACGGAGATGCTGTCTACGATGTCCTGTCGCAAGTTGCGCAGACGACACCTTTTAACGGCAGCTTTACGGATATAAATCATCAGGGCGTTCTGATTCAAGGGGTGCAGAACCTGGGGGTGAGCGGCCTTCAACTTGATCTGACCGACGACGTGACTACAGCCACTACGGTGACCCCCGAGCCTTCAAGCCTTGCGCTTCTGGGTACAGGCGTGCTCGGAGTCATCGGTGTGGCTCGTCGCAGGTTTCTGCAGGCCTCTTCTTAGAGCACCATTTCTGACGTGTGTAGAGCGTCACAATGGATGAAACCGGACCGATGCAGATCGCAGCCAGTGCGGCACAGTCACAGATTTACTCTGTGGAGTGCCGCACTGGTCTTTGCGGGTAGTGGTTTACATCGATCTCCGTTTTTACGGGGATGTGCGTTACGTCCGAACGCTGCTGCCCTTCCTCGACCACAGCGCGCATCCAGTATTTGCCGTCGCCATCTACCTCGATGCCGTGGACTTCGCGTTCAAAGCCGGGAAAGCGCTTGCCAAACTGCTCCATAGCCAGGATCAGGCGGATGACCGGAGAGTCCGGTCCGCCCAGACGCTCCCCCGGCATCGACATGGGGATACCTGGCGGGTAAGGAACCAGCATGACGGCAGCGATGCGGCCCGGCATCTGCGTAAACGGAATGCGCTCTGTTTCATTTCTGACCAGCTTCTGGTACGTCTGTGCAGGCGTCAGCACGGGGTCGAAATCCTCGTCACAGGCCTCGTTCACCAGTCCAGCCAGGTTCAGCTCGATCATGGCGGCGTGCATCTGGTCGGACAGTTCCTTCAGTGTCATCGTTCGATAGCGAGCAGGGAAGCGCTGCACAAGTTCCGGCAATGCCTCGTCGAGCATGGCCTCGACGTCATACAGGCGTTTGAACTCAAACAGATTCTCAAGCAGGCTGCCCCATTTGCCCTTGGATGTGCCGATGGAAAAGAGCACGAGCACTGTGTAGTCGCCGGTGCGCGCGATTTCGACGCGGCGTGAATCCAGGAACTCCGTGAGCACGGTGGCGGGAATGCCCCATTGCCATACGTTCCCTTGCGCATCGACACCCGGTGTAAGGATCGTAACCTTTGCGGGGTCCAGCATGCAGTAGTCGTCGGGCGAATCGGTGTCCTGGTAGCCGTGCCATTCCTCACCGGCCTTCAGGGTCCAGCAGCTTGGCTCATTGGCGAGCAGGTCATCCTCAGCGTCTTCAAAAAGGATGCGCTCACCGGTCGCCGGGTCTGTAACGAACTCCGGCTGGTAGACACCAAAGAACCAGCCTTCGCCGTTCTCCTCTTCTGCGCGCAGCCTGCGTGCAACCGAGCTCATGGCCTGCCGAAAGCTGAAGGCGTCGATGAGCGTTTCGTTCATCAGCGTGGGGCCGGCGGGTTCGTCCATCATGGCGGCAGCCACGTCCAGTGATGCGATGAGCGGGTAGAACGGCGAGGTCGTGCCGTGCATCATGAAGGCTTCGTTGAATTGATCAAAGTCGAGCGGCGCACGGTCTGACAGCTTAATGTGAACCATGGATCCCATGGAGAAGGCGCCCAGCATCTTGTGGGTAGACTGCACGGAGAAGATTGCCGGCCGATCCGGCATGTCGTCCGGCACGCCCATGGCGAACCGGCCACGGTAAATAGGATGGAACTTGGCGTAGGCGTACCAGGCCTCGTCGAAGTGCACCCGTGCCACGGACTGACTAAGCTGCTCGACCACCTGGTTTACGTTGTAGCAGAGGCCGTCATAAGTCGAATTCGTGATGACCGCATAGGTTGGCTTTGGCGAACGCGCACCGGGTGTGAACGGGCTGCGCTCGATGAGTTCCTCCACCGACTGGGGCGTAAACCGTTTGAGCGGCACCAGCCCGATCATGCCGTAGCCGTTGCGCGTCGGCTTGAAATAGACCGGGCGACCGCCGGTGACAGTGAGCGAATGGCAGATGGACTTGTGGCAGTTCGCGTCTGCGAGGACGATGTCATCCTGCGCGATGACGCCATGACCGACGATCTGGTTGGACGTGCTTGATCCACCGAGCACGTAGAAGGTCCAGTCTGCACCGAAGATGCGCGCAGCGTTGCGTTCCGAGTCGCCGGGAGGGCCGATGTGGTCGAGCCACGAACCGAGCGGCGCGGAGGATATACCCAGGTCTGAACGCAGAAGATTTTCGCCGAAGAAGCGGTGGAACTCCTGCCCGACTGGATGCTTGAGGAACGCAACGCCGCCCATGTGTCCGGGTGCGTCCCAGCTGTAAGCGGACTGGTCGTTGTACTTGAGCAGCTCGCGGAAGTAGGGCGGCAGCAGCTGCTCGTGGTAGCGCTCGATGGCCGTGTCCAGCCGCGAAGCGATGAACGATGGTGTGTCGCCGAAGAGGTGGATGTACTCATGCACCTGCTTGACCACTTCAAGAGGCAGCTCCGACACCAGGGTTCGGTCTGCGATGAGGAAGATCGGGATCTTTTTATTTCTGTGTCGCACGCTGCGGATGATGTCGAGCGCGGCGCGTTCCTCAAACTGCGAGTTGCTGTCCAGGTCCCAGTCAAGCAGGATGGCAGAGTAGCTTGGGTCGCTTGTCACCAGCGACCGGCCATCCTCTGGCGAGGTCGTTCGGACGACCTCATACCCTTCCGTTCCAATCGCGCCAACCAGGCGTTCCATCGCACGGTCACTCACAGAGTCGGTGCGCCCGACTTCACTTGCAATCAACAACACCCAGCGCTTTTCGCCCATCGACGTGGTAAGTCCCCTACTTCGGTCACGGCAGGCCCACGCGGTGACGGAAAGCTTAGGATACAGCCAATATGTTGCAGGCAGGTAAGACACCATGCGCCGGTTGTCCGTGCCGTGGAATACGGGTCGTCTGCGTTCGTCCACAGTACCTGGAATTGCGCAAGCATTGCCCTGGAAGTGGCTGCTGGCCACTGCCGCGCAAATCGGTTATCCTTAGGTGTTCGCTCCGGTCTGGCAGAGCCATGGCTGGACGCTCCACAGGGCACTACACAGGGGCGTAAGCTCAACGGTTAAACTGTCGGTCTCCAAAACCGAACTTCTCGGTTCGAATCCGAGCGCCCCTGC
>CAHJWI010000042.1 GCA_903642225.1 Acidobacteriaceae bacterium | reverse complement strand
CCGCCACGCCTCCCACGCAGCAAATACCGCCGGCTACCAAACCGGCCGACGACCTTCCCGACACCCCCAGCACCACCGAAGGCATCGTCGTCCCACCCCCGCCCAACGGCCCCACTGCCGTCATCGACACCACCATGGGCCGGCTCACCTGCCAGTTCTTCCAAAAGGAAGCGCCGCTCACCGTCGCCAACTTCATCGGCCTCGCCCAGGGCACCAAAGACTTCACCGACCCAACCACCGGCCAGAAGATGACCCACACCCGCTTCTACGACACCACCCCCTTCCACCGTGTCATCGCCAACTTCATGATCCAGGGTGGCGACCGTGCCGGCACAGGCCGCGGCGACCCCGGCTACTTCATTCCCGACGAGTTCGCGCCCGGCCTTCGCTTCGACCGTGAGGGCCGCCTCGCCATGGCCAACGCCGGCCCCGGCACCGGCGGCTCCCAGTTTTTCATCACTGAGGCGCCAGAGGCGGAGCTCAACGGCAAACACACCATCTTCGGTCAGTGCGACGCCCACTCCGTCGTCGTCGTCCAAACCATCGCCCGGGTCGAGAAGGATCGCGACGACAAACCCCTCAACCCTGTCACCATCACCCACGTCACCATTGTTCCAGACGGCCAGCCCCTGCCGCCCGAGCCCAGGTTCACAGCGCCTGCCGCGGCCCCGCCACCCACGGCCGATTTGCCAAAGGCAGCTACACCCCAGCCATAACCGGCATCCAACCGCTCGGTCCACAAGTTCGCAAGGAGAATTACCAGCATGGCAGACCTCACCCCCGGCACCTACGCAATCTTCCACACCAGCGAAGGCGACATCACCACCAAACTCTTCGAAGCCGACGCACCCGTCACGGTCGAGAACTTCATTGGCCTTGCAGAAGGCTCAAAGAAGTGGGAGTCCCGCTCCAAAAAGGGTGACAAGCTTTACGACGGCAGCGTCTTCCACCGCGTCATCCCCGACTTCATGATCCAGGGCGGCGACCCCGAAGGCACCGGCATGGGCGGCCCTGGCTACAAGTTCGCCGACGAAACCAAGGGCTCCAAGCACGGCTTCACCGCACCCGGCAAGCTCGCCATGGCAAACTCCGGCCCAAACACCAACGGCTCCCAGTTCTTCATCACCGTCGCACCCACCACCTGGCTCACCGGCAAGCACACCATCTTCGGCGAAGTCGTCAGCGGCATGGACATCGTCGAAAAGATCAGCAAGGCCCCTCGCGACGGCATGGACCGCCCCAAGAAGACCATCACCATCGACTCCCTCGCCATCGAGCGCGTCTAGCATTACTCGAATCAACAAGCGAGAGGCCACCCAACAGGGTGGCCTCTCTCATTTCCACAACATCCAACTGGGCCGGCTTTTTGAATGGCCTGTATCGTTTTCAAAAAGATGTCATTTCGACCGGAGCAGGACAGCTCGATCGTCCTGCGCAGCGGAGAAACCCGCTTTCTTCCCGCGCCGACATAAACCTGGTTGCGGGTGCCCCATCTTCATCGCGCAATCAAACATCACAAATCAGGCTGAGTGTAGAGCGCGATTAAGGTGGGTCAGCGCGTCAGTGCTCTATCGAGCAAAGCTCGACCGACGTACGACAAAACTCCTAAACCGAAAGCCCCAACACCCGCCGCGTCCGCTCCACCTGCTCCCGCAGCAATGCCGTATCCTCACTCAACGAAATCCCATACGAAGCCACAACCCCCCGCAGCGCCTCGCACGAAACAGAGATCCCAGCAACTCCCTTCGCCAGCAACTCCAACATGATCGCCACCGCGGTACTCGCTCCAGGCGACGCCCCCAGCAAAGCCGCCAGACTCCCGTCGCTCGACCGCACAATCTCCGTCCCAAACTCCAGCTTCCCGCCGCTCTTCGGATCACTCTTGATGATCTGCACCCTCTGCCCCGCCACCTCCAGCCGCCAGTCCTCAGCCCGCGCCGTCGGCACAAACTCCCGCAGCGCCTCCACCCGGTCCGCCTGCGACTGCATCACCTGCCCTACCAGGTACTTGGTCAGGCCGAGATTCGTCGCACCCGCCCCCAGCATGCTCACCAGGTTTCCCGTCCCAATCGACCGCGGCAGATCCGCAAACGACCCACCCTTCAAAAACTTCGTCGAAAACCCTGCAAACGGCCCAAACAGCAGCTCCTTCTGCCCCGCAATCACCCGCGTATCCAAGTGCGGCACACTCATCGGCGGGGCTCCCAGCGCCGGCCTGCCGTACACCTTCGCCCCATGCCGCTCAATCACATCCCGGTTCGTACATCGCAGCCACTGCCCGCTCACCGGAAACCCGCCGTACCCCCGCCCCTCCGCAATCCCGCTCTTCTGCAGCAGCGGCAGCGCCCCTCCGCCCGCCCCTAGAAACACAAACCGCGCCACCACCCGCGTCTTCTTCCGCGAAGCCAAATCCTCCACCAGCGTGTACCACCGCCCATCCGGCAGCTTCGTCAAATCCCGCAACCCACACCGGCAGTGCACCGAAACCCCCGCAGGATTCACCGATGCACCGGGTGCCCCAATGCCGGGTGCCCCAATGCCGGGTGCCCCATTCTTTCGCGGCTCCATCGCGAAAGGGTGGCGTTGTGCAGCCGCAGCTTCCTCCGGGACATCACCCCCGTGTGCCCCATGTTCCCGGCCAGGCGATTCTGGACCAACCAACGCCTCAAGCAACCCCCGCGTCAACGCCCCAAAATCCAGATCCGTCCCATCCACCGCCCGCGTCGCCGCCACCTTCTCCGCCGGATCACGCCCCTCCATCATCAGCGGCATCCACTCCCGCAACACCGCCGGATCATCCGAAAACTCCATCCCCGCAAACAACGGCGAGGCCGACAACGCCACCCACCGTCGCCGCAAAAACTCCACCGCCGCCGCACCCGTCACAAAACTCTCATGCGGCACCGCATGGATAAACTCCCGGGGATCGCCCAGCAGCCCACGCTCCACCAGCGTCGCCCAAAACTGCCGCGACTGCAGAAACTGCTCGTTGATCTTCACCGCCCGGTCGATTGCGATCCGCCCGTCCGCACACTCCGGCGTATAGTTCAGCTCGCACAGCGCCGCATGCCCCGTCCCGGCATTGTTCCAGGCGTCGCTGCTCTCGGTCGCCGCCTCGCCACGGCTCTCCACAAACGCCATCCGCAGCCCCGGCGCCACCAGCTGCAACAGCATCCCCAGCGTGGCCGACATAATGCCCGCCCCCACCAGCAACACATCCACCTCTGCGGGCAAAGTGTGCCCCATGTCCGGATTTTCGAACGTGGGTTTCGGACTCAAGTCAGAAGTCACAGGGCCTAAACGACCTTCCCCATGTTCTCCACAATCCGCGCCGCAAACCCGCTCGTTGAAGCTGTCGTCGCCCCGTCCATCCCCTTTGCAAAGTCCACCGTCACAAACTTCTGCCGGATCGTCTCCGTCATCGCATCCTCAATCAACTTCGCCGCCTCACCCCACCCCAAGAACTCGAACAACAACACCCCACACAAAAGCACCGACCCCGGATTCACCACATCCTGGTCCGCCAGCCGCGGAGCCGTCCCATGCGTCGCCTCGAACACTGCAAACCCGTCACCCACATTCACACCCGGCGCAATCCCCAGTCCACCCACCTGCGCCGCAGCGGCGTCACTCAGGTAATCCCCATTCAAATTTGTCGTCGCCAGCACGCTGTACTCGCTCGGCTTCAGCAGCAGATCCTGAAACATCGCATCGCAGATCCGGTCGTTCACCAGGATCATGCCCTTCCACTTACCCTCGTCGTGCGAAGCCCCAATCGCCTCCAGCACACCCTTCACCTCGGCCACGATCTTTTCAGCAAAGCTCGCCGGCGCAAACGCCACACCCGGCTCCACCACCTTCGCCAGCTCCTCCGGCGTAGCCGCGGGGTTCTTCTCCAGCGCCGCAAAAATCCAGCTCTCCCGCTCCGTCACCACCCGGTCGCGAAACTCACCCTTCGCCACCTCGTAGCCCCACTCCAGGAACGCACCCTCGGTAAACTTCTGGATATTCCCCTTGTGCACAATCGTCACCACCTTGCGACCGCCATCCACCGCATACTGGATCGCCGCCCGCACCAGCCGCTTGCTCCCCCGCACGCTAATCGGCTTGATCCCCAGCCCCGCATCGTCCCGCAGCCGCTTCTTCGTGTTCCCCAGCAGCTCCGTATTCACAAACTCCCGCAGTTTCGCCACATCAGCGGAACCTTCCTTGAACTCGATCCCCGCATAGATGTCCTCGGTATTCTCCCGAAAGATCACCACATCCACCTCATCCGGTTTCACCATCGGGCTCGGCACCCCCGGGTAGTGCTTCACCGGCCGGATGCACTGGTACAAATCCATCGTCTGCCGCAGCGTCACATTCAACGAACGAATCCCGCCACCCACCGGCGTCGTCAGCGGCCCCTTCAAACTCACCCGGAAATCAATACAAGCCTGCACAGAATCCTGCGGCAGCCAGTCGTTGTGCAGCCGGTACGCCTTCTCGCCCGCCAGGATCTCAAACCACTCCACCCGCCGCGCACCGCCATACGCCTTCAGCACTGCGGCATCCATCACCGCACGCGCATTCTTCCAAATGTCGCGACCGCTTCCATCGCCCTCAATGAACGGCACAATCGGGTGATCCGGCACAGAATAAACGCCATCGCTGTACTCAATCGCTTTGCCCGCATCTGGTGGCCGCACGCCGTTATAGGTGTCCTGCATAGCAACAAAGCCTAGCAGCCGCCACCCACCACCCGCAATCCGAGTACCGCCCGCCCGCGCGGTACTCGCTTCCTACTTCTTTTCCGCCGCCAGTCCACCGCCCCAAGCCAACAGCAGCTTCCACTTCCCATTCGGCAGCAGCAGCTCAAACTTCCCGCTCAGGCTCGTCTTATGCGTAAACGTGTCGGTGTTGCGCTCATAGCTCAGCCGATACCGCGGGCCCAGCGCACTCAGCTCCGACAGAAACGTCGCATAATCCCGCATGCCGTTTGTGCCACCCACGTGCTTGATGTCCACGTCATAGCGCAAGACGTGGCCATCGCTGTCAAAGAAGATCGCCTTTAGCGGCGCACCCGCAGAATCCTGAAACACATAAAACAGATCCCGATGCGCACACGCCGTACTCGCCGGGTCCGCGCATCCCACATCCGTCGTCGCATGCCGCGCCAGGATCCGGCCGTCCAGCTCCCGCTCAAACACGTACGACCCAACAGGCTTCGCGTTCGGCGCCGCCTCCGCCGTCCACGTCCCCAATAAAAAGTCCAGCGAACCCACCGACAGCAACGGCCGCGCCGTCACATCCAGCTTCATCGACCCATTCTCAGGCGGCGGCGTCCTCGACCCGACATCCTGCGCCCAGGCCGCCGTTCCCGCCACCATTCCCGGCCACATCAACCCGCCACACACCGCAACCCGCACCAGCTTACGCATGCTCGTACGTTACCGCATTTCGCGTTCGGTTCAGCCGTCCGCACCGCCTGGCAGGCTGAGCTCTCGCCGCTCAACGCCCATGCTCACTCCGGATGCCCTACCTTCATCGCGCACCGACACTCCACCTCCACAATGAACCTGCAGCGCGATTTAAGGTGGGTTCCTTCCGTCGCAACCCACAAAATCACGCCCCTTTGTCTAACCCCACAGGCTCCCGGCTCGGCTCCCGGTACGCCCTTTGCATCGCCGCAATCACGTCCGTATACTTGCTGCCCGCACCGGTGTTGAAGATCACCACCCGGTCACTCCTCGACAAAAACCCACTCGAAACCAAAGAGTCATACGCCGACGTAGCCGCCGCACCCTCCGGACTCAGCAACACACCCTCATGCCTACCCCAGTCCGCGATCGACCGGTAAATCTCCTCATCCGTCTGCGAAATCACCGTCCCGCCGCTCGCCCGCACCGCCTCCAGAATCAGGTAATCGCCATACGGCTTCGGCACCCGCAGCCCGCTCGCCAGCGTATGCGCGTCGTGGAAGAACTCGCACGTCTCCGCACCCGCCTCAAACGCCCGCGTCATCGGCTCACACCCCGCCGCCTGCACAGCAATCATCTTCGGCCTTTTTCCACTCACCCAGCCCAGCTCCTCCATCTCCTGGAAAGCCTTCCACATGCCGATCAGCCCCACACCCCCGCCGGTCGGGTAAAACACCGCATCCGGATACGTCCAGCCGCATTGCTCCACCAGCTCGTATCCCATCGTCTTCTTGCCTTCCACGCGAAACGGCTCCTTCAGCGTGGACACATCGAACCACCCCTCCGCCTCCTTGCGCGCCGCCACAATCTTCGCGCAATCGCTGATCAACCCATCCACCAGCGTCATGTGCGCCCCATACGCAATACACTCCACCTGGTTGGCCAGCGGCACATCCTGCGGCATAAACACATGCGCCTCCATGCCTGCCGCAGCCGCATACGCCGCCAGCGCACCACCGGCATTCCCGGCACTCGGCACCGCCAGCTTCCGCAGCCCCACGCCTGCATCGGCGTAGTGCTTCGCCATCGTCACCGCCAGCCCCAGACCCCGCGCCTTGAACGTCCCCGTCGGGTTCGTCCCCTCATCCTTCAGCAACACATTCGCATTCCGCCGCGACGCCATCACCGGCGTCCAACCCTCGCCCAGCGTCACCCGCTCCACATCCGGCAGCACGCACTGGTATCGCCACATGCTCCGCGTCCCACCCGCCGGCTCCGCAATCGCATCCCGCACCGCCGTACCCCGCGCCGCGCTCAGGTCGTACCGCACAAAATACGTCCCCGCACACACCGGGCAAACTGTCTTCGGCGTTTCCGCACCCTCAAGGTGCCCACACCGCGAGCACTCCAAATGGTCAACCTTTGGCATACCCCTATGCTACTCAAGCCGGACGCGGCTCATGCGTCGACTCCGTGCCACTGCCAGGCAGGCCAAACAGCTTTCGACATCCACCCAGTAAAATTCACGCATGTCCCCTTCTCGCGCGGTAGCCTCCTTCGTCCTCCTTGGCATCGGGTGCACAACAACGTCTCTGCAGGCACAGGCTACCGCCAATCTCTCGGCGCAGGGCTACTACGCCGACCCGGAAATCCGCGTCTTCAACCACGAGTACTGGATCTACCCCACCCGCAGCGTCTCCACCGACGATCCGCCCATCGCTCAACCCGCCTTCAACGCGCAGCAGATCGAACTGCGTCGGCAGCACGTCATCCACAAGGACTATCTCCTTCAAACCGGCCTCGACGCCTTCTCCTCACCTGACCTCGTCCACTGGACCAAACACACGTCCGTACTCAGCATCACGAACGTCCCATGGGCCGCCTACGCCATCTGGGCGCCATCGGCGATCTCTCTCAACGGCAAGTACTACATCTTCGTCGCAGCCAACGACATCCAGAAAACCGATACCTTCGACGGCGGCATCGGCGTCACCGTCAGCGACAAGCCCGGCGGTCCCTTCGTCGATGCCATCGGCAAGCCGCTCATCGGCAACTTCCAGCATGGCGCCCAGCCCATCGACCCCATGGTCTACCAGGATGACGACGGCTCCATCTATCTCTACTACGGCGGTCAGGGCCACTGCGTCGTCGCCAGGCTCTCAACCGACCTCAAGCACGTCATCCCCATGCCAAACGGCGAGCTCACCAAAGACATCACGCCCGAGCACTACGTCGAGGGCCCCTTCATGATCAAGCGCCATGGCACCTACTACTTCATGTGGTCAGAGGGCGACTGGGGCGGCCCGGACTATGGCGTGGCCTACGCAAAAAGCAGCAGCCCCACCGGCCCCTTCACACGCGCAGGCAAAATCCTGCAGACCGACCCCGCCATCGCCACAGGCCCCGGCCACCATTCCGTCCTGCACATCCCAACGACCGACGACTGGTACATCGTCTATCACCGCCATCCGCTCGATTCCACAGGCATCAGCAAGCGCGTCATGGCCATGGACAAAATGGTCTTCGACAAAAACGGCAACATCGAACCAATCATCATGACAACAGGTGGCCCCGGCACAAGGCTCCTCCAAAGCACACCTTGAAAGACGGTTCGGATGTGCATGTTGCAGACAGTGGGTCACTTCGACTCTCATCGCCTGGACTGGATCCTTCTGCACCTAGTACCCCAGCCCAAACCCCACCTTGAATAGAGGATCTGGCGAATCATCCGGCACTCCCGGCTTCTGCGCCCGCACCGCCTCCATGCTCCGCGGCAACTCAAACGGCAGCTTGCCCTCCGGCTTCGCCTTGCCCGTCACCACCGCCATCAACGCCTCGTCGCTCGACCCAAAGTTCACCACCACCGCCGCCGCCTTCCCGACCACCGCCGTCAGTATCGCCGGCCTGTCCAGGTACACCGCTGCTACTGTCGGCACCTTGCCGGCAGCAGCCTCGAACGCTGCAAACTCCGCATCGCCCGGCTTCCAGTCAAGGTCACCCTCGTGCTGCCGCGAACCGAAGAAGTACCCGGGGTGCAGCTGCTGGTGCGGCGCATCCATACGCACCACCGCAAAGTCCGCTTCACCGGCCGACTTCACTGGCTCCAGCCCCGCCGCCCGCGCGGCCACCTCGCTCACGCCCACCAGGAACACCTTCCGCCGCACCGCACGCACAGGGAGCAACGCCTTCCCGTTCGTCAACAGCACCATCGATCGCTCCTGCGCTGAAAGTGCGGCAGCCTTGAACTCCGGCTTCCCCACAACGGTGCTCGCCGCAGCCTCGTCCACATATGGGTTCTCAAACAATCCCAACTCGAACTTCTGCTTCAGCAACCGCACTGCGCTCACGTCCACGCGGCTTTCCGCCACCGTCCCCTTCTTCACCAAAGCAACGATCAAATCCGAATCCGACACTCCACCAAACTGGTCCACACCCGCCGCAATCGCCTTGGCATACCTCTGCTCCGGCGTCAGCCGCTCCACACCCCAGCTCATCCCAAACTTGCCCGGCTCAATGCCCGGCTTCTTCCCCGCTGGCGCACCCTCCAGGCATTCCCCCACACAATCGCTCGTAATCAACCAATCCGTCAGCACAATGCCGTCAAAGCGCATCGTCTCCCGCAGCACACCCGTCAGCAACTGCTTATTGAACCCGGCACCCACCGCCTCCAGCGGCTTGCCTTTCACAGAGACGCCGTCCACAATCGCGTACGTCGGCATCACCCCCGCCACGTGCGCCGCCACCGCACCCTCAAACGGCACCAAATGCTGCGCAAAAGCCGCGTCCGTCTGCACCGCATGCCGGCTATAGCTGTTGTGCGAATCCAGCCCGTCTTTCATCGCGCCGTATCCCGCAAAGTGCTTCACAATGCACATCACGCTGTCGCCCTTCAGCCCCGTCTCACCCCCTTGAAATCCGGCAATGTACGCCTCTGTCTGCGCCTTCACCCGCTCCGGATCATCTCCAAACGTCCCATCGATCCGGCTCCATCGCGGCTCCGTCGCCAAATCCGCCTGCGGACTCAGCGCCTCCTGGATCCCCACCGCCCGGTACTCCTGCCGCGCCACATTCCCAAACCGCCGTGTCACCACCGGGTCCCCGATCGCCCCCATCCCCGGCATGTCCGGCCACTGGCTAAACCCGCCCGCATCGTTGCTCGCACCCACCAGGCTTGTAAACGCATTCCGTGGATCCGTGCTGATCGTCAGCGGAATCCCCCACCGCTCCCCTGCCGCCACTGCCTGCAGCTTGTTGTTCTCCGCCGCCATCGCTGCCGGTCCCGCCGCCAGCCGCGTAATCATGGTCGTTACCTTCTTACCGGCAATCAGCTCCCTGGCGTCCTCCAGGTCATACGCGGCGCCCCGCCCAATCCCCGCCAGCACCTTGCCATCCGCGCCGGCCGCCGGATCCACCTTTGCACGCAGCGACCCATGCATCATCAGCCCCGCCTTTTCCTCCAGGCTCATGCGCTTTACCAGGTCCGCGGCACGCGCCTCCGCCGGCAGTCGCCAATCCTCGTACGGCTCCAACTTCCCATCCCGATTCGCGTCCCGAAACCGCAGCCCATCCACCGTCACGGCGGCATCCCGTGCCGCGATCACCGGCTGCTTGCCCTGCGCCGCCGCATCGCCTGCCACCAGCACCGCCGCCAGCCCCAAACCGCACACACCATCCCGAAGCATACCCACGACCAGCACCTCGCAATTCAGCCGCCATTACAGCGGCCCCCACCTTCCGCTGTCAACCAAACATCACCGGCCAACACGGGCGCCCATGGCGTACCATGGCCTCACTCATTCACACCCATCTCTTGTCAGCAAGGACCCACCGTTCGCATGCGCCTCGCTCTCGCCGCAGCTGCCCTTCTCGCATCGTCGTTCACCCTCACCGCCGTTGCCGCACCACCCGCGCCCGCGCCCCTCAAGCTGCCGGAACTGAAATACGAAACCTACACCCTTCCCAACGGCCTCAAGGTCATCACCCACGAAGACCACCGTCTTCCCCTCGTCGCTGTCGACCTCTGGTACCACGTCGGCCCCCTTAACGAGCGCGCAGGCCGCACCGGCTTCGCCCACCTCTTCGAGCACATGATGTTCGAGGGCTCCGAGCACGTTGGCGAAAAGGCCCACATCAAGTACGTGGAAGGTGCTGGCGCCACCGACGTCAACGGCACCACTGACTTCGACCGCACCAACTACTTCGAGACCCTTCCCAGCAATCAGCTCGAGCTCGGCCTCTGGCTCGAATCCGACCGCATGGGCTTCCTTATGGAAGGCCTCGATCGCGTCAAACTCACCAACCAGCGCGACGTCGTCCGCAACGAACGGCGCCAGGGTGAAGGCCGCCCGTACGACCTATCCGATGAGGAAATGTTCCACCAGATCTTTCCGCAGAGCCACCCGTATTACGCCTCCGTCATCGGCTCCCACGCCGACATCGAAGCCGCCCGCATCGCCGACGTCCGCGACTTCCACCAGCAGTTCTACACACCCAACAACGCCAGCATCGCCATCGCGGGCGACTTCAACCCTGCCCAGCTTAAAGCCCTGCTCACCAAATACTTCGGCCCCATTCCCAAGGGTCCTGACGCTCCCCCGGTCAACGTCGTCACCCCTCCCATCACCGCCCAAAAACGCGCCACCGTCACCGACACCGTTAAGCTTAAGCGCGTAAGCATCGGTTTCCTCACCCCCGCCGCGTTTACGCCGCAGGCCTACGACGCCGACGTCCTCGCGAGCGCTCTTACCGGTGGGAAGGCAGCCCGTCTCACGCAGGTCCTTGTCAACCAGAAACAGGTTGCTCAAAGCGTCTCCTGCGAAAACCAGACGCGCAAACTCACCGGCCTGTTCCAGTGCGACATCACAGCAAAACCCGGCGTCAAACTCGCCGACCTCGAAGCCACCTTCTGGAACGAAATCGCCAAACTCCAAACCACCGGCCCCACGTCAGAAGAAGTTGATTCCGCCAAGGCCGTCATGCTTACCGGCAAAATCTCCGGCCTCCAGCGACTCGGCGGCTTCGGCGGCGTTGCCGACACCCTCGACGAGTACAACCAGTACACCGGCGACCCCGGCTTCCTGCCCAAGGACGTCGCCATGCTGCAGGCCGTCACCTCCGCCAGCGCCAGGGCCGCAGCCACACAGCTCCTCAACAAGCAGCAGGCCGTCGTCATCACCACCATCCCCGGTGCCAAAGTCCTGCACGACGTTCCCCGCAGCCCCGAAAACACCGACGCCGACGTCAAGCTCACCCCCGCCTACACCCAGGCCTTTGAAGACTCGCAGAACTTCCGCAAAACCGCCCCAGCAGCCGGCCCGGAACTCACCTTCCACCTGCCTACCCCCAAGACCTTCACCCTCGCGAACGGCTTAAAGGTCTACTTCGTCCAGGACAGGAACCTCCCCGTCGTCTCCATGCAGCTCACCGCACGTGGCGGCGGCGAAAACAATCCAGTCAACAAGGCCGGCCTCGCCTCCTTTAATACCCTCGTCATGGCTGAGGCCACAACCACCCGCGACCTCACTAAACTCGCCCAGGACCAGCGCCGCATCGGCACTACCATCGCCGTCAACTCCGGCATGGACTCCGCCCAGGCCTCCCTCACCGTCACCAGCAACCAGGCAGATGCCGGCATGGACCTCCTCGCCGACGTCGTCGAACACCCCGCCTACCACCCCGAAGACATCGAGCGCCTGCGCAAGCGCCGCCTCGTCGCCATCTCCCAGCAAACCGACGACGTCCAAACCGTCGCCGTCCTCGCCGGTGCCGCGCTCGTCTACCCCGGCCAGCCCTACGGCCTTCCGCCCAACGGCACCATCCCGTCCATCACCGCGCTCACCCAGTCCGACCTCACTGGCTTCTACGCCGCCAACTTCGGCCCGTCAGACTCTGCCCTCACCCTCGCCGGCGACATCTCCGAGACCGACGCCCACCGCCTCGCCGACAAATACTTCGGCACCTGGTCCGCAACGTCAAACAGCGGCACCGTAGCCTCGCTCACCCTGCCCCCACCGCCACCCGCTCCCACCCGTCACATCGTCCTCATCGATAAGCCCGGCTCCCCCCAAACCTCCCTCATCGCCTACGGCCTCGGCAAGCCTCAGACCAACCCCGACGAAGAGTCCATCGAGGTCATGAACTACACCCTCGGCGGTGCCTTCGCCAGCCGCATCAACATGAACCTCCGCGAAGAGCACGGCTACACCTACGGCGCCTTCTCCCAGTTCATCGGCTACCGCGCTGGCGGCACCTTCCGCTCCGGCGCCCTCGTCCGCACCGACATCACAGGCCCCGCCACCACCGAGCTCTTCAAAGAGCTAAGCCGCTTCGCCTCGAACCCGCCCACACCCGCCGAACTCAAGCAGGCCAAGGACAGCAACATCCAATCCATCCCCGCCCAGTTTGAAACCACCGCCGCCACCAGCAACGCCATGGCCCAGATCTTCATCTACAACCGTCCGCTCACCTACTACACCACCCTGCCCGACAAGTACCGCGCCGTCACCGCCACCGACGTCACCCGCGTCGCCGCCGACGACATCCACCCCGACAACCTCATCATCATCACCGTCGGCGACAAGTCCAAAATCGAACCCGGCCTAAAAGCCGCCAACCTCGGCCCCATCGAATACCGCACCCTAACCAACGACCCCCTCCCCACGAAATAACCCACTCCGGTACCAAACAAAGGGGCACCCCAACCGGGTGCCCTTCCTAATTGCCCCTTAAACCTGCAGGCCACAAACACCTCCCAGCAAGAAAAGGTGAGGCCGGATGTCCCACCTTCAATCGCGAACACCGACTTCCAGCCGCCACCAACCCTTCACGCGATTTAAGGTGGGTCCGTTGCAAACAGCGATCCTCCAATCGAAGATCGACCCCTCCACTCACTCCGCCCGCAACGCCTCCGCAGGCTCCACCCGACTAGCCCTCCACGCCGGCACCAGACTAGCCCCAAGCGCCGTCACCACCAGCAAACCCGCCGCCACCACCACCGTCGCCAGGCTCCGCGAACTCCCCTCGCTCCACGCCGCAAACCGAGTCCGCACCACAAGCGCCAGCAACACCCCCACCAACGCACCTCCAGCAATCACCCAGGCATTCTGCAGCACCACCAGCCGCAAAATCCCCTCGCGCGGCGCACCCAGCGCCATACTTATCCCAAACTCCGCCCGCCGCTGCGCCACACCATACGCCGCTACGCTGTATAACCCCACCAGGCTCAACGCCAGCGCCCCCAACGCGAATAACCCCAGCAATACCGCCACCAGCCGCTGCGTCCGCCACACGTTCTCGTGCTCCACCATCTCCTGCATGCTATTCGGCAAAATGTACACTGCCACCTTCACCCCAACGCTATGCAATGCCTGCGTCAACGCCTTTTCCATGCGGTGCGGTTCGCCCGCCGTCCGCACAACAAAGGGCAGGTACGGCCACATCGACAACGTACTCGGCTCATAGATCTCCGGCGCTACAGGATTTTCCATGCCATCGTTCATCGCGTCTGCCGCGACTCCAATCACCCGAACCTTCCCGCCCTGCACCGCAGGCGACCGCACTAGCAACTCCGGGCTCGTTTGGTCCTTCGACGCATCCAGCATCGGTATCACTAACGCCCTGTCCAGCACCTCCCGTCCCGGTGAAAGCCGCCGCGCAAACGTCTCGTTCACCACGACCACCGGCAGTCCCTGCCGCCACTCCGCCTCCGTAAAGATCCGCCCCCGGACCAGCGGTATTCGCAGCGTCTTCAGCAGGTCCGCGCCACCTGAAAAGAAGTGCGACTCCTTCGTCCCATCCTCCCCTTCGAAGTGAACAATCCCCCGGTTCCCTCCTTCCGGCAGATAGCTGTCTGCAACGCTCGCGCTCACCACTCCCGGCACCCGACGCAACGCATCTTGCATCGCCCCCGCCAACGCCACCCTCTCCGGCCACGTCTTCGCCACGTCCTTCATCAGGTTTGCACCAATCACCAGTGCATTACTCGGGTCGTACCCCAGCGGCAACCGCATCACCCGCACAAAGCCACCTACCGCCGCCGCGCTCACCGTCAACAGCACCAGCGTCAGCGCAATCTGCACGCCCACCAGCAGCCGCAGCGGCCCGCTCCCACCCGCCACAGTCCGGCGTCCAGTCGCGTTCAGCATCCCTCCAATCTCCGGCCGGCTGAACTTTAACGCTGGCAACAGCCCAAACCCCACACCCGCCAGCACTGCCGTCCCCACCGCCACCAGCAACACCCACCCATTCACCCGGATCACGGTCTCCGTCGGAAACAAATCATCCGCCAGAATCAACGGCACGCGCGCCAGTACATACGCCAACCCTGTCCCCAGCACCGATCCGATCACGCTGATCGTCACGCACTCCACCAGCAGCTGCCGCACCATGCGCGCCCGTCCCGCACCCACCGCCGCGCGCAATGCAAACTCGTGCACCCGCGTCGTGCCCCGCGCCAGCAGCAGCAGGCTGCAGTTCGCACAGCCGATCAGCAACAGCGACCCCACCGCCATGTACAGCAGCGGAAAGTTCTTCAGCAGCTTCGACCGCGCGGTAAACCCCTCCAGCAGCAACTGCAGCCGCGCGTGAAAATTCTTAGGAATCCAGGTGGGCTCCTCTTTCGCAAACTGGTGCAGCATCGGGTCCACCATGGCACTCGCCTGCTCTGCCGTCACACCCTTCTTCAATTTCGCAAAGGCAATGTAGTGCGGCTTGTCAGCTGCAAAGGCCGACAACGGCATATACATATCGGGCGCGCCGCCCAGCGTAAACCGCTCCGGCATTACGCCCACAATCTTGAACATCGACTTACCCGCCTTGAAATCCTTTCCGATCACCTCTCTATCGCCACCGTAGTGCCGCTTCCAGTACTTAAATCCAAGCACAGCCGTCGACGCGGACTTGCCGCCCATGTCCCCATCGGCAGGCCCCAGCGTCCGTCCCACCAGCGCCGGCACTCCATTGAACGCCCATGCATTCGCGCTCAGCGGCGTGACCCGTACTGTCTGCGACAGCCCTTCATCATCGAAATTGATCGTCAGGTTTCCCTGCGCAAACACGTCCTCAAACGCCGGGCTCGCCTTATACACAGCGTACTGCGCGGGGTTCAACAGGAACCAGTTCCAGTCATCTGGCTCTCCCGGATCGTGCACAATCGGGTTCACCGTCCGCTCCGCATCCGCATACGGGTACACATCCAGCAACACCGCATAAACGACAGAAAACATCGCCGTCGTCGCACCAATCCCAATCGCCAGCGACAGGATCGCCGTCAGTGCAAATCCCTTGTTGCGCCACAACCCGCGCAGCCCATACCGCACATCACCCCATGTCTCATCCAGCAGCCGCATGCCCGTCACCCTCCGGTGTACTTCCGCACCATTCGCCACCATCACACCCAGTTCCACCCGCGCCCGCCTCTGCGCGTCCGCCTCCGCCATCCCCTGCCCCATCAGCCGCTCCGCCCGCGCCTCCACATGGAATAACAGTTCCTCCCGCACCTCCTTCCCTACCTGCTCCCGCCGGACTAAACCTCGCCACATCGTCCAAACCCGGCCCCCCACGTTCATGCCGACACCGTCGGCGCAGCAGCGAATCGGGTGCCCCATTTTCTTGCGCTGCAACAACTCTTGACCCCCGGAAGCACTGCAGGCGCAAAAGGGTGGGGTCCAGCGCTCAGACGCTCGATCAATCGAAGATCGATCCACCAGCTCTCACTCACCACAAACGCTGCGGGACTGCCACGACCTCTCACGCCGCCCCCTCCGTCCCAAGAATCTTCCCCATCACCTCACTCAGATCGGCCCACTTCTTCTGCTCTGCCGCAAACTGCTTCCGCCCCGCCGCAGTCAACGTGTAAAACTTCGCCTTGCGATTGTTCTCACTCTCGCCCCATTGCCCTGCAATCAGCCCCTGCGCCTCCAGTTTGTACAGCGCCGGGTACAGCGTCCCCTGTAGAATCTCCATCCGCTCGCCGCTCATCTGCTCAATCCGCAACAACACCGCATACCCATGCAGCGGCCCCATCGAAATGGCTTTCAAAATCAGCAGGTTCAACGTCCCCTGCAGCACATCCACATCCCTGCCCATCCGCTCTCCCTGTTTTCCAAGGAGAGTAGGCTGAGCTCTCCTTGGTTGTCAAGGAAAGACTTACCCACCCAGCTTCTCGGAAATCTTGTCAAGCCCCCACCTGGCCTAAACTGATCATTCCGTTCGGCTTGCACGTGGCACGATATATATCTCAGCTCCCGTACAATAGGAGCAGCAGCAAAAAAGGCCGACCCTTGCAGGTCGGCCTTTCGCATGCCGGAATGGAGGGTCCAATCAAATGAACATCTTACATTTCCAATCCAATCGAATCAGGAACTTAGAAAGTACAGGGGGAGAGGGTACCCTCACACCGCAATCGTGAACGAATCCTCGCTCCGAGTCACCGCATGGTACAAAGTATCCCTCTCAAACGGCACCCGCCCAGCCTCCCGAATCAACCTCTCCAACTCGGCCCGACGCATCCCCTGCTCCGTCGTCGCTCCAGCCTCGTGATAAATCTTTTCCTCCACAACCGTCCCGTCGATGTCGTCTGCTCCAAACCTCAAAGAAATTTGAGCCATCTTCGGTGTCACCATCTGCCAATAACTCTTCACATGAGCAAAATTGTCCAGCATCAACCGACCAACGGCAATCTGTCTCATGTCATCGAAACCACTCGTCTTCGGCAAATGTCCAAGCATCGTGTTCTGAGGATGAAACGCCAAAGGAATGAACGTCTGGAAACCACCAGTCTCGTCCTGCACGGCACGCAACTTCACCATGTGATCGATCCGGTCTTCCTCATTCTCCACATGTCCATAAAGCATCGTTGCATTCGACCGCAAACCAGCCTTGTGAACCATCTTTGCCGTCTCCAGCCACTCTCCACCATCAATCTTGTGATCGCAAATGATGTGCCGCACCCGATCCGCAAAGATCTCAGCTCCACCGCCAGGGCAGGAGTCCACACCAGCAGACTTCATCTTCTCCAACGCCTCAGGAATGGAGAGTTTCGCTCGCTTCGCCAAAAACGCGACCTCTACCATCGTGAACGCCTTGATGTGAACCTGCGGGAAACGAACCTTCAGTCCAGCTACAAGATCTAAAAAGTATTCAAACGGCAGATCCGGGTGCAGGCCGCCCACAATGTGAAATTCGGTCACCGCTTCGGAGTAGCCAGTAGACGCAGAAGCCCACGCCTCCTCCAGAGCCATCGTGTACGTTCCAGCGTCACCCTTCTTTTTGCCAAATGCACAAAGCCTGCAAGATGCTACACATACGTTCGTGGGATTGATGTGTCGGTTCACGTTGAAGAACGTAACGTCTCCATGCAAACGCTCTCGGACCAGATTGGCCAGCCAGCCCACCGCCAGAATGTCCGGCGACCGATACAACGCAATCCCGTCAGCCGTGCTCAGCCGCGCCTGCGCCGCTACCTTCTCAGCGATCGGCCACAGAGCCCGATCATCGGTCTGGAACTCGTGCCGTGGCTTTCCTGTCGGAGATTCTGTCATGTCATCATTTTAGACTCGTCCGACCACGCCGCAGGTGCAACAGCTCCATCAAACTATCACCGGTTTCCGCACAGGACCAAAGGAAACGGCGAGCCGAAGCCCGCCGTTTCTTCTACTGCTTCAACCTACTTCGCCGCCTTCATCTCCGCCGAATCAACCATCTTAGGCTGCAACACCAGCCCATCGTAGGGAGTCACCCCAACCAGATGATCGCCCACGCTGCGAGCCTGCCGTAGAGCCCATCCGGTCTCGTAATACTTCACGCTCATCTCCGGTTCGTGAACCGCAAAGACCAGTGTGCCCGGCTGATTCGACGTGACCAGGACGCGGCTATTGGCACGGTCGAAGTAGAGACCGCTTGTATTTGGCACGAATAGCCCCTTCACGGTATGCCAGCTCGCACCGTTGTCATCCGACACAAAGACACCCTCGCGTCCACCCACCCACAAATGACCGGTGTCATCGAGCGCGAGCGACGAGATCAGGGTTAGATCGGCGGGTACGGTGACTGCATTGAACGTGACACCCTTGTCCGTCGAAAAAGCAATCGTCTTCAGATCAGCGACCGCGACACTGCTTCCCTGCGTAGTAACAAGACGCCATGAAGCTGCATTGGCGGTGCGGACGCGATTCCAGTTGTGGCCATCGTCTCTCGAAACGAGCAATCCCTCCTCAGTCGCAGCAAATACCGCATCATCACTGGAGGTAATCGCGTAAACACCTGTGGATGACTGCTGCGGCGGCACACTGCGGACTGGTGCCGTGCTGACAGAAGGATCACGCTTTGTGCGAGCAGTTGTGCGCGACGCCGTGGACGAACGCGTATGAACAGACTTGGTAGGGGCGGCATTGCTCGCGGCGCGGACACGGGCGCCCTGCTTCTTTTCTTCCGTTGCCTTTTCCTCAGGTGGCAAAGCCAGCGTCAAGCCAGAAGTGGTCCAGGTGTCGCCACCCAGGCGGTAGATGCCGTGGCGAGTTCCGGCAAGCAACGTGCCACCGGGTGTCTGACCAAGAGAGAACACATCGGCTCCGGCCAAACCTGTACTCTGCTGCTGCCAGTGCAGTCCACCATCCGGGCTGGTAAACATGCCACCGGCGGCTTTATCGTTGATTACGCCAACGTACAAAGTGTTGGGATTACTGCGGTCCTGGGCGATCGCCGATACCTGCCGCGCTGAAAAGCCGCTGTTCGACGGCTGAAACGTCAGACCGCCGTCCTCTGATACAAGCACCCCGTTGCGGTCTGTGGCAAGCAGTACATGTTTGGTGTTCTGCGGGTCGACACTCACATCGTTGATGATGTAGTTCGGATTGCCGTGAAGAGCAAAGGTGTGGCCGGCGTCGGTTGTCTTCCATAAACCATTTGTTGTGCCTGCGTACACGGTGCTTTCAACCAGTGGGTCCTGCATGAGCACCCGCGTCCGTCGCGACTCCGACGGGATACCCTTCACCTTTTCAAACAGGCCACCCTCATTCACGCTCCTGTAAATACCCGAGCATGCCGAAAGGTAAAGGATCTTCGGATTCTTGACGTCTATGATGATCGAGAAAACGTCCGAATCGTCGATCAGGCCGTCCGGCTTACCGATATTTGTCCAGTGCTCCCCGCCGTCGCTGGTGTGCCAGGGTAGGTGCCATGTCCCAGCAAAGATGATGCGTGGGTCCTTGGGGTCGATGGCAATGGACTCAACTTCCTTGATCTCTGCGTTGCCTGCCGGACTAATGAGCGACCAGCTCTTGCCACTATCCGTGGAACGGAAGACACCATCGAGCGCGCCGATGACTAGAATTTTTGGATCCGAGGGTGCCATGGTTAGAGCACGGATGGAGTGGCCCTTCATCTGATCGTTCGCAGCCCACGTTTTCCCGCCGTCGGTGGTGGTGTAGAGACCACCATCGGCACGGTCGAGTACCCATGCACCAACAAGAATGTGATTCGAGTCGTTCGGATCGACAACGATGTTATCTACCGCCAGATCGTCCCGACTCCCCAATCGGGCAACACGTTTCCATGTGCTTCCGCTGTCGTGACTGTCGAAGATAGTGCCGGTCAGCGTGCCGAGAAAGACGTGGGTGTGGTCGTGCGGATCCAACGCGAAGGCACGAGCATCTCCGCCATCGGGGCCATAAGGCAACCAGCGATTTTGGGCTTGAGCAACAAGGGGAGCAGCGGCAGACAGCGCGGCGAAGGCAAAAAAACAGACAAACGACTTCATCGGAATCCTTTAGTTAACGCTGACTGATTGTATGACGCAGGTCCTCAGTTCACCGGAAGAAGGTACCTTGGGTGGCACATACCTGGCTGGACCGAATGGCATCGTCATGCGGCTGCCTGATGGGTGTGCCGTGTAAGCGGTACCTTCCAGACAAAGCAAGACGGCTGACCCTGAGGTCAGCCGTCTTGCTTTGCTGCCGTGTACTTACTTCCTTCTGTGGTGCCTCCGAGGTGCCGGAGCCGTGCGGGACTGCGCCTTCACGCCAGCCTCGTCGACCGCGGTACCGTAGCTGCCGGCAGTAGCACCAGCCGGGATCAACGTGTTGGTCACCGTATTCGAGCCATCCGTACCTGTGTAGACCGTGATGCGCGACGGATCGATACCGGCACCCGCTTCACCATTGGTCAGGTAGAACTTCTCGTTGACTGCGCGCTGTGCGGCTAGCTTACCCTCGCCGTTGCCGGTGATTGCAAGTTTTGAATCAGAGCTGCGCTTGAGGTTCGTCGCGATATCGTCGAGGCAGGCCTTGGCTTCATTGTCGATACGTGCCGGACGCTTCTTGTCATTGTTGAAGGTGATGGAGCAAAGCTGCGACGTGCTGATAACCGGTGGGGGTGGAGGTGCATTGACGCTGACCGTGGTCGTCGTCGAAGCAGTCTGACCCTTGTCATCCGCAACGTTGCAGGTAACAGTGATGGTACCTGGAGCGGCTCCGACCGTGCTGAGCGTGGCCGTTGTGCTGGTACCGGAGATAGACCCCGAAGTCGAGCTATAGCTGTAGGTCAGAGGACGGTTCTGTGCGCTGTTGCCGACCGATGTGATGGTCGAGCTGTCACCCGGGGCAACAGACGACGGGTTCGCAGAGCAAGTGATAGTTGGCGGCTGCGGAGGCATGACTGTGAAAGGCACGGCGCAATCGGCAAACTGACCGGCCTTTACACCCTCACTGACATGTCCCTTCACATTGTAGGTTCCGGCATTCAGGCCAGTGGTGTCGATGTTGGCGACGTTGCTGGTGCCGGTGATCTTGCCACCGTCCGAGGTCCAGCTATATGTCGGCGTCTTCTTCGGATTCAAGTTGGTCGCCGTTCCCGTTACCGTAATGGGATCGCCTGCATATGCGGACGTTGGGCTCACGACGCATGCATACATCACAGGTGGGGGGGGGATGATCGAACCAAACTTCAGTACGAGTCCAGAAGAAAGCTGTGCAGAGCTGATGTTTGCACGACCACCCAAGACACCGCCGGTGGGGATCGTCGTAGCTGGGCCGTAATCCTCGTGGAAGTACACATAATCGGCCTGGAACAGGCGGAACGCGAGATTAAAGCCGTGGACCTTTGGCAGGTTGTAATCCATACCGCCACCAGCGGTCAGAGCCGGTCCCCACATGTAGGGCTCGTGGTAGGACAGTGCACCTTCCTGATTCGGGCCACCTACGCGTGCACCACCTGCAAGGCCGTGAGCAAACAGGGTGAAATACTGCATCGGTGCGCGGGCAATCAGACCACCCGAAGCGAAATACGCACCGTCGTTCCGCCCATCTGGATGTGCGGCCAGCGAAACTTCAGCACCGACGTACTTGTTGAAATAGTACGCTGCGCTTCCAATTGCGCCTACATCCACGGACGAGTAAGACACGCCGGCAGGCTTCACGACACCGTGGGGGCCAAGGTAGGAGTAGCCTAAAAATACATCGACGCGCGACGGATTGGGACCGGCCGGCGGCGCCGGGGCAGCGGGTGTGGTCTGCGCAACCAGGCTTACAGCACTGAGGCTGACTGCGCTGGCAGCCAGTAGACACCGGCCTAGCTTGCGAAACTGCTGAGAAGACATTTCGAGATTACCTCCGCGGAAGACTTGCAAAAAGTGTACGGACTCATGTTGAACGGTCCGATGATATGACGTGCGCTTGAAGTGTATAGCAGACCACCAGAAGCCGTACACAAATCTTCTGGCCCGGAACAGAACATGCAAGCACATAGCCTGTTTACATCAGGATTGCTACCTTGCGGCTGCGCGTTGTACCCAAACAGTAACGCGCCGCTTTAACTCCGGTTATTTCTATGCGATGTTCAAACTGTGCTTTATGCTGCCCCGTTCGGCTTGTATTTTTTCCTGTAACAGGGTGATTGCATACAGTAACTGCTCTGGCCGTGGCGGGCATCCGGGCACATAGATGTCAACCGGAATAATCTGGTTGACGCCTTGTAACAGGGCGTAGTTGTTGAAGACCCCGCCTGATGTTGCACATGCACCCATGCTGATGACCCACTTCGGTTCAGGCATCTGTTCGTACAGGCGGCGAATGACAGGTGCCATTTTCTGCGAGACACGCCCGGCGACCACCATAAGATCGCTTTGGCGCGGCGACGGACGAAAGACCTCCGCACCAAACCGCGCAATGTCATAGCGCGAACCGCCCATGCTCATCATTTCGATAGCGCAGCAGGCCAGGCCAAAAGTCATAGGCCACACCGAATTCTTGCGCACCCAATTGACCGCCGCGTCCATGCTGGCCAGCACAACGCCCTCTGGCTGTTGCGGCCCCCAGCTCACTTCCTTCAACTTTTCCTGGTTCTTGCCGAACGAATCCAGGGTCCCGAAGAAGTAACGGTCGTTCGACTCCGGCAGCACGGGACGGCCGTTTGCTCCGGTTTCATTCCCGCTAAAAGGCGTTGTAGGGTTTGCCATACTCCACATTCTACGGAGAATGCACGCCGTTGGGGAAGAGCGCACGTGTTTGTTTTGAATGAAGCTGGAAGGCAGGTGGTGGCGGTCACAAAGTCGGCGTCGGTTTGAATTTAAGTCAGCGTGCTACCGGCACAATTGGTTTGCGGCCACTGTCAGGCGGAAGCGTACATGCAGAAGTCGGCCGAGCGGAGTGGGTGGCAGGTTCGCGCGCACGGTATGCGCCGTTTGGTCAAAGTGGCTGGCTACCGACGCCGCCGGGGTCGTCTGGTTGGCCGTGCCGCCGGCGATCTCCGCGTCCACGATGGTCAGTGTTCCCTCTGCCGCCTGCTCCAGCAGCGGGTACAGCGCGGCCCCGGCAGCAGGACGGTTTGGCTCAAGCAGTGTCGCCTGGTACGCGACTTCGGCCCTGGCCACCTGTGCCGGCAGCGTAAAAAACCGAAATGTCCGCGGGTTCCACGCCACCGCATCCTGTGCGCGAAACGCGAAGTCTGTTGAGATCAGAATCGGCGTAGGCGAACGGTACGGCGGATTCGCGAGCTCCGCCGCGTCATGCAGTGGCCTGTTGCCGTTGTGTGGCAGGACGCGGATCATCCATCCCGCAGGTACAGCTTCCAGCTTGAAGTCGAGCTGGGGGCTCAAAGCTTGCGTGTACGCCTGCCCTTCAGACACGTCCCCCTCAAGCACGGCACCTGGGCAGCTTCGATGCGGCTCGGCAGCCGCGGTCAGGGCACAGAGACAGCAAGCCAGAACCAGCCGTGGAACCAGCAGCCGGACCACTGAAGAGCGCGGACGACCGACACTTTGAACAGGCAACGCGACCACTCTCCCAAGCTTCCCTTCGTCCTGTACAGTAAACGAAACAGCGTCACAGCTCATGCACTACCTTCCTGCTTTACGGCTTATTACCGGGTGCGGGAAGTACCGTCTGCATTCGCAGGCGGTTCGTCTTCGTCCTCTGTTGCTGAAAGGGTTGTGTCACACATGTGCGATCGGTTCCGTCACCTGCTTCGAGTTTGTTGCGTCGGTTCGTTTCTTGGTCTGCTGCTGGCTGCAGCGCCGGTTCTTCACGCACAGGCGGCCGGGCCTGGTCCGGAATCGCACGGTGTGTCCGGCGCGCCGACGACCAGCGATGCCCGGTTGCTTGCGCTGGAAAAGCAGAACACCGATCTGAAAACGTCAATCGCCAGCGCACAAACAGCCGGCGATAACGGCTGGATGCTCGTCTCCAGTGCGCTGGTTCTGATGATGAGCGGTCCTGGCCTAACGCTCTTTTATGGCGGCCTTGTCCGCCGCAAGAACATCCTCGGCACCATGATGCAGACGTTCGCCATGATGGGCGTTATTACCGTGCTCTGGGCGCTGGTCGGCTATTCGCTCGCCTTTGGTGAGAACACCGGCCACTTGGGCTCCGTGATCGGCTCCTTCCAGAACGCACTGCTGCACGGGGTGGGCTTGGTGCCGGACGGTGTCTACGTCACAACGATTCCGCTTCAGACGTTCATGGTCTACCAGCTCATGTTCGCCATTATTACCCCGGCCTTAATCACCGGCGCCTTTGCGGAGCGCATGAAGTTCTCGTCCACTGTGGTGTTTCTTACGCTGTGGGCCGTCTTCGTGTACAGCCCCATGGCGCACATGGTGTGGGGTAAGGGTGGCCTGCTGAACGCCGCGCTGGGCGGCAAATTTCCCTGCCTTGACTTCGCCGGTGGCACCGTCGTCCACGTTACAAGCGGTGTTTCTGCCCTGGTCACATGCCTTTACATGGGCAAACGCATCGGCTATCCCAAGGTCGCCATGCCGCCGCACTCGGTGGTTCTCAGCTTTGTGGGCGCGTGCCTCCTGTGGGTTGGCTGGTTTGGTTTCAACGCCGGGTCCGCGCTTAACTCCGGGTCTCTGGCGACTTCTGCTTTCGTCACAACACATTTTGCCGCTGCGGCTGCTGCCTGCGCCTGGACTGCGGCGGAATGGCTGAAGACCGGCAAACCCACCGCACTCGGCGCCATCTCCGGCTGTGTCGCCGGCTTGGTCGGTATTACACCCGCCGCAGGCTTTGTCACGCCCATCTCCGCCCTTTGGATTGGCCTGCTCACGGGTGCGTTCTGCTTCTCCATGGTCTTCTTCGTCAAAAGCAAGTTCGGCTACGACGACTCGCTCGACGCCTTCGGCGTCCATGGCGCCGGCGGAACGCTGGGAGCGCTGCTCACAGGCATCTTTGCCAACTCCACCATCAATCCCATCCTCGGAGCAGGCAAGGCAACCGGCCTGCTTGAGGGCAACGCGCACCAGTTGCTGAACCAGGCTACCGGCGTCGCCATCGCATGGGTTCTGTCCATCGTCGGCACGCTCATCCTCCTTGTCGTCGTCGACAAAACCATGGGTCTGCGTGTTTCCGCGGCCGACGAAGAGGAAGGCCTCGACCTCTCCCAGCACGGCGAAGAGGGTTATCACTCCGAGTTCACCGGAGCACACTAACTCCCTTGTACTGTGTACCTTCTCGTAACGTTCACTGGCGCAAGGTGTGGACCGGGCCGCAGAATAACGGGTGCGCCGCAGAACACCGCGGCAAACCGCACGGGAGAATCAATGCAGAAGATTGAAGCAGTTATCCAGCCCGGCAAGCTGGAAGCCGTCAAAGAGGCTCTGATCGAAATCGGCGTCGAAGGCCTCACCATCCTTGAGGCCAGGGGCCACGGTCGTCAGAAGGGCCACACGGAGTTCTATCGCGGCCGCGAATACTCCGTCGATCTCCTACCCAAGATCAAGATTGAAACCGTGGTCGTCGACGAGCTCGTCGAGAAAGTCATTCGCGCCATCCTTACCGCTGCCCAGACCGGCTCTATCGGCGACGGCAAGATCTTCGTCACCCGCATCGACGATGCCATCCGTATCCGTAATGAGGATCGTGGGGACGCAGCGCTCTAGCGCAGAATCACGTGCGTATTCTAAGCTGCCCACAGCACCACGACGATGTACGGCAATGCTGGCGAGGCGCCCTCCTTTCCACAATCTACCTATCGAGAGGAACAGCCGATGGGTGACGAAAACGACGGAACGCTTGCACTGCAGGTGGCGAGACATACGTTCGACGCCACTCTCGCCGCCATGCGCGCAGAGTTTCTGGAACGCGATGGTTCTGGCACCCGTGCAATCAGCGCGCGTGCTGCCGCTGTGGACGCATGGATCGTCGCCTGCTGGGACGAGAACTTCGGCCCCGGCGACGGCACGCTTAGCCTGATCGCCACCGGCGGCTACGGTCGCCGCGAACTCTTTCCTGCCTCTGACATTGACCTGATCTTTCTCATCGCCGACTCCGCGCCGGAAAAGATGTGGAAAGACCCGATTCGCCGCTTTACCCAACATCTGTGGGATACCGGGCTGCGCGTCGCCGCAACCACGCGGTGCCTGGCCGAATGCGAAAAGTACGATCCGGACAATATCGAATTCTCGTTGTCCCTGCTCGATGCACGGCCCCTCGCCGGCTCCACAGCTCTGTCCGACAAACTCACCGCAGTTGCCATCCCCAAACTCATCGAGCGCGAGCGCCGTGGCCTCACCACGCGCCTCGTCGAACTCACCAGAGAACGCCATGCGCGGTATGCCGACACCATTTTCCACCTGGAACCCAACGTCAAGGAGTGCCCCGGCGGCCTGCGCGACGAGCACGTGGTCGGCTGGCTGGGGCGGCTGCAGCCGGAGCTGCGCGGCATGGCTTCGCTCGACTTTGAACGAGCCTTCGGCTTTATGGCCTCCGTCCGCTGCTTCCTGCACCTGCGCCAGGGGCGTGACGTGAACGCGCTGGACTGGAAGGCCCAGGATGCCGCAGCAGCCGCCGGCGTCGGTCTTGACAGCCGCGCTCCCCGCGACCCCGCGTACTGGATGCAGCTTTACTTCCGCTACGCACGCATCATCGCGCGCCGGCTTGACCAAAGCATTGACGCACTGCCACGCACCAGGCCCATGCTGCGCGTACCGGACTTCCTCAAACGCCGACGATCCAACTCCGGCACCTTCGCCGCAGCCATCCCCGGTCTGGGCATGGATGACGAGCGCATTACGCTGGAGAGCGTGCGCGAAGAGGATGCCGCACAGGATTTTGAAACTGTGCTTCGCGCCTTTGAAGCCGTCAGCGAAACCGGCCTGCGCCTTTCCTCCGCATCCGAGGAGCGCATTGAAGCCGCCCTTCCCTTCCTGTCCGCACTAATGGAAGTGGGCGAACCCCTGTGGCTGCACCTTCAGCGCGTCCTACTGGGCCGTTTCGCAGGCCTTGCTCTCCGCAGCATGCACGCGCAGGGCCTGCTCGAACTGCTCCTGCCAGAGTTCCACGGCATTGACGCCCTGGTCATCCGCGACGCCTATCACCGTTACACCGTCGACGAGCACACCTTCGTCCTGATCGACACGCTGCACGGTCTGGAAGCACTGCCGGAAAAAACCGAAGGCAAACCGCTTATGGAATGGGAACGCCGCCTAGCCATTCTTCTCAAAGACCTGCACAGTCCTGCTCTGCTTTACCTCGCCGCGCTGCTGCACGACACCGGCAAGGGCCGCGCCGCCGGCGACCACACGCTTGAGAGCGCAAAGCTCGCTGAAGGCGTCCTGCAGAGGCTTGAACTCGACAGCTTTGATAGCAGGCAGGTGCTGCACCTGATTACCAACCATCTCGAAATGTCCGCTGCCCTTCACCGCGACATCTTTGACGCGGAGACCGTCCGCGCCTTTGCCGCAAAGGTCTCCACGCCCGACGAACTCCGCATGCTGACGCTGTTCACCTACGCCGACATCAACGCCGTCCACCCCGACGCGCTCACCCCATGGAAGGCCGAAAACCTGTGGCGGCTCTACATTGCCACCGCCAACTACCTTGACCGGAATGTCGATGACGAGCGTGTAGATGCCCGCGTATCCAGCGACCTCATCCGCCGCATCATCAACCTGGCCCCCAACGACAGCCGCGAGATGCTCAGATTCCTCGAAGGCTTCCCGCAGCGATACCTGCAAACGCGCTCGCCGGAGCAGTTGCGCGCCCACTACCTGCTCACCACGCAGTTTCCGCAGGATCCCGTCCAGGTCGAGCTGCAATGGTTCCCAGACCGCACTGAGATCACGCTTGTCACGCCCGACGGCCGTCTTCTCTTCGCGCGTGTCGCAGGCGTGCTCGCAAGCTGGGGAATGAACATCATTACCGCCGACGCCTTCTCCAACGCGCACGGCATCGTTGTCGACAGCTTTCGCTTTACCGACGAGTTCAGAACCCTGCAGATGAACCCAGTAGAGCGCGATCGTCTGCGACAGGTCGTGCACGACAGCATCGCCGACGACACGTTTGCCGCCAAAACCATCGGCAATCGCAAGCGCACTCGTCGCCGCGAAGCCCTTGTCGACGTCACTACTTCGGTCAATTTCGACACTCGCTCGTCCTCCCACTCGACCCTGGTCCAGATTGTCGCGCAGGACCATCCCGGCCTGCTGTATGCCGTCGCCCAAACCCTGGGCGAAGCCCGCTGCAACATCGAAGTCGCTCTCATCGACACCGAAGGTGACACCGCCATCGACGTCTTTTACATTACCCGGGACCGGCGGCCCCTTGACCCGGATGACATTGGTCCTCTCAAGGCCAGCTTGCTCGCCGTCATCGCCACCAACGCCGGTTGACGACAATGCCATGGACAATCCGTGCCGCGCGACCGGATGACGCACTCACCTGGGAGCGGCTCCGCTACGCACTTTGGCCCGGTGACGACGAGACCCACGGCGAAGTGACGTCCGCATACTTCGCAGGTGCCCTCAACGATCCTGCCCACGTCCTCGTTGCGGAGAACCCGGATAGCACGCTTGCAGGCTTTGCAGAACTCTCCATCCGCACAGACGTGGAGGGCTTGGTGGGCGAACGAACCGGGTACGTCGAAGGCCTTTATGTGCTGCCACTGGCTCGATCTCAAGGCATTGCTTTGCAACTTCTCCACACGTCGCGAGAATGGTCCCGCGCCCAGCACTGCACTCATTTTGCAAGCGACCGGGATGACCGCGTCATCATTGATCGCAGCTACACACGCTGACTCGCGACTGCCTATCTCGGCACAACCCTCCTTGTACCGATGGGCGGCTGCCTGGACGCGTCGCTTGGAACGGTGTTTGGATCGTTCGCCACACCGGGGTTAATGGACGGCAGGCCAACTCCGGCAGAGGTGGCAAAGAGACCCCCGTCTCGCAATCGCACTTCAACAGAGTGCTGACCCTCCTGCAGCTTTTCCGGACGCACAAACTCCACGATGTACCGCTCCCGTATCAGCCGCATGATCCGTGTCAGCGATTCACCCAGTGGATGACCTCGCGTCTCCAGGGTCGTTCCGCCGGCCCACTCGGTCAGGGCTACCAGCGCGTCGATGCTGCCATCCCGCGTACGTGGCGCAGCAAAGGCGAACGCATCGCGGTTCAACACAAAGATGTTCCCCTTTGCAGCCTCTTCGGTCTGTTCTCTCAGAGCAAAAATGGAGACACCGGTGGCACCCGCCGCAAACCGGAGCTGCTGCAACGATGTGGAGCTGCGATCCGCCAGACCGTCTGTCATCACCAGCAGCACCCGCCGTGCATTGCCGGTCATCAGCTTCTCCACGGCGAGCAGTGACGCGTCCCGGAGACGCAGACCTCCAGCGCACGGCTGAGCTTGTGCGGCGTTTCCAGTTCGCTCCAGCTCTGCTGTGACAAAGGCCCCGAGCCGCCGCAACCACAGCAGATCACCGGGCACATCTTCCGTCCGCGCGGTGGAGCAGCCTTGCAGCAGTGTCAGCGAGACCCGGTCGTTTTCGGTCAGCGATACGGCCAGGTCGGGCAGCGCGTCTGCCAGCCCGGCCAGCGCCTTGCGCGTGTTCGGGCTCACGTCCACCAGAACGGCAAGGTTTATCGCATCCAGACCTTCGCGCCGCACATGGCGAGGCTCAAACATCGGTCCCGAATCAATGCTCAAGCGGAAGTCCTGCTGGGACAACGGATGAGCTCTCAATCGGTTGCCTGCAAGCACCAGAACCGGAATCTGTACCAGGTTAGCGTAGGCATGCAAGACCGGCGGTTCCTCTGGCGACCGTGCCTGCCCGAATAGAGGCGCACTGACCCACAACAGGTTTCCGACCAGCATCACTGCCACAACGATCGGACGCACGATGTCCACCCGCTTTCCGCCGCGACCCAGTGTGCACCGTTACCCACAGGAACTCAAATGCTTGCTCGCATACCTCGCTTGATACTTTCTCTAAAAAGGCAATGGGCCTGCTTCCGTCCTTTCCGCCGCGCAGTCCAAGCTGCAGTTCCGAACAACTTGTCAGCAGGGAAACGCTTCGATGCCTCGCACCACCCAATGCTATTCGGCGCTCGCTCCTGCAGCGCTTTGTCTTGCCATGACTGCTCAGCCCATCACTGCGCAGCAGCCCGCCGTCCTCTCAGGTCTGTCCGTACTGCTCACCGACCCCACCGGGGCAGCCATCGCCAACGCGCCAGTGCGCATTTTTCCGGCCGCAGGTACGACCACCGATGGGCAGCCCCTGCGCGAGGTGAAGACCGACAGCACCGGACGCGTTGCAATTGCCCTACCCGCCGGCGACTACCTGCTACAGGCTGAGGCACCAGGCTTCGCGACGCTGCAGCACTCGCTGACCCTTCTCGACAACGGCCCGCGAGTCAACATCGTGCTGAAGCTTTCTGTCGCGACAAATAGTCAAGAGGTGCAGGTCCAGTCAGACGACGGCGAGTCCTCTTCGGCCAACGGCGAGGCCCTTGTGCTCAAGGGCAACACCCTCAGCAATCTCTCAAACGACCCCAATACCCTGCAGC
>CAHJWI010000041.1 GCA_903642225.1 Acidobacteriaceae bacterium | reverse complement strand
CGCCACCCGGCCCCCACTCTCTCCCGCTCGAACAGCGCCCCGGCAACGGTGCACTCCTGCTCATCGGCATCTCCTACCTAAAGTACAGTTTTGCCCCGGCAATCGCCATCTACCTGCTATTGCGCGACGGCCTTCGCCATGGCATCCGCATGCTGCTCTGGACCTTCGTTCCAGCGGTTCTTTCAACCGTGACTGTCTGGCTGTGGATCCGGCAGCCGCACGACTTCCGCCACTTGGCACAGCAGTTTCTTTCACCGCTCCAGGTCTCCAAATCCGGCTACCAACCCACGGGCGACGGTGGCCAAACCCTCATGGACCTGCTGGAGTTTCTGCTCGGCGGCGGTCCCGTGGCCCGGCCCAGGCTCACCCTCATCAGCTTTGCCGTCGCCGTCGCCATCACCGCTGCTGTGCTTCTGCTTGCTCTGCGCTTCATACGTCGCACCGGGCAGACCAATAACGTTCAGTGCTTCGGCTGGCTTGTGGCACTCACCGCAACCATGAGCTTCGTCCTCTACAAGCATCATCCCTACGACGAAGTCGTCTTCCTTTACCCGCTCTGCTATCTCATCCGCCAGTGGCGCAGGCCTGCCGCGGCAATTGGCCTTCTGCTTATCGCATACAACTGGTACGTCAGCCGCTTTGTCGATGGGCGCATGCCGTGGACGCTCGCCTGGGCGGGTGTTCGGGTAGTCATGTTCCTGCTCCTGCTCGCAGCTGTTTACTGGGCCAAACCACGCACCTCACACGCCTCGGATACCAATCCAGACACCACCGCGAACAACTCCCCAGCCCACGCAGGTTCCCTCGCTTGAAGCCGCTGCAAGACTCAGGAGGCGGCCAGCCCACACCCACCGTAAGCGTCCCCCGGCAAGCCTCCGTTCCATCGACCGATCCTCTGCCGGAAACAGCTTCCCTGCTGCTCGACATCCTCCGCTTCGGCCTTTGCCTGCTCGTCCTGCTCGGCCACATCAGCGAAGGCTGGTTCAACACCAACTGGCCGAACATGATGATGCTCGCCAACGGTGCCGTCCCCGGCTTCTTCGTCCTCTCCGGTTTCGTGATCCGCTACGTCACACGCACCCGCGAGCGTCAGGGCCGTCGCTACTTCGCCTCGCGCGCTTCCCGCATCTATTCTGTCGTTCTACCTGCCATCGTCCTCACTGTGGTGCTCGACAGCATCGTCCTCCACGTGAACCCTGTCTTCTACCGCTACATCCTTCTTCCCACGCCGTGGTCCCAACTTCCGCCGCGCATCCTCGTCAACCTGCTCTTCCTTAGCCAAAGCTGGGGACATGCCGCGCTCATGCTCAGCGACACACCTCTATGGTCGCTCGGCTACGAGGTGCCCTACTACATCCTCTTCGGCATCGCGACCTTCAGCCGCGGCCCGGCACGCCTCGTTGGCCTTCTCATCGTCGCCGCGTTGACCGGTCCGCAGGTTTTACTTCTGCTGCCTATTTGGGTCAGCGGCATCTGGCTTTACGACCTTTGGCAGTGGTTCCGTGCCCCACATACGGCCTTTTCAAAACGCCTTGCCCTGCTCACAGCAGCGGCCGCAGCGCTGCTCTTTCTGTGGCTGCCTGTCTCCAGCACAACCGGCTTCGCACGCGTCAGCAGGGTACCCAACCCACTGCTTCTGCTCCACCAGCCCATCGTGCGTGCAACCATGTTCGAGTACAGCGCTGGCCTGCTCAGCTTTGCGGCAATGCTCCTTGCCCTGTGCGCGTCAGACCTCGTTCAGCTGCCTAAAAAGACGAAAGCTGCACGCGCTGTCCGCTTCGTCGCAGAGAGCACCTTCACCCTCTACCTCTTTCACTTTCCGATGCTGGTCTTCGCCGCCGCACTCCACCTGTTCAGCAGCAACAGCTCAGTCGGCAAGCTCCTCACCATGCTCGCCATCGTCGCCGTGTGCGTTGCCGCATCAGTACCCATCGAGCGTTTCAAGCGCTGGCTGCGCGACCGAATCTCTTTGCGCAATGCCACATCCCACCCCGCAAAATAACCAGCCACACGATGGCTCCGCAGCGCATTCTTATTCGTAGGCCAGCGCGTCGATCGGGTCTTTGCTCGCAGCCTTCCACGCCGGGTAAAGCGCACCCAGCACCGCGCCGCCAAAGGCCAGCAGCACACCGCGCACCACCCACGGCCCGTTAATCTGAAAGTCCAGAGTCGGCATTGCCCGCGCCAGAATCGCCCCCAGCAGGTAGCTGAGCGCCACCCCAAGTGCAATGCCCACCGCCGCCAGCAACAGGCTCTCCCGCAGCACGGCCTGCACAATGTAGCTCTTGCTTGCTCCCAGCGACTTCAGGATCCCGATCTCGCGCGTCCGCTCCATCACCGATGTGTACATCGATTGGAAGATCACCAGAAAACCCACTACCACCGCAATGCCCGTCACCACGTACAGGCTCGTCGTCAGCGCCGGCAGCTTCTCCGGCGTAATCTGCGACAGGAACTCGTCCAGCGTCTGCACGTTGTAGCTTTCCATGCCTGGTGTCTTCAGAACCGCTTCCTTCACCTCAGCCTGGTGTAGCGGCGAATCGTGCGTCTTCACATAAAACGCCGTAGCCTTGCCTTCGGTGCTGGTCAACGTTCCCATCGTTGTCAGCGGGATGAACTTTCGGCCGCCTCGGCCATGCTTCACAATGCCGCTGATCGTAAATGTACGACCCAGGATCTGTAGAGGGTCACCAACCTTGGCACCCTTGCTCGTATAGTCGTCGATAATCACGCTGTCTGGGGCATTGAACGGTCCGCCAGACAGAAACTGAAACGGTGTCAGGGCATTGAAGCTCGCAAAATCAATCCCGTAGATGTTGTCCAGGGAGCTCGTAATCTGGATGTTCACCGGCGAGACGACATCGACGTTCGGTATCGACCGCAAAATCGGCACGATCTTCAGGTTCCCCGCCGCCGGGCTCATGCCGATCATGTTATTGAGCGAGCTTGGACGCACAAACAGGTCCAGACCGATGCCGCTTGTCCGTGTGTGGAATCCGTTCACTTTGCCCAGCATGATCGCCGCCACGGACAGGATCATGATGACTTCAATCGCCACCGAAATCGCAGAAATCAACGAACGCAACGGACGATGGATAAGATTGCCGACAACAAGAGAATTCATACGTTCCTATTGTATGGTCGCCGCCTCACACAGGGCTCGTAATGGTATTCGGCCCTCTGCGCGGCACAGCTCGTGGGCCCACCGTTTGCTTCATCGCCGTACGCCCCGGCCCAATGATCAGCGTTCCAATGATTGGCGTGACGTACACCATAAAGTATGCCGTCGCCAGCAATGCCTCACACCCGTACGATCCGATGTACACCGGGAACAGCAGCGACCCTTCCGCAGCCAGGTGGCCAAACGCCGCAATGAAAAACAGGGCCCAAGGCGCACGGTCCGTGTCACCCGCCACCGACTGAATCGTCGTGAACATAAAGATGAGCACAGCCGGCATCACAATGAGCAGCCCCATCCATCCACCCGTGTGGTACGCCTCCGCATACGGCGAAAACGAGATGCCCGTCACATGATCGCCGGGGGCAAGCATGCCAATCTCATGCGCATACTGGTTGCCCGTATTTAGCTCCGCCTTTCCCGGCAGGATGAAGTGCGGCAAAATATTGATGAAGTAGTTGCCGATATTTGTCAGTCCGATTGGCCCCAGGATGTCGGTCCGGTAAATCAGTGCACTATCAATCGGCACCAGCGTCAGCCGATCCATGATTCCTTCCGGCTGCCTGTACCAGTGGTACAGCTCCGGCGGCAGTTCGGCCTCTTTCGCTTTCACCATCCGCCGGATCTCCAACGGCCGCGAAAGCAGATCCATAGCCACCGTGGCATTGCTGCCGTTATTGCGAAAGTTGCGTCCGTACTGCGCTATGGGAATCAGCAGAAACACCGACACAATAGCCCCGCCCACGGTAAACATCACCTGCGGAATGGTGATGCGCAGCCTTGCTGCCGCTGCCGCCACAACCCACGCAAGCCACGACGAAAACATTCCCTCCTTCGAGAAGCCGATCAGCCCGTTGTACGTCGTGTAAAGCGCGGCCGCCATCGCGGGCCAGGTAAAACTCGATCGCCCATTCGTCTCCCGCGTCCGCTGATACACCGCAATCAGCACCGTCAGTGGCAGTGCAATATTTAACTGCCGGATGATGCTGAACACTGCCCCACCTGAAAACAGTAAGAGAAACAGAAACGGTACAAGAATTCCGCCGGCAAGGCACCCTACCACCACCTGCGACGTGTTCTCCGACGTCAGCTTGCCTTCCAGCAAAGCCTTCTTCAGCGCCAGCTTCTTACTCACAAGTACCGCCACGGCCATGCCGCACGTCCCGATCAGGTACACGAGCAGTGTCTGCCCGGCGTTCGGCACATTTTCAATCAGCGGCTCGTTCAGTAGCGCTTTGGTGACCGTCCCCGCAACCCCTGTAAACAGCACAGTGAATAGCACATACGCGCCCACCGGATTCACTAGACCACCAGCCAGGTTGAAGGCGAACGTGCCCACCATGATCGTTGCAAATACCGTCAGGCACATGGTGGGCGGGTTTGCCTCGCCCAGCAGCACAATCGCCAACAGCGCCGCAAAGACCGTGGCGTGCACGTAAGCAAATCGGCGAGGAAAGGGGATGGTCACCGTCCCTCGAAGTCTAACAAATCGTGATCGCCTTCCCTACAGCGGCAGCGGAACCCGCTCGCCCTCGGCCGTCACCTCATACGACTCCACGTTGAAGCCGGTGAGGTTCGCCAGACCAAAAGACGTCGTAATCGCCACGTCCGCCGCATCGCGTCCGGTCGCCATCAGCACCCGGCCAAGTCGCGGAACGTTGTGACGCGCATCGATGTTCCACCAGCGGCCACCCAGGTACACCTGGTACCAGGCTGAGAAATCGCCCGCACCGGCATAGGGCAAGCGAATGTCTCCCAGGTACCCGGTTGCATAGCGCGCCGGGATGTTCATGGCTCGACTCAACGTCACCGCCAGGTGCTGGTAATCGCGGCACACACCTTCCCGTTCCGTAAACACATCCATTGCGGTCTTGGTTGACCGCGCCTTGTTGTAGTCGAACCGTACCTTGTTGTGCGACCAGTCGCGGATCGCCGCCGCCAGCTTGAATCCGCCTCCCATCCCGCCAAATAGGTCCGACGCTATCCCCGCGAACCGGTCCACCTCGCAGTAGCGGCTACTCAGCAAAAACTGCAACACCTCGTTCGGCAGCTCGTCGATGGCATGCTGTTCCGCGTACCACGGCTCGGCATCCTTCTCCTCCGGCATCTCCACCAGACTATTCGTAGTCAGCTTCACCGCGCCCCACGGCGCCACAAACCGCTCGCAACGGTTGCCGAATACATCCACGTACTGGCGCGGTTCAATGCGAGTTGCGTTGCCGTAAGTGTCCACATGCTCCACCACCAGATCGTCCCTGGAGCGCAGCTGGCCATCCAGCGACGGGTCCAGGTGCAGCAACGCAATCATGGCCGTGTCGCACGGCATAAAAAATTGAATATCGAAGGTGTTCCGAACGAGCATGGTCTTTCCGCCTTACGCATGAAAACGGCCGATCAAGCGCGGCCGTCACCCCATGCAAGTGTTGAGAGAGTGAACTGACTGGAAACCGCCCAATGTGACACATGCCGGAAGGGGAAGCGCCACGCCTCTCTTTCGCGGCGGCGTGGCGCTTGCACCAGCCCTTCACAGCTACACCGCGTGCGCTCCTCTACTTGCTCGCGCCGACGGTCTCATACTTCTCGGCTCCGGCCTTCAACACCTGCGCCTTATCCGTCTCTTCCCATGTGAAGCTGTCGCCGCTGCGCCCAAAGTGGCCATACGCCGCCGTCTTCTTAAAAATCGGCCGTCGCAACTGCAGAGTATCGATGATCCCCTTGGGCGTCAGCTGAAAGGTTGATCGCACCAGCTCCGTCAACTGCTGCGGCTCCAGCTTGCCCGTGCCGAACGTATCCACCAGCACGCTCACCGGCTCTGCCACGCCGATTGCGTAGGCAAGCTGCACCTCTGCACGCTCCGCAAGCCCGGCCGCGACAATGTTCTTCGCCACGTACCGCGCCATGTATGCCGCACTCCGATCAACCTTGGTCGCATCCTTGCCACTGAATGCTCCGCCACCGTGCCGTCCCATGCCGCCATACGTGTCCACAATAATCTTGCGTCCCGTCAGGCCGCTGTCGCCCATCGGTCCGCCAATCACAAACCGGCCCGTCGGGTTAATGTGAAACTTCGTGTTCGCATCCAGTAGTTCCGCCGGAATCACGGCTTCAATTACGTTCTTCTGGATCTCCGCCCGCAACTGCTCGTTCGTCACATTCTCATCGTGCTGCGTGCTGATCACCACCGCATCGATGCGTGCCGGCTTGCCGACCTCCGCATACTCGACCGTCACCTGGCTCTTGCCATCGGGCCGAAGATACGGCATCATCCCGTTCTTGCGAACCTCGCTCAGCTTTTCCGCCAGCCGATGCGCCAGCGATATCGGCAGCGGCATCAGCTCCGGCGTCTCGTTTGTTGCATACCCGAACATCATCCCCTGGTCGCCCGCGCCGCCCGTGTCCACACCCTGCGCAATATCAGGGCTCTGCTTGTTGATGGTCGAGATCACCGCGCACGTGTTCGAATCAAAACCATATTCCGAATGCGTGTATCCGATCTCCGCCACCGTGTTGCGCACCAGCGTTTGAAAATCCACGTACGCCTTGGTCGTAATCTCACCCGCAATCACCACCAGCCCAGTGCACGTCAACGTCTCGCACGCCACGCGGCTGTAGGGATCCTGCTCCAGGCAGGCGTCCAGGATGCTGTCCGAAATCTGGTCCGCGATCTTGTCGGGATGCCCTTCGGTGACGGATTCAGACGTGAACAGGAAACGATCGCGATTCGACAAAATATTCCTCCAGGATGACTTCACGGCACAGGCTTGTGCGGGGAAAGTGGTCTCGAAAAGTCTAACCTGTTTGCAAAGGCGAGGGAAAGCCGCCACGGCCCAATCGCGTGCAACTCCCACCATCTGCGCCCTGAAACCCGCCTGCTATTGTGCAGCGGTGCTCACAGCGACGTGCCGGCTGCCATCCTGTACCGGAACCTTCCGCTCAACATGCACCAGCCGCTGCAATCTTGGCGGGGCAGAGACAACACCACGCCGCACCAAAAGCCCAAACACCACAACTCCCAGCAACACAACGGCCATCATCATCGCAGCCACACCCGCCCAGCGCAGCCGGCGCTGAGGCCGCAGTGCCTCCCGATTGCGCTTCACATTCTCCGCAAAGGTTGTCCAGTCCGCGGCCTGCTGCTCCGGATCTTCACCTTGCTGACGCATCGCATCCGCATACCCGGCAACCGCCCAGTCCTCGTCGAGGCCGCAAAATCGTGCGTACGCCCGAACAAATCCTCGGTTAAAAACGCCTCCCGGCAGCTCCGCAAAACGCTCCGCTTCCAGCGCCTGCAGGTTACGCACAGACACACGTGTTGCCACGGCAATGTCGTCCAGCGCAATGCCGCGCAGTTCCCGCTCTGCCCTCAGCCCATCTCCAAAGCGCATAGTGCGTCGTCTCGTCCGTCCAAGAATGCCGTAGCCGCGACTCAGCCGGGTTCCCGGCGCGTTAGCCGGATGCTACAACTCTGAGGCGTTCCGGTCAAAAACTTTGCCAGGCAGGTACCGTCCCGGCCACTTGCGTCACGCCGCAAACCAGCTACTCAATGTGCAGCGCATCGCTTTGCATTCCGGCAATGAGATTGCCGCCGGACTCGCCTTCTACATGCCGGTGATAACCTTGATCCTGTAACGAATTGACGCCTTCCACAGGGGATATCGCACACATGGCCACTGCAGTTCTGACGCCCAACGCCACCACCGAAACCGCAACGGCAACGCTGCCCTATAAGGTCGCCGACATTTCGCTGGCGGACTGGGGTCGCAAGGAGATCGCCGTCGCCGAGCACGAGATGCCCGGCCTCATGAGCATCCGCGCCAAGTATGCTCCGTCGCAGCCCCTCGCCGGCGTCCGCATCACCGGCTCGCTCCACATGACCATTCAGACCGCCGTCCTCATCGAGACCCTCAAGGCTCTCGGTGCTGACGTTCGCTGGGCCTCCTGCAACATCTTCAGCACCCAGGACCACGCGGCTGCAGCCATCGCCGCCACCGGCACACCCGTCTTCGCCTGGAAGGGCGAAACCCTCGACGAATACTGGTGGTGCACCGACCAGGCCCTCTCCTTCCCCGGCGGCCTCGGCCCCCAGATGGTCGTCGACGACGGCGGCGACGTCACCCTGCTCATCCACAAGGGCTTCGAGCTTGAGAACGGCGATACCTCGTTCGTCGACGCAGCCCCCGGCAGCGAAGAAGAAGCCGTCATCCAGAAACTCCTCAGGACCGTCCTCCAATCCACACCCCAGCGCTGGCACACCGTCGTCGCCGACTGGAAGGGCGTCTCCGAAGAGACCACCACCGGCGTCCACCGCCTCTACGACATGATGAAGAAGGGCACCCTCCTCATCCCCGCCATCAACGTCAACGACTCCGTCACCAAGAGCAAGTTCGACAATCTCTACGGCTGCAAGGAATCCCTCGCCGACGGCATCAAGCGCGCCACAGACGTCATGATGGGCGGCAAGGTCGCCGTCATCTGCGGCTACGGCGACGTCGGCAAAGGCTCCGCCCACTCCCTGCGCGGCATGGGCGCTCGCATCGTCGTCACCGAAGTCGACCCCATCAACGCCCTCCAGGCCGCCATGGAAGGCTACGAGGTCACCACCATCGAAGAAACCCTCGGCCGCGGCGACATTTACGTCACCGCAACCGGCAACGTCGACATCATCACCTTCGACCACATGCAGCAGATGAAGGATCAGGCCATCGTCTGCAACATCGGCCACTTCGACAACGAAATCCAGATGGAAAAGCTCAACACCGCACCCGGCGTTGAGAAGCTTGAGATCAAGCCGCAGGTGCACCAGTACACCTTTTCCTCCGGGAACCAGATCTTCGTTCTCGCCGAAGGCCGCCTCGTCAACCTCGGCTGCGCCACCGGCCACCCCAGCTTCGTCATGTCGAACAGCTTCTCCAACCAGACGCTGGCACAACTCGACCTCTGGGCAAACAAGGACAGCTACAAGGTCGGCGTCTACGTCCTGCCCAAAAAGCTCGACGAAGAAGTTGCCCGCCTCCACCTCGAGAAGATCGGCGTCAAGCTGACCACTCTTTCCAAGCGTCAGGCCGACTACATCGGCGTCCCCGTCGAAGGCCCCTACAAAGCCGAAACCTACCGCTACTGATCACACCCCGCCACCAGCAGAATGGCCTTCCGCAAGGGAGGCCATTCTGTCGTATGCGGCAGAAACTCTTAACGGTTCAAAAGTGTCATCGGCCTTCAAATCCGCTACGACGTCGCCAGCGCCGAATCATAGTCGTTGGCTGTAATCACCTGGATCCCCGGCTTCGTCACCACCTGCTGGTCCAGAAGAATGATTGTCCGCGCACTTCCAGTTGGGTATGCCACCGCGTTGCCGGTGTAGCTGTTCACCGTCGTCGCAGACGGGACCGTCCCCGCCGGAACCACGATCAGCGTGTACGTTCCGGCCGGCACATTCACGTATCGCGGTGCGTTCGTTGCGTTGTTGAACGTCAGCCCGGTCAGCACAGGCAGCGTCGTCAGCAGAGATCCGCCCTGCGGTACCAGGTACACGTCCACCGCTCCAAGGTGCGTCGCCTGGTCCACAAACCGGATCGCAATCTGCCCGCTGGGCGCAGGCACGCTCTGGTCCGTCAGCAGCAACGTCTGCAGGCTTGCCGCTACATTCCCGATCAGCAGCGTGTACTCCGTATTCGACAGCAGCGTTCCCAGCGCCGAACTCAACACCGTTTGCGACCCCGCCTGCTTCGCCGCAAACGTGTACGTCGCCGGCGTAAACGCAATATACGAACTTACCGTCCCAAAGCCCACGTTGTAGGCAAGCACGGATGCGTTCGCATACACATCCAGCCCACCCGCGTCGGCTGACGCATCGATAATCCGCAACGCCGATATCCGGGTCGATGATGTGTTCACATCACCGCAGCCACTCAGCCCAATGGCAAACGCACCGGCGGCAACCAGCGCCACACGGCGGAATCGTAAACAAGCAAAAAGCATACGAATCATAAGAGACAACGGACGGCTGCAGCACGCCAACGCGTCACATCAAGTGACCCACCAACGGTGCTGTTCCGGTTCTCCCACTGTACCCGCAATTCGCCATCGTGTGAACGGAAAGCTGACGACGCATCCACAGCTTCCCGGCCCCCACGCCCATCTATCCCGCAAAAGTTGTACGTGCGGCCACACAGGCGCTGCACGCCTTACTTCTTCTTTGCCACTGCAGCGTGCTTCGCCACGACGCTGTCCTTGATCTTCTCGTACGTCGCCTGCGGCACAATACCCTTTTGCACAATCTGGTTTTTCATCGTGTACGGCCGGCCATCAATAATGCGCTTCGCATACGCATCGCCAATCCCCGGCAACGCCTTCAACTGATCAGCCGTCGCCGCATTCAGGTCCAGCGGTTCACCGGCCGCAGGTTTGCTGACTGCGGTGGTTGCCTTTGCTGCGGTGGTTGCCTTTCCTGCGGTCGCAGGCTTCGCCTGGCCTATGGCTGAGGCGGAAACGAGCACCACGGAAAGAACAGCTAAAACACCTGCACGAAATCGACGCACAACCATCGTTGGATCCCCCAGGACATTAGTGCCACGTGTGGCTCCCTGACCTTATCCACTACAGCAGCCAACGTCAACGAAAACAAGCGCTCCGGTTATACCTCAACTGTTACCCGCGCATAGGTCGCGCTCATGCGCAGCGTCCCGTCTTCAGCCAGGTTCTGTTCCTCCGCCAGAGCCCGCAGCTTGCCATACATCTCGTCGGCTTTGCCAGCTTTCGACGCCGCCGCAAAGGCGTTCATTGTCGGCCCATAAAAGTCCTTGAAGATGTCGATAAACGCAGCCGGCGTTGCTTCGGCGGACCCAAACACAAACACGTCCTTCTTCACCTGGATGCGGTCCGTCGGCACACCTGCCTGCGCAAAGCGCTCCCTGATATTGCTCTCCACACCCCACAACATCGGGCTCACGAATCCCTCAGGCGGGGGCGGCGTGTACGCCGCACTCACCTTCAGCACTTGCGACACGAACGACTCCGGATCATTCGGTATCCAGTTCGCCATCACGATCTGGCCGCCCTTGCGTACCACCCGCACCATCTCCCGCGCCACATCCAGCGGCTTTGGCGCAAACATCGCTCCAAACATCGACAGCACAAAATCGAATGACCCGTCCCCCACGCCCTCCAGGTTCGTCGCGTCTCCCTCCTCGAAGCTGATGCTGGTCAGCCCGGCTGCTTCCGCGCGCGCTCGGGCCGCCTTCACCAGGGGCCGCGAAATGTCGATGCCCACCACCTCCGCCCCCATCTGCGCCAGCGGCAGCGCCGTCGTTCCATCGCCGCACCCCAGGTCCAGCACCCGAAGCGGCGGCACCAGGCCCAGCGACTCCACAAAGGCCTGCCCGGCAGGCCGCATAAACGCGGCAATCTGCGTGAAGTCGCCCTTCTCCCACAACTCCTGATTCGCGTTCGCCATCGGAGTACCCTCCATAGTCCAAGCCGGTATAGCAGGCCCCGGAACCCGGAACAAGACATTTCCTCCGCGCTGCCTTTCAACAAACACGCCTACCATCAGTTTGACACCACTCCCGGCTGCCGTTAGCCTCAACGCTGTATGGCACAGCAGCACCATCACGGCCACCACCATCACGCGCATCGCGCGTCAGGGGCTGTGCCGCGTGCTCTGCTATAACGCTTCACCCAGACTCCATCACAGACAAGCCCGCTGATGCGCTCCACGCCGGCGGGCTTTGCTCTGCTCGCCGCCAACCGTGCTCCAACCAGAAAGATCGATAAGGTATGCCACTCCTACCAACCCTCGACTTCGACAAAATGGGCGGCCTCGTGCCCGGCATCGTCCAGCACGCTGAGACCGGTGAAGTCCTGATGCTTGGCTTCCTCAACCAGGAAAGCTACGCCCACACCCTTTCCACCGGCTTCGTCACCTTCTTCAGCCGTACCCGCAACAAGCTCTGGATGAAAGGCGAAACCAGCGGCAACCGCCTCCGCATCGTCTCCACCTCCACCGACTGCGACACCGACGCCCTCCTCTTCCGCGTCACCGTCGACGGCGACGGCCTCGTCTGCCACGAAGGCACAGTCAGCTGCTTCACCAAAACCATCGGCACGGCGCAGGAATAGGGACCAAGTAAATGATTCAGAAGCTCCGCCTCGGCATTCCCAAAGGCTCACTCCAGGACGCCACCGTTGCCCTCTTCGCCCGCGCCGGCTGGCAAATCGCCGCTAATGGCCGCTCCTACTTTCCCGCTATCAACGACGACGAAATCGAGTGCATGCTCGTCCGCGCGCAGGAGATGGCACGCTACGTCGAAGCCGGCGCCCTCGATGCCGGCCTCACGGGCAACGACTGGGTGCTCGAGAATCTGGCCGACGTCGAGCGCGTCACCTCCCTCACCTATTCCAAGCAGTCGCGCCAGCCCGTCAAGTGGGTGCTCGCCGTCCCGGAAGACTCACCCTACAACAAGCCCGAAGACCTCGCCGGCAAGATCATCGCCACCGAACTCGTCGAGTACACCAAGCGCTACTTCGCCGCGAAAAACATCCCCGTCAAGGTCGAGTTCTCCTGGGGCGCCACCGAGGTCAAGCCGCCCATGCTCGCCGACGCCATCGTCGAAGTCACCGAAACCGGCAGCTCCCTTCGCGCCAATCGCCTCCGCATCATCGAAACCCTCATGGAGAGCGAAACCCAGCTCATCGCCAACAAATCCGCGTGGGCCGACACCTTCAAACACCAGAAAATCCAGAACCTCGCCATGATGCTGAACGGCGCCATCAACGCGCTCTCGCAGGTAGGCCTCATGCTCAACGTCCCCAAGGCCTCACTCGACGCCGTCCTCGCCGTCCTCCCCGCCCTCTCCTCACCCACCGTCTCGCACCTGCAGAACAGCGACTGGGTCGCCGTCAACACCATCCTCGACGAAACCACCGTCCGCGACGTCATCCCCAAACTCAAAGCCGCCGGCGGCAGCGGCATCGTCGAATACCCCCTCAGCAAGGTCGTCCTGTAGCGTCGCTCAAAACACGCCACCAGACCCACAAACCGGGTGCCCCTTCTTTCGCGCTGAGCTAATTCTCGATTGGCAAGCACCTGTAAGCGCGAAAGGGTGGGTTCAGCGCAAGCGCTCTTTCGGTCGAAGACCGACCCCACACAACACAGAAGGCATCCGTATGAAGATCATAAAGATAACCGGTAAGAACGCAAAGAAGGCCGAGACCCTTCTCCGCGAGCTCGAAGCGCGCGGCACCACCAAGACCGCCGAAGTCGAACCCGTCGTTCGCAAAATCATGCAGACCGTCCAGAAACACGGCGACAAGTCCCTCACCAAGCTCGCCCACAAACTCGACGGCTTCCAAAAGAACCAAACCCTCCGCGTCACCCCCGAAGAGATGCAAGCCGCCTGGGACACCATCCCCGCCGATCTCCGCACCGCCTTGCAGACCGCCGCGGACAACATCCGCCACTTTGCCGAGCAGCAAAAGCCCGACGAGTGGACCACTGAAAACACCCCCGGTGTCACCGTCGGCCAGATCGTTCGCCCACTCGACTCCGTCGGCTGCTACGTCCCAGGCGGCCGCTACCCGCTGCCATCCACACTGCTTATGACGTCCATCCCCGCCCAGGTCGCCGGCGTCCCGCGCATCGTCGTCACCAGCCCCAAACCCGCAGCTGAAACCCTTGCTGCCGCATACCTCGCCGGCATCACCGAGTTCTACCGCATCGGCGGCGCACAGGCCATCGCCGCCCTCGCCTACGGCACAGAAACCATCGACCCCGTCACCAAGATCGTCGGCCCCGGTAACCTCTACGTCACCGCCGCCAAGATCATCGCCAGCCAGATCTGCGGCATCGACATGCCCGCCGGCCCCACCGAGATCACCGTCACCAGCGAAACCGGCGACCCCGCCGGCATCGCCGCAGACCTCGTCGCCCAGGCCGAGCACGACCCCGAAACCCTCGCCATCTTCATCACGGCAAACGAGGAGCTCGCCAACCAGGTCCTCAAAGAAACCAAGACGCAAGCCAAAGCCAACAAGCTGGCCCACGCCTCCCTCAAAGCCCGCGGCACCATCTTCCTCTGCGGCTCGGTAGAAGAGACCCACACCCTCACCAACCGCCTCGCGCCCGAACACCTTACCGTCGACACCACCGAAGACCTCGCCTGGGTCGCCAACGCAGGCTCCGTCTTCGTCGGCAACTATTCCCCCCAGTCCATGGGCGACTACATCTCGGGCCCCAACCACGTCCTGCCCACCGGCCGCACCGGCCGCATCCGCGGCGGCCTCGCCGTCACAGACTTCCTCAAAATCATCACCGTGCAGAACTACACCGCACAAGGCCTCCAAACCCTCGGCCCCCAAGCCATCGCCCTCGCCACCGCAGAAGGCCTCACCGCCCACGCCGAGAGCGTTCGCGTCCGCATGAAAGCAGGCAACCGATGATCACAACCACCGAGCCAACTTCGCTCACCGCAAAACCGGGTGCCCCACCTTCGCCGACGGCTCCATCTTCGGTTAAGGTTGATGCCACCCCCACCATCCAGCCCCGCCGTGCCGTCCAGGCCATGCCGGAGTACCATCCACCCCTCAACGGCCGCGACGCCCTCCGCCTCGACTTCAACGAGAACACCCACGCCCCCAGCCCAAAGGTCCGCGAAGCCCTCAGCACCCTCACCCTCGAAGGCCTCACCGTCTACCCCGAGCGGGCCCCGGTCGAAGCGGTCGTCGCAGAAGCCCTCGGCCTCCAACCCGCCCAGGTCCTGCTCACCAACGCCGTCGATGAAGCCATCCACCTCGTCTGCTTCACCTACCTTGAAGAAGGCGACGAGGCCCTCTTTGCCACCCCCTCCTTCTTCATGTACGACGTCAACATTGGCGCCATGGGCGCAACCGCCGTCCGCATCCAGGCCGACGAAAGCCTCGTCTTCCCCCACAGGCGCCTGCTTGAAGCCATCACACCAAAAACCAAGCTCATCATCCTCGTCTCACCAAACAACCCCACCGGCGCCGTCATGACCCGCGCCCAAATTCACGAGATCGCCGCCGCCGCACGCCACGCCGTCGTCATGGTCGACGAAGCCTACTTCCACTTCTTCGGCGAAACCGTCATGGACGATGTCGCGAACGGAACCGGCCCCGCAAACATCATCGTCGCCCGCACCTTCTCCAAGGCATACGGCCTCGCCAACCTCCGCGTCGGCCTTCTCGCCGGCCCATCCGTCCTTATCGATCCCATCCGCAAGGCAAGCTCGCCCTACAACGTCAACGGCGTTGCCCTCCTCGCCGTCTCCGCCTGTGTCTCCGACACCGACTACCTCGACTGGTACGTCGCCCAGATCCGCGAAGGCCGCGCCCGTATCGAGAGGACCTTGGACAACATGAAGGTTCCCCGCTGGCCGTCACAGGCCAACTTCGTCCTCTTCCGCGTCGGCCCCAAACACAAAGATCTGGTCGCCGCCATGCGCGCCCGCGGCGTCCTCGTCCGCGACCGCTCCTCCGACCCCGGCCTCGCCGGCTACGTCCGCATCACCGTCGGCATTGCCGACCAGATCGACACCGCCATCGCCGCCCTCCGCGACAGCTTCGCCAGCATCCAATGGACTCCGGCAGACGGAGCCACCCCAGACCCTGAACTTGAAGGAGCACGCGAGTATGAGTGAGCGCACCGTCGTCAGCGCAGGCGAACAAACCAACGGCAACGCCGGCGACCTCCACCTCCCGCCCTCCGCCACCCTCGCTCCCTTGCCGGGCTCCTCTGTCCTGGGTTCCAGCGCCGCGCCCAAGGCAGACAGCCCCACCACCACCGGCTGGAACGAAGCCACGGAGCGCGCCACCTTCCAGGCGGGCGGCGAAGACCACCGCACCTCTGAGCCCGCGGGCCGCATCGGCGTTGTTGAACGCACCACCACCGAGACCCAAATCGCCCTCGTCCTCAACCTCGACGGCCGCGGCCAGTACACCGTCTCCACCGGCATCCGCTTCTTCGACCACATGCTCGAGCTCTTCACCCGCCACGGCGGCTTCGACCTCACCCTCAAGTGCACCGGCGACCTCGACGTCGACCAGCACCACACCGTCGAAGACGTCGGCATCGCCCTCGGCGAAGCCTTCGATAAGGCCCTCGGCGACAAGAAAGGTATCCTCCGCGCCGGATACTTCGTCATGGCCATGGACGAAACCCTGGCAGTCGCCGCCGTCGACCTCTCCGGCCGCGTCAGCTACGTCGTCGACGACCAGGTAAACGCCCCCCTTGTCGGCGACCTGCAAACCGAACTCCTCCCAGACTTCTTCGACGGCTTCGCCCGCGGCGCCAAATGCAACGTCCACGTCAAAACCATGTACGGCCGCAGCAACCACCACAAAATCGAAGCCATCTTCAAAGCCTTCGCCCGCGCCCTCCGCGGCGCCACCAGCCGCGACGAACGCATGAAAGACCTCCTCCCCAGCACCAAGGGTCTTCTGTAGTGAATCGCGTACTGCGACTGCCCTTCGCCCTCACCTTTGGAGGGGCGGTGCTTTCATTTCTGTCGGTAGGAATGATCGTCGGCCGAGCTGCATTCCAAGAAGGTCCCCGTGATTCACACGTTCCACTCCTCTTTGCGCTACCCGCGTGTGTTCTGCTACTTGCAGCCGTTATCCTCGAAGCTCGGTCTTTCGGCATCTTCTCAAGATGGGAGCGACTCGGCTTGGTTGCTGTCATGTCCCTGCAACTTCTACTACTTTTATTACCGGCTTTCATCTCCTATTTGGAACTGCGCGGCTGATCAGGTAGTGGACGATAAGCCGGTATATACTACGGTCTAGATCGTAGGTCGCCCATGCAGCGTACAGCCAAACTCTTCAAAAACGGCCGCAGCCAGGCAGTTCGCCTCCCCAGCGAATTCCGTTTTGAAGGCGACGAGGTCGCCATCCGCAAAGACCCGCAAACCGGCGACGTCATCCTCTCGCCAAAAGAAAAATCCTTGGATCGCTTTTTCGAGATGGTTGCCGAGTTGACCCAGGAGGAACGAAACGCGTTCGTTCTGCCGCCACGCGACAAATCCCCCGTTCGCGTCCCCGACTTCTCGGAATGACGCGCTACCTGCTCGACACCAACATCGTCAGCTTCTATGTCAAAGACGCCTTTCCCGCGCTAACGCGTCGCATGCAAAGCGTTCCCGGCAGACAGCTCTTCCTCTCCTCCGTGATCGAAGCAGAGTTGCGCGTAGGACTCGCCTTTCTGCCTGCACACGCAAGGGCGCGCGTCGCCACCGAAGAGCTCCTCCGCAGCATCATCGTCGAGCCCTGGGACTCGCGGTGCGCACATCAGTATGCAGCCCTTGCCGTCGCGCAGAAGCGTACTGGCAAGTCTCTCGCCGCCCTCGACAGTCTCATCGCCGCACACGCCTTCGCGCTCGACGTCATCCTTGTCACTAACGACGCAGCCTTTGCGCACGTCGAAAACCTCCGCGTAGAAGACTGGACCAAAGGACCCCAACCGGCATGATCCAGGTCATCGACTACAAAGCCGGCAACCTCACCAGCGTCGTCAAAGCGCTGCACTTCCTTGGTGCCGAAACCCACGTCACGCAATCCCCCGCAGACGTCCGCAACGCCACCAAAATCGTCCTCCCCGGTGTAGGCCACTTCCGCGCCACCCAATTACTCCACGACTTGCAACTGACCGAGGCTACCCGCGAAGCCATCGCCCGCGGCGTCCCCTTCCTCGGCATCTGCGTCGGCCTTCAGTGGCTCTACCAGGGCTCCACCGAGGCGGAGTCCACCGATGGCCTCTGCCACTTCGGCGGCGCCTGCGACCGCTTCCCTGCCACCTACGAAGGCGAACTACTTAAGTCCCCCCACGTCGGCTGGAACTCCCTCGAAGACATCCGCCCCGACAGCCGCCTCCTCCGCAACATCGCCCCCGGCAGCTTCGTTTACTACACCCATAGCTGGCGCGCCCCCGTCAGCGCCGACACCGCCGCCACCACCACCTACGGCGGCTCCTTCACCGCAGCCGTCGAGCGCAACAACGTCATGGGCGTCCAGTTCCACCCCGAAAAATCCGGCCCCACCGGCCTCCAAATCCTCCGCAACTTCGTGGAGCTATAGATTTATGGACACACCTGTCTACGAGTACGTTTTGCTGAAGCAGGATTTTCTGAACGCGCAAAAACTCTTTCGTCGCAGCCGGCCAAAGGCAGCGATCTCCTATTGGCTTTACTTCTGGGTTTGCCCGATCCTGGGCTGCGTGGCGATTGGTATTACCTTGTTTGGTTTGGCCGCCAAGCGCCCGCACCTCGTAACACTTGTCGTTCCGTTCGCGGTGGGTGGTCTTGTGTTTGCGATCTTTGTTCCGGTACATCGCTGGTATCAGCTCAGACGCGCATGGAATAACTGTGTCCCCGCCTCGCTTCGCGGAAAGCCAGTAACCTTCCAATTCGACGACACTCAGTTGATCTCGACGGTTCCGGGAAGAAGCGAAGGACGCTTCTTTTGGTCAGCAGTGCTGGATTTAGCGGAGGACAGCCAGTTGGCCCTCCTCTTCGTGCGCGAAAAGAACTTCTTATTCATTCCGAAAACCGCCCTTACAGCTGAGGCGTGGGATCGAGTGCGTTTGTACGCGCCGAAGGAACGGCGGAGGTTGGAGTAGTGTTAACCAAACGCGTAATTGCCTGTCTCGACGTCCGCGCCGGCCGCGTCGTCAAAGGCATTCAGTTCCTCGACATTATCGACGCCGGCGACCCCGCCGAGCTCGCCCACCGCCACGCCGCCGCCGGTGCCGACGAAATCGTCCTGCTCGACATCACCGCCACCCACGAAGGCCGCGGCACTCTCATAGACACGGTAAAGCGCACCGCCGCCCAGCTCTTCATCCCCTTCACCGTCGGCGGCGGCATCCGCACCGCGCACGACGCAGAGGCCGTCTTCCACGCCGGCGCAGACAAGGTCTCCATCAACTCCGCCGCCATCGCCCGCCCCGACCTCATCGGCGAAATCGGCGCATCCTTCGGCGCACAAGCCGTCATCGTCGCCATCGACGCCCGCCGTAACCCCGACGCTGCAGACCCCATCGCCGAAGCCGAAGTCTACGTCTCCGGCGGCCGCAAACCCACCGCCCGCCGCGTCGTGGACTGGGCCCGCGAAGCCGAGCACCGTGGCGCCGGCGAAATCCTCCTCACCAGCATGGACGCCGACGGCACCCGCGCCGGCTTCGACTGCGACCTCATCGCCCGGGTCTCCGCCGCCGTCCAGATCCCCGTCATCGCCTCCGGCGGCGCAGGCAACGCCCAACACTTCGTCGAAGTCTTCAGCACCGCTCCCAACGGCGGTAAAGCCGACGCCGCCCTCGCCGCCAGCATCTTCCACTTCGGCATCACCGACTCCTGGGCCCTCAAACGCGACCTCAAAATCGCCGGCATCCCAGTCCGCCTCTAAGCGCAGCGCCCCAGGAACTGTCATTTCGACCGGAGCAGTGCAGCTTTATCGTCCTTCACAGCGGAGAACCCTACCGCTTCGCCGCAAAGCTACAGAGCGCATCGCGATACCCTAGACCCATGCTCATCCCCTCCATCGACCTCATGGGCGGTCGCATCGTCCAGCTCGTCCAAGGCCAAACCCTCAAGCTCGCCTTCGACGACTTCGACATCTGGATCGACCGCTTCGCCAAATACCCCCTGGTCCAGCTAATCGACCTTGACGCCGCCATGCGCCAGGGCTCCAACACCGGCCTCATTGAGCAGTTCACACGCAAACTCACCTGCCAGGTGGGCGGCGGCCTCCGCACCCCTGAAGACGGCCAACGCATGCTCGACCGCGGCGCATCCCGCGTCATCTACGGCTCCACCCTCTTCGGCGGCTCAAGCGAGCCCGACCGCAAGCGCCACCCCATCCTCAACCTCGCCTTCGCAGAGACTCTCCGCAAAACCCTCGGCGAAGAGAAACTCGTCTTCTCCGTCGACACCAAGGCCGGCCGCGTCGCCGTCAAAGGCTGGAAAGAACAGGTCGACCTCACGCCCGAAGAAGCCGTCACCTGGCTTGAGAACGACTGCGCCGCCTTCCTCTACACCCACGTCGACACCGAAGGCACCATGACCGGCTTCCCCACCGAAGCCGCCGCCATCCTTCGCGCCTGCACCGCCAAACAGCTCATCGTCGCCGGCGGCATCCGCTCCCAGCAGGAAGTCGACGACCTCGACAGCATGGGCGTCGACGCCGTCGCAGGCATGGCCGTCTACTCCGGCCTCATGGAGGCATAAAGCTCTGCCGGGACGCGCACGACTCTGCACCATTTTGCTCCTCATGGCAGCAGCCGCCACTGGGCAGCAGCAGGCCGCGCCCGTTCAAACCCAGGCACCACCAATCGACGTACCCAGCCCAACCGCCCTCTACCTCGATCTCCTCCGCCCCGTCGATGACGTCCGCAGCGACATGGCAAACTGGTCCAGCATCGAACTTGCGGCCTTCACCAACGCCGTCCGCGATGCCGCCGCACAGTGCACTCAACTTCAGAAAAACCCCTATGACGGTGAGGAACTCCTCGCTCTCGCACGTATCTGCGCCCTCGGCCAGAACTGGCCCGGCACTTACTCCGCCGCCCGCCGCTACAGCCGCGATCCCACACCCGCCCACCGCACCGAAGGTTTTGCCCTCCTTGTGCAAGCAGACCTGCACCTCGACTCTCCTACCAACGTTTTCGACGACCTCACCGAGCTGCGCGGCAAAGGCCCCATCACTGCCGCGCAGGAGGCGATATTCGAGTTCGCTATTCAGTCCATGCAGATCTCGCACACGGCCCACGCTGTCTCTATCGCCCTCCTTCGCCAGCCAGATCTGCTCGCCTGCCTGAACACCTGCACCAGCGATCTGCCCCGCGACCAGGCTGAAGCCGCGGCCTGGCGCACCGTCACCCTCGTGCACGAAAATAGTCCTAACCGTGTCCCCAACGGAGCCACCTCCGCCGCAGACGAGATCCGCTCTGCCGTCGCCGCCCGAACTACGCCACTCACCACCGCCGAGGGGCAAATCGCAGACGCCCGTCGCCAATACGACAGCCTTGGCCAACCTCTGCCCGGCCTGCCCACAAAGCGTCACTGTGCAAACTCCCGCATGAACGCCCCTTGCATTGCGCTGTACGTCATCGTGCCTGAAGACGCACCCACCACACCCGCAGCGATGAAATCCGTGGAAGAGCTGGACGCTCGTCTACCAGCAGGCCAGGTAGCCGAACTCGTTCTCTCTGCCTGCACCGGTACCTTCGGCTTGCACGCAGCGCATACGCTTTGCAGCAAAAAGCCCTTACTGCGGGCGCTGGGCGCCAGCGGCGCACCACTACTCGTTGTCGTCAACAAGGCAGGCAACATCAGATGGACAACAGTCGGGCTCCTCACCTGGCTCGGTCCATCAGGCACCGCAGAAGTCCTGCTGCAAAACATTGCAGCGGCCCAATAACGTGCTTCGTACAACGAAAACGACAGAGGCCCCAATGATGTGGGGCCTCTATGCACCTCTGCAAGTCACTAGTCCGACCTAAGCTAGGCGACGCCGAAGGACACCCGCCACACCCAGAATGCCGGTCCCCAGCAGAACCAGGCTTGAAGGCTCCGGTGTAACGGCCGACGATGTATCCGGAATCGAAAGCAGGCCCACATTGCCCTGCACCGAATCATTGCTCACCTTGTACGACTGACCGTCATAGTAGCCGCCAGTATTTAGCAACCCATAGGGCGAAAGTACAGTGAACTGGCCCAGATCCTGAGCAGGAACCACGACCGTTCCGTCATACGTGAACCGAATATTCGCGATCGTGCCATCGTCCGGAGGCGCCGTCAGGTATGCAGAGGTATTCGTACTTAGAAAACTGAAGGCGAAGCTGCTGGCCAGCAGCCCCGTCGCTCCCACAAACGTGGCAGGCCCAAAGTCATACACTGTACCAAACTGATAAGGTGTCGGCTTACTCCCCCCGCCCGTGGCGTCCAGCTCACCACCCGTAAGCTCCACATCGTAGGTATACGAAAAGCCCCCCGCAACCTGCACAGGTGCCGCTGTCAGGGCGGTTACAATATCCGCCCGCGCAACCGACACGGTGGAAACGAACACGGCACATATTGCTAAACCAAGGGTGCGACGCAAGTTTGGACCTCTAGAAGATGTTCCAACCGACTCCACGAATCAGCAGACACTGCCTATGATGCCTGCCGAATGCCCCTCCCGTCCGCTCAAGCGATGAACTCCTCATTTTTTCCGAACTAAACGTGCCAGATTCATACGTCACCCATAACTACTTCATCAAATCAACAGATTGCGGGCTTTTAGCGACACGATGTGGGCGCTTGGCAACATGTGAGGGAATGTAGCCACTTGTGACTCTCGTGGACAAGTCCAGCCTTGTCTAGACGGGCCCGGTGTACGTAACCGCGTCTCATACCACGACACAGCTTCTCTGTCTACAGTCGGGCAGTCTGTTTGGTCGAATGCTTTTGCGTGAGTCGCCAACCCACATCCTGGGCTCCGTCGGCGGCAACTTCACTGTGTGGCGTGCCCTGGTCACAGTGACCACAGCTAACGATCCACTTAGGCTTCGAAGGCTTGACTCTTTGCGCCTACAGCAGCATAGGTTAAGCCCCGGCAAAGCCGGGGCTCGAAAGGGTAAGTGTAAACTTGACTTCGAAGTACACGGATTAAATAAATCGCCGACGGAGTGCACCGGCCATGCCCAGCAAACCTGTGCCAAGAAGTACTAGGCTTGAAGGCTCCGGCGTCACGCTTGAAGGTACTATTGGAACATTCAATTGACCTATATTGCCTTGAATGCTGTTGTTAGTTCTCTTGTACGACTGACCATCGTAGATTCCACCATTCACTGACATCGCGTAGGGCGAAACGACCGTGAAGCTACCTAGATCACGGGCCGACAGCAAAGACGTTCCATCGTAGGTATAACGAATATTCAAAGTGTCCGGATTATCTGTGGGAAGCGTCAGAAATGCGTACGGATTCGTCACGTTGGCGAACGAGAAAATAAAGCTGCTTGCTAGGTACCCCGTCGCACCGATGAAGGTAGCAGAACCAAAGTCGTAAATTGTGCCGAACTGCAGCGGGGTAGGATTGCCGGCGCCAGTCGTTGCGTCTAACTGACCACCAACCAGAGCAACGTCGTAAGTATAGGCATAGCCATCCGCGACCTTGGTGGGAGTACCTATCATGCTGGTCACAATATCGGCGCGAGCAATACAGCTCGTGCAAGCAAGCACAGCTAAAGATGAAATAAGTTTAGGCAGACGCAAGTTAGACCCTCAGGGAGAATATTCAGTCCGGACTTTTAACACATCCGTATTTCTCCTTATGATGCACGTCACATTGCGCTAAGTCTGTCGACGATTGCCATCATTCACCCGAAATGTCGCCTTTTGCCGCCAGGACAATAAAACTTTCACCCCGATAAACAGGCAACCGTACATACACCGAAAGTGTCATCCGAGAACATCGAACAGGTTACCTGGCTGCAACCGTAGTGTTACCTTACTCGACCCCTTAGTGTTACCACGACGCCCTGTGTTGTTACCTCTGCGGTGTAGTTGATCGCCCACATTAGACTTGCCGACGATCGACCACAACACGTACGCGCAGAGTCCATCGCCGGACTGACCTGCTCTCGAGCCGACCCGTCGCACTTCACACGCGACAGACCGCCAGCTCGACGACGGCTGTCCGGCACCAGCCCTACACACAGGAATTTGCGGACCACGGTTCGCCACCGCTCTGCCGTGAAAGTCACTGCTGTCAGCGGCCACCGCCGGCCGCTACTCGAGCGATTCCTTCACGGCGTAGTAGCCCTTGCGCGCCTGCACCCTGGCATCCTTCCCACACGTAATGTTGATCGTTCGGAACGTCCCGTCCAGCTCCGGAGTCTTCGGCACATAGCTCAATAGGTACTGCGTCCGCAGTTCATCGCTGATCTGCGCAAACGCATCGTCCAGCTTGTTGCCGTTGTGCCCAATGTTGATCAATCGCCCACCAGTCTCCTTGGTCAGCCTGTCCATCTCTGAGGCGCCATTCAGCCCGATATTGAAGCCACCACCACTATAGAATCCGGCATCGCTGATCAAAATCACATAGATAATCGCATTCGACTTCTGCGCGGCCTCAATCGCTTCTCGCAGCTTCACCTGGCTCCCCTGGTCGCCGCCGTCCGTCAACAGCACCAGCACTTTGCGTCCGGCCTCTTGCCGCAGTTTGTCATGCGCCGCCAGGTACACCGCGTCGTACAGCAGCGTACCTTTCGGGGTGCTGTTGCCGGTCACGCTCCCGGTACCCGCGCCGGTGTTGATCTCCGCCTTGTCCATCGCGCGGCGCAGCTCCCGCGTGCTGCTCGTGTAGTCGCTCAGCAGGTCCACGTTAATGTCGAAGCTCAGCAAAAACGCTTCATCTTTCGGCGTAATCATGTCCTTTAAAAATGTGGAGCCGGCTTCTTTCTCCAGCGGCAGCACATTCATCTGTGAGCCGCTCGTATCCAGCAGGATGCCGATCGTCAGCGGCAGTGTCTTCTCCTGCGTAAAGTTGCGGATCGTCTGCGGCTCCTTGTTTTCAAACACCTGGCAGTCGTCCTTGTGCAGTCCTGTCAGGTAGCCACCCTTGTCGCGCACGCTAAAGTACGTGTTGACCAGGTTCGCCCGCACACGGATGGTCTGCTTACTATCAAGTGTCTTGTCATCGTCCACTGGTGGTGGTGCCGTGCTTGCCGGCGGCGGCCCCCCGGGCGATGGCGCCTCTTGCCCACGAATAAGGCGAGGTGAAACAGCAAGTAGGCAGGCAGCAAAGGCAAGGGATGAAAGTCGCATACGTCCGTTGGACGGACGAACCCACCCGTGAGTCTACCGTCACCCGTTCACAACGGTCCATACGCCTACTGCGTCCAATCAGCATCGCCACTGTTACTCTCAAACAGATAGGCAGCAAAGGGGAGTCACAAGGGTGAAGTCAGTATTTGCAGCAGGAATTTTGGCCGCGGCAGCGGTCCTCAGCACCACAGCAGCCCGCGCTCAGGCCCTGCCGGATAGCCCGCAGGCCCAGGTCCCTGACAGCCCCCGCCCGCAGCAGGTCATCCCCAACCCGACGGCAATCGCACCCGGCAAAGGCACAAGCGCCAGCACAGACACACCGGCAGACGACCCAAATGCACCCGCAACTACCCTCGGTTCGCGCCCAGCTGCAACACAGCCCCCGTCCGACCAGGTCAACGAAGCCGCCCCTGACCTCACGCCTCAGACCGGCGAAGGCGGCCGCGCCAAACCCCTCCAGGTCACCGTCAACTTCGTCGAAGTCCCCTTCACGGTCAAGGACAACAAGGGCCAACTCGTTCCCGCCATCGACTGGCGCGAAGTCCAGATCTACGAGAGCGGCGTCCGCCAGCACATGCGCCTCTTCACCACAGATCCCTACCCGCTCTCCGTCGCGTTCATCATTGATCAGTCCGTCCCCTATCAAACCATGAAGTCCGTCAACACCGCCCTCGGAGCGGTGCAGGGTGCCTTCACCCCCTACGACACCATGGCCGTTTTCACCTATAACAACGGCACCCGCCAGAAAACCGACTTCACCAAGGCAGACGGCGCCCGCATCACCGCTGTCCTCGAGCAGTCCAAGACCGAAGGCCGCGAGGCAAACTTTGCCGCACTTGGCGGCAACGGCCCACTTGAGCAGAACATCGAGTACAACAACGGTGCCAACAGCAACATCGACCCCAACACCAACCGCAACCACGGCACCGGCGGCCTGCAGAACAACACTGGCAACATCCCTAAAGAGCAGCATCCGCTGAACGACGCCATCTTTGAAGCGGCAAAGTCTCTCACCACCCAGCCCGTTGGCCGCCGCCGCGTGATTTACGTCGTTTCCGACGGCCGCGAATCCGGCTCCAAAGTCAAGTCCAAAGAACTCGTCAAGTTCCTGCAAACTAACAACATCGCGCTCTACGCCACCGTCGTCGGCGACTCCGCCACACCCTACGTCGGATTTCTTGACAAGTACCACATCCCCTTCACCATGAAGGAGAACGTGCTACCCCAATACGCCTCCGCCACCGGCGGGCAGGCCATTTCAGAGTTCCGCACCAAGGGTATCGAGACCAGCTTCGCCAAGATCGCCGAAGAGGTCCGCGTGCAGTACACCGCCGGCTACTACTCCACAGAGCCCTTCATCGACGGCAAGTACCGCCCCGTCGAAGTCCGCGTCCTCCGCCCCGGCCTCGACATCATCTCCAAGAAGGGTTACTGGCCCACCGCCAGTGCCACTGCCGCAGCAATCCGCTCCGGCAGTACGGCCGTACCCCGCTAGTCACACCACTTCTTCACAAGGGGCAGCGTCAAGCTGTCCCTTTCCTGTATCTGCGCTACAGTGCATGGTGTATGCGCCTCCACCTGCTCGCGTCCCTCCTCCTGCTTTCCACACCCGCCCCCGCTCAGCAGCCCGTCGCCATCACCGTCGCTCTCGACCACACCATCGCCCCTTACAAACCCATCGACCGCTGGTTCGGCTACGACGAAGGCAACTACACCACCACCCCTAACGGCCGAGCACTTCTTCGCGAACTTCACGACCTTTCGCCGGTGCCAGTCACCATCCGCGCCCACCACCTGCTCACCAGCGGCAACGGCACACCCGAGCTCAAGTGGTCCTCCACCGGCGTCTACTCTGAAGACGCCCAGGGCCATCCCGTCTACAACTTCGCCATCCTCGACGGCATCTTCGACGCCTACAAAGCCGCCGGCGTCCGCCCCATGGTTGAGCTCGGCTTCATGCCGCAGGACCTCGCCGCCACCGTTCCCGGCCGCGATGCCTACCAGGTTCACTACCCAAAAAGCTCCATAAGCGGCAGCAGCAACAACCCACCCAAAGACTACGCAAAGTGGGGCGAACTCAGCCGCAAGGTGACCGAACATCTGGTACAGCGCTATGGCCGCGACACCGTAAAAACCTGGTACTTCGAAGTCTGGAACGAGCCCGACATCGACTACTGGCACGGCAGCCTGCAGGACTACCTCAAACTCTATGACTTTGCCGTAGCCGGCGTACGCTCCGCCTTACCTGGCGCCATCGTCGGCGGCCCCGCCACAACCGGTCCGAACAACCCCCACGCTGCACAGTTTCTCGAAGGCTTCCTCACCCACATCGCCGAAACCAAAAGCCCGCTCAACTTCATCAGCTTCCACGCAAAAGGCCAGCCCAAAGTCGTCGACGGCACTGTCACCATGGGCCTCCGCAGCGAGCTACAGGACGTCGACCACGGCTTTAGAATCATTGCCAAATACCCGCAATTCCAGCATCTCCCCATCATCCTCTCCGAGGCAGATCCCGAAGGCTGCGCCGCCTGCTCCAGCAAGGTAAATCCCGCCAACAACTACCGTAACGGCACCCTCTATCCCGCCTACACCGCCGCCGCGTACAAAGCCCTCTTCGCCTTGCAGGACCGTCACAACGTCAACCTCATCAGCATGCTCAGCTGGTCCTTCGAGTTCGAAGACCGCGACTTCTTTGAAGGTTTCCGCGACCTCTCGACCAACGGCATCGACAAACCCATCCTTAACCTCTTCCGCATGACCGCCCTTCTCAAAGGCGACCGCGTCCAAACCACCAGCACCGGCGAAGTCCCGCTAGCCACCCTCCTCGACACCGGCGTCCGCACCTCACCCGACATCGACGCGATAGCCACCGCCGCTCCTCATCAGGCCGCCGTCCTCCTCTGGAACTACCACGACCTCGCCGAGCTCCCAGCCGGAACCCCCGCCACCCAACCCACACCGACCACCGTTACCATCACCGGCCTGCCCGCGAACCTCCACCACGCCCGCCTCACCCACTTCCGCATCGACGCAACCCACAGCAACAGCTACACCGCCTGGCAAGCCATGGGTTCCCCCCAGCACCCCACCTCCACCCAACTCACCCTCCTCCACCGCGCCGCCAAACTTCAAACTCTCGACACCCCTGGCCCCATCACCGTCACCCACGGCACCGCCACCCTCACCACCACCCTGCCCCGCCAATCCATCTCTTGCCTCCAACTCATCTGGTAGGCCTGACCAATATGCGCAGGCGGCAGACTACGATCACTTCGGCGTGAACGGTTCGAGCGTGACATCCAATGTGCGCTCTGCACCAGGTGGCAGGGCGACCGACTTACCCTGAGGTTGATCGCTTGGCCATGGTCGATACCCTCCGGCGCTTACCTTCACCAACACATCTTCGTTCGGCGGAAGCAGTACCGTGTTGTTCTGGAAACTGCCTTGGTTGCGGCGGGTCTTCTCACTGCCTCCTACTACAAGCTCAATGCCTATAGCCTGGACGGGTTCACCGGTTATGCGGTCGTGAGCGACCACATGCAGCGTGGCCGCCTTATAAGGAATACTCCAATTCACCACGGCCCGGGGCGAGCCCACAGAAATCGTTACTGTCGTTTCAAATGTGGTCGGCCAGTAGAATGTTGCCGCCAGGTCTGGATAGCCTTTCGCAGCATCATCCGCCGTCAGCATGTACTCCCCTGGCTGGATGCCGACCATGCAGTAGCGGCCTTCAGCATTGGTCACCGTACGGTCTTCCGGCCCGCTGTGCGCTCCCAGGTAAAACGCCTGTACGCGAATATGCGACGCAAGCCCGCCCTTCTCGTCATGCACAGTGCCACAGATGCTGCCGCCCTGCGCGCTTAAGGATTGTCCCCAGGTAAAGAGAGCAACGCAGACCGCAGTTCCTGACAAGCATCTCTGCATGACGTCACCAGCGCACCACTCTATTCCGAGGTCGCTTTGTCCGCAACATAGCGGCGCTTGGTCTGGTGATTTACGTTACCGCTGCAGAAACATCTTTACCGACAACCCCAGCAACACCACCGCAAAGCCCTTCCGCAACACCGCATCCGGCAGCCCCTGCGCCATCTTCCCGCCAAAGAAGCCGCCGAACGCCATACCGCACGCCAGCAGCGCGCCTAGCCGCCAGTTCACATTCCCCGCGCGTGCGTAACTCCACAGGGGAAACACCCACACCGGCAACAGCGCGATAAACAGCGAAGTCCCCTGAGCCCGCAGCTGTGTCACACCAAACACGTACACCAATGTCGGAATCAGCACGGCGCCGCTGGTCCCCACCATTCCCACAAACACACCGATCAAACCACCTACCGCAACAACGAGCCAGGCCGAAGCTCCCGGATTCACCGCGCAAACCGCACAATCACCTCGGTCCCCATCGGCACCATCGTCCCAGCAGCCGGCACCTGTTCCCGCGCCAGGCCACTGCCCACCGGCTGCACCCGCAGCCCCGCCACGGCTGCCTTCTCGATCACGCCCCGCAGCGCCGTACCGTCGAACACCGGCACCGCGACCTGGCGCGTGCTGTCCACCAACACCGCACCATCCTCTCGCACCTGCGGCCCAAGGGCAGCCGGCTTGGGCAACGGCTTCACCGCAGTCTCCTCCGGCATCCACGACGACCCGCCATGCTCCCGAAACGCGTTCAAAATCCCCGCCGGCAGCGCTGCAAACACCCCGGCCGCACGCACCGGCGCAGCTGCAATCCGAGGCACCGGCGCAGCAGTCTGCACCGCAACTGTACCCTGCCCGACTGCGCTTGCATGCAGCGGATCATCTGCCGGCAAGTTGTTCGCCTCCGCGTACAGCGCATTCAAATCGCCAGCAGCTTCGCTCGGCCCATCCTCCGCTACCGGCCGCGTCTCCGTGCCTGTTGCCGCCACCAGCTTCAACGGCTGATCGTGCGGAACACCCAGGTACTCCAGCACCTGCTGCGCCACCTCTTTAAACACCGGCGCACTCGTCTCCGCACCATAGCGGCTGCCAACTGTCGGCGTATCGATAATCACCGCCACCGTGATGGCTGGGTTGCTCACCGGCGCAAACCCCGCAAAACTCGCCACCAGCTTCGTGTGGCTGTACGTATGCGTCTCCGGATCCACCTTGTTCGCCGTGCCCGTCTTGCCTGCCGCGCTATACCCGTTCAGCGCCGCACTCCGCCCCGTCCCTTCCAGCACGATGCCGTGCATCATCCCGCGCATCTTTGCCGCGGAAAGTTCACTGATCACCCGGTGCGCGCCTTCCGGCAGCACCGCCGGCACGCCGTTCGTTACCCGGAACGCCGCCGGCTGCAAGCGTGCGTCACCCTTCATGTAATCCGTACCCTGCAGCAACACATGTGGCGGCAGGTACGTTCCGCCATTCGCAATCGTGCTCACCATTGTTGATAACTGCACCGGCGTAACGCCCACTTCCTGCCCAATCGCAATCGACAGGATGCTCGTCGCGCCCCACTTCTTCGGCGCACGCAGCAGTCCACGTGTCTCGCTCGGCAGTTCAATACCGCTGCGGTCCCCAAACCCGAACGCCCTGATGTAGTCGTAGAACTTATTCGCACCCAGCTTCAGCGCCATCTTCGCCGCGCCCACATCGCTGCTGTGCTCCAGCGCATACTGCACGGTCACTCGCCCAAAGTGATCACTCTTGTCGTCATGCAGCGTACGTCCGTACATCGTCATCGCGCCGCCTTGGCAGTCCACAATATCCGTCGGCTGCACACCCGCGCCGTCAATCGCGGCGCTATAACTTACTAACTTGAACGTCGATCCCGGCTCATAAATATCACTTACCGCCAGGTTCTTCAGCAGGCTCGCGTCCTGGTGCCGCAAGTCATTCGGATTAAATCGCGGTGCAATCGCCAGCGCCAGAATTTGCCCCGTATGCGGATCTTGCACCACCACCGTCCCGTGCGCGGCCTTCATCTTTTCCATCTGCGCATCCAGCGCACGCTCCGCCATGTACTGGATGTTCGTGTCGATCGTCAGCACAAGGTTCTCGCCCGGCAGAGGCTCCCGCTCCTCGCTGCCCAGTGCGTGCCGCTTCGCATCCACCGCCGTCAACACATGCCCCGGCGTGCCATGCATCTCGTCCTCAAACTCCCGCTCCAGCCCGCCTAGTCCGGTATCGTCCACACCCACATACCCCAGCGTCTGCGCTGCCAGGTCACTGTTCGGATAGAACCTCTTGAATTCCTTTTGTAAGTACACGCCCTTTAAGTTCAACTCGCGCACTCGCTGCGCCTGATCCGGCGATAACTTGCGCCCTACCCACGCGAAGTTTCTCGATGCGTTCAGCCGCGCTAAAATCCCGGCCTCCGTCGTAAAACTATCTGTCGGATCGATATGTACGATGCCGGAAAGTAACTCCGCCACATTCGCCCGGTTCTCGCCTAACTCACTCGGTACCGCATAGACCGATTCCGCCAGCACAGTTACCGCTAACTCCCGCAGGTTCCTGTCATACAACACACCCCGCCTTGGAGCCACTTCAAACGTCCGTTGCTGCTGCTTTGCCGCCCGGTCTACCCAGTCCTGATGCCGCACCAGCTGCAGCCACACCAGCCGCCCACCAATCAACCCCGTCCAGCACAGAAACACAATTGCTACCCACACAAAACGAACGCGACGTATCGGCGCGGTCAGCGTCTGCTGCGTCGGCTGTGTCTGGATCACTTTCCCACTCCCTCTATCTCACCAAAGACGCCATCCACTACATCGGACGACGGCATCCAAGCCACGTGTCGCAACCGTATACGACTTACCCCTTGACTACTCCTGCTTACCTTAAACGACTTACTGGCGGCTCACGATCAAGCACGCCTCCCTACCGCAGCAGAACTCCCGGAACCTGTGCTTCCGCCACCACTCCTGCACCTGTCCCAAATGATCCATCCGGCCGCACAACCTGCCCCGGCTGCGGCATATCCAGCCCCAGCTGTCTCGCAATCTTGTCAATCCGGTCCGGGTCGCTCAGCTGCGCCTCCGTCAGCCGCAGTTGCCGGTTGGCCTCGCGCAGGTGCTCCACCTGCACCTTCTGCGATTCAATGGAGTAGCCCATCTCGATAGAGCTGAAGTGCTGCCAGACATACGTCATCGCCAGCACAAACAGCACGCTCATCGCAATCGTGAACGACCGCACTTCCTTCCGCCGCTCCGGATCGTCTGCCTTTACCAACCGGCTGTTATCCAGGTGCTTCGTAAAGAATATCTCCGGGGTCGGCCCACGCCGAGCCCTCCGTTGCTGGTCAAATATCGACCGATTGTGTTCACGAAACGATTCCGCCCGCTCCCGCTGTGCCCGGCCCATCATCCCCGTTGCTGCTGTCATTACTTGTTCCATCGCCTGGTTCCTCCCGCCGCTCTCATTGCTAAACCCGATTCCGAACGAACCAGGCGTACCTACTTGAATACCCCACCCAACCTATGTTGGATTTCCTGAGCCACACCTGCTACAGGCGCCGTCTTACAGAGCAGCAATCATTTGTTGCCCAGTACTGCATGGCCGGCACCTTTTAGCCCTTCGCCGTGAGCGCCGTCCGCTCTAACGACCGGCTAAAAAGTTCTCTCACGCATTGCTGTCACTCAGCTTCTTTCCTTGCCACTCATACTGGTCCTAAGTCGTAACTTATTGAGTTATCCGCACGATCCACCGTTTTATCCACAACCGCGGATTACTTACTTAGCGCCTTCCCCTCAAACTTCCACCTTCGGGCGGTACTTTCTTCATTCTTGCCTCTGCCGGCGCTAACCGTACCGCAACTCGTAACTTCGCACTGCGCGACCGTGGGTTTCGCTGCTCTTCCTCTACCTCCGCAACCACTGGCCGCTTCGTCAGCACGTCCCAGACTCCAGCTTTTGCGCCATCCCGAAATGCATCCTTCACTAACCGGTCTTCCAGCGAATGGAAGCTGATCATTGCCAACCTGCCCCCAACTTTCAACAGAGAAGGCGCGCTACTTAGCAGCGACCGTATCTCCCCTAACTCATCGTTCACACGAATTCGAAGTGCCTGAAAAGTCAAAGTCGCCGGATGTAAGTGGTCACCTTTCATTGCTGGGGCGGCGGCCGATATAACCTTGGCTAATTCCGCCGTAGTTGCTATCGGCCGTGCCCTCACAATGGCTCTGGCGATTCTCCGCGACCTCCTTTCCTCTCCGAATTCGTAAATCAGGTCGG
>CAHJWI010000040.1 GCA_903642225.1 Acidobacteriaceae bacterium | reverse complement strand
ATCTGGGGTAGTGGATTCGACGCTGAGCAATCTGACGCCGCATCTTGAAGCGGACGACATCATTATCGACGGCGGCAACTCCTACTATGTGGACGACATTCGCCGGGCAAAGGAATTGAAGGAGAAGAGCCTGCACTTCGTGGATTGCGGCACGAGCGGCGGTGTGTTCGGCCTGGATCGTGGATATTGCCTGATGATCGGTGGCGAGGACAAGCAGGTGGACTATTTAAATCCCATTTTCAAAACGCTGGCACCGGGGATTGGGTCTGTGGAGCGCACGCATGGACGCGATGGTGCAGAGCAGAAGGGTACCGCCGAGGATGGCTACCTGCACTGCGGCCAGAACGGAGCCGGCCACTTTGTGAAGATGGTGCATAACGGCATCGAGTACGGCATGATGGCGGCGTATGCAGAAGGCTTCAACATTCTGAGACACGCAAACATCGGCAAGAAAGACGAGAGCTTCGATGCTGAGACCGCGCCCATGCGCGAGCCGGAGCATTACCAATACGACCTGAACATTCCGGACATTGCGGAGGTGTGGCGTCGTGGGTCGGTGGTAGCCAGCTGGCTGCTGGACCTTACGGCGAATGCGCTGGCGGAATCGCCGGACTTAGATGACTACGGCGGTCGCGTGTCGGACTCAGGTGAAGGCCGGTGGACGTGCATTGCGGCTATTGACGAGGGCGTTCCGGCGGAGGTTTTAAGTGCTGCTGTGTTCAGCCGGTTCGCTTCGCAGGGCAACGCCCTATATGCAAACAAGATTCTGAGTGCCATGCGTTTCCAGTTCGGTGGGCACAAGGAGAAGAAGGACTAATGGCGGAGGAGCAGGCGAATGGCAACGGGGCGGCAAATAGCATATTGAACGGCGCGGCGGAGAAGGCGGTTCCGCCGTGCTTGATGACAATTTTCGGAGCGAGTGGTGACCTGACAAAAAGGTTGCTGCTGCCGTCAATCTACAATCTGGCGGCTATCCACGATCTGCCAGACGCTTTTCGCCTGCTCGGCTTTGCGATGGAGGAGTGGACGGACGAGTTCTTCCGGGACTACGTGGGTCAGCAGCTCAAGCAGTTCTGGGGTGCAGATGCGGATGCTTCCGTAATTGATTGGTTGCAGAAGCGGACCTTCTATCAAAAGGGCAACTTCGGTGAGGATGCAGCGTTTGATGGGTTGAAGGCTCGCATTGAGGCGCTGGAGAAGGAGCAGGAAGGCGAGGGCAACCGGCTGTTCTACCTTGCCGTGGCACCAAGTTTTATTGCTCCCATTGCCGCGCAACTGTCACGGACGACGATCATCTGTGAGGATGGGTCGTGCTGGCGTCGGCTGATTATTGAGAAGCCGTTTGGTCACGACCTGGAGTCGGCGATAGCGTTGAACCATGATTTGCAGAGCAGCTTGAAGGAAAACCAGATCTACCGGATCGATCATTTTGCGGGCAAGGATGCGGTGCAGGATCTGGCGGTTTTCCGGTTTTCCAACACCATCATTGAGCCGCTGTGGAATCGGGGCCTGATCGATAATGTGCAGATTACGGCCGCGGAAGTCGTGGGTGTAGAGGGGCGTGCCGGGTACTACGAAAAGAGCGGCGCAACGCGCGACATGGTGCCGAACCACATGTGTGAGTTGCTGAGCCTGGTTGCAATGGAGCCACCGGTCAGCTTCACCGCCGAGCACATGCGTGACAAGCAGGTGGACCTTTTGGCGAGCGCGCGCAAGATCAAGGTGAGTGAGGTGGACAAGTACGCTGTGCGCGGGCAGTACGGCGCCGGCAGCATTAATGGACAGTCGGTCGCTGGTTACAGGCAAGACAAGGGCGTCGACCCGAACTCGAACACGGAAACCTACATGGCGATGCGTGTGGACATTGATAACTGGCGATGGAGCGGTGTGCCCTTTTACTTGCGGACCGGCAAACGATTGGCGCGGCAGCAGACTGAGATCCGGGTCATTTTTCGACAGCCGCCGGCTCGGCTTTTTCCAAATCGCAAAGAGAGTAATCGTGCGCCAAATACGTTGCTGTTCAACCTGCAGCCGACGCAGGAGATCCGGTTGAGTTTTGGCGCAAAGGCTCCGGGGATGACGACACTGGTAGATCACGAGAGCATGGACTTCAAGTTTCCTGCGGGTCAGTTTGGGGATCATGGCAAGGGGTATGAACGCCTGCTGCACGACTGCATGATCGGGAACACGATTTTGTTCCAGAGGGCGGAGTTTGTGGAGCAGGGCTGGTCCTTGGTGGAGCCGCTGCTGGAGGCATGGGAGAACGCGCCTGCGGCTGATCCGTTCCCGAACTACGCAGCCGGCAGCGCCGGGCCAAAAGCCGCGGACGACCTGCTCGCTCGAGAGGGCCATGCGTGGCAAGGGTTGGCAGATGAGGCAGACGATTAGGGTAAGGTAACGCTTGTGTTTTCCGCCAAATTTTCGTACCTTTAAAAGGTTGCGGTGCGGGCTGGCTAGGTGCTGCCTGTGTGCCGCGAGACCCTTTGCTGCCGGGAAGCCGGGGCACCCACTGAGAAGAGAGATTTAATGGCAAATCATGTTTCATCCCTGAAGCGCGCCAAGCAGACCCTGGCAAAGACAGTTGTAAACCGTTCGAACCGCAGCAAGCTGCGAGGCAGCCTGCGTCTGATGCGCGAGGCCCTGACCAAGGGCGATGCCACCGTCGCAAAGGAGCAGTACCGCTCGACGGTGTCTGTTCTGGACAAGGCCGTACAGAAGGGCGTGTTGCACGATAACACCGCGTCGCGCTACAAGAGCCGCCTGAACAGCCGTCTGAAGACGCTTGCGTTGAAGGCTGCTTAAGTTTCTGGACAGGGTACATTTTAGTAAAGCACGGAGACTTTCTCCGTGCTTTTGCTTTTGGCAGCCCAATTAGCCGGTATTTCTGGCGCTAGACTGAAGGCACACCATGTTGCCCCAAGAACACACGCCGGAAACGGTGACCGAGTCGAGTGCCGGACGGCAGGAAAGGGTGTCGCCGGTAAAGCTGGCGGCTGTGCAATATGTAATTGTGGGCGTGCTGCTGATATTGGCGGCCGGCCTGTGGCGACTCCAGGTATTGAACGGCGACGATTACCGCTTGCTGGCAGAGGCAAACCGTGTGCACAAGGTGCCGATTCTTGCGCCGCGGGGCAAGCTGCTGGATCGGGAGGGTCGACTGCTGGTCGACAACTACTCGTCCGTGGCGTGCTATCTACTGCGGGAACAGATTCGCAATCCGGATGCGGAGATGCGCATGATTGCCGATGGCCTGCATCTTTCGCTGGACCAGGTGCAGGAGACGGTAGAGCATTTCAGATACTCACCCAAGTACCAGCCCATCCCGCTGAAGGCCGATATTACGCCAGACGAGCAGGCGTTTATTGAGGCGCATCGGAACGAGCTGCCAGAATTGGAGTTGCTGGAAGAGCAGCGGCGGTTATACCCCAGGGACGGCTTTGCGGCGCACGTGATTGGGTATGTGGGAGAGATCAGCGAGCAGGATCTTGCGCTGCCAAAGTATGCGTTCTATGAGCCGGGCGACGTGGTGGGCAAGAGCGGCGTGGAGCAGGCATACGACTCGCTGCTGCGGGGTGTGGACGGATCGCGTGACCTGATTGTGAATAGCCACGGGCGGGAGATCGGGCGGCTGGGCGAAGAGCTTGCGCAGCCTGGCAAAGATCTGCGGCTGACGATCGATCTGGATGTACAGATGGCGGCCGAGAAAGCGCTGGAGGGCAAGAACGGAGCGATCGTGGCCATGGATCCGCACACGGGAGAGATCCTTGCGATGGTGTCGCGGCCAATCTTTGATCCGAACCAGTTTGCGGTGCGGCTGACGCAAGCTTACTGGAAGGGCATCATCACGGACCCGGAGCATCCGCTGCTGAACAAGGCGATCCAGGCCCAGTTGGCTCCGGGATCGACGTTCAAGATCATCATGAGCGTGGCCGGGCTGGAGCAGGGCATTGCGCAGACCGAGCATGTGAACTGCAGCGGCGGAATCGACCTGTACGGTCATTTTTACCACTGCGATGCGCATCATGGCGGGGTCGATATCGACCATGCCATTCCGTGGTCATGCGATGTGTTTTATTACGTGCTGGCACAGCGGCTGGGCATCGATACGATTGCGCGGTATGCCAGCAGCTTTGGTTTGGGGCAGAAGACGGGAGTTGACCTGCCGGAAGAGGCGAGCGGGACGATGCCGAGTTCGTCGTGGAAGATGAAGACCTTCCACCAGCAATGGTATGCCGGGGAGACGATCTCGGTAGGTATCGGCCAGGGTGCGATTGCGGCCACTCCGCTGCAGATGGCGCGTGCGCTGGGCGGCATTGCGAGCGGCGGCGCGCTTAAGCGGCCGCATGTGGTTTTTGAGGATGAGGTACCGCAGGACCAGCGCGAGGCGTATCGGGAGAGCTTTCCGGGGTCGGGTGACAGAAACGTACCGATTGCGCCGGGTGTGTGGCAGACGGTGACGGAGGGCATGGCGGCGGTGACGACGACAGGTACGGCCGCTGGTGTGCACCTGGAGGGCATCGACTTTGCCGGCAAGACCGGGACTGCGCAGGTGATGAGCCACGATGCGCTGGCGCGGTCGGGCAGGGGGAAGAAGACGGAGCCGAACTCGTGGTTTGTGGGGATTGCGCCGCGGCGTAATCCGGATATTGTGGTGGCGGTGCTTTGGGAAAACGGGAACTGGGGCAAGAATGCGGCGACCCTGGCGGCGCAGGTGATCGAGACGTTTGTGGAAAAACAGCGGAAGCACTCGGGGAACCTTCTGGTGGCGAAAGCTCCACCGTCTGCGCCGGCGGGTTTGGGTACAGGTGCGTCGTTTGAGCCTTCCGTTCCTCCTGAGCCGGTGAGGGATGACGAGGTGAACAAGGCTGCGCCAAAGCCGACGGCGCGCGTTGTGCAACCTCTGGCTGTCCCGCCGATGCGAGATGGTAGCGCGGCGAAGGTGCCCGGTCCTGCGGGGCTTTAGGGTGTCCAGTCTTGCAGGGCGACAGTCTGGAAGGGCAGAGTAGGTTTTAGATGTTTCGGACAAAGTTTCGCGATTTCGATTGGTTGCTGCTCGGGCTGGTTTTGTTGATGAGCATAGTCAGTGTGGTTGAGATCTACTCAGCCACGTTGCACACCAAATTTCACGGGTTCCACTCGCGCCAGGTGTTGTTCCTGCTGGCGGGTCTACTGGTGATGTTTGCCGTGTCGATGGCTGACTATCACAAGCTCATCGAATGGGTGCCATGGGCCTACGGTGTGAGCATTATGTCGTTGCTGGCGGTGTTGGTTGCGGGCCAGAAAGTGTTGGGCGCGCGGCGCTGGATTCGGTTGCCGAGTGGCATTCACTTTCAGCCGAGCGAATGGGTCAAGCTGGTGCTGATCGTGGCGATGGCACGCTTTCTGTGGGGGCTGGTCGGGCGGGAACTGGACGGGCGGGAGATCGGCAAAGGCTTTGCGCTGGTTGGCCTGCCGATGTTGTTGGTGTTGAAGCAGCCGGATTTGGGGACGTCTTTGACCTATGTGCCCATTCTGCTGATTGGGCTGCTACTTGGCGGCATCACCTGGAAGCGCGCGGCGTTCATTTTGTTGACGTTTGTGGTGCTGCTTGGCGGTATCTGGAAGAGCGGCAAGGTATTGAAGCCGTACCAAAAAGCCAGGCTTACGAGTTTTCGGCACCCTGAGGACGATCCCAAGGGATCTGGATACCAGGTGCGGCAGTCGCTGATTGCCGTGGGGTCCGGTGGAGTGTTTGGCAAGGGCGCGACCAAGGGGACGCAGACGCAGGGCGATTTTCTCCCCATCCCCTATACGGATTTCATCTTCGCGGCGCTGTGCGAGGAGCACGGCTTTATCGGCGCGGCACTGGTGCTGTTTGTCTATTTCCTGATCCTGCTGAGATTGGTGCAGAACGCGCAGGCTGCGGCGGATCCACCGGGCACCTTTCTGATCATGGGGGTGACGGCGGTGATCCTGTTTCAGATTGCTGTAAACATCGGCATGGTGGTGGGCCTGATGCCGGTTACGGGCATACCGCTGCCACTGCTGAGCTATGGGGGATCGAGCGTGATCTTCACCTTTTTTGCATTGGGGATTGTGATGAATGTACGCATGGGGCGCTTTGTGAATTAACAGGGGGTGGCTTGCAGTGGCGCGCTGCGCGGGAATGTTGCACAATGTAGCTAGCAGTTGTGTCCCGCTGATGAGGTTCGCGGGTAAACCCGCCAGCGTCGGCGATGCAGCCGACAGACTGGATTGGGTGCCGAAATCGGCGTAAGAGATTAGTCGTTGGATTTAAACGGTTTAAGCAGTTATTTTGTACGGTCGGCGAAGGTGACTCAAGGTCCCGCGCGGCTGAAAGAGATGGGAAGCAGCGATGCTGCCGGACGGAAACGTTCCCTCCTCACACACGTGAGGTAGAGTGACACAAGTCTGGCGCAACCGCAACGAGGGTTCGATAGTGAAGCGTAAGGCAAAGTGCATTGGCGGCCCACCTGGCGGAAGCAGTTCCGTTGTGGTGGGGGTTGCCATTGCGCCGCAGTACGCGTGGTCTGCGCCAGTGCTGGGCGACCCGTCGATCGCAAGGCTCTTCTCAACCTTTCGCGCGAGATAGCTAGCTGGCGTTAAGCCTGCTGGACTACGTACCCCTTGATTGCCTTCCGCCTGACGGAAAGAGCACAGGATGTCGAAAGAAATTTACATTTCCACTACTCCGCACGAGACGCGGCTTGCCATAGTGGAGGACGAGCAGCTCGCAGAGGTGTATTTCGAGCGTGAGAACGAGTACACACTGGCAGGTTCCATTTACAACGGAAAAGTCACGCGCGTGCTGCCTGGGATGCAGTCATCGTTTGTGGATATCGGCCTGGAGCGCGATGCATTTCTGTATGTGACCGACTTCATGGAGGAGGCGGGGGAGTCCGCGGATTTTGAGACCGACGGCGGTGGTAGTCGCCGTTCTCAGGCTCCCCGTGAGGCTGTGTCTGCTGAGACGCCGCGAGAACCCAGCCGTCGAGACGAGGGTGCAAAGCGGGATGAGGGTCGTCGGGACGAATCGCGCCGCAGCCGCGGTGGACGAGGTGACCGCGGCGGACGTGAGCAGGCCAGGCCGGTATCCGCTGACGCTGGAGAGACGCCGATTTTTGAGGAGCCCATAGCACCTCGGCCGACAGAGCCTTCTGCCGTTGCGGACGTGAGTGGAGACGAGACAATAGACGAGCAGGGAAGCCGCCGGTGGCGGGGACGTCGTGGCCGTCGTCGTGGCCGCGGAGGCCGGGAGGGTGGATCGCCGCTGACGGCTGTGACGATTGCCGGCACGACTGAAGTGGGTGGCGACGCGGAGTCCGTCGAGAGTGAGCCGGAACGGCTGTCACTGGAAGGTGCCGCAGAAGAGACGCCGCATGACTTCGGCGGAGCGATCGAAATTGATGTGCAGGCAGAACCGCGTGCGGCGGAGAGTTCGGAACGATTTGGCCGTGGTCGCGATGGCCGACGTGGCGGACGCGACGACAACCGGCGGGGTGGCCGCGGTCGCGATGACCGTCGACAAGAGCCTCGGCGGAGCAGTGCACCGGTCTTTGCGAGCGCGCCGGCGGAAATATTAAGCGAGACTGGAGCCGATCCGAAGGAGAACGGCAGCGGCAATCAGGAATCTGCGGTAGAGGCTACCGTCTTGCCGGGTGAGTCGATCCGCAAATACCGTGATCCGGCCCAGGTGGCGGCAGAAGACGAGGCGCGACGTGCAGCCGCACCGGCCTTTACCTCGGCAGCGGTTAGTGTTCCGGCCATAGAGATTGTGGGTTGGGATGGCGGAGCAACACTGCCAGGAGAGACCCTGTCGCGGCATCGTACGCGTGACAAGAGCGCCGGTGAAGAGAGCCGCATCGGCGGCTCCCGCCAGGACCGCGGTGCTGCACCTGCTGCTTCTCTTCGACCGAAGGAATCGCACGCCCATGCGCTGGCACCCGTTTCGTCGCAGCCAATGTTTGTTCAAGAGCCGGCGCACCTGGACGAGACGATTGCGCCGACTCCCATTGCTGATGTGGAGGACATTGCCGCGGCCACTGCACCTGAAGGGACGGGTGGCCTGACTCAGCATCCGGCACATGCGGATGAGAGTGCGGCTGTGGGTCCGGTCTTGGATGTGGACGCATCAGCCGACGCCGAACTACAGGAGTTTGAGCCGGTCGAAGGCGATGCCGCGTCGTTGGGCAGTGCCGGTCGCCGGGACTACAGATTCCTGGAGCAAAAGCCGGAGGAGCCTGCGAGTGCCGTTGACCCAGAGATATCTATTGCCGAGCGGGATGCAACGACGTACGACCTGTCAGCAGATGAGAGATCGCTCGATCTGAATGTCGAGCCGATTGCGGGGGAGGCGACCCACGCCTTCACAACGGTGTCTTCCGACGGCGTGATGTTCTCAGAACCGAAGCCGTTTGCTGATGACGGAAAGCGTTTGCCGCTGGCGCAGGACGCGGATGAGCCGGAAACGACGGCGCTCGAAGATGTTTCCCCGTTCCTGGCGGATCCAGTCGATGCAGAAGCCTCGATGCAGTCTGCCGTGCTGGCCGAACAGATGGGTAGTGTGACCGAAACATATGTACAGCAGTATGCCAATGGCGAAGACGAAGAGCCTATGCACGACGGCTCACTGGTCGCCATGCCTGGCGACGCTGTAGCTGAGCCGCCGTTTGTGCCACAAGTGCACGCTTATGGAGACGGCGATTTAGAAGAAGAAGAGGTAGACGGTGACGAATACGAGTACGACCTTTCTGTGGGACCTGTCGACGAAGATGAGCTCGAGGATTACGAGGAAGAAACTCTGGACGGTGGCGGTGCCATCGATTCCGTGCTGGAAGAGATCTCGCTGGACGAAGAAGAGCGCGACGAGGAGACAGAGGATCAGCCTGACTACGTCATGGAGCCGACTGACACGGCTGCTGGCGGTTTTACGGTCGATGACTTTGGTGGCGAACCTGCGGAGGCGACCGAGTCCGCCGAGGGTGGCCGGGGGCGCCGCGAAGGTGGCCGGGATGGCCGTCGCGGGGGACGCGATCGTGAGAGACGCCCTGGGGGAGGTTTCCGTGGAGGTGCGAGCGCCGCAGCAAGTGGCGGAGACCGCGGCCGTGGGCGAGGGCGGCAGAGCGTGCAGACGATGGATCTGCCGGCGATCAACGAGTTGCTAAAGCCGGGGCAGGAGGTTCTGCTTCAGATTGCCAAGGAGCCGATTGCCAAGAAGGGCGCGCGTGTGACCTCACACATCGCTCTGCCGGGCCGATTCCTGGTGTTTATGCCGACGGTGAATCACACCGGGGTGTCGCGCAAGATCTCGTCTGACGAGGAACGCCGTCGGTTGAAGACGATCCTGCTATCGGAGAAGGGCGACGCGCAGGGTGGTTTTATCGTGCGGACGGCTGCCGAGGGTGCGAGCGAAGAGGAGTTGCGGAACGATCTGCGCTTCCTCATCCAGCTTTGGCAAGACATAAAAGCACGGTCGGAATCATCGAAGGCGCCGGCGCTGATCTACCACGACCTGAGCCTGATCGAACGGATTTTGCGTGACCAGGTGACCGACAATTTCTCTGCCATCTGGGTAGATACCGAAGCGGAGTATGAGCGTGTTCTGCGCTTTCTGCAGCGGTTTCAGCCATCGCTGGTGCGCCGGGTAAAGCTGTATACGAAGGAGACGCCGCTGTTTGAGCACTTTGGCGTGACGGCTGAGATCGACAAGGCGCTGAAGAGCAAGGTATGGCTGAAGTCTGGCGGATCGATCGTGATCGACCAGACAGAGGCGCTTGTGGCAATCGACATCAACACTGGCAAATTTGTCGGCAAAACAGCGCGGCTTGAAGACACGATCCTGAAGACGAACCTAGATGCCATCCCTGAGATCGTGCGGCAGATTCGCCTGCGGGACCTGGGCGGCATTATCGTGATCGACTTCATCGACATGGACGAGCGCAAGAACCGGGCTAAAGTCATGCAGGTGCTGGAAGAGGAATTGAAGAGCGACCGTGCACCGTCGAAGGTGCTGCCGTTCAACGATTTTGGGCTGGTGATCATGACCCGCAAGCGGGTAAAGCAGAGCCTGGAGCGGACGTTGTGCATTCCAGACGCGATTACCGAGGGTACGGGTATGATCAAGTCGCCGATCACTGTAGCGAACGAGATCTTTATCGAGATGCGCAAGATGCAGCGTCATTTTGAGAAGATCGACGTGATGCTGCGTGTTCACCCTGAGGTCGTGAAGACGCTGAAGTCCAACGGTGGGAAGCGTTTGCAGGAGCTAGAGGACATGACGCGCAAAACCATCCTGGTGAAGAGCGATCCAACGATCAATCCTGAGCAGTTCGACATCCACTAGCGCGATGAACCCAGGGCACCTTTGCTGTTTGCATTGGTTGTCCTGGGTGCGCGTGTACGAAATTTCGCGCCGCTGGCCTTCGATGTCGTCCAAAGTCCCGGTGAACTCGTCCCACAACTTACAGCGACATGCTGGGTCAAGATTCAGTACAGTACGTTGTCCTGCAGCGAGGTTATTTTCAATATGAACTTGTTATCGTCCTCTTTCGTTTTCCGTGCCGTTCAGGGCACGCTTGTGGTGGCTGCCATGTCTGCCGTATCGATTCTGCACGCAGCAACGCCTGCGGACGCGGCCGCAACTACAAAATCGATCTTCCAGGTGGATCCATCACTGCTTTCCGGGGGCACGATGCGCTATGAGACCGTTGGCGTGAGTAGCAGCACGGAAGACGCGATTGTAGAGCGCGAGGCATTGAGTGGCAGTGGAGTGGGAGCCGGTGCCGGAACCGCGCCTACAGGACGCAGGCGCAGCTATGGGCGGTCACGGTATGAAGACCGCATGCACAACACCGATGGTTCGACCAAGATTGCCTTCGTTGGGGGAGCCGGCCTGAATGTTCCCGTGGCCAACAGCGGCAAGTTCTACACCCCGAGTTACGACGTTGTCGTTGGCGCTGGTTATAACTTCAGCAAAATGTTCGGTGTCCTGGGTGAGTTTCACTACGACCACATGGGCGTGACCGGAGGAGCGATTGCAGAAGAGTATGCGTCTCTTATAAGTATTGGAGCGACCGCAGACGATCTGGCCGGGTTCGATGCGAATGCGCATGCCTATTCCATAACGGTGGATCCTGTGGTGAACTTTGCCAACGATCGCAGCCGCTTTGGCGCCTACCTTACTGGCGGATTCGGTTACTACAATAAGACAACGAATTTCACACTTCCTACGACTAGTACCGTATGTGACTACTTTTGCTATAACTACGCCACAAAGTACAACGTAGACCAGGCATCCGCAGGAGGCTTAGGTGTGAACGGTGGGTTTGGTCTGACATACAAAATCTCGGAGTTTTCAAACGAGAGATTATTTGTGGAAGGTCGGTATAACTGGATCAAGATCAGCAGTTCCAACAACCAGGACTTTTTTCCGTATAACCGCCGCAACACGGAGTACATCCCGATCGTCGCGGGTATTCGTTTCTAACGGGTCGGCTTATGTGCAGAACAGAGGGTCCCCAAATACGGAGACCCTTTTTTGTTGTGCGCACGTTCCTCGCGTGGTTCGCCTGCCCTTTCGTCGCGCGAACGGCGCGTTGGCTTGCCGTACGTTAGGAGAGGTGGTGTGTGAGCGCCGCTATTTGGGAGCCTGAAAAGATTGTTTGCCTGCCGTGTCATCCAAGCTGTGACCCTGACTGCCTGCTTTGCAAGTATGAACCTACGTGCTGAGTCGCCTACATTGCAACCCGCCCTGAATTCAGCGGATCCGGTTGCGGAGGCGATGTTTCACCGCACGGGATCCACGGGGCTGGTGCTCGTCGTTGTGCGCGGTAGCGAAGTGTGGATGCAGACTTATGGTCAGACCGCACCCGGCTCCGAACAGAAACCGGCGCCCAACTCACTGCTACGTCTGTGCAGTTTGTCGAAGATACTTGCGACAGATCTGCTGGTGAAACTGGTGCTCGATCACACCGTTGCCTTTACGGATCCCTTGCAGAAGTTTGCGCCTGTCAATACAAGCGGGGACGTTGTGAGGGTGCCGATGATGACTGCTCGGGGGCCTGCGGAACGCGGCATTACACTTGGCGACTTGGCGACCCATACCGCCGGGCTGCCTCGCGAGATAGCGTACCCCCCGGTCGGCATGGCGCACTTCACGTTTCCGGATGAGGCGTTTCGCTGGCAATGGCTGCCCAAGTTTCGGCTGCGGACTTCACCGGGGACGTCAGCGCACTACTCGAATATAGGCTTCGATTTATTGGGTGACGCTCTGAGTCACGTGAGTGGAAAGTCCTATGCGCAGCTTTTCGCGGAACGTACGGCTCGCCCACTGGGTTTGAGGGATACAACATTGGCGCCAACAGCAGACCAGTGTTCAAGGTTGATGGGCGGAGCGCGTGAGCCGATTCAATGCACCAGTACGGAGACCGCTGCCGGCTCCGGTGGCATGTACTCCACGGCGGAAGATATGGCAAAACTGCTGCGGTACATGCTTGACCTGCCAGGAGTGCCGGTGCATCAAGACGGCGCAGCGCGCGCGGTGTATCTAAGGCCAGAGCAACTCCACAGCGTCCAGGGACTTGGACACGCGGGTGTTCCGACCGGCATCGGTCTGGGCTGGATCGAGATCAATGGGGGCGAGGGCGATGCGCGCATTGTGGAGAAGACGGGAGGCGGCGCCGGCTTTCAGACGTACATCGCTTTAAACCCGGCAAAGCGTACGGGCGTGTTCGTTGCGGCTACCCAGGGTCGACAGCGGTCAGGCGCTAACCTGTTTCGAGAAACGAATGCCTTGCTGATTCAGCTTGCAGGTCTGCCGCCAGTTCCTGTTGATGCTGATGACCCGGAACGGGAGCGCAGTGCGACTGAGGGACGCGAGGAGGTGGAGGTGACACCCATGGCAGTTCGGCATCGTGCTGCTGTCGGACACGTAATGCCTGCTGCTAAACGGTCCTCCAAAAGAATGGCTAAGGACCGGAAAGGCCTGGTCAGGAAAACACCGTCTAATCGCACGGGCACACCCGCAAAGTCTGGGAACAGGCTTCCGGCTATCCGGAAGAAGACGATCAGACACTAGCTGCAAAACTGCCGGGCAGTAGTGAGCGGGTTACCCTCTTCGTAAGGCATATGTGTCAGGCGTAAGTTTCAGCCTGGGCCAGCGGCTTGCCTGCCTGATCCTTGGCCGACAAGATGGGAGCCGTGCCCGGTATCAGATGCAGCGGCCAATCGATGGCCACGGCCGGATCATTCCACACCAGAGTGTGTTCATGTTGCGGCGCATAGAACTCAGTAGCCTTGTAGGCGAACTCTGCAACGTCTGACAGCACGAGGAAGGCATGGCCGAAGCCTGGTGGAATCCAAAGAAGCCGGTGGTTGCTTTCGCTTATAAACTCTCCGACCCACTTGCCGAAGGTCGGTGAAGAGCGGCGCAGGTCGACTGCAACGTCGTACACCTCCCCCACAAGTACGCGGACAAGCTTGCCCTGGGGCTGCTGCACTTGGTAGTGGATGCCACGGAGCACGCCACGCAAGGAGCGGGAGTGATTGTCCTGCAGGTAGCGTGTTGGCAATCCCAGCTGTTGAAAGGTGCGCTCGGAGTAGGATTCGAAGAAAAATCCACGGTCATCCCCAAAGACTTGGGGTTCGAGTAAGACGACTTCGGGAATACTTGTCGGAAGAGCTTGCATAACCTTCTGTTAGAACGTAAAAGCGTGACGCATGTACAGGGTGGCGACTGTGGCACTCACAATCATGATAGAGATGCCTGCCGTCGCAGACCAGGATTGCTGGCCGGGCAATTGGAAAACATTGCGCAGAACCACGATGATACTGGTGATGGCGAGTAGCAACGGAAACGCGATGGTGCCGTAGGGAGCGAGAGGCGACATGCCAAAGCACACGTATGCGCCGACAGCAGAAGACACGAACCACACGAGGCACAGCAGTAGCGTGTACACCGGACTTACGCAGTCACCATTCATGAGGAGTTTGCGTCCCAACCGTGTCACCAGCAGCATAAGAAACATGTACACGACAACGGTTGCTATGTAGCCGGCGAGGATAGCCTCTGCTATGGGTAGAAAAAAGCCGATCAGGGCGGGACTCCTTAAAGGCAGTGTATCAAGGAGGAAGCCTAGCGATGCCTGCGTCGCTACACGCCCACTGGATAGGGCTTCTCATGCATGGGACCGCTCGTTGACCGGAAACGATCGAAGCGGCCTTGAAGCAGGCTGAGCAGGCCGGTGTACCAGTAGCCGATGACGAAAAGCAAAAGGAAAGGAACCGTAAAGTAGTTCTCACTGGCAACGGCGTACCACACGGTGAACGCAAAGTAGCACCCAATAGCCAATTCGATCCACGGAACGATACCAAGCCGCTTACGGTATTTCTTAGCCTGGGAACGTTCGCCTTTTTTCTCAACGCGATACTTTGGAGTGCGTGCGAAGGCGGACTGGATGCCGAACAATGCCTCAAGCACGGCTTTTGTATTGGTGATTGTAAGACCAACACCAAGCGCCATGAGAACGGGCAGATACAGGAACGTGCGATACCAGCGACGCGGGAACAGCTCTCGTTGCGAAACGAGGTAGAACGAGGAGATGGAAAAAGTACTGGCCATGAACAGCGGGAAATCGATCAGCAGCATCTGCACCCATCCCTGCCAGGAACGAATGATCATGGCAGGCATGAGAAGGACGCTGAGTACGATCATGAGCGGGTAACTTAGATTTGCGGTGAGGTGATACCAGGCTTCAAGTTTAGTGTGGAACGGTGCGTCGGACTTGAGGACGCGGGGGAGTATTTTCTTTGCTGTTTGAATGAGGCCCTTGGCCCAGCGAGCCTGCTGGGTTTTGAACGCGGTCATCTCAATGGGCAGCTCAGCGGGACACTCCACGTCTTGCAGGTACTTGAACTGCCAGCCCTTCAGTTGAGCGCGATAGCTCAGGTCGGTGTCTTCAGTAAGCGTGTCGTGCTGCCAACCTCCTGCCTGGTCGATGGCGATGCGTCGCCACATGCCTGCGGTGCCATTGAAGTTGAAGAAGACGCCGGCACGTGAACGTCCGCCATGCTCCAGCACGAAGTGACCGTCCAGCAGGATGGCCTCGACCTGAGTGAGAAAGCTGAAGTTCCGATTCAGGTGTGTCCATCGGGTTTGGACCATGCCGATCGCCGGGTCAGCAAACTGGTGAACGACCTTCAACAGCCAATCCGGCGGTGGGACAAAATCTGCGTCGAAGATGGCGATGAACTCGCCTCGAGCCTTTTGCAGACCGGCATCCAGGGCGCCAGCCTTGTAGCCGTAACGGTCAGTGCGGTGTATGTAGACGATGGGCTGCGTCGGCAGGTCGGCCGTACCTGCGGCGTAACGAACGACGGTTTCTTCAGCCACTTGCGCAGTTTCGTCGGTGCTGTCGTCCAGCACCTGGATCTCAAAGCGATCCCTGGGATACTCAATGCGGCAGCATGCGTCTATCAGCCGGTCCAGTACGAACTGCTCGTTGAACATGGGTAGCTGAATCGTGACGAATGGTAGTTGCCCCTCAGCAAAGTGCACTGGGGGTGTGGAGGAGTGTGCCGCCTTCCTTTTGTTGCGGTAGTAGAGCCACACCAGTTGGTAGCGATGAACGCCGTAGAAGGCAAGCACAATCATGACGGCGAAGTAAGGAATGAGCAGCAAAACATCGAAGGTGTTCCAGCGATACATCCCCTGAAAGGTGCGCTGGGCATAGTGCATGCGCCAGTAGTGACCAAGGCCATGGGGTTCGGCAAAGAACGCGAAAGCCATGTTGGATATGTGGCGCACGTTGTTAAGTTTACCGGACGGGTGCTGCAAGTTGCAGCGGGAAAGATTTTCCGGCAAAGCAAAGGGCCACGGTGGTTGCCGTGGCCTCTCGGGTGTGGGATAGGCGGCGAGATCAGAAGATAATTTTCGCGCCGAACTGGGTGTTGAACGGTTCGCCGGAGCCGATACCGGGTGCTCCGTTGTAATCGCCGATCGTGTCGTTCAGAGTGGCGCTACCGTTCTTAGGGTCAAAAGCTCCGGTTCCGTTAGACACAGCAGCGAAGTTGATACTGGGCGGAGCGTAATTCACACGATTAAAGAGGTTAAACAGCTCCGCGCGGAACTGTATGGTGAGCTTCTCGCCGAACCTCGTGTTCTTGAAGAATGAGAGGTCGGTATCGGAAAATCCTGGGCCATAGTACTGATTGCGACGCAGCGTGCCAAATGTGCCTGCGGTCGGCAGAACAAAATTGCTGAGGTCAATCCATGTGGCTTTCGGGTGTTGACCACTGATGCCGGTGCGTGCCGCTGAGATCTGGTTGACACGATCCAGGTTTTCGTTCGTCCCACTGATGTCGGTATTGGCGAAGATCTGGAAGGGCTGTCCACCATGAAAGTTCAGCAGGCCGTTCACTTGCCAGCCGCTCGTAAGCTGCTTCAGGTGCTGCGAACCAGGAATTTCATAACTGAGGAAGGTTGTGAAATTGTTGCGGGTGTCGAAATCGGAGTTGCCGTAGTCGCCTTTGAAGTGCAAGCTGTCCTGCGGCAGCGTTCCGCGATACTGGGACACTTCGTCCATGTTGTGTGCCCAGGTGTACACCGCGTTCATGGTGAAGTGATGATAGTTGTTTACACGCAGGGTCGCCTGTAACGAGTTGTAGTTCGCTGTGCCGATGCTCGAGATCTGGTTGATGTTGCCGTATTGGCTGTACTGTGAGAAGTAGGGTCGTGTTTTCTGGCGCTGAAGGTCGGCGGAGACTGGGTTAGGAGTATTGGCTGGTGGGTCGGCGTAAACACCGGGCTTCGACTGGTTCAGGTCGATGAGGCTCAGCAGGTGCCGCGCTGACGAACCAACGTAGCCGATCTGCAGAATCGCGTTCCTGTTCAGCGCGCGCTGAATGTTCAGGCTGTAATTCTCGTTGTACGAAGGCCTGAACGTGGACTGGACACTGAAGACGCCGCAGGGCGAAGTAGCAGAGCAAGGATAACCAGCACTCGACGGGAAGATCGGCACGTTCTGAACAATGGTCGTGTTAGACCCGCCATCTGCCGCGCTTACGGAGAAGACGGGGTTATTGCCGCCGGGATTTCCCTCGACGCCGTTAGGCGCTTGGTTGCCGGGACGGTTGTCGAGGAAGGGATTTAAATTTGGAGTATCGGCAAACCATCCGTAGCCGGCCCGAATGACCGTATCTGAATCCGGCGAGTAGCTGAGGCCGACCCGGGGGCTTATGTTCTTGTAGTACTGAGGATAGAGAGACGAAACCTGGTTTCCCTGAAACGCGAGACCGTTGCTTGCGGTGAGCTCGGGACGGAACACGGACATGTTCGCGTACTGATTATGAAGCGGACCTTCATAGTCGTACCGAATGCCGTAGTTGATGTTCAGCTTCGGCGAGAACTGCCAGGAGTCGCCTGCGTTGAGGAACCAGGTGTTGACAAAAACCTGACGCTCGGGATCGCCGATCGTAATGCTAGCTGCGGAAGTTTTGCCGACGAGGAAGTCAGCGAGCGCATTCACTCTACCGGACGCTCCGGTTGTCACCCGGCTACCGTCGAAGGTGAACGACCCGGTTGCATGGCGGTGATAGAACTCGTCAAGCTGCGCCTGACGAAACTCTCCGCCGAAGCGCATCTGGTGTTTTCCCTTCACCCAGGAGAGCTGGTCGGTGAGGTGTCCCGTGATGTCGTTACGACCTTCGGGCGGGGTTAGACCGACGGGGTCGAAGCCTTTGATCGTGATGTTCGGAGCATTCGGGAAAGTGGCACCGGTAACAAAGCCCTGACTCTGTACGTTTTGATTCGTCTGATTGTCGTTGAAGACCTGATTGAAGTAGTTGACGCCGGCGAGGACTTCGTTGGAGATTGACGATGAGATGACGCGGTTGTACACGATGGCAATGTTCTGCACATGGATCGGCGCGATTTCGTAATAGGCAACGAGCTGTGATCCGACCGGGGCGACCTGGTTACCCTGGCCGACGAACCAGTGAACACTCAGGTTGTCCTTCGACGTGAGTGCGTAATCCACTTTTGCTAGGCCGTTCCAGCTGTAGCCGTATTCAGGATCGTTCGAGTGAAAGTTATCGACGACGCCTGCGGTATCCTGCGCAAGCACATTGGTGCCCCAGAGGGTGTTGAGCGTGTTCTGCATCACCGGGTTGACGACTAGTCCCTTGGAGGCGAGGAGTGCTTTTGCCTGATTCTGCCAGCCCACGGAGGGTTCGGTTGCGGTGCCGGACTCACCGATGACAAAGCGCTGGTGCTCAAAGGTTAGAAACCCGAACAGCTTGTCTTTGACGAATGGACCGCCGACGGAAAAGCCGGTGTTGTAGTTACGGACCTTCTGTTTCGTGTCGGAGAAGGGGCTCTTGGCGCCGAACAGTTCGTTGCGGTTGAAGTAGTACACGGTGCCGTGCAGGGAGTTGGTTCCCGACTTAAGTGTCAGGTTTACCGTGCCTCCGGGATTGCGTCCACCCTCAGGGCCGGACTGTGTCTGAGCGGAGAACTGGTCTACCGCATCGATGGGAAGGATGATACCGGCGATGCCGGAGACTCCGCCCTGGTTCACGGCGGGGATGTTGTGCCAGAGATCATTGTTGTCGACGCCATCGATCTGCCAGTTCACCTGGTTCGCGCGAGTTCCATTCAGCGAGCCAAAGCCACCGCCGCTGTATCCGCCAAAGCCGGGTGTGAGTGCGATCATCTGGGTGAAATCGCGACCGTTCAGTGGGATGTCGTCTACAGTCTTGGCGTCAAGAACAGTGGTCTGTGTCGGCGTCGTGGTGTCAAGGGTGAGGGCAGCGGCGCTTACCTCAACGACCTCGCCGCTTGAAGCGATGGCAAGTTTGATGGGTAGAGTACGGATCACGCCTGCGGACACTTCGACATTGTCATATTTGGCGGTAGCGAAGCCGTTCGCTGTGACGGTGACGGTATAGGTTCCCAGGGGCAGATCAGCAAAGAGAAAGTCGCCGGCCGAAGAAGTTGAACCCTTGATGGTCACGCCGGTCGCGACATTGGCTGCGACGACGGCTGCGCCTGAAACGTCAGCGCCCGTCGCATCGACGACGGAACCGTTGATGCTGCCGCGGTAGGTCTGTGCGAGGAGTGGTGCGGAGAGAGCGGCAACTGCGAGCGCCGGTGCAAGGTATCGGCGAGAGAGTCCGAAGTGCATGTACGACCTCCAAAAGAGAACACGGTTGGGTGCCCGCCTGGGTGGCGGGTTCTTTGGGGAGAATGCAGTGCCGCCCCTGCGAAACGTGGCAGAGGATGACTCAGGAAGGTGCGGTGTTCAGGCCGTTAAGGGTCCTGATGCTGCAAGTTCGAGTGCTACGACGACTAGAATTTTCAAAACTGGAATGTCTTTCACTGTAACGGAAATTCACGAGAACGCCAAGCTCGGTTAACCCGTTTGCGATATTGCAGTTCTTCCAGATAGAGAATGCAACTCCCACGCAAAGACGGCAAGGATCCGGACTAAGCCGAATCCTTGCAGTCTTGTATTCGCGTTCAACCTCTAATTCAAGAAGCAGGTGTTGTAGAGCGTGTCGCGCTGCACAGGCTTGAAGCCCGCGTCGCGAATGAGCCGTCGCAGCTCTTCTTCTGTGGTGCAGTTGGCTGTACCTGCAGCACGCACAACATTTTCTTCCAGCATCACCGACCCAACGTCGTTCCCGCCAAACCGAAGGCCCATTTGCAACACCTTCAATCCCTGCGTCACCCAGGAGCTTTGCACGTTGTGAATGTTGTCGAGGAACATGCGGCTGATCGCGAGCGTTTTCAGGTACTCGACAGAGGTCGCCTCCTCCCAACCCCGGCCACCAAGGGCGGTGTTGTTGGGCTGAAAGCTCCAGGGTATGAACGCTGTGAAACCGCCGGTTTCCTCCTGCAGTTGTCGCACTACCTCAAAGTGGTTGATGCGCTGCTCAAAGGTTTCACCTACGCCGAACATCATGGTCGCGGTGGTGCGCATGCCGAGTTGATGCGCTGTCCTGTGGACGCTTACCCAGTCTTCCGTGCGGCACTTCAGGCGCGCGATCCGCTTGCGCACATCGTCGTCCAGAATTTCGGCGCCGCCGCCGGGAATGCTGTCGAGTCCAGCGTCCCGCAGCCGCGCGATTGTGGTGCGCAGATCGATCTCTGAATACTCGGCGATCGCAAGGATCTCACTGGCAGACAGACAGTGTAGCCAGATCTTGGGAAAGCGCTGCTTGATGCCGCTGAACAACGCCTCAAACCAATCAATTTTCAGGTCTGGGTGGATGCCGCCCTGCATCAGAACACCGGTCCCGCCAAGCTCCTCGGTCTCCTCGATTTTGGCGTAGATGGTATCGAAGTCGAGGATGTATCCTTCCGCGGCCATCTTGCCTTTCAGCGGCCGGTAAAAGGCGCAGAAGGTGCAATACTCTGTGCAGAAGTTTGTGTAGTTGATGTTGCGGTCGATGATGTAGCTGACCACGCCTTCAGGATGCAATCGTCGCCGTACGCCATCCGCCTCCATGCCGATGCCGAGGAGGTCGTCGGAGTGGAAGCAATCTAAGGCTTGCTCGCGGGTGAGTGACATGACCTTTAGAGTACGCCGGCTCCGGTGAGGACTCCAGCCACTGCGTGAGCCGAAAACAATCGGCTTTATCTGTGGCGCAGCAGTAGAACAATCAGCAGCGCCAGGCAGAGCACAACGAGCAGCAGAGTAACTGCCACAAGGAGTTGCACTGTTCGGGCAAGCGCAGCCGTTTGACTAGCCAGACGCGCTGCTTGGCTTCGGTATGTTTCCGCCTCGCCCCGAAGCACGCTTAGTTGTGAGCCAAGGTCTGCAAGCGCAAGCCGCTGGTCGTCCAGCGTCGCTTGTACGTCTGTGTGAGCTTTCGCGAAGTCGGCCAGGTTTGCGGCATTCATTTCAACCGCAGCGCGTCCACCCATACGCCCTGCCATCAGCGCTTCCAGCATAGGTGCCAGCCGGTCAAGAAGCGGCAGAACGCGGCGGAGCAGAGGAAGAAGTTCAAGCCAACCCATGCCGTGAGTTTACGCCGCGTGCAGTGGCTTCTGGCGGCGCACCACCAGGATGCCCACGCTCAGCAGGAAAATCGTGAACATGATGCCCTGTGACCATAGGCAATAAATGCACCACTTCTCAAGGATGTACTTTTCAACGAACGTGAGGCCAAGTGCGAGGAAGACACCGACCTGGCTTATTTCGAACGTCCAGAAATCCAGCTTGAGCAACGCCAGAATAGCGATGAGCAGGTAGCCCGCGATCCCGGCGATTGCAACAGGGAGGTGCCCTGGAGAGTTCGGGTCTTCGTCAAATCTGCGAGGGGGAAAGACCGCCCAGCGAGAATGGTTCACGGTGCCGCAGTCGAATTTTTCTGTAACGGCGCAGGGTGGAGCCGCATTCGGGTCCTGCATGTGAATGCGTAATGTCAGGATTGAGACGAAAGCACCACCCAGGGCGAGAATGGCAATCAGGATTCGTAAAAGGCGCATGAAAACTTTGACTCCTGGCGCGAACCTTTGGACGTGCGGACCATGGCGGGCGCTATGTTTCATCCCTAGGATAGGGGTTGTTGTAAGCACGGACAAATGCTCTGCGACAGGCAGGGCGTTGCTCGCACAGGAGCCTGGCCGCCCACGTAAAAGCCGAAGCTGCCGCCTGCGAAGCGAGTGAAGACCGGTGCGGACCAGCTTTTAGCGGGTGTGCGGCAAGTGACTACTCCTTGACCGTCGGATCCGGCGACAATGAGGTCGCCTCTTACGCTGGGGACGGCTGCGATACGTGTGGCTTTGCTGACGACCGAGTCAGGGAGGCTGCCGTCAAGGGGTGTTCTGAATTTCTGTGATGACCGTGGTTGCGCGTTGCAAGTTGGGCAACCAGGGGGCGTGTCGTGGAAGTTACTTCCGCCCCTTTGAGAGATCAATCCGTCCGTCCACTGGGCACGACGTGAGTTTTACGATGAGACCGGACATAGAGGCGCACTTCTCGTCAGATGAGTGTAAGTGCGTGTGCACACCGGACGCGCGCCAAAGGCCGGCATCGCGGCAGATGCGGTAAACCACTCCCGAGTTCTTGGGACTGCGGTGGCAAACCGGCGGTTCCAGGTTGGACTAGCGGTGCTGGCTGTGCTGGGTGAAGTGGTGTGTGTCCCGCAGTTTCTTCACACGTAGGTGCCTGGTGAGCGAAGAGGGCAGTGTGAACAGGGGCCGAGCGCAGGAGCGGAACGTCTGTGCCTGGCCGCAAAGGAAGAGCACAATGAGGCAACAAGGCACCAGGGCTTATGCTAACTGCAGGAGACCTGCCCCATGAGCGCTGCAGTGAAGGAACCTTTTTTGGAACGAAACTGGATGTTGATCGTGATTGCGCTTGGCTTGGTGCTGACGTTGTTTTTAGCGTTATACGATCCGATGGTACCGGGGGAGCCGAACAAGGCGGAGCGGCAGGGGATGCTGCGGACAGATGGCTCGCGTGATGCGGTGCGTGCCGGCGGGGAGTAGGGGAGCGCGCAGGTTTGGAGACATGCTCGTGGCGCAGACCACCCTTTCACTCTTCCGGTGTCATGCGACGCTCAATGTTGGTGGCGCAGAAACGATGAGCACCGAAGAATGGGCATCCCAGTTGTGCATCCGGACAACCCGGGTTGGGCCCGCCGTGGGCAGGGTGCTGAGTGGTGTGAAGCCGTTCAAGGACGCGCCCGCGATTGACGGTGTTGATGCCAGATGCGGCTTGTAGTCACTTACTGAAACTTACGTCTGGGAATCTGGATACGGGGCACGGTAAGGGCGTTCTTGTTTCGTACCTGGGCCACCCGGCATCACGACCGATTCGTCATCGGTTACCAGAGCGAATAGTCGTGGCGGAGGATTACGGCAATGGCGATGATGGCGTTGGCTGCGGCATGAGCGGCTACGGCTTCGCCCAGGCGGTTTTTGTAGCGGGCGAGTGCCCAGAGGGCCGCGCCGGTGAGGATGCCGGCAAGCCACATGCGGCCGTGTAGCGCCCCAAATGCGACGGAACTGACGGCGAGCGAGAGCCAATTCATGTTTCGATACGAGAGGTTTTCGAAGTCGATGCGCAGCATGCGGCGTGCGGCGAAGCCTCGAAAGGCGAGTTCTTCTGCGATCGGGACGGTGACCGTCGCCGCGAAGACGCGGAGGGCGATCCACGTCCAGCGGTGAAGGCGTGTGGTGGCGGCGAGGGCGTTGGCGGTGAGCACGGCCTCTGGGCTGACGGTGTGGAAGTGAAGACGGACCGCGAGCCAGAGGAGGCCGATGACGGTGCCGGCGAGTAGTCCGATGGCGCTGAAGCGCCAGTCCATCTGCCGGTATTGGCGGCGGTAGAACCAGAAGGCGACCAGAGCGGAGACGAGGCGGAGTGGGTAGAAACCTTCAAACCCCTCGGCCAGCCCTTGCGTGAAAAGTGATGCGGCGATGATGAGGGTAAACGGGAGAAGATAGACCGCGTTGTAGTTGATCTGGGCTGGCTGAGCGATCTGGGCTGGCTGCGCGATCTGTGCAGGACGGAGGAGGTCTTGCTTGCGGAACCAGGCGGCGTGCTGGACGGCGGCGAGGCTGCCGAGCACGATGAGGTTGAGGCTAACCCAGCCGGCCTGGGTGTGGAAGCCAAGGTCGGCGAGTTGGGCGTGACCGTGGTCGCCGATGGAGATGAGGATGGCCAGGCGAACGATGTTGGCGCACCACGTAAGCACGAGAGCGATGGGGGCGATGAGGAAGGCGCGGAAAACGATGAGCTCGCGGCGAAAGACAAAGATCCAGAGCGCGATTAGGACTGTGACTAGGAGCAGACCTTCAAGGCCGGAGCAGAGCCATGAGACCTGGATGATGTAGCGCTGCGTGCCGAGGAACTGGTGGCCAGGATTGCTGATAACGACGGGGTAGAAGAGGCCTAAGAGCGCCCTGGTTTGCTGGAAGCAGGCGCGCTGGACGAGGCGGACGAAGAGGGAAGAACTGGCCCAGGCGTGGTCGCCGATGTAGCGCGCAAACAGTAGCGCGAGGGTGAGGAAGGCTGCAGCGAGCGCAGGGATGCCAAGCCGCTGGAACAGCAGACGCAGGCTGCGAGGGGGAACGAAGACAAGCAGCAGGCTGAAGAGGGCGAAGGGGATTAGTGCGGTCCAAACGCCAGCCATGACGCGAAAGGTGGCAGTGTGTGGCAAAAGTGTGCCAGCTACAGTGCCGTACCAAAGCTGGAGGCCAATCAGGGCCGTTAGTACGACGCTGTGAAGTAAAGCGGCTCGACGGTTCCACACGGGGCGGAGCGGGAGTGAGACGAGACGGCTCGAGCCGAAGAAGAGAAGGGAAAGGCCGAAGACTGCAGGTGCGCCACCAAAATCATGCACGGCTGCTATGAGCCAGTGAGCAGGCAGGTGGAGAACGGTCAGTTTCTCTACGATGGCCAGAACCAGGAAAAGGGCGATGACTGAAAGCGAACGCCTACCGCCGACGTCTATCAAGCTTACTTCCTGGTATGGGCCTCAGGTCTGTTCACGCAGTGAAAGCAGCAGGTACGCGACGTTTGCGGCCGCGCAGCATAAGACCACCGCCGAGGAGCACAGCGAGACCAGACACGCTGGAGGAGAGACCAATTTCCGGTGCTGCCGGAGCGGTTGGGATGCAGCTAAAACCGCCACCCGGCAACGACACAAAGGTGAAGCCTGCAGGGCAGGTTTGCGCGTGCATGGCAACCGGGGTAACCATTGACAAGGCGACGGCAGCGAGAGCTAGTCGTAGGGTTGTGCGCATGGGGAAGCCTCCGAAGCAGATGCAGTAATTAAAAGGTACTACAAGTGAGCGCCAGGTTTGTAATGAAATGACACTTTCTGCGCAGTTTTGACGAGAAAGGACAGGCTTATGTCCCCTCCCAGACAGAAGATTGCGAAGAGCGGCGGCCTACGCGGGGCGCTGTGGGCGGGAAGATTGACGATCGCAGTTGCCAGACTGTCGGGATTGGTCTAAATCACTTGGCGTCGCGCCAGTTGGGGCCGCGGTTGACATCGGCGACGATGGGGATGGAGAGGGTGATGACCTTCTCCATTTCTGTTTTGACGAGGTCTGTGACTTCGTCGGCTTCGACGGGTGGGGTGTCGAAGAGGAGTTCGTCGTGGACCTGGAGGGTCATGACGGTGCGGAGGTTGCGGGTGCGGAGGGCTTCGTCGATGCGGAGCATGGCGACCTTGATCATGTCGGCGGCGGTGCCCTGGAGGGGGGTGTTGACGGCGGTGCGCTCGGCGAAGCCGCGGGCGTTGGGATTGCGGGAGTGAATATCCGGTATGGGTCTCGTCCGGCCGAAGAGGGTGGTGACGTGGCCGCTGTCGCGGGTCTCCTGCAACGTGCGCTCGATGAAGGTGCGGACGCCTGCGTAGCGGTCAAAGTAGGTTTCGATGTAGGTTTTGGCGGTTTTCTGGTCGATGCCGAGGTTGGCGGCGAGGCCGAAGGGGCTGATGCCGTAGACGATGCCGAAGTTGACGGCCTTGGCGCGGCCGCGGGTTTCCTTGTCCATGAATTCGGGGGCGACGCCGAAGACCTCGCTGGCGGTGAGGGTGTGGATGTCGATGTTGTTGCGGTAGGCGTGGAGGAGGAGCGGGTCCTGGGAGAAGTGGGCCATGAGACGGAGCTCGATCTGGGAGTAGTCGGCGCTTAGCAGGACGTTGTTTGGCTTGGCGGTGAAGGCGGCGCGGATTTCGCGGCCGAGCTCGGTGCGAACGGGGATGTTCTGGAGGTTGGGGTTGGTGGCGGAGAGGCGGCCGGTGCTGGTGGCGACCTGGTTGAAGGTGGTGTGGACGCGGGAGTTCGCGTCGACCAGGTTGGGGAGCTGCTCGGTGTAGTTGGAGCGGAGCTTGGCGAGCTGGCGGTACTCGAGGACGAGGCGGGGGGCTTCGTGGTGGGCGGAGAGCTCTTCGAGGACGTCCTGCGCGGTGGAGACGACCTTGCCCTTGCCGTACTTGAGGGGCTTGGGGAGGCCCATTTTGTTGAAGAGGACGTCGCCGAGCTGCTTGGGGGAGTTGATGTTGAAGGTGTGGCCGGAGAGGTTGTAGATCTTCTCGGCGAGGTCTGCCATGAGGGTGGCGAGGTGGGAGTTCTGCTCGCGGAGGAGGTCGGTGTCGACCTGGCAGCCGGCCTGTTCCATGCGGAGGAGAACGGGGACGAGGGGGAGGTCGATTTCGCGGTAGGTCTTGAGGAGGTCGGCTTCGGCGACCTGGGGCTGGAGGGTGCGCTGAAGCTGAAGGACGGCGTTGGCGGCCTCGGGGAGTTTGTTGGGGTCGGCCTCGGGCTGGGGCTTGTTCTTTGCGACACGCGCGGAGTTGGTGAGGGCGCGGTCGTTGAAGCGGGCGGCGACGTCGGTGAGGGTGTGGCTGAGGTGGGTGGGGTTAACGAGGTAACTGTAAAGCATAGTGTCGTCGCGGACACCGGCGATGGGGAGATTGGCGAGCTGGAGGGTGCGGAGGACGGATTTGAGGTCGTGGACGATCTTGGGGAGGGAGGGGTCGGCGAGGGCGGCACGGATGGGGGCGGCGAGGTCGCTGTGGAGGTCGAGGAGGAGGGCGTGGTCTGCGGTGGAGGCGAGGCCAATGAGGAGGGGGTCGGTTTCTGGTTCGGCGAAGGGCGCTTCGGGGAGCTCGGGTTCGGCGGGGCCGCCGAAGAGATTCATGTTGATGGCGGCGGGGACTTCGAGCTCGGCTTCGGCGTCTTCGTCGCCTGCGTCGGGCTGGGCGGATTCTTCGGCAAGGGTTTGGGGGTCTTCGGGGAGGTAGAGGGCCAGGCCGGCTAATTGTGTAACCAACGCCTCAGGATTGAGATTTGGGGCACCCGGATCTGTGGCGTCGAAAAGGCCTTGTGTCGGTTCGGAACCCACCTTTTCCGATGGAGACGGAAAGGATGGGGCATCCGAGTTCATGGGCTGCTTTGCGGCGGCGAGGAGGGCTTCGATCTCTGCTGCGGTGGGTTGCAGGTTGTAGCTGACCGAGGTGGTCTGGGGGGCAGGTAGCTCTTTGAGCAGGGTGGTGAATTCCAGCTCCGTGTAGAGGGCGCGGAGGTCGGTGGGGTTGGGGTCGGTGGTGGCCATGGCGTCGAGGGAGTAGTCGACGGGGAGGTTGCAGTAGATGGTGACGAGGTCTTTGGAAAGGAGGACGGTGTCGCGGTTGTTCTGGAGGGACTCGCGCTGGCGCTTGCCCTTGATGGTGTCGGGGGTGTCGCGGGCGGCGTCGAGGGCGCCTTCCACTGTGCCGAACTGCTGAATCAGCTCGACGGAACCTTTGTCGCCAATGCCGGGAGCGCCAGGGATGTTGTCGATGCTGTCGCCGCGAAGGGCCATGACGTCGATGACCTGATGGGGGCGGACGCCGAGGGCGGCTTCGACGCCGTCGGGGGTGAGGATGAGGTTGTCTTTGGTTGGGTTGAGGATGCTGACGTTGTCGTTGACGAGCTGCATCATGTCCTTGTCGGAGGAGACGATGTAGACGTGGTGGCCCTCTTCGGCGAGGCGGCACGAGAGGGTGCCGATGACGTCGTCTGCCTCGTAGCCGGGAAAGTTGAGGATGGGGATGTTGAAGGCCTCAAGCGCGCGGCGGATGTAGGGCTGCTGCTGGGTAAGGTCGGGCGGGGTTTCCGCGCGGGTGGCCTTGTAGCCGGCGTAGTCGATCTCTTCAAACTGCTGGGTCTTGATGTTGAATTTTTGGACCGTCTTCATCTCTGCCGCTTTTTCGTTGCGGTGGACGGGGGCTCCACCCTCGTAGATGGCGGCGAGGTACTGCGGCTGGAAGTCCTGCCGGAGCTTGTTGATCATGTTGATGAAGACGTAGGTGGCCGCGGTAGGAATGCCGGTACGGGTGCTCATGGGCCGGGAGCGCTGCATGGCGTGGTAGGCGCGGAAGACGAAGGCCATGCTGTCGAGCAGGTAGACGGGGGGTTTGGTGGCGGCACTTTTCTCGGGAGGCATCTTGGTAAGGATAGATGCCGTGACGTTGAGGAGGCCGCCGGAGGCGATGTTCAAATGCTGCTACGCGGGATTGCCGAAAAACTTGATGCGGCTACTGTGCACCCGGATCGGTTCAACTCTTATGTTAGCCAAGTTACATAGCGGAATAGTCTCAGGCCAGACGACAACGGGTGAGATGGATGATCGCTGCGAAGCACCAGGTGATTGATGTAAACCACTATGACGATACGATCATTGTGAAGTACGAGGATGGGACGGTGCGCTTGCTGAACGGAGCGGAGGTGCGCCGCGGAACCGACGAACAGGCAGCAGGCAAAGAGCGCATGGACCGGAGCACGGTGACTCGTACGGAGGCATGCGGTTGAGGTTGAGCGGCCATGGATGCCATGACCGGTCAGCCACTTACTTCTTCTTTGCCCGGGTGGGTTTAGAGGCTTTGGCGGGAGCCAACAAGGCGAACAGGTTGGAGACATTGGGAGAGCCAAGGCCGGTGCAGGCGTCCCAACCGGGGCCGGCGGTGAAGGATCCGTTATTGCCGATGATGATGTCGCGGCAGGTGGCTGAATCTGCGTAGAGTTTTGGCTGCAGAAAGCCGGCAGTGGTCCTGGACCGGGCGTTGCTGAGCGCAAGCAAACCAGCCCAGAGAGGCGCAACGGCGCTGGTGCCGCCAATAACGAGTGCTTCGCCATCGACACGGACCTGGTAGCCGGTGGCAGGGTCTGCGTTGCCGCTGACATCTGGAACGCCGCGGCCGGATTTGGTGGCGGCGATGCCTTTCTGCCAGGTTGGCTGCGGGAAGAGGACAGAGATGCCACCGCCGGTGGCACCCTCTTTTGCGGCGATTTCGTTCCAGACGACTTCAGAGGTAATGGTGGCGCCAGAGCCGTTGAGTTTGGTGCCGCCGCAGGCAAGGACATGGGGGCTGGAGGCGGGAAAGTCGACGTGCTGTTTGCCGTCGGTGACACCGTCGGTGGAACCGTTGTCGCCGGAAGCGGCGAGAACGGTAATGCCGAGGGCTGCGGCTGCCTGACAGGCTGCGTCAAGAGCACTGGTTGCCTGCGCGGTCCAGGCAGACTCAGGCCCACCCCAGCTGATGGAGATGACGGAGGGATTGTTCTTGCTGTCGTGGACGGCTATGGCGATGGCGTCAATGAAACCCTGGTCGGTGTTGGGAGCGAAGTACACGACGATGTGCGCGCCGCTGGCGACGGCACCGGCAATCTCAATGTCGAGCATGACTTCGCCATCTGCACCGTTGACGCCGTCGGGCTTGTTCTTGCCCTTGTCGACGGAGACGGCTGTGACTTTGGGTTTGGGGACGCCGATGGATTTGAAGTACGCCCTTATATCGGCTGCCTTGTAGCCGCCACCGAGTTCGATGAGGGCGATGGTTTGTCCGGTGGCGGAGAGGCCCGCGGGCAGGCCGTAGAGTTGGGCGACCTGTACGGGCGTAAAGGAGATGTTGGTGGCGCGAGGCTTCGCGATGCCTTTGGTGACGGTGCCAGGTGCAGTGCGAAATTTGGGTGTTGCCTGCGGACGGTTGTCGAGACCGAGAACGGCTTCGACCTGGCCGTGCAGGGAGTCCGGGAGGTGGATGTCGCCTTCGCGCACGCGGAATACGTCGTCGTCTGGGCCAGTTAGGAGAAGGAGGCTGACCTGGAAGGCGGCCTGAATGTTGGCTGCTGTGCCGGTGAGGGTGACGACACGACGGGCAGGATCGTGCGCTGGTGTGAGGGAATAGGCAGTGGCAAAGGCGAGCAAGGCTTTGAGCGCGGCGGGGCTAGTGCCGTGCCTGGCGCTGTACTGCGCGCGCGAGAGGCGGGTGATGCCGAGGGTGTTCGCATCGACGGGTGTTTTGGGGCGAAGAAGGACGGATACGGTGATGGAGCTGCCGGAAGAAAGGGGCTTACCGCTGCCGCTGGAGGGGTAAGCGGCTTTGTGGCTGCCGGGCAGGGGGGACCACTGCTCTGACTGGAAGGCCTGGAGGGAGAAGGTGTTCTTGTCTGAGGGGGAGTTGGGGGACTTGGACCGAGCCATGAAGGGAACCTCGTGGGGGATGGCGATGGGTCATTGTAGGCTGAAACGTAGCCGCTGTCTTCGCTTTTCTTTCGCCTACTGCGAGAGACTGCTGCTTCATAATTGAAGAGGTTCAGAAGTCGAGGTATCCGCATTTACGACTGCCGCTGCTTTGTGCGTGGGCAAGTATTTGGCGTTTGGGGGGTGATTTAGAACGACAGGGTTTCGCCAAGGCCGGCGTAGATGCTGCGGTCTGCCCAGCGCTGGTGGACGCGCAGGAAGGTCAGCTCTCCGGAGCAGTGACCGATGCCCATGGTTTTGACGTGATAGGTGTTTTGGAGGGTGTCGAGCGTTGCCTCAACCTGTTCCGGGGTGTCCTGAAGGAGGTGGAGACCACCGATGAGCATGGAGACGGGGACGCCAGGCGCTTTGGAGGTTGCCGCAGCCAGAATGCGCTCAATGCCGGGGTGGGAGCAGCCCACGAAGATAACGGGCCCGTTGGGCGTGTCGAGTACGAGAGAAATTTCCCGCAGGCCTTTAAAGGCGGGCTTTTCAGAGACAAGCGACACCAGATGCATGCCGGGTGCGATGGTGGTGGGGTCGCTGACCACGGTAAGGTTTGTGTCTGTCCAGTAAGCCCAGCCGCGAGGCTCTGGCCGGGGGCCGCCGCGGAAGTAACGCATTTCTGGTGGAAGCTCAGGGCGCGCGTCTGCTGTGAGAAAGGCGGGCGGCAGGACGGAGCCGGTGAAGTAGGGATCGTCCGGGACGTAGAGCTTGACACCGGGATTCTTGGAGAGAACGTATCGCAGGCCGGCGGTGTGGTCGCCGTGGCTGTGAGTAATGATGACCATGTCGAGATGGGTAAGGTCGATGTGCAGGGTCTCGACGTTTTTGCGGAAGACGGCGATGTTGTCCCCGGTATCGAAGAGGATGCGCTTGCCCTGGAATTCGATGAGGGCGGAGTAACCCCAGTCCTGCTCGAGGTCGGCGCGTTTGCCGAAGGCGTCGTTCAGGATGGTGACGCGACCTTGTGCGAAGAGAGGCAGGGCAGCCGATGTCGCGAGCAAAGCCAGAAGGCAACGGAACAGCAGACGGCACAGACGTTGCATATCACTCACATCCTTTCGCTTGTTCAGAGGCTCCCAGCTTCGCACAGGCCGGGTCGGCTGTGAAGCCTGAAGTCTGTCAGGCGAGATAGGCCTTGATCCAGGTGTCTTCGGAGTGGGTGAGGTCCAGAGTTTTGCCGGTGAAGACTATTTTGCCCTCGTTCAGGACGAGGAAGGTGGTGCTTTCGTCGACGGCACCATCGGGGATGACCTTCATGGTTCCGGCCTGTTCGTCGTAGCGGTGCGTGGCGAGGGTGAAGGCGTCCTGCAGACGGTGGGTGATCATGAGCGCAGTTGTGTGGGCGACGTCGCGCTGCTTGACGACGAGTTCGACGATGGTGGTGCTGGTGATGGGGTCGAGACCGCCGGTGGGGGAATCGTAGAGGATGAAGTCGGGGTTGGTGACGATGGCGCGGGCGATGGAGACGCGGCGGCGCATGCCACCGGAGAGCTCGGAGGGGAACTTGTCGATGGCCTGGCCGAGGAGGACGAAGTTGAGGACCTCCTGGACGCGCTTGTGGGACTCGTCTTCCGAAACGCCTTCTTCGTTAAGGCGGTAGGCAATGTTGTCCTCGACGTCCATGGAATCGAAGAGGGCGGATTCCTGGAAGACCATGCCGACGCGCTGGCGCATTTTGAACAGCTGCACCTCACTCATGGTGGTGATCTCTTCGCCAAAGACCTTGACGGAGCCGGTGTCGGGCTTGACGAGACCGTTGGCAATCTTCATGAGAACGGATTTGCCGCTGCCGGCGGGGCCGAGAAGGACGCAGGTTTCGCCGGGGTGGATGCTGAAGGAGATGTTTTCAAGGACGCGGTGGTCGTCAAAGGCGATGGAAACGTTGTCAAAGACGAGGACAGGTCCGTTGTCCGCGGGCTTGCCGGACGAGATGTCGGTTTTGGGCGTGTCGGGCATGGTCGTCAGCGGCCGAAGATGCCGATCATGGTGCGGCTAATGAGGAAGTCGATGACGATGATGAGGACGGAGGAAACGACGACGGCCTGTGTGGTGGCACGGCCGACGCCCTGTGTGCCACCCTTTGTGCTTATGCCGAAGTAGGTGCCGACCGAGGCGATGATAAAGCCGAAGAAGAGCGGCTTGGTAAGGCCCTGGACGACGTCGGCGTACTGCAGAGCGCGATAGGTGGAGTGAAAGTAGCTGCTGGCGTTGAGGCCGAGCAGGCCGACTGCGACCAGGCCGCCGCCAAGCACACCCACCGTGTCTGACAGGATGGTTAGAAAGAAGAGCATGCCGACGGTGGCGAGGATGCGGGGTGTGACGAGCTTCCGCACAGGGTCTACGCCAAGCGCGCGCATGGCGTCAATCTGTTCAGTGACCTGCATGGAGCCGAGTTCCGAGGCCATGCCGCTGGCGTTGCGGCCGGAAACCATGAGGCCGGTGAGGACGGGGCCGAGCTCCTTCATCATGGAGAGCGAGACAAGAGTGCCGGTCATGCTGATGGCGCCGAACTGCTTGAGCGAGACGGCAGACTGGAGAGCAAGGACACAGCCGGTGAAGAAGCCGGTGAGGACGACAATGGGGAGGGACCCGACGCCGATGCTGTCTGCCTGAATGAAGATGTCACCCCAGTAGTGAGGTGGGGTGAGCAAACTTGCGAAGGCACGGCCGACCAGAAGCGAGTAGCCCTGCAGGGAGGAAATCTGCTTTTTGGCAAGAGCGATAGGGGAGCCAAGGGTCATTCGGGAGCAGGCGTCTCGCGGTTCTTCAGGATTGGCTCAGTGTATCTGATGCCTGGTCGGTGCGGTTGGTCACAGCTGCTGTATGCAGGTAGAAGTGAGAAGATAAAAGGGATGGCAAGAGAGATGCAAGCCGCTGTGCTGTACGGGCAGGAAGACCTGCGCATGGAGACGGTGGCTGTTCCCGAAGTGGGCGCGGGCGAGCTTATGCTGCGGGTAGGCGCGGCGTTAACGTGTGGGACAGACCTGAAGGTGTATCGGCGTGGGTATCACGCTGCGATGCTGACGTTGCCGTGCCTTTTCGGGCATGAGGTGGCGGGCACCGTGGTGGATGCGGGCGAGGGTGCCGGGTTTGCGGTGGGCGAGCGGGTAGTGGCGTTGAACTCGGCACCATGCGGTGTGTGTTTCTTTTGCCGCAAGGGGCAGCCGAACCTTTGCAGTGATCTGCTGTTCAACAATGGGGCATATGCAGAGTGTGTGCTCGTTCCGGCCAGAATTGTGGAGAAGAACACGCTGCGCGTGCCGGACGGAATGGCGCTGGAGCATGCGGCGCTGACAGAGCCGCTGGCATGTGTGGTGAACGGCATGGAGCAGACTGGTGCCGCGGCGGGGGACACGGTGGTTGTGGTGGGTGCGGGGCCAATCGGTTTGATGTTTCTGGCGGTGGCGCGCAGCGTGGGGTGCCGGGTGCTTGCGGTGGTGAAGCGGGAGAACCAGGTGGAGACGGCGCGCCGGTTTGGGGCGGACGAGGTCGTGCGCATTGGGGAGAGTGTGGACACGGTGGCCGCCGTGCGTGCGCTTACAGAGGATGGTGTGGGCGCGGACGCAGTGGTGGAGTGCGTGGCGTCTGCACAGAGCTGGGCTGAGGCGGTGGCCATGGTTCGCAAGGGTGGGGTAGTGAACCTGTTTGGTGGACCGCCGAGCGGGACGGTCGTTTCATTGGACACAAACCGATTGCACTACGGGAACATCACGTTGAAGGCGACGTTCCACCACACACCTGCGACGTGCCGGCGTGCGTTTGAGCTGCTGCGGGACGGGGTGGTGCGTGCAGAGGATTTTTTAACGGCACGGGCCTCGCTGAGCCATGTGCCGGAGGTGTTTCGGCGAATGATGGTGCGGAGCGCAGACGGCGGGCTCGACATTAAGACAGTGATTGTGCCCGAGGAGCTGCTGTGATGGTTGCCGCCGAGAACCGGTTGGCGGGAGCACCGGTTGGATTGCTGGAGCCGGTGACGCGGCCGACGCTGGATGAAGCGCAGGCATGGTGTAAGGCGCTGGCTATGTCGCACTATGAGAACTTCCATGTGGCGACGGGGTTGTTGCCGAAGCGTCTGCGGCCGCACTTTTACGCCGTGTACGCCTACTGCCGGGTGAGTGATGACCTGGGCGATGAGGTGGCGGACCGGGCAGTAGCGACGCGGCTGCTGGATACATGGGCAGAGTTACTGAACGAGTGTTTTGACGCGCCGTTGCGATCGCAGCACCCGGTATTTGTGGCGCTGCGACCGTCAATCAAGCTGTGTGGTTTACCGCGCGAGCCGTTTTTGGCGCTGGTGCGGGCATTCAGGGCGGACCAGGTGAAGACGCGGTTTGCGAGCGTGGCGGAACTGGAGGCGTATAGCGAGGACAGTGCGAACCCGGTGGGACGGCTGGTGCTGATGCTGAGCGGGTACCGGGATGCGGAGATGTTTGCGCTGAGCGACCGGACGTGCACGGGGCTGCAGCTGGCGAACTTTTGGCAGGATGTGAGTGAGGACCTGCTGGAGCGCGACCGGGTGTATCTGCCGGCGGACCGGATGGCGGCGCATGGAGTGACGGAGGCAACGTTGCGCGCGGGTGTGGCAACGCCCGGGTATGTGGCGCTGGTGAGGGAGCTGGTGGAAGAGACGCGGGCGATGCTGCTGGAGGGTGCGCCGCTGATTGATCGCGTGGACCGGGAGTTGGCAGCGACGCTGCGGTTGTTCTCGGCGGGTGGTCTGGCAATTCTGCGGGGGATCGAGCGGATCGGGTACGACACGCTGAGCCGGCGGCCGG
>CAHJWI010000039.1 GCA_903642225.1 Acidobacteriaceae bacterium | reverse complement strand
GCCGCAATCTTGAAGCCCGCACCCAGGTCGCTGAACTCCTTCAGCGCCGCCAGCCGACGCCGCGCCACCTCCGTCAGCTCGTTCTCCGGCGGAATCAGCAGGTACGCATACGCCCGCCGATCCGACCGCCCCACGCGCCCACGCAACTGGTACAACTCGCTCAACCCATGCCGGTCTGCACGGTTGATCACGATCGTATTCGCCTTCGAAATATCCAGCCCGTTTTCGATAATGCTCGTCGCGCACAGCACGTCGTACTCGTGGTTCATAAACGCCAGCATCGCCCGCTCGAGCTCGCCCTCGCCCATCTGCCCGTGCGCCGTAATCACCCGCGCCTGCGGCACCAGCTCCCGAATCTTCGACGCCATCTCATAAATCGTCTCCACCCGGTTATGCACAAAGTACGCTTGCCCACCGCGCTCCAGCTCCAGCTCCAGCGCCGTCCGCAGCAGCTTCTCATCAAACTTCGCGACGACAGTCTGAATCGCCATCCGGTCCTTCGGCGGCGTCTCGATCACGCTCATATCCCGCAGCCCCAGTAGGCTCATATGCAGCGTCCGCGGAATCGGCGTCGCACTCATGCTCAGCACATCGATGTGCGCCCGCAGGTGCTTCAGCTTCTCCTTGTGCCGCACGCCAAACCGCTGCTCCTCGTCGATCACCAGCAGCCCCAGGTCCTGGAACCCCACATCCTTCGAAATCAAACGGTGCGTGCCGATCAGGATATCGACCTTGCCCGCCGCCGCATCCTCAAGCACCAGCTTCTGCTCCTTCGCTGTCCGAAACCGCGAGAGCAATTCCACCCGAACAGGGAAGCGCGCAAACCTCTTTTTGAAGCTCTGGAAATGCTGAAACGCCAGCACCGTCGTCGGCGTCAGCACCGCCACCTGCTTTGAATCCCCCACGGCCTTGAACGCCGCCCGCATCGCCACTTCCGTCTTGCCATACCCCACGTCGCCGCACAGCAGCCGGTCCATCGGCTGCGTGCTCTCCATGTCCCGCTTGATGTCCGCAATCGCGCTCGTCTGGTCGTCCGTCTCGTTGAAGTCGAACGCCTCCTCAAACTCCCGCATCATCGTCGAATCCGGCGAGTAGGCATACCCAAGCGCCGACTGCCGCTGCGCATACAGCTTCAGCAGCTCGCCGCTCATGTCCTCCATCGCCTTCTTCACGCGAGCCTTGGTCTTGGCCCACGCCACGCCGCCCATGCGGTTCAACTCCGGCGCCGGCCCACCATCGCTCGACCGGTATTTTTGGATCAGGTCCAGCCGCGTCAGCGGCACATACAGCTTCGCCCCCTCCGCAAACTCCAGGATCATCAACTCCAGGCCCGAGCCATCCTCCAGCACACGCAGCCCCGCGTACCGCGCAATCCCATGCTCCACGTGCACCACGTAATCGCCAACCGTAAGGTCCCGAAAATCCGAAATAAACGCCGACGTCTTGCTCTTCTTCGCCACCGGCCGCGCCTGCACATCGGCATCGTCGTTCAAGTCCTGCGCACCAAACAGCACCAGCTGCCCGGCGGTCTTCTTGTCGATGTCCAGCACCTGCACGCCGTTCGCAATCGCCACCTTCAAAAGCACCGGCGTGCTGTACTCACTGCGCGTGTTGCTCGATTCGTCGTACACCGTCGCCGAACCGCTCGACGTCTGCGCCTTCGACCCCAGCCGATAAGGCAACTGGTACTCCTGCAGCAGCGTCGCCAGCCTCTCCACCTCGCCCTGGTTCGCCGCCGCGATCAATATCCGCGCCTCCGCCTTCATCAGCGAACGAATCTGCTCCACCATCGCCGGTATCGATCCATGGAACTTCATCGTCGGCCGCGTCGAAAAATTAATCTCCGTCATCGCCGAGTTATCGACGTCGAGGATATCGACCGCGCCCAACTGGTCCAGCTCCACACCCGGCGTCCCGCGTACCAGGTCGTCCAGGTGCCAAGGCGAAATGTACAAATCCTCCGGCCCAATCAACGACCCGATGCCGCTCCGGTCGTGCCTCTGCTCGATCTTGTTCCACCAGCGCTCGCCCTGGTTCTTCACCATCGCCGGCTCTTCCACAAACACCCGCGTCCCGCGCCCCATCAGGTCCAGAATCGTCGCGTGCGCACCCGCCACCGCCGCAAAAAACTCCCACCCGGGAAACACCGAAACGTTCCCGTAGCTGCTCTGGATTTCGCGCGGCTCCTCGCCACCTTCCAGCTCCGCACCCGCCACACCGCCTCGCACGAGCCGCGCATGCACCGCACCCAGCAGCTTGTCGGTCACCGGTGTCTCCGTCAGCGGCAGCAGCGTAATCGCATCCACGGGCGAAGCACTCCGCTGTGTTTCAGGATCGAACCGCCGCATGCTCTCAATCTCATCGCCGAAGAAGTCGATGCGCACCGGCCGCTCCATCTCCGGCCCATACACATCCACAATGCCGCCCCGCAGCGTCACCTGCCCCGGCATCTCCACCACGTCCACCCGCGTGTAGCCCACCTCCAGCAGGTGCGCCAGCAGCATCTCCGTGTCGTACTCCTCGCCGCGTTTCAACTCCAGCGCCAGCCCGGCGTAATAGTCCTTGCCGAACAACCGCATGCACGCAGACTCCAGCGGCGCAATTACCACCCGCGCCTTGCCGCTGCACATCTTCCACAGCGTCGCCGCCCTCTGCTCCTGGATCTCCGCATGCGGAGACAGGTTTTCGAACGGCAGCACATCGTGTGCCGGCAGCCGCAGCACCTCCTCGCTTCGCAGCGCACCCGTCAGCTCACACGCCGCGTTCAGCGCTTGGTGCAGCGCCTCCGCCGCCTTGTTGTCGCTCACCAGGATCAGCGCCGGTGCATCGCTCGCCCGCACCATCAGCGGCAGGTACAGCGCCCGCGCCGTCGCGGTCAACCCGCTCACCATCCGACGGCCCTGCACCGCGCTCAGGTGCCGCCGCACCCGCTCAAACGCATCCGTCCGTTCCAGCTCACCAACAGTCTCTCGTACAAAAGGCAGAATCATGCTTCTACCAGTCTAGCGAAAGCCGTTATCAACTCCCTGGCCACCCCCAGGAGGACGCAAGCTACTCCCCGCCGCCGCTGGACGCTTTCGCTGTTGGGACCGCAGATGTCCGCTTCAGAACGATTGATGCATGATCCTTCCGCTCAAAGTCGCTGTAGAACTTTCGCAGGTCGGCATACTCGTCAAGCGGGTAGTAGACCTCCCCCACCATCAGGTCTCGCCACACCGTTATGCTGTTGCCCGTCTGCTTCGACCGTTGCGTGTAGACAGCATTCTGCTTCAGCTTCACAGTTTCGTCAGCCGGCGCACTCTCCACCGCAAAGCCCTCGGGGTAAGCAATACGCACCGCGTCCTGCACCATCTCCGCGTAATGGAAATACACCGGCTGTTCGCGCTCCGCATGCGGAAACGTCGGCTGCTGGTGCTCCACAAAGACGTCACTGGGCAACACCACTCTTGAACCCGCCGCCGATCCCAGATTGCCGCTCACCGCAAACACAGCCTTCAGCGGGTTGTCTTCGTCGCTCACACCTTCAAGCTGCGTCAGCTTCACCTCCGTGCCGCCCGGCAGCATAGACTGTGCATACTTCGTCAGCATCTCGCGCAACTCTGCCTCGTCGTTGCGCAGCGCGGCCTGTCGCCACTCCACCGCCGGGCTGCCACTAAAGCGAAACGTCACTGTCCCGCTCACGCGTCCTTCGTCCAGCAACACTAAATTAGCAAGGCGTGCGGTCTTGGAGTCCTTGTAGCTCTCTCCGGGTGTTGGGACCATCGTCGTCTCCTTCCCCTGTTGGCGCACGCCGCCGCTCATCGAGTGCTTCCACGACAAATGCCCAAAGCTCGTATACGGACTTCCTGGGTCGAAGAAGTGATCCTTCCCGTCGTAGGCAATCACAGCGATGTCATCGTTCAGCTGCCGCCCAAAGTCCAGCCAGCTGGCATTCATCGTTTGAAACGAACGGTCGCTCACCGCCATCACAGAAGCATTCAGCCCGGCAGCCCGTGCCAGGGCCACAAACGTCATGGCAATTTCGTCGCCTGAACCCCGCTTCCGACGCAGTACGTCCTCGGCGCTCTTGGTCTCCTTAAGCCCCTCTCCCTTTTCTTCGGCTCGCTCACGCTTGCGGCTGTAATCCGTGTTCTCAATCGTTCGTGCCAGGGCGTACAGCTTCTTCGCTTTGCCCTCATCACCCGTCGCTCCGGCTGTTGCAGCAGCCGCGGCCTCGCGCACATACGCGCTGCTTCCTACAAATTTGTTTGTATCGCTGCTCCAGTACCCACCCTCCGTCTTCCAGTACTCCTGCGGTGTGTGGTAGGGCGAGTAGTAGAAGAACACATGGTATGCCGCTGTCTGAAACGGCGGCATGTACTCCTCCCGCCCAAACGGTGCCACATCCTGCACCTTCACTTCCAGCAAGAGCCGCCCGTTCGGCAACCGCGTCTTGCCCATTTCCACACCCTTCGGCAACACCGCATTCCACACCAGCGTGCTTGTTCCCGCTTCGCGCCCACCGCGCGACGTGTGCACAAGCTCCCTGTCCGTCGGCTTCCATAAAAAGTGGCCTTTGCGCAGGTACAGGTCCGTCTGGATCTCCCACTCCGGCGGCGCATACACGTTGTCCTCCCACCGCAGCTTGTACCTGTACTCCAAAATGCTGCCCACCTGCACCTGGGGCATGCTGAACACCTTGTACGCCACCTTGTATCCGTCGCCCTGGTCCACCACCTTCTCATAGGGTTTTCCGGTAAATGGAACGATGCTTCCATCCGGCTCAATCGTGCGTCCGGCAATCTGGTCCACCGTGTAACCCCGTCCATCATTGCGCTTGTTAAACACAACGCGCACGTCGCCCAGGTCCTTGCCCGCCTCTGTCAAAATCTTGATCCGCTTATAGGTGGACCACATGTGATTGTCGTCTTCCGTCAATTCATCGCGATACAGAACCACCGCCTTTGCATCCGGCGCCTCTGCAATCGAGGTCATCTTCAACTCTTCCGGCGTCGGTGCGATCCACTGCGCCCCGGCTCCACCAGCAAGCACGACTAAACCAGCAACACCAACCAAAGCGCGACCAAGCTGACCCAATCTCATGTCCTTCTCCTACAGTTCTCATACCGCGTACTGCCGCTGCCGCGTTTACTGCCTCTTCAGCACGGCTGTGCTTCCTTCATCGGTCGCAATCACCGAGCTCAGCTTTTCCACATCCTTGTAACGTTCAGCCGGCAGCGTGATCTCGCGCACTGTAAACGTCCGCTCATAACGCAAAATCCCACCATCGGCCGTCACCTTGCTCTGGTAGGCCGCAAATCCCATGTCCACTTGCACCGGCGGCGGCAGCTCGTCCGCCGCAACCCCGGCCGGCAGCTTGATCTCGCACACATCGTGAACCTCGCGCGTCTCCCCCAGGTCAATCGGCACAGACCTGTGCTTGCCTTTCTCCACGCGATCCACAGCGAACCCGTCCGTTCCTACTACCCGCGGCCGAACCATCAGCAAGGGCCCGGCTTCCTGCGCCACATGCTCAGCCCGCAGGGAGTAGTCGATCTCCAGCGGCTTCGCCAGCTCGCGCACATGCTGCGTTTTCAGGTTCGTCAGCTGAAAGCTCAGCAGATCCTGCGACGTCATTCGATCGAAGAACTGTTTCTGCTGGCGTAGGTCTGACTCAGTCAGCAGGTAACGCCGTTCCCGCGCGATGTCTCCGCCCCGCATCTCGTGCACGCTGCCCGACAGCGACCCATCGGCTGCCAGCGCAAACTTCGCTTCACGGTCCACGCGGTTCTGTTCCGGTTTCAACACCGGTATCCGGATCGCCGTCGAGTCCCCGCCGTCCATCAACAACGCATCGCTGCCCTGCAGCTCTCGCTCAATTTGCCCAAACGGCGTCTTCTCCCACGTAGGGTCAAAGAGCAGCCACTGCTTGCTGCCCTTCGCCGTCGTCACCACGCTGTACATCCCTTCCGGCTTGTAGTCCGCCGGTAATTGGATGGCACCGATCATGTGGTTGCCAATCAGCGAAGGTGCTCTCGCATCAATGACGCCACGGTCTGTATTCACCATCACCCACGTGCTATGCACGCCCACCGCCTGCAACATGGCGCTCAGCAGCGTTGCCTTGTCCTTGCAATCGCCGCTGCGGGTGCGAAAGCTCTCGGTTGCCGCATGTGGCTGGTGTCCGCCCACCCCAATCTCTATGGCCACATACCGCACCTGCTGCTGCACAAACTCCGCAATCGCCTCTACCCGCTCGCGAAATCCGGTCTTGCCCTGCACCAGTTCCTGCGCCTTCGCCGTGATCGCCGCATCCGGCACATTGCGTCCTTGCGCCAGCGCCTCGTACCAAAGCCCAATGTCCTGCCAGTCCCCACGCATCGCTGTTTTGGGCACAACCTGTCCCGGACCGTAATAGAACACGTCCAGCCTCGATGCCAGGCTCAGCCACCCCGGTGCCAGTTCCGTATCGTCCAGCTTGCGGCCCGGCACATTCTTCACCTCCCACAACGTGCGCCCACCCTCCAGGTCTACTGGTGTCGCTTCGCTTCGCTTTTCCTTCCATGCCGCTTTGTAGCTGTATCCCGGGGGCAAATTCAGCGTCAGCCGTTCCGTCGCCACCGGAATTGACTCATCCGGTATCCAGATAATGTCGTTCTCATACGGCTGGCCCTGCCGCTCGAATTCCATTGCTGTGACAGCACCGATGCCATTCGCCGGTATCGGCGCACTCCGCATCTTCTCGTCGGTATACAGCTCAAAGCCCATACCCACGCCGTGGTCGCTCATCTCGTTGTCGCGCACGGCGTATTAATGCCCGTCCGCGCCTATACTCCACAGGTGCATTGACTTCAGCTTTTTTGAATTCGAGAACTCGGCGGACAGTTGGCCGTAGTCCCGCCCCTGCTGCCGCAAAACCTTCACCACCCGACGCACACGCTCGGTCTTGGTCCCGTCCGCACCAATGGTGTAGGCATGCTCATCCAGCAGCACAACCGCATCCGTCCGCGCCGGGTACTCCGGCAACGTCTGCGCCGCCGCCTGTCTCACCCAATCCGGCACCTGGTCTTTTGCTGCAAGTGCCGGCAGTGGCAATAGACCCAGGCCCGCAACAGCAATCCAGCACGCGCAACGCACCCTCAAACCCGATCCAGCAGCAGACAAGCGAGCACCCCCAGAAGCTAAATGCGCCGCCCCTCGTGTCGTGCTCGATGAGGACACAAGAAACGGCTGTACAACAAAGCAGTCTGCGGAAGAAGTACACCACCCATGCGGCGAAACGCAATAGTCAAAAGGCAACATCGTAAAATCGACGGTGATGGCAAACCTTTCGCCCGATCTCCTAGCCCAGTACCAGCCCGTCATCGGGCTTGAAGTCCACGTCCAGCTCCTCACCGATACCAAGGCCTTCTGCGGCTGCGTCAACCGCTACGGCGGTGAGCCCAACACGCACGCCTGCCCCGTCTGTCTCGGCCTCCCCGGCGCGCTGCCCGTGCTCAACCGCCAGGCGGTCGAGTTCGCGACGCTCGCCTCCGCAGCCATCAACTGCACCGTGAACACCACCAGTGTCTTTGCCCGCAAAAACTACTTCTACCCGGACTCCCCCAAGGGCTACCAGATCTCCCAGTTCGACAAGCCCCTCGCGGAAAACGGCTATCTCGACGTCCCCTCCGACTTCGCCACCGGCGGCGGCATCCGACGCATCGGCATCACCCGCCTCCACATGGAAGAAGATGCCGGCAAGAGCATCCACGACGGCTTCGCCGACAGCTCCATACGCACCTACATCGATCTCAACCGCTGCGGCACGCCCCTCATCGAAATCGTCTCCGAGCCCGACCTCCGCACCGCCGACGAGGCCTACGAATACCTCACCCGCCTCAAGGAAATCCTCCTCTACACCGGCGTCAGCGACTGCAACATGGAGGAAGGCTCCCTCCGCTGCGACGCCAACGTCTCCGTCATGCGAGTGGGCGCTAAAGAGTACGGCACCAAGGCCGAAGTCAAAAACGTCAACAGCTTCCGCTACATCCGCGACGCCATCAACTACGAGATCGAACGCCAGATCGAAGTCGTCGAATCCGGCGCGCGCGTCCAGCAGGAGTCCCGGCTCTACAACGCCGCCGAGGGCCGCACCTTCTCCATGCGCAGCAAGGAAGCCGCGCACGACTACCGCTACTTCCCCGAGCCCGACCTGCCCGCCCTCACTGTCGACGACGCATGGCGCGACAGCATCCTCGCACGCCTCCCGGAACTCCCCGAAAAACGCCGCAAGCGCCTCCAGGAGAACTACGCCCTAAGTGAACAGGACGCCGCCACCATCGCCGCCTCCCGCACCTTTGCGGACACCTTCGAAGCCGCCGCAAAGACCGCCAAATCCCCCAAACGCCTCGCCAACCTGCTCCTCGTCGAACTCCGCGGCCGCCTCGACGCCGCCCACCTCACCCTCGAACAGTCGCCCATCTCCATGGCCGGCCTCGTCCAGGCCTCCGACCTCCTCGAAGACGGCAAACTCTCCAGCAAGCAACTCAAAGGCCTCTTCGAGGCCGCCTTCGCCACCAACGAAGATTTCCCCACCGTCTACAACCGCGAAAAACCCGAACAAATCTCCGACACCGGCGCCCTCGAAACCATGATCGATCAGATTATCGCCGCCAACCCCAAGCAACTCGACCAGTTCAAATCCGGCAAAACCACCGTCGCCGCCTTCTTCGTCGGCCAAGTCATGCGCCTCAGCAAAGGCCAGGCCAACCCCACCCTCCTCAACGAACTCGTCATGAAGAAACTAACCGCCGCGTAACCACTTATCTTGAAGTCCGCGAACATAGCCGTAAGTCAACCCGTTCTCTGGTTTGCCACCTGTGCTGCAGCCTGGTCTGCTTTCCTGTCTCTCAAACATGTAGGCCGACCTGCAAGGGCAGGCTCCTGGTGGTTATTGCCTTTATTGCCACAGACACCTCAGCTTGTAGCTCTTGGGCTCGAAATCTTCTTTGAAATCGTAGTGATTTTCTTGGTCTATAGCGCTATTCGGGCCGTAAAGGGATGGGTACGAGCATTTGTCTACTTCTATTGCGTACAAATATTCCTGCCTCAGCTCCGCAAACTGGCTCCTTCCTTCACGGCTCAGGTTAGGTGGCTAGAGGTAATCTGTTCTCTCTCTGCCCTCGGCATCGCTGTTTACTTCCTAGCCACAAAGTCGCGAACGCTGACAAGATCGACTCGGTCTTCCGCCTCGCCTTAAGGAACGGTGTGCAAGGCGAGGCTGGTCTGCACGCCTTGATGTTTCTAGGTCTGCCACGTGACCCTCCACCCACTGTCCGCATCTACTTTCTCAAATGCGGCACCCCCTCCACCTCCTGCGCCTCACACCGCTCGTCTTCCTCGCCGCCTGTGCCACCCGCGCCGGCGAGTCTGGCCGCATCGCGAAGGACATCGCCGCCCTCCCACCCAACACCGTCATGCTCTCCCGCATGATGAGCGAGCTCTCCGCCCAGCCTGGCTTCACCGAATCGCTCCTCGCCCAGATCAACAAGAACCCGACCTCCGGCGCCTCCTTCACGCCCCAACTCTTCGACCTCTTCCGCAAGCTCATCCTCGGCAAAGACTGGCAGGGCCTTGACCGCTTCCCCGGCTGGACCATCGAGCGCGTCACCAAAACCATCAACGCCGCTGAGCCGCTCCTCAAAAAGCAGCAGGGAACTGACCTCGATGCTAACGCCCTCAAAGTCACCCTCGGCACCTACGCACTCGACCAGCCCGCCAGCGTCTCCCTCGACAAACCCTCCACCGAACCCGCCTTTCAGCTCGACCAGAAACCCCTTGGAAACGACGTAACCTCCGGCGACGGCCCCAACCCCAAGCTCGCCCCTCTTCACAGCGAAAGCGTCCGCCTCGCCCAGGTCCTCAACCGCCTGTCCCTGAACGGCTTCACCCCCAACGGTCGCCCCACCGCAAACTTCGTCGCAGAAATCAACGGCGAGCAGGCCGAAACCCCCCAGCAACTCATCGCCGCCCTCCAGCAATCCGGCCACACCGTCACCGTTGCAGACGCCCGCTACTTCGCCAACTTTGGCCACTTCCACTACAAAGGGCAAGACGTCCAGATGCCCTTCTTCCTCGACACCGGCCTCAAAGTCCCGCGCGAACACTGGTGGCGCGCCCGCCGTAAACTCATCACCCCCGTCGCCCACGCCGAGTACGAATGGATCATCTCCGGCCCCCGCATCAACGCCGACGTCACCTTCTACTTCGGCATCGACGGCCGCGCCGAGTTCCGCACCAACGACACCCTCAACCAGACCTGGACCATGGGCCGCCACGCCCACGAGTACCGCAACGCCGACGCCGTCGAGGTCACCCGCCTCACCGGCTCTCTCCTCCGCGCCTACGCTTACCTCCACCTCGCCCATCCGGCCATGCCCTTCGGCGGCTATTACACCCTCGGCGTCTGCCAGGACGTCGTCGCCGCCATCGAGCAGCACATGACCGGCACCACCACCATCTACCCCAACACCGCCCAAACAAAGTACTTCCACGACCAGCCCGACGAGGAAGTCTTCCAACTCATGAGCGCCATCCCTAAAGACACCGAGGGCAAGCCGCCTGCCCCCGAACGCGTCTTCGGCTCACTTCCCGCCACTGACTACGCCACCATCACCATCCCAGGCCTGCGTGAAGACTTGGAGCGCACCAACCAGGCCTTTCGCAGCGGCAAACTCGACGGTCTCCACGGCCTCGGACAACCCATCTCCTGGGTCGGCCTCGCCCTCGGCACGATACTCGTCCTCCTCCTCATGCGCTCCCGCCGCCGCAAGTCTTGATCGCTTCCCCTAGCTTCAGCTAGCGTAAATTCTAGGCGTCCACAACGAACTTGGTGCCCCATTCCGTTCACAGCTTCACTGTGAAAAAGGTGAGGTCAGCGAAAGCGCTCAGTCAAGCAAAGCTCGGCTTTCGCGCCCCACAACCCCTGCTCATCGACCAACACGCGCATCACACTCGTGAGGGCAGAATCGATGGCGAAGACACCCGCAAAGAAAGCTCCGGCAGCAAGAAAATCAACGGCAAAGAACACCGCCAGTAAAGCCGCCCGTAAATACTCCCCCGCCGCCAGCGCCCAGGTCGCTGAAGATCTTCACGAAATGCACGAAGGCAAGCTCCACATCGGCACCAGCGACAAGCTCGTTACCAACCCCAAACAAGCCATCGCCATCGGCCTCGCCCAGGCCCGCCGCGCCGGCAAAAAGGTTCCACCCAACCCCAACGATCCAAAGCAATAGACCAGCGCACCTCTTCCTTGCCCACGAAGATGCTTGGCACATCATGGGGAAGGGCCGCATCATCGCGGCCCCGCTTGTCTTGCATATACGCAGGTAGCTACGTCTTGGCAGGCGTCGAGCTGGACGGCGTCGCGGGCGCAGGACTGGATTTTGCAGCCGGTGTTGCTGCCGGTGCACTCGGTGCGGACTCTCCGCTCGGCGGCTTCGTCTCTCCGCCCTTGCTCTCACCCGCTGCACCTCCACTCTCACCGGATCCACCGCCACTCTCGCCCGCCGCGCTCCCCGCAGCAGCAGGCTTCTTGCTGCCATACCCATCCGCGTACCATCCACCGCCCTTAAACTGAATGGCAGGTGCAGTAATCGTGCGCTCCAGCTTGCCGCCACAGTGTGGACAATCCGTAATCTCAGGGTCTGAAAACTTCTGCCGCTTCTCTGTTAGTCGGTCGCAAGCAGTACAGCGGTACTCGTACAAAGGCATATCGATCTCTCAGTAAAGAAGCTATAAGTCGTAAGTTTCAATGATCCCCGAAACTTGCTTCTTACTCCTTCTTCAAATCTTTCGGGTTAGTTCTCGAAGTTAAAGTCCCAGATGAATGACCTACTCGACTTACTCCGGCCGGCTTAACTCCACCACCCGCACACTTACCACTGCTTCCACCTTCCGCAGTGCTTCCATCGCAGCTGCAACCGACGATCCCGGTGTTCGTGCATCTACCTGCAAAACCGCAATCGCCTGCCCCTGGGGCACCCGCTGAGAGCGCGTACTCCGGCCCAGTGCAAAGTTCGCAATGTTGATGCCATGCTCTCCCAGCACCGTTCCAATCCGCCCCACCACGCCGGGCACGTCATGGTTCCGCAAAACAATCAGCGACCCTGTAAGCGGCGCCTCAATGTCAATTCCGTCCAGGCTCAGCAGTCGCGGGCTATTTCCATGCAGCACCGTTGCGCTCGCCCGCACCTCACCCTCTCCGCTGTGCAGTACCAGCTTCAGCACGCTTCCCGCGCCACCGCTGGCAAACTCCTTGCGATCTTCCTGCACGCGGATTCCGCGCTCCTGCGCAATCGCGTTTGCGTTGATGTGGTTCACCTGCTCCGTGTCCTTCAGTACACCGGCAAGCAGCGCATTCCGGATCAGCTCCGTCTTGCTTGCCGCCAGCCGCCCCGTATACGAAATCTCCACGCTTTCCAGGTTGCCCGGCGTCGCATGCGCCAGGAAGGTGCCTAGCCGCTCCGCCAGATCCACAAACGGCTGCACCTCCACATACTCCTCGCGGCTAAGCGAAGGCACATTCACCGCGTTCTGCACCACGCCGCTCTTCAAGTACGCGCTTACCTGCTGCGCCAGCTGGATTCCGATTGCCTCCTGCGCCTCGTCCGTCGACCCGCCCAGGTGCGGCGTCAAAATCACGTTCTCCACACCGTAATACGGCGAGTCTTTCACCGGCTCCACGGTGAACACATCCAGCGCCGCGCCGCCTACCTTGCCGCTCTTCAGCCCCTCGATCAGCGCCGTGTCGTTGATCAACTCACCGCGCGCGCAGTTGATAATCCGGATCCCCTGTTTCATGATTCCGATGGAGTGCTGATTGATGAAACCTTCCGTCTGCGGCGTCAGACCCACATGCAACGACAGGTAGTCCGATTCCGAAAAAATCTGGTCGATCGACACCAGCGTCACACCGTTTTCCCGCGCAATCACCGGCGCCACAAACGGGTCAAACGCAATCAGCTCCATGCCGAACGCACGGGCCCGCCGCGCTACCTCAATACCAATCCGCCCCAGCCCCACAATGCCCAGCGTCTTGCCGCGCAGCTCCGTCCCCTGCAGCGATTTCTTCTCCCACTTGCCCGCATGCATCGTCGCTGTCGCCCGCGGAATGCCGCGCGCCATCGTAATCATCAGGCCCAGCGTTAGCTCCGCTACCGCCACGGCATTTGCCCCCGGCGTGTTCATCACCACAATGCCCCGGTGCGTCGCCGCCGGTGCATCAATGTTGTCTACGCCCACGCCCGCCCGCCCAATCACACGCAGCTTCGGCGCATGCTCCAGCAGCTCCGTCGTCACCTGCACTGCACTCCGAACCACCAGCGCATCCGCATCGGCCAGCTCGGCTTCCAGTCCGTTCTTAATCCCGTCCGGCGTCACCACCGTCCAGCTGGGTTCCTGTTGAAAGACGGCAAGCGTAGCAGGCGATACTTTTTCGGCAAGAACGATCTTCATGAGTCTCTCCAGTATACCGAGCCACCCTTCACCACACGGAACTTCCAGCCCCGCCCCGCGTATGCAATCCTAGCCAAATCATGCGAACACCAGCCGTCTCAATCCGTGTTCCATACGCGTTCCTACTTGCTTGCTGCAGCATCGGCATATCTCTGTGCGCTCAGGTCATGCGATCCGACAAGCCCCTTCCTGACACCGACACGCTTCGCCAGCGTGCCATCGCCACCGCGCAGCTCGCCGCCCAGCAGCGCGAAAAATACGACTGCCGCCTCCGCGCCACCACCAACGAAGTCGACGGCAAAGGCCGCCTCAAGAAGGCCAGTACCGAACAGGACGACATCTTCTTCGTCCACGGCCACCAGATCACTCGCACCGTCACCCGCGAAGGCAAACCTCTCACCGCAGACGAAGCCGCCAAGCAGGACAGCCGCGTTAAAAAAGAGATCGAGTCCGCAGAAAAGTCCGCACGCGACAACAAGCCACCTCAAACCAACCCGCTCTCCGCCATCAACCTGCTGCGCACCGCCAAGCTCGCCAACCAGCGCCGCGTCCTCGTCTCCGGCCGGCCAACTATCGTCTTCGACGTCCTAGATGACCCCAGCAATAACTCTTCAAAAATGGAAGACAAGATCATTGCCGCCATGCGCGGCACCATCTCCATCGACGAAGACACCGGCCAGACCCAGGACCTCGACGTCACCGGCGTCCGCGACGTCAGAATCGGCGGCGGCCTCGTCGCCAACATCCACAAAGGCTTCCACCTGCATCTGGTCAACGCACCCCAGACTGGCGGCGTCTGGTTTATCCACAACATCTACGGCTCCGGCGACGCCCGCATCGGCCTCTTCTACCACCCCGCCGCAAACTTCCACTCAGAGATGGAAAGCTGCCACCTCTTCAACGTCACCACCGACCAGACCGTCACCGCACCCACTACCGCCAAACCTTAGGGTGTCGCACCGATACATTTGTGGCGTTAGGTGTCCGCATCAGTGCGTTGCTTCACGAGAGTCGCGGCTTCGCCGCCGAAATAGAAACCGTACCTCGTTTTAGTTTGCGGCCTTAGCCGCCGAGATAGGATCTGCCACAAACCCTGTAGTTCGACCGGAGAAGGACAGCTTCATCGTCCTTCGCTGCGGAGGAAACCTGTTTTCCTGCGCCCAAGCATTCCCGCCTGCCTCTTTCGACATGTGCCCCATGTCCGGATCTTCGGACATAGGTTCTTCACGCTGCCGCCTACGCCTTCACCACAAACACCAGCGAAGCCGCATTCATGCAATACCTTTGCCCTGTCGGCTTCGGCCCATCATCGAACACGTGCCCCAGGTGCGCATCGCAGCGCCTGCAGCTCACGGCCGTCCGCCGCATTCCGAAGCTCCCGTCGCTCGTCTCGCTCACGTTCTCCCGCGCCACCGGCACCCAAAAACTCGGCCACCCGGTTCCGCTATCGAACTTCGTCTCGCTGCTAAACAGCGCCGTCGCGCAGCAAACACAACGAAATATCCCCGCCCGGTGCTCGTCCACCATCGTGCTGCTGAACGCCGGCTCCGTATCGCTGTGCCGCGTCACGTTATAGCTCAACTCACTCAACTGCTTCTGCCACTCGTCATCCGGCTTCTGCACGGTCGGCACGTCCGCCACACCCGTCTTCGACCCATCCGCCGCAAACGAAACAATCTTCACCGTTGCCGGCATTCCGCCGCCCCGCAGCGTCGCCGCCCGCGCAACCTCCAGCGGCCGATGCAACCCATAAAACAGCGCCACCGTCGCCACGGTAGCCCCGCCTGCAATCATCGCCCGCCGAGTCACCGGCTCCCGCTTCTCCATCTCCCGCATCGACATCATCATCCCTAAACCCCACTACAAAGTAGACTGCGCCACCCGCTAAAAGGTGACGCAGCCCAGCACCATCGGGTGCCCCACCTTCGCGAAGCTAAGGTGGGTTCCACCACAACCACGCCCTAGTGCACCGGCTTCACGTCCATCACCCCATACTCCGGGTGCACCAGCGAGCAACACGCATCCGCCCGCCCACAAAAGCAGGTCCGCGTTGCCGCCGCATCCAGCGCCCGCGACGCAAACAACTCCTGCGCCGCCACCAGCCCCTTGCCCCACTGGAAATCCGGCAGGGAAGGCAGCTTTGTCGCCACCACCTGCTCCAGCGCCGCAATCAGGGCCATCGTATCCATGTAGTCGAAAAACCCCAGGTGCGCAATCCGAAACAGCTTGCCCTGCATCTCGCCCTGCCCATTCGTAATCGTCGCCCCAAACCGCGACTTCAACTCCTTGCAGATGACCCCGCTATCCACACCCTCCGGCGCCAAGACAGCAGTCGCCGCAGCCGAAGGCGCATCCGGCGCAAACAACTTGAACCCCAGCGCCACGCAAGCCGCCCGCGTCATCGCCGAAATCGTCTCCGCATTCTCCACCAGCTTCTTCCGCCCCTCGGCCACGCTGCCGGCCGGGTTCTCCGCCGTCCCCGCCTGCGCCGCAATGTAATCGAGCGCCGCACCCAGCGCGGCTATCAGCGAAACGGCGGGCGTATACGCACTCTCGCCCTTCACCGCGTTTTTTCGCTCCTTGCGCAGGTCAAAGTAGTACCGCGGGTTATACGTCACTTCCATCCGGTCCCACGCCCGCTCACTCACAGCCAGATACGAAAGCCCCGGCGACATCATCACCGCCTTCTGCGACCCGCCGATCATCACGTCCACGCCCCACCTATCCATGTCCAGGTGCGTCGTCCCCAGCCCCGTAATCGCGTCCACCACCAGCATCGCCTCGCTGCCCGTCTCCTTCAGCAGCTTCGCCACCGCAGGCACGCAATGCCGCACACCCGTGCTCGTCTCCGTCGCCTGCATAAACACCGCGCGCGTCTCCAGCCTCAGCCCCGCCTTCACTGCCTCGATTGAGAACGTCTCTCCATACGGCGCCTCCACCACGTCCACCGCGCAATTAAAATTCTTCGCCAAGCTCGTCCACCGCTCGCCGAACTTACCGGCCGTCAGCACCAGCACGCGATCCCCCGGCGACGTCAAATTCGTCACCGCCGCCTCCATCGCCCCCGTCCCGCTCGATGACAGCACCACCACATCGTTCTTCGTCCCGACAAACTCCTTCAACTGCGCCAGCACCTTCAAAAACAGCGCCCGAAACTCCGGCGTCCGGTGGTGCATATCGGCAGCAGCCATGGCAAACTGCGCAGCAGGCAGAAGGGGCGTCGGCCCCGGCGTAAACAAACGAATTTTCCGAATCATGCCCCTAGTCTACCCAACCCGTGCCACCCTCCTTTGGCGCACCCCACCAATGGACTGTCATTTCGACCGCAGCGAAGCGTAGCGGAGAAACCTGCTTTCCTCTCGCATAGCCCGTTCGTTGCCCGCAGTTGTTTTGCTCGGTGCACGGCACACGCTCCTTCAACCATGTCCCTAAGGGTCAAGGGCCCGACCGCATAACAGCCTGGGCCAAAGGCCCAGGTACAGCACCCACCAGCCACCCAAGCGCTAAAGGCGCGGCGCATCGCCCGCCACAACCCCCCACCCGCTCCGCGCGCTAAACTCAAACACGCATCCAAAGGACCATCTATGGCAATCCTCCAACAAATCGAAACCGACATCATCACCGCCATGAAGGCGCGCGAGGCGCTCCGCCTTGAAACCCTGCGCATGGCCAAGTCCACCCTCAAAAGCAAGGAGATCGATAAGCGCGAGCCCCTCACCGACGCCGAAGAGATTGCCGCCCTGCAAACCATGCTCAAGCAGCGCAAAGACGCAGCCGAGCAGTTCACCCAAGGCGACCGTCCCGAGCTCGCCGCCAAAGAGCTCGAAGAGTTCACCATCATTTCGGCCTACCTGCCGCAAACCGCCGGTGAGGACGAAATCCGCCGCGTCGTCCACGGTGCCATCGTCCACATGACCACCGACGGTGCCCGCCCCACCCTTAAGGAAATGGGCCCCGTCATGCGCGTCGTCCAGCAACGCATCCTTGCAGATGGCCTGCACGCCGACAACAAAACCGTCTCGACCATCCTCAAAGAAGAACTCGCCAGGTAATCACACGCAAGCGGAGGGAGCACAGTGCGAGTCGTCTTCGATCCAGCGAAAGCAAGCTCCTGCGGTCGAATGTGGAAGCGTGCAGTCGGTTTTGAAGAAGCGCAGCTCTTGTTTCTAAGCCCCACCGTCGCAAACCCGTTGTCCCCAAACATTCGGTGCCGATGCATCGCAATCAGCGCCGCATCTTCCACGCCTGCAACTCTCATCTCCGGCATCCGCATACCCCACCAGACACCACGGAACCGGGTGCCCCATTCCTTCGCGTTCAAAACCTTCGAAGTACTGCGAACCTTCAACGCGCGAAAGGGTGGGGTCCAGCGCGCAGCGCTCATTCGCTCGAAGAGCGACCCCACCCGCTACCATCACTCCATGGCGAAAAGCTCCACCCTCCCGCTCAACCGAACCCTCCTCCCCACCGGCTCCCGAATCGCCGTCGCCGTCTCCGGCGGCGCAGACTCAACAGCCCTCCTCCTCGCCCTCCACGAACAGGCCGCCGCCTTCGGCATCGCCGTCGCCGCCGCCCATCTCCACCACGGCCTCCGCGGCGCAGAAGCCGACGCCGACCGCGACTTCCTCCGCACCCTCTGCCGCTCCAAAGACATCCCCCTCCTCGAGTCCCAGGCCAGCATCCCGGCACAGCAGGCCGAAGCTCCCACCGGGAGCAACGGCACAGAAGAGCTCGCCCGCCACGCCCGCCTCCGCTTCTTCGCCACCGTCCTCCACAACAAGCAGGCAGACCTCGTCGCCACCGCCCACACCGCCGACGACCAGGCCGAAACCGTCCTCATGAAGCTCATCCGCGGCGCATGGCTTGAGGGTCTCGCCGGCATCGCTCCTGTCCTCGAGCTCAGCGCCGACGGGTCACCCGCCGCATCGAGCGCAATCTCCGCAGCCCGCGTCATCCGCCCCCTGCTGGCGGCCACCCGTGAACAGGTCGTCGCCTTCCTCCAGGCCCGCAACCAGCCCTGGCGCGAAGACTCGACCAACGCAACCGACGCACACACCCGCAACCGCGTCCGCCACCACCTCATGCCGCTCCTGCGCGACCTCAACCCCAATCTCGCGCAAACCCTGTCCCAAACCGCCGAGCTCGCCCGCGAAGAAGAGGCCCGCTGGTCAGCAGAAACCGCCCGCCTCTACACGGAGCTCGCCATCCCAGGCCGGCCCGTCCGCGGCGGTGGCCGAACCGTCAGCACAGGCCCGGAAGAGCAAACGGTCGCCTTCGACATCGCCCGCCTGCGCACCCTCGATCTTCCCAGCCGTCGACGCCTGCTCCGCCTCGCCGCCGGCCGCATGGGCGTCCCCCTCACCTCTGCTGAAACCCTGCGCCTCCTCCAGCTCTCCGGGCTCGCGCCCACCAACGCCCCGCCGGACCCAACCGTGCCCACCAAACCCAACAGCCGCCTGCAACTCCGCAATGGCCTCCACGCAGAACGCAGCGTCCGCGAGCTCCGCCTCTCCCGCAATCCATGACCCACCGGGTTCTCACGCCCGCGACACACAAACTGTCATTTCGACCGAAGCGAAGCGCAGCGGAGAAACCTGCTCTTCTCGTCGCCAGAAACCCTATCGCTTCTTCCCGCGCTGCCACTCCCGGTAAGCCTCGCTCTTGCCCACGCCGCGCTCCCGCGCCACCCGCTTCACCGCATCTCCCTCGTCCGACCCGGCAGCCATCAGCGCCCGCACCGCATCTGCCACACTCCCACCTGCTTCCGCCGCCGACGCCACCGTCCCATCCAGCAGCAGCACCATCTCACCTCGCACGCTCTCCCGAGCCGCCAGCACCGCTCGCACTTCATCCACCGTCCCGCGCAGCATCTCCTCGTGCAGCTTCGTCAACTCCCGCGCCAGAGCCACGCGATACTCTCCGCCAAACACCGCAGCCACGTCCGCCAGCGCATCCACCACCCGGTGCGGCGTCTCATAAAACACCTGCGTCATCGGCACAGCGGCAGCCCGCATCTCGCACAGCACACTTTCCAGCAACGTCCGCCGCTCGCCGCCTTTGCTTGGCAGGAAACCTCGAAACGCAAACTGCTCCGTCGACAATCCACTAATCACCAGCGCACCCAGGGCCGCATTAGCCCCCGGCACCGCAAACACCCGCACCCCCGCCGTGATCGCCGCCGCCACCACCGCCACACCAGGGTCAGCAATGCCAGGCGTCCCCGCATCGCTCACTACGGCAATCCGCTCACCCGCCAACAGCTGAGCCGCCAGCTCTTCCGCCCGCCCAAGCTCGTTGTGCAGGTGGTAGCTCACCAATGGTTTCTGAATGCCGAAATACGCCAGCAGCTTCGCCGTCTGCCGCGTATCCTCGCACGCAATCCGGTCGCACTCCCGCAGCACCCGCAGCCCCCGCAGGGTCATGTCTTCCAGGTTCCCAATTGGCGTGGCTACCAGGTACAGCCCCGGCAGCAGCGGTCCCCGCGGCCGCGCCGGCACGCTCAGCAGTAACTCTTCCGTCTCCGCGTCCATCACCGTTGACGCTTCGGCTTGGCCGCGCGCTCCAGCAGCCGCCGCGTTTGCCCCAGGTGGCCCATCGTCTGTAATAGGTTCTGCGGCGTCACCATGCCTACCACGCGGTCGCCCTCCACAATCGGCATCACCGCCGTCAGCGCACCGGCTGCCCCCGCTGCGCTCTGCACCGTCCCCACCAGCAGATCATCCGGTCGTGCGGCCTGCACACCTCGCGTCATCACACCCTGCACAAATCCATTGCCGTCCGTCTGCAGTGCAAGCAGCAGGGAACTGCGCGCCACCGAACCCACCACCACCGATCCACGCAGCACAGGAAACACCTGCTGCAATGAGTGATGGCTCAGCCGCAGCGCGTCCTCCAGCGTGTCGCTCGCGTCCAGGCTCGTCCACTCCCGCAGCATTACATCCCTCATCTTCAGCCCGGTCGCCGCATCCTTCGCCACAAGCGCGTGCCCCTCGGCCTGCGCTGTCAGCAGCACCGTGCCACCCATCAGCGTCAGCATCATCTCCTGGCTTACCGCCCCCACCAGCACAAGCACCCAGCCAATCGCCTGGCCCACTCCCGCCGCGGCCTTGGCACCGCGCGCCGTGCCCCGTGAGCGCACAAACTGTCGCCGCAAAATCACACCCGCATCCAGCGGCGACGCCGGCAGCAGGTGAATCCCACCCAACACAATCTGCACCCAAATCGCCGCCCGCAGCAGATGCTGCGGCTCCATCAAGTGCCTCTGAAACAGGTTTACCTGCGACGTCGCTGAAAACGTCAGTAGCGCCATCGTCAACGCCAGTACAAAGTTTGACACCGGCCCGGCCATCGCCATCAACCGCTCGTGCCTGGGCTCCTGCGTCGGCTCGTCGGCATACGTCGCCATCGCTCCCGTTGGCAGCAGCACCAGACGTCGCAAATCCTTGCCGGCCCACGCGGCCGCCAGCGCACGCCCTGTTTCGCGCACGGCCACCGCAAACAGCAACAACAGTGCCAGCATCGCACCTCGCCGCATCGCCACGCCCAGCAACGACGCATACAGCATCAACAAAAAAACGGCGGCGGCAAAGTACACATGTAAACGCAGTTCCACGCCAAATATCCTGCCCAGCGGAAACGACGGCGTTCGCATCCCAAGATTGTACCGGTGCCGCCAACCGGTATGCTTTCGCAACAGGCACGCCAGTCGTGCTGCAGAAGGACGAACATGCGCGTCATCGCAGGCACCTTCCGGTCACGCCTCCTGCAGGCACCACCCGGCACCGCAACCCGCCCCACCAGCGACCGCCTGCGTGAGACTCTCTTCAACATCATCGCCACACGCATTCCCGGCGCACGCTTCGCAGACCTCTACGCCGGCTCCGGCGCGGTCGGCATAGAGGCTCTCTCCCGCGGCGCGACGCACGTCGCTTTTGCGGAAAAGAGCCGCCCGGCTCTCGAAAGCATCCGCGCCAACCTCCGCGCCCTCGCCATCACCGCGGCCTTCACCCTCGACCCCGCAGGAACCGCTACCCTGCTCCAGGGCACCACCACACCGTTCGATGTCGTCTTCCTCGACCCGCCCTACGACGAAGCTCTGGAATACACCCGCACCCTCACCACCCTCGGTGATGACCCCAAGCTCCTGCAACCGGACGCACTCGTCATCGCGGAGCACTCCAGCAAAGTCAACCTGGCCCAGGCCTACGGCGTCCTGCACCACACCCGCACCCTCCGCCAGGGTGACGCCGCCCTCTCCTTCTTCGCGGTACCCACACCACCCGTACACACCGATCAGAACCTATAGCCGCCACCCTCCAGCGCACGCGTACGCAGGTTCAGCGAAAACGGTACTTCCTCGTCTGCCATCATGTCCCACCCGCTCCCGTGCAGCACTTCGCCGTCGCACGACAGCAGCGTCACGCCTTCCCAGCTCAGCCGCCCACTTTCCCAACTCTCCCCATCCGCCACCACCATCACCGCATGGAACCCCACCAGCACCGCCACCCTCATCTGCGGCACAGTCAGCACCTGCACCGCAGGCCGCAGCGGCAGCAGTCTGGTCTGCTCCGGCACAAGGGTGTCGACGGCATAGGCATAACCCCCCGCAACCGCCAGCAATCCGTCTCCAAACTGCCATAACCCATGCGCCACACCATCGGTTGCGTATCCCCGCGCACACTGCGCCACAAACGCCGGTCGTCCGGCCGCTCGCACCTCCACCCAAAGTGCCCCTCGTGCCAGCGCATCCTCCTCCCCGGCGATGCTTTGCGGAAACGTAAACATCCGTGCAGGCGCAATCAGCGGTGCACCCGCCAACACCCGCGCAGACCACCCCTCACCCTGGACCGAAACCTCACCCACCTGCTCCCCGATGCCGTTCAAAACCGGTGCTCCCAACCCTTCGCCGCCAGCAGGGAACTCACCCCACCCTCCCGCAATACCACCTCACCACCCGCTGTCACCTCTCCGATCCGCGTAACCGCAACGCCTGCAATCCGCCTGGGTACCCGCATCGCAGCACCCGCAGCAAACAACAACTCATAATCCTCGCCACCGTTTAGCGCCAGGCTCAACCCATCCGGCATGGCCATCGCTAACGTGTGCAACGGTAGCCGCTCCGCCTCCACCACCGCACCCACCCCCGACGCCTCGCAAAGGTGCCGCAAATCCGTCGACAACCCATCGCTCAAATCCATCGCGGCCCGCGACAGCCTACGCCTCACCAGTACCCGTCCAACCTGGAGCCTAGCCTCCGGAAAAAGCTGCGGGTGCGTCCCATCAGCCACCGCCGCCCGAAACCTCTTCGGTTGCTCCTCCAGCATCCGCAACTCCGCCGCCGCCCCGCCCAGCGCTCCCGTCACGTACAGCAGGTCTCCCACCCGCGCGCCGCTCCGCAGCAGGGCCTTCCCCCGCGGAACCGTCCCTGTCAGCACAATGTCCGCCAGCACATTCCCATCCGGTGCCGTTGCCGTATCGCCCCCGCTCAGCGGTGTCCCTGTGGCCTCCGCAAGGCGAAACAAGCCATCCAGAAATCCCCCAACCCATCGCCGTCCCGCAGCCGTCGTCTGCAGCCCCGCCGGTACCGCCAATGACAAAAACGCACTCAACGGCTCCGCACCCATCGCCGCTAGGTCGCTCAAACCCCTCGCCAGACAGCGGTGCCCGGCAGATGCAGCCGGATGCCAATCCCGCCGAAAATGCCTCCCCTCCAGCGAAAAATCCGTCGTCACCACCACGTCGGTGTCAGCCCTTGGCCGCAGCACCGCGCAATCATCCCCAATGCCCACCCGCACCGCACTCGACGGACCCAGCCTTGCCGCGCGCTCCCCGATGTCCCCGATCAGCGCAAGTTCTCCCGTCGCACCGGCCTTCCCGTAACTCGCCATTCTCACAGCATACGGTCGCCCCGGTGCGCTCCACGCCCGCCTTTCATCTCACCTGATGCGAATGGCCGATAGCTTCGTCGATTGCCGATTGCGAGTCAGGACGGTACACTGACTGGGTTGCGCGAACACGACGCGGCATCCGCCGCCGGGGACAGTTTTGAAGAAATCGCTCTACGTGGTCTTCGTTGCACGCGACTCAGACGGCTCGCTCCGAAAGATCCCCATATCCATCCATCTCGTGTACGCCTTTGTGGGCGTCGCTGTCATTGGTCTCTTCACCATCGCTGGTCTGGCCGGCTCGTACTCGCGCATGTTGCTCAAAACAGAGCGCTTCAACCAGGTTCGCAGCGAGCGCGACCACCTCCGCAAGGATTACGCCAAGCTCGAGACCCGCGAGCACGAGAAGGAAGTCCAGGCCGCATCCCTTGGTGCCCTCGCCAGCGAAGTCTCTACCCTGTACGGTCTTACCGCCAGCAAGCTCGTCTCGCCCGCGCAGCACCTGTTCTCCGCGCGTAAGTCCTCTCACAGCAGCGGCACGACCCCGTCAACCAACGCCATTGCTCCTGGCTCAACAGACGGCTCTGCCCTTAGCGAACCCGCCTACTACAAGAGCCTCGACGCGTTCTACTCTCTGCGCGCCGCGGCCATGAGCGGCGACGCCTCACGCGCCATCACCAACTCCCTCGGCACCATCGACAGCTTCAGCGCGACTCCGAACCCGACCTTCGGCCCCGCCCTCCTTACCGGCGCAAACGTCCCCACGCTCTGGCCCGTCATCGGCCCCATCACCTCACCCTTTGGCCAGCGTGAAGACCCCATTCTGGGCGCAGGCGAAGGCGAGTTCCACAAGGGTCTAGACATCTCCGCCCCCCTCGGCACGCCCATCCACGCCACCGCCGGCGGCGTCGTCATCAAGGCTGGCATCGGCAATGGCTATGGCACTGAAGTGGAACTCGACCACGGCAACGGCATTCGCACCCTGTACGGCCACATGTCCGGCCTGCACTGCTCCGTGGGCCAACAGGTCGTCCGCGGAGAGGTCATCGGCTACGTCGGCCACAGTGGCCGCACCACAGGTATGCACGTCCATTACGAGGTCCGCATCCACGACGTCGCCGTCAACCCGCACAAGTACCTGCAGTCCACGGCAAACCAGGCACCCTCGCTCTATGCCTCCCGCTAGCCACACCTACCAAGTGAACTCGGCTCGCCCGACCCTGTCCTGTGTCGTTCCGTAGCATAGCTTGGCGTTCGCTTTCCCATCCAGACAGACCTGTCATCCCGACCGGAGCAGAACAGCTCACCCTTTTGCGCAGCCGGGAAACCTGCTTGCTTTCGTGGCGGCGGACGGTTTCCACCGGCGTGTAAAACCGCGTTCCCCTCGGCAGAAGCCTCTTTGTACCAGGTCCATGTCAGCACGCCTTCATGCAGCACGGGTATACTTCGCAGCACATATGCCATCGCGCCTAGACCGTCGCAGTTTCCTCCAGAAAACCTCCGCCGTAGCCGCCGCCGCAACTCTCGCGCCCAACCTTGACCTGCTCGCCCAGCCCGCATCCAACGCCGGCCGCCAGATCCTGCCGCTTAACCGAGGCTGGCGCTACCGTGACACCGCCACAGCAGACGCTCGCACCTCTGCCTTCGACGACTCGAGCTTCGCCAAGGTCTGCCTTCCCCACACCAACGTCCGCCTCCCATGGCATGGCTTTAGCGAAAAGGCCTTCCAGTTCGTCTCCGTCTACCGCCGCCCCCTTAAGCTGCCCACCGGCATCCAGGGCAAGCGCGTCTTCCTTGACTTTGAAGGCGTCATGCTGGCCACCACCGTCTACCTGAACGGCACCCGCATCGGCAGCTACAAGGGCGGCTACACCCCCTTCTCCTTCGACCTCACAGACCACCTCTCCGCCACCGGCCCCAACCTCCTCGCCGTCGAAGTCGACAGTTCCGAGCGCGCCGACATCCCGCCCTTCGGCAACCAGGTCGACTACCTCACCTTCGGCGGCATCTACCGCGAGGTCAACCTCCGCATCGTCCCGCAGACCTCCATCGAAAATTTCGTCGCCACACCGGTGAACGTCCTTGCGACACCCACCGTCCAGGTACGCGCCTGGCTTCAAAGCACCGCCAACACCCACGGCAAACTGACGGTCAAGGCCGAACTCCGCGATGGCACCCGCGTCGTCGCCTCGGCGACCGCGCCCGTCACCGGTCCCTTCCCCAGGCCCCTCCCTAACGACGACGCCGGCCAGGCCCTCGGCGCACTTCCTATCGCCGACACCGACAAGCCCGCCGCCACCCTCGAACTCACCAAGCTGGGCAAGATCGACCTCTGGGACCTTCGCACGCCCAGGCTCTACACCGTGCACCTCCAGCTCCTCGACGGCGCAAACGTCATCGACGAAGACACCCGCCGCATCGGCTTCCGCGAAGCCGCCTTTACTGATCAGGGCTTCTCGCTCAACGGCAAAGTCGTCAAGCTCCGAGGCCTCGACCGCCACCAGACCTTCCCCTGGGTCGGCCAGGCCATGCCCGCCCGCGTCCAGCGCCAGGACGCCCTCATCCTCCGCAACGACTATCACTGCAACATCGTCCGCACCTCGCACTACCCCCAGTCCCGCCACTTTCTCGACGCGTGCGACGAGATCGGCTTGCTCGTCCTCGAAGAGATCCCCGGCTGGCAGCACATCGGCCCCAAGCCCTGGCAAGACATCTCCGTCGACAACGTTCGCCGCATGATCCGCCGCGACTGGAATCACCCCTCCGTCATTCTCTGGGGCGTCCGCATCAACGAGTCGCAGGACAACCACGACTTCTACACCCGCACCAACGCCCTCGCGCACGGGCTCGACCAGTCACGCCAGACCGGCGGCATCCGCTATCTCTACAACACCGAGCTGCTCGAAGACGTCATGACCATGAACGACTTCGGCTGGCCCATGCTGCCGCCCAACCACAAGAAGTACCTCAACACCGAGTTCGTCGGCCACACCTACCCCGCCAAAACCATCGACGCCCTCGAGCGCCTCAAGGAACACACCCACCGCCACGCCCGCATCCACGACCAGCTCGCGTCAAACCCGCAATATGCCGGCGGCATCGGCTGGTGCGCCTTCGACTACAACACCCACTACGACTTCGGCTCCGGCGACCACATCTGCTACCACGGCATAGCCGACATGTGGCGCACGCCCAAGCCCGCCGCCAACCTCTACAAATCCATGTGCGACCCCAGCGAGCAGATAGTGCTTGAAATGGGCCATCACTGGGCCCGCAACGACGAGAGCATTGGCATCACCTCCATCTACCTGCTCAGCAACTGCGACACGCTCCGCCTCTCCATGAAAGACAAAACCGGTGCCGTCAAGGTCATCGGCGAGGGTGGCCCCGACCGCAAAACCTACCCCCACCTCCCCCACGCCCCCTTCGACTTCCCGGTCCAGACTGGCATCGACGTCTGGGGCGACCTCCACGTCGAAGGCATGATCGCCGGCAAAAAAGTCATCGAGCGCACCTGGTCCGGCAGCGGCCTCGACGTGAAATTCGTCCTCGTCCCCGACAGCACAGACCTCATCGCCGACGGTGGCGACTGCACCCGCGTCGTCCTCCGCGTGAACGACGAATTCGGCAACATCCGCCCATTCGCCGCCGACGCCATCACCTTCAAGCTTGACGGCCCGGCAGACCTCATCGGCGACAACCCCTTCGGCCTCATCGGCGGCACCGGCGCAGTCTGGGTCCGCGCCCGCGAATCCGCCTCAGCCGCCACCGTCACCCTCCACGCTGAACATCCGGTCCTCGGCTCTCAACAGCTCCAGTTCAATCTCGCCCCCACAACCCCCGAACTCGCCTAGACTTATAGGTCCTCGGCCAGGCCGCACAGAACGGGTGCCCCATTCTTTTCACGGCTTCATTATGTGAAAAGGGTGGGGTAAGCGCAAAGCGCTCTTTCAATCGAAGATCGACCACTCACCCTAGCCCAACTCTGTCCATTTCGGAACCCCTGCGGCATTCGCCCTACCTCAACCACTTACTTGTCGTTTCGACCGGAGTGAAGCGAAGTGGAGAAACCTGTCTTCCTATTCGCAGCACCTATTTTCGTGCTTCTCACGACAGCACCCCTCCACGCCCAGCAGCAAGTGCAACAGACCCTCACCCTTCCCCACATCCTCTCCAGCGGCATGGTCCTCCAGCGCAACGCACCTATCCACCTCTGGGGCTCCGCTACTCCCGGCGACCCAATAAGCGCCACCCTCAACAAGGGCACCGCGCAAACCGCCGCGGACGACCTCGGCCAATGGAGCCTCTATCTACCGCCCCAGCCCGCCGGCGGCCCCTATACCCTGCAGGTCACCGCCTCCCACCAGACAGAAACCCGCACGGACGTCATGCTCGGTGACCTCTGGCTCGCCTCTGGCCAATCCAACATGGAAATGCCCCTCAACGGCTTTGGCCCAGGCACACCCATCCAGAACGGCCCCGCAGAGATCGCTGCCGCCAGCCACCCCGACCTCCGCCTTTTCCTTGTTCCCCACACCGGTGCCGAGTACCCCAAACCTGACAGCAACGCCGCCTGGCAGCGTTGCACCCCACAATCCGCCGCCACCTTCTCCGCCGTCGCCTATTTCTTTGGCCGCGAGCTGCAACAGCACGAACACGTCGCCATCGGCCTTATCGATAGCACCTGGGGTGGCACACCTGCCGAAAGCTGGGTCTCCACCGCCGGCCTCGCCGACCCCGCTCTCGCCCCCGTCTGGTCCGCCTACGCCGACTTTCTCAACACGACCGCCCTCGTCCCGCAACTGCTTGAGCGCGAAGCCCGCGAGGATGCAGCCGCCAAAGCCGCCGGCAAGCCTGCCCCGGCGCACCCCTGGCATCCGCCCATTGAGGCCTATCGCCCCTCCACCCTCTACAACGGCATGATCGCACCGCTCACGCCCATGACTATCCGCGGCATTCTCTGGTACCAGGGGGAAACCAACAGCGGCCCCGCCCGCGTCGGCATCTACCACCGCCTCCTCCCGGCCCTCATTGCAGACTGGCGCACCCACTTTGCCCAGGGCAACCTTCCCTTCCTCATCGCCCAGATCTCAAACTTTTACTCGCCCGGCGAAAACTGGGGTGCCCTCCGTGACGCCCAGCGCCGCGCCCTGGCGGTCACCGGCACAGCCCTGATTGGTACGCTCGACGTCGGTGCCCGCAACAACGTCCACCCGCCCGACAAGCAAACCGTCGGCCACCGCTTCGCCCTCGCCGCCCGCTCCCTCTCATACCATGACCCGGTCCATTTCGCCGGTCCACTTTTCGCCCGCGCCGACAAACAACCGAATGGGATCCTTATCCGGTTTGAAGACCCCGCCGAGGCGCTCGCCTGCCCCGCAAACACCTGCCTTGGCTTCGAAATCTCAGCCGACGATCATCACTTCGTCCCCGCTACCGCTACTCTCTCCACCAACGGTGGAGATCACGCAGTCCTTGTCACAAACCCTGCAGTCTACAACCCTACCTACGTTCGTTACGCCTGGTCCTCCTTCACCGACGCTAACCTTCACGACGCCGACGGTCTTCCCGCCTCCACCTTCACCAGCGAGCCCTCCTACAGTGGCACCCTCCTGCAACCCTCTGCCACCCACTAACCCAGCAAATGTAGTTCTTACGGTTAAGCGTCGAACGCGCTCTCAACAACAAAAGGGAAGGGCATCAGCCCTTCCCTCTCCTACACAAAAGCGAGCACTACCTCTTGGCCGTCTGCTGCCCACCCGTATATGTCACCCGCCACACTGTTTTCGCTCCGTCTTCCACCACGATCAGTGCTCCATCCTTCGCCACCGTTACCCCGACAGGCCGACCCCACACCTCACCCGCCGGCGTCACAAAACCCGTCAGGAAGTCCTCGTACTCACCGGTCGCTTTGCCATCTTTCAGAAAGGCATGCACCACCTCGTACCCGGCCCGGTTCTTGCGGTTCCACGATCCATGCTCAGCCGCAAACACGTCTCCATTCACACCCGCCGGAAAGGCCGAAGCCCCGGTCTGTTTCATGGGGTAGAACACCATCTCCAGCGATGCCATATGCGGCTGCATCAACACGTCCGGGGTAATCACCTTGCTCTGCAGTTCCGGGTGCTTACCCTCATGCCGTGGATCCTGCTTGCCCCCATCCGGCCCGCCCATGTACCACCACGGCCAGCCGTAGAACCCATCCTCTTGCACATGAGTGATGTAGTCCGGCACCAGGTGATTGCCTAGCTGGTCACGCTCGTTCGTGCTGCACCAGAGCTGCCCGGTCACTGGATTGATTGCTTCTCCGACGCAGTTCCGAATGCCGCTGGCATAGACCTTCACAAACTTTCCCTCGGGCGTGTACTCCAACACGTCTGCCCGGTGGAACTCCGTCGGGTTGTTATCGGTGTCATCCACGTTTGAACGCGACCCAACCGACACGAACAACCGGGTCCCGTCCTTGCTGAACACCACATCCCGCGTCCAGTGCCCGCCGCCCCGCAGCTGCGCAAACCCCGGAAGCTCCTTCACAACAACTTCCGCCGGCCCGCGTGCCTTTAGGTCTCCCGCGACATACGGATACCGGATCACGTTCACCGTATTTGCCACATAGACCCATTTGGGATTGACCGCCGGATAAAACGCAATTCCGAAGGGCAACGCCTTCCCATTCTCTGAAGCAAAGCTGGTGATGTCCGCGTACACCTCCTTCTGCAAGGCCTTGCCATCCGGTCCAACTCCCCGCAACACCCAGATCTTGTCCCCATGCGAATCCGCCAAAAACAGATCCCCATTCGGAGCCGTCCGGATGAGTCGTGGCTCCTTGAAATCCCCCTCGGCATACAGTTGCACCGTGTACCCCGCCGGCGCAATCGGCATCGCTCCCGCAGGTCGCCGCACCACGTGCGGACCGTTATCCACACTCTGCTCCGGCGCGGGAGCCGGCAAATCGGCCGTCGTAAGGTGAATCTTATTTCCCGGCTTCTGCTGCAAAGCATCCTCAAAGGCGCTTTGCCCGGAGAGCGAAGCCTGCGCACAGGCACCCGAAGAAACGGCAACAACAGACAACACAACCACTACGGCACGCTGGATAAACATACTAAAGTCGATGCCGACTGCCGCTTCCGGGTTGGCGTCGCCCACGTCTCTCACAGAGATTTGACCCGCCAAAAAGCCTGCCACGCCTCGTACACTAGCCACGATCCCACATGCCGTCATCCCCCGACATCACCCTCCTAAACACCACCGGCGAACTCGAAGCTCTCCTCCCCGAATGGCACCAACTTTGGCTTCGCGACCCGGCCGCCACCCCCTTCCAGCATCCCGCGTGGCTCCTCCCTTGGTGGGACACCTTCTCCCAGCCCCATCTTCACGTCGCATGCATCCGTCAGCGCGACCAACTCACCGGTCTCCTCCCGCTGTACGTCTATCCTGCGTCGGCAGAACACCAGCTGCTGCTCCTTGGCGCCGGCACCTCCGACTACCTTGACGGCCTCTTCGACCCAGCCTGCCCATCCACTGCCATCGCGTCCGCTCTCCATCAACTCGCCCGGCAGCACACCTGGCAAACCGCCCATCTCGCCCAGCTCCGCCCCCACTCCCGCCTTTACCAGGCCATCATCGCTGCATCTCCATCCGGCCTCCGCCTCTGGCCAGGCGAACCCACCTCGCGCTGCCCGGCACTCCCTGTCTCGGCGCTGCCGAAGAAAGTCCGCGCAGAAGTCCTATACTTTCGCAACGCCGCCAGCGCCCGCGGCGCGCTCCGCCTCCAGCTCGCAGACGAAACCACCTGCCTCCCCGCCCTCGAAAGGCTCATTCACCTGCATTCCACGAGCTGGCACACCCGCGGCGAATCCGGCGTCCTCGCCGATCCGGCAGTCCTCGCCTGGCACCGCGAAGCTGTCCCGCAGCTTCAGGCCGCAGGCGCTCTCCGCCTCTACAACCTGCTTCTCGACGAGGAACCCATAGCTGCCCTCTATGCCCTCACCGACCCTCCGCGCCAGGGTCCCTCAGACCGGCCGCACCGCAATCTCTACACCTACCTCATCGGCCACTCCCCAGCCCACGCCGCCCTCAAACCCGGCACGCTGCTTACCGCCATGGCTTCAGAAGCCGCCGCCGCCGAAGGTATCACCACCATCGATATGCTCCGCGGCAACGAAACCTACAAAAAGTTCTGGCACGTCACAGAAACCCCTACCCACGGCCTCAGCTTCCCGCGCCCGGCCTAAGTCGGCCCCGTCAACGCCGAGTCCACCAGCGGCAACGCGGGCCCCATCTCCAGCCCGGCCCGCCGGTACAACTCCGCCCGATGCCGGTCAAAGTGCTCCCGTCGTACTTCATTCCCCGGCCGGTCAAAATAATCCCAGGCGATGTGCCGGCTGTTCAGCCCTACAAAATGTGCCCCGCACGTACCCATCTCCGGATCACGCGGCCAAAACGGCGAACAAATTGAAACCTCACCCGTCTCCACCACCAGCGCCGGCATACTCCGGTGCAGCGCCACCGCCTGAAGACCCTGCTCATCCAGCTCCGACGTCAACATTACTCCTAGCTTTTCCGCTAAACTCGCCTTCAACGCCGCCTCCAGATCAAAACCCGGCGGCAGCCCTCGAATCCCCGAGTTGATGGTTCCCACCACCCGCGCGTCCCCCTGAAACTGACCCAGGCATCTCTCGGTATCCGCAGCCATCAGCGTCCGCCCCTCCGCCGCAAGCCACTTCCGCATCGCCTCTGGCACCGCCCACACTACGCAATCGTTATCCAGCGAAAGCTCGTACATCTCCGGAAACAGCCGCACCGGCAGCAGCTTCCACGCCGTCCCCTCCGACATCGGTGCAACTCCCTCCGCAAACGCCCCCTCAAGGTGTGGCCGCAGCCACTCCGGCACATCCCCCGCCGTCACCTCCACCCATCGCACCTCTTCCGGCAGATCCCCGGCAAGCTCCCTCGCCCGCTCCACCGGCACAGAGTTCACACACACCGCGTACTCCGCCTTGTCTCCAAAAAGCCGCACCGCGCAGTGCACACTCAACCGCAGCGCCTCCCACCCCCGCGCCGACACGTCTCCAACCGTCCATCGCACACCCAGCCCCGCGCTCACAGCAGCATCCTCTCGTACAGCCCCGTATACCGCTCCACCATTGCCTCCGCACTGAACCGCTCCCGCGCCATCGCTCGGCACACATCGTTACTCAAGCGGTCCACTCGACGAATCGCCTCCGCCATCCCCACTCCATCGCCCACCACAAACCCCGTCACCCCATCCTCCACAATCTCCGGCAGCGCACCTGACGCAAACGCCACCACCGGAGTCCCGGCAGCCATCGCCTCCATCGCCACCAGAGAGCTCGTCTCCGGCGCCAGCGAAGGCACCAGCAAGCAGCGCGCCCGCTCCAGCAGCCGCTGCTTCGCCTCGCCACCAACCGCCCCCACAAACCGTGCATGCCGCCCCAGCCGGGGCCGAATCTCCTGCTCAAAATACTCCAGGTGCTCCGGATAGGGATACACCCGGCCCGCCAGCAACACCGGCACTCCCGCCTCCCGCGCCGCATCCATCGCAGCATGCAAATTCTTCTCCGGGCAAATGCGCGAAAGCATCAGCGCATACCGCCCACGCCGCCCCGGTCCGGCCTCGCTAAGCTCAACACCATTCCTCACCACGGCAACACGCCCACGCGCCCCATCCGGACAAGCCGCCCTCTGGCTCTCCGACACGCACTGCAGCCGGTACCTCTCCGGCAGCGTCCAGATCTCCTCCGGATACCACCCCGGCGGCAGATGCAGCGTCACCAGCACCGACACCTCTCCCGGCACGCTGTACCGGTGAAAGTCGATCCCATGCATGTGCACCAGGTCCACAGCCCCGCTCTCGAAGGCCCTGAGGATCGCCGCCTGCATCCCGCGCTCCACACCCGCCCGCACCCCCTCCGTCAGCACCCCGCCCGGCACCTCCACCTGCACCAAACTACCTGCGATAGACGACCCCGCACACGCCGCCACCACTGATCGGACCCCGCGCCGCACCAGCGCCCTCTCCACCGTGTGCAGCACCTGTTCCGCACCACCCACACTCCCCGGCCCCACCTCCGCAAACGGGTACGCCACGCTCAGCACCGTCTTCCCGGCCAGTCCAGCCCTCAGCACGAAAGCTCACGCAGCGCATCCCCAGCCAGCCCACAGAACCGGTCTCCATCCATGCCCCAGTCGTACCGCTCATAGTGCAACCGCCCCGCATGCGGCCGACGCGTGAAGTCATACGCCGGCGCAGCCCGATACCTCTCCCGCTCCACGCCAAACTGGCCTAGCGTTTCTCCTTGCGACAAAAAACACCCGAGCCGCTCCCGCTTCTTCCGCGTCTGCGACTCCGTCAACACTGCCTCACACCCCGTCACACCGCCCAGAAATTCACCCGTCCGCATCCCGGCCCCACCCGCATCGGCATGGTAAAACGGAGCCTCGATCACCACCGCATCCAGCCCCGCACACCGCACCGCCGCATTGACCACAAACGCACATGCGTCATGATCCGGATGACCACCCTCATACGGGTGTGTCAGCACCGCCTCCGGCCTCAACTGCTCCACCAGCTTCGCCACCGCACGCGAGAGCCCAACCAAAAATAATGCCGCCCGCTGATCCGGCACCAACGTCCCGTCCTCCAGCCGTAACTCCACCGCACAACCAACATCCAGCCCCGCGTGCATCATTGCCGCGTCCAACTCCCGCCGCCGTGCCGCACCGTACTCTTCCAGGCTGCCAAACCCATGCTCGCGCGCATCCCGCCCATCCAGAGGCACACCATCCGTCGCCGTGGCAAAGCGCGAAGCCCCCAGCCATTCCATTCGGCCGCCTAGCGCCAGCACCTCGTCATCCGCATGTGCCAACACCACCAGCAGCTTCGGCGCCACCACACCAGGCTCGCCCACCCGGCACAGCCGTTCGCACACCTCTGCTGCAGCGTCCTTCATCGCCTACTTCGATGCCGCTGTTGCGCGCAACAACTCCGGCGGAATCGTCGCAGTCAGCTCCACCCGCGTCTTATGCTGCGCCACCACAACGCTGTCCACCGCCCTGTGCAGCGCCTGATCGTTCTCCGTCCCACCGCGCGGCAAAAATCCTCGCACCAAATTGGTAATCGTCACCAGGTTCGTCGTCGTCTTCGCCGCATCGTCCTCCGCCGGCGTCAGGTCTTCCACCTTCAGGTGGATCGCTCCTCCATCCCGAACCCGGTACGTCACGCTCGCAATAAAATCCGTATCTTCCGCCAGCGGCAGGCTCACCCCAAACACCTGTACCCGCCCATTCTCGCTAAACGGCAGCCCAATATGTCCAATCCCCCACGCCAACGCAAAGTACGGCACATCCCTGTAGTGCGCATCCAGCACGCTTGACCCACTGAACGGTGACGCACCCGCACCATGCCGGTCCAGCACACTGTGTATCTGCTCCGGCGTCGGCATGTTCGAGGCCGCCATCAGGTCAAAACCCAGCGGTGCCACCCGCAGCACCCGCCCCTCCTCTGCCGGAACCGTAAACACCGTGTGCCCTGCGTAACTCTCCTGTGCCGTGCTGTTTGCCTGCAGCCACTTCGTCAGCCGTGGCGCATCGAAGCGCCCCTCTGCAACCGCGGTATACGCCACCGGTCCATTCGGTCCTTTTGGATCCGGCATGCGGTGCAGCGCCACCGCCATCCGGTCCAGGTCCCGCTCCCACCGGAATCCGGTCGCGTCGAGAAACCGTGCATATTCCGGAGCAGGCTCCACTGGCTTTTCGTCAAAGTGCGTTGCCGCCCGCACCGGTTTCAGGTTCGCGTACACAATGGCGTCGCTCTCCGGCAACAGCCTTGCTACCTCCGGCGGCGCATGGAACCGAAGCACCAGCAGCACCGCAAGCGCAATCACCAGCGCACACACAACCAGCAGGGAATACAACGTACGTCGAGAAAGTCGCGGCATCGTCTGCCGTCAGCATAGCGGAACCGGCAGCCCGCTTCCTGCCAACCTACTCCCGCACCGCAAACGTATAAATCTTCCCCGCGTAGCTGATGCCCGGTGTACTCGCACTCCCCGGCGGCAGCACACCGAACTCCCCCTTCTTCAAGTCCGTCGGTACGGTAAACGAAAAGATCCGCGAACTCACCTTCCTGATCGGGATGTCCAGCTGATCCCGGTCGCTGCCCGTCTCCGAATGAAAAACGTTCCCCGTCTGCACGCGAAACTCGCGCCGGTCGCTTTTCTCCCGTAGCCGCAGAATGATGTACTCCACCGCATCTGCCTGCCGTGGCGCCAGAATCAGCATCTCCGCTCCGGGCTGCATCACCAGCGATGACTTCGGCCCGCTCACCAGCCCGTTCTTGTCCTTCTTCACAATATTGTTCGTCGCCAGGCTCTTCAGCGCACCACCATCGCGATACTTCACCAGCTCCGGCGACACTGGCTCCCACTGCCCCTGCTTGTTCTTCCAGTACACGCCCGGGTCATCCACCTCCGGCGAAAGGGCAGTCACCTCCACCGGCTTCGATTCCGCACCGTCTGCCGCGCCAGTCGCTGTTGACCCGTTGGCTGTCGCCCGCTGCGTCATGCCGCTCGTCCGCGCCAGCATCGCGCTGATCACGCTTTCGCTCACACCGGCCTGCTTCAGCGCAATCACGTCATCCGGACCGGTCCTGTACACCCCTGGCTGCGTCCGCACCGTCTGCAGAATAATCGCGTCGCCAACCTCGGCCTTCGTCATCCGGAGGACAGCTTCGTTATTCAGCGTCCCCGCCCCCTCCCGCTTCCCGTCCAGCGTCCCGCTTCTGGGCGCAGCAGCCCCATCCGGCGCACGGTTCAGCACAGGCAGCGGCCCCTCCTGCGTATCCTGCTGCGCCCCAGCGCACAAACCGCCAGGGAGCAGCCCCATCCACACCAGGGAACAAGCCATCACCTTCATCGCTCTCTCCAACATCCGCCTCCAGCCACTCAAACTAAACCGCTGTTATTTGGACGTACAGCATACCGGCAGAGTGTACGCTCGCTTGGCACGCCCAATCTCCGTGGAGCAACACGCTGGGTGCCCCATTCTCTCGCGTCACTCCTGTCCAACCTCCAGAACTCCGTCAGCGCGAAGGGGCGGGGTCAGCGCGCAGCGCTCGTGAAGCGAAGCTTGATCCTCCTTCTTCCAAACAGATCATTCTTTTCTGACCGGTGACGACACCCCAACCAGTACCATCGCCAAACCTCCGCTCCCCCCGTGTATCGCCGCCAGCATGGACCGCCGCACCCTCCTCAAACCTTTACCTCCGTCCTCGCCGCTACGGCCTTGGCCCGTATAACCTCGGCACAGGAGTCCGCCTTGTCTGCAGCCATCAACGACCACGCCCCCATCCCCCGCACCAACTGGTCAAAAAACTTCCATTTCAGCACCGACCGCGTCTACGCCCCCACCACCCGCGAAGAGGTGCAGGCCATCGTCAAGAGCAACGCAAAAATCAAGGGCCTCGGCTCCCGCCACTCCTTCAACAACGCAGCCGACAGCAACCACGCCCAGATCAGCATGCGCGCCGTCAAATCCATCTCCATCGACCCCGCCGCCATGACCGCGACCGTCGGCGCGGGCATCGCCTACGGCGAACTCGCACCCGTGCTCGACAAGGCGGGCTTCGCCCTCCACAACCTCGCCTCGCTCCCCCACATCTCCGTCGCCGGCACCATCGCCACCGCCACCCACGGCTCCGGCACCGGCAACCAGAACCTCAGCACAGAGGTCAGCGCGCTTGAACTCGTCAAAGCCGACGGCTCCGTTCTCCATCTCTCCCGAGACCACGACGGTGACACGTTCAAAACAGCCGTCGTTCACATCGGCGCACTTGGTATCGTTACCGCCGTCACGCTTGACCTCGTGCCCCGCTTCGACGTCGCCCAGGCGGTCTACCTCAACCTCTCCTTCGACCAGCTCGAGCACAACATCGAAAGCATCATGGGCGCCGCCTACTCCGTCTCCCTTTTCACCGACTGGCAGGACAACAAGGCCACCCAGGTCTGGATTAAGCGTAAAGCGGACTCCAGCGAAGCCGCCACACCGCCCGCAGAACTCTATGCAAAGCTTCCAAGGGACTTCTACGGCGCTACCCTCCAGACCAGGAAAATGCACCCCCTCCTGCAAATGCCGTCAGAAAATGCCACCGACCAAATGGGCTCCATCGGAGCCTGGTACGCCCGCCTGCCCCACTTCAAGATGGAGTTCACACCCTCTGGCGGCGAAGAACTCCAGACGGAATACTTCGTGTCCCGCGAACACGCCTACCAGGCCATCCGCGCCGTTGAGTCGCTCAAAGACGAGATCACACCGCACCTATTCATCGCCGAGCTTCGCGCCGTGAAGGCCGACGACCTGCCCCTGAGCATGGCCTACAAGCAGGACTCGCTCGCCATCCACTTCACCTGGAAGCCCGAAGAACCCGCCGTCCGTGCCCTCCTCCCCGCCCTCGAAGCCAAACTTGCCCCCTTCAACGCCCGCCCCCACTGGGGCAAAATCTTCATCATGGACCGCCCCACCCTCGAAGCCCGCTACCCCCGCATGGACGACTTCCGCACTCTCGCTCGCCAGCTCGACCCCACCGCCAAATTCCAGAACAGCTTCCTAACCCGCAACATCTTCCCCGCGTAATTCACTCTATGGGCCTGGGAAGCTACTTGCCAGATCGAAAGACGTGGCTCTTTGTGCTTGGCATCGCGTTCCTCTCATACGGTTCTGCCGCGTTCCAGTACAGTCGCTGGGATCATCGCAGCAACGCCAACGTCCATCCCGTCTTTCATGCGTGGGCAGTAATAGTTGGCATCTTCCTTGTCTGGTACTCCCTGCCGAAGCGGCCGAACCGAAGGTGACGTTCCACCGGCCCCCCGCAGTCGCACACCACCCTCACCCTGTGCTAAAGTCGAAGACGGCGCTGCGCTCTACTGGCAGCGTTGTTTGCTGTAGAAATGCATTGTTTAGGCTGGCATTCAGCCCTGCTCCATCAGGCTGGCGTAGCTCAGCTGGTAGAGCATCTGATTTGTAATCAGAGGGTCGGGGGTTCAAATCCCTCCGTCAGCTCCAGACCTCAAACACTGCACACTCCGCAGCAAAGAATGCACAGGTGGCCGAGTGGTTAATGGCAGCAGACTGTAAATCTGCCACGCAACGCGTTACGGAGGTTCGAATCCTCCCCTGTGCACCACACACTTTCGTGGTGGCCCCTGTACGTGGGCGTCCATGAACGGCCCCGGATCGCAAAAACGCATGATCGTCGCGTTGCTTGTGATCGGATTTGCTGCCCTGGGTGTTTACCTCACCATCGACCCCGGCAGGTACCGGGATCTTGCGTGGGTCTTGTTAGGGTTCTTCGCATTTCGCATCGTGATTGGCCGCATGCGCCAAAAGCAACGCGAAGTGAAGGGCTGATGTAGCTCAGTGGCAGAGCACTCCCTTGGTAAGGGAGAGGTCGAGGGTTCAAGCCCCTCCATCAGCTCCAG
>CAHJWI010000038.1 GCA_903642225.1 Acidobacteriaceae bacterium | reverse complement strand
GATGCCGACTTCCCGCAGGTGGTCGACGAGTGTTGAGACGGTGGTGATGCTGAGGAGGCGGTTGTCGACGACGGTACTGCGGGTGACAGCGGCGGAGGTAGTGAGGACGATGGCTCCGGCGTCGAGCAGGGCCTCTGTTGCGGTGGCGGAGGGAGAGGATGGGCGAGCGATGAAGGTGCCGGCGTCGAAGAGGGCGGTTTCCGCTTCGTCGAAGAAGGCGGGGTCGCCGGAAAGGTGGATGTGGGCGGCGGCGTGGCCCCACCTTTCGATGCGCTGTTGCGGGGTGACGGCAAAGGCGGTGGCGGCGGGGTGGACCCTGGAATCGTCGTCGAAGGAAGATTCGATCGACGTCGAAGCGTTGCCGGTGAGCGCTTTTGCCGGTTCGATGGTCGTCGAAGTTCCCTGTACCGAGCGCACCATGCCGGCGGCTACGGTCGCGTTGGTCTGCGGATCGATAAGGACGAAGCTGCCGGTGGTGCGGTTGGTGCTGTAGGGGTCGAGAACCAGCGGCTGGGTGGATTCGATGTCGACTGTGCCGATGCTGTTGAGGGCGAGCGTGGATGCGGGCTCATGGTTGAGGGTCGTGGGGTCCAGACGGTACTGCAGGCTTGCGACCTGGGCGGCGACGGTGCGGCTGGTGTGCTTCAACAGGTAGCGCGCGGAGAGGTCGAGCGGGGTTTCGTCCATCCACACGAGCGTGGCGGTGAAGCGAGTGGTGGGGGTGGGTGCGCTTTGCGGCTCAACAAGGATGTCGCCGCGACTGAGGTCAACCTCGTCGGCGAGGGTCAGGGTGACGGACTGGGGCGCATGGGCGCGGGGCAGGTCACCGTCGAAGGTGACGATGCGCGCGACAGTGGTTTCGCGTCCGCTGGGCAGGATGCGGACGGTGTCGCCGGGAGCGATGGTGCCGGAGGCGATCTGGCCGGCGAAGCCGCGGAAGTCGAGGTTGGGGCGCAGCACGCGCTGGACGGCGAAGCGGAAGGGTGCCGTGGCGGCGGTCTTGGCGGCGGGGATGTTTTCAAGCAGTTGCAGGAGCGAGGGGCCGGTGTACCAGGGCGTTTGCCGGGAGCGGGTGACGACATTGTCGCCTGCAAGCGCGCTGACCGGCAGGAAGTGCAGGCGAGGCGCGTGGCCGAACTCCTGCTCGATGGTGGTGAAGAAGGCGCGGAAGTCCTGCTCGATGGCGCGGAAGGTGGACTCGTCGTAGCCGACGAGGTCCATCTTGTTGACGGCGACGACGATGTGCGGAACGGCGAGTAGCGCCGTGATGGCGGCGTGGCGGCGTGACTGGATGAGCACGCCTTTGCGCGCGTCGACGAGCACAATGGCGACCGAGGCGGTGGAGGCACCGGTGGCCATGTTGCGGGTGTACTGCTCGTGGCCGGGCGTGTCCGCAATGATGAACTTGCGGCGCTCCGTGGTGAAGTAGCGGTAGGCGACGTCGATGGTGATGCCCTGTTCGCGTTCGGCGCGCAGGCCGTCGGTAAGCAGAGCCAGGTCGAGCACGCCGGGCGCGGTGGTTCCCTTGCCTTCGATGGACTTGAGCTGGTCGTCGTAGATGGATTGGGTGTCGTAGAGCAGGCGGCCGATGAGGGTGGACTTGCCGTCGTCCACGGAGCCGGCGGTGGAGAAGCGCAGGAGGTCCTTGGTGCGCTCCTGCGCCAGGTATTCTTCGACGCAGAAGGTGCTTGCAGCCGCCGCGAAGGCCGGCGATTCCTGGATCGGTTCGGGTTCCGGAGTGTGGCCGAAGAGCGGGTTGAAGTCGTCGATGCGCCGGTCCCAGACGTCGGGTTCGCGGGCGGGGGCATCGTTGGCGGCGGCGAGGTCGCGGGTATCTTCGAGATCGAGGGGGGCGCTCATTAGAAGTAGCCCTCGCGTTTTTTGATCTCCATCGAACCTTCCTGGTCGTGGTCGATGGCGCGGTTGGCGCGTTCGGAGGAGCGGAAGCCGAGGAGCTCTTCGATGATTTTGGGCAGGGTGTCCGCGTTGGACCGGATGGCGCCGGTGCACGGGCTGCAGCCGAGGGAGCGCAGGCGAGACTTCACCAGTACGGGCTGCTCGCCGGGGCGGGCGACGAAGGCCTGTTCGGTGGGCAGGAGGGCGTCACCGCGCAGGTACATGGGGCGCTCCTTCGCGTAGTACAGGTCGACGATGGGGATGTCTTCGCGCAGGATGTATTGCCATACGTCCATCTCTGTCCAGTTGCTGAGAGGAAAGACGCGGATGGACTCGCCGGGGTGGATGCGGGCGTTGTAGAGGTTCCAGAGCTCCGGGCGCTGGGACCGCGGCTCCCACTGGCCGGCCCTGTCGCGGAAGGAGTAGATGCGCTCCTTGCTGCGGGACTTTTCCTCGTCGCGGCGGGCACCACCGAAGGCCGCGGTGAAGCCGAAGTGGGCGAGCCCTTGCAGCAGCGCTTCGGTTTTGAGCAGGCCGCAACACCGCCTGGTGTCGAGCGCGATGGGATTGGTGCCGCGAGCGATGGCGGGTTCGTTGCGCCACACGTGCAGTTCAGCACCGACGGCTGCGGCCTGCCTGTCGCGGAACTCGATCATTTCGCGGAACTTGAAGCCGGTGTCGATGTGGAGCAGAGGAAACGGGATGAGTGCGGGGAAGAACGCCTTTTGCGCCAGGCGAAGCATGACCGAGGAATCCTTACCGATGCTGTAAAGCATGACGGGGCGCTCAAACTCCGACGCGACCTCGCGAAGAATGTGGATGCTCTCGGCCTCGAGCAAGTCGAGGTGGGTCATCGCAGGAGCTTTGAGAAGAGGAACGGGCATGCAGTCCTGATATAGAGACGCGTTGGCGGTGATGCCAACTTGAGAGCTATGCAGATGTTAGTTGGGAAACACAAGAGGCTCGACTCAGGATTGCTCGACGTTGCGCAGACAACAACGGAACTGTGCAATGCGGCTCATGATTAGGGTCACCCTAACAGAGACGGGGCGGCGGAGGCCAGCGATTCAGAAAGATTGGAGCGGGAGACCGGGATCGAACCGGCGACATTCAGCTTGGGAAGCTGACGTTCTGCCACTGAACTACTCCCGCAGGGAAACGCATTGCACGATCGGACCCGGCTGCATTCGATAGGAATTGCACCTTGGAAATTCTGGTGAAGCTGAACGAACCGAACCGCTGTTGCTTTGCACCGGCTGAAGATCATGGTGGAGCTGAGCGGGATCGAACCGCTGACCTCCTCGTTGCGAACGAGGCGCTCTCCCAGCTGAGCTACAGCCCCACAAAACGCGAACGCCGTGGTGTTCTGGGCAGCACTCGGCGACTGGCCGAACGCGAACGACTTTCTGAGTGTAGCAGGAGCGTTGATCCGGCTCAACGGCCGGCAATTGTGAGCCTGGTATGCGTGAGCAGAGAGCGCAATTCAGCCTGGGCGCGGGCCACATGGGCCTGCTGGCGATGGAGTTTGTCGCGTAACTGAGGCGATGCCGAGTTCTGTTGAAGCGCTTCCAGGTAGGCGGCACGCAACGAAGTCTCGCCATTCTCAACTTCGACCAACATTCTTGCCTCAGCGCCTGGAAGCAGCGACTTGAGGTTTTGGGTCAGTCTGCGGAGAAGGCCGAGAACAGTGCCGTCCGCAGGTTCGTTGTCCTCGCGGTTCAACTCCATCCGTAGTTCCCCATCAAAGCTTCTTCGTTGCACAATTTCACGATTTGCATAGTGCTGGATCTGAGGGATGTGAGATCGCCTTGCAAGATCGTGGAGGATGTCTGCTGAGTCATGCAGCCTTGCCATGATTTTGATAAGTGGAGCGTCATCTGAAATCTGAAGGTGTTCGCCAGTGTGATCTTTGGAAGACTGAATCATTAGGGGAAGTGTACAAAGAAGACGAATGGGCTTATGCCATCCGTGCGACATAGACCCCACTATGTGGCGAAGACTCGGGCAAGAACTCGCGTTCCTGTCTGCATAGGCTTCTCGGTTGTATGCCATCGCTCGCCAGAGGCGTCCTGCGAGACCGAAGTGACGGGTGCGACGAGAACCGCGCCGCTGCGGGCGGTAGCGGTAAGCGTACCCAGCGGACTGCCTGATTGCAGGGGGAAGCAGGAGTGGTCAAGCGCGATTTGAAAGACCGGTTTACCCGCGACTCGCCCCACCTCGCGTATCTCAGTGACGGTCGCTTGAAACTCGGAGACGGGTTGCTGTCCTGCAGCGGTGGTGACCGTGTCTCCCATGCTGTCAAGCCACCAAATGTCTGGTCGCGCGTGCAGGGAGGGCGCCGATCTCTACAGGTCCACCGATGGCCAGGGTAGTGCGTTGGTGAAGAGCCTGTGGCAGAAGATCAAGAATGCGTTCTGCCGGCATGCCTGCCATGGGTACCGTGACGGCCATGCCACCGGCCTGCTCCACCAGCATAGCCAAGGGATTGGCCTCGTACAGCAGACGGAGTTTGCCGTTGGGCGCTTTGACCGTGGGTGGATAGAGGAAGACGCCACCTTTGAGCAAAGTGCGGTGAAGGTCTGCGATGAACGAGCCGATGTAGCGAGCGCCGTATCTGGTGCCGAAGAGGCCGCCGCTGCGCAGGGATTGAAGATAGTCGCGGATGTCTGCAGGGAAATCGTCAGCGTTGCCTTCGTTGACGGAATAGTACGGTCCCTGTGGCGGGATGGTCAGGCCTTCTGTGCTGAGAAGGTACTCGCCGTTACTGAGGGTGAAACTATGGGTGCCGCGGCCGGCAGTGTAGACCAGCATCGTCGCGGGACCGTAATTAACATAGAGGGCCCCGGCCTGCGCAGAGCCGGCCTGAAGGGCGGCGGCGGTGGGCTCGATACCGGAAGCTACCCGCTGGATGGAGACAATGGTGCCGACGTTTACGTTCACATCGATGTTTGAAGAACCGTCGAGCGGATCGTAGATAGCGACAAAGGCAGCGTCGCGTTTGCCCGTGAAGACGATGGCATCTTCATCCTCTTCACTGATGGCGGCGGCTACTGCCGGGTGTTGGCGCATGACTTCTGTCAGGAGATCGTTGGCGAGGACATCCAGTTTCTGTTGCTGCTCCCCCTGAACGTTTGTACTACCCTGCGCACCCAGAATGTCAGAGAGCGCGGCCGTACGCAGACTACGCTCGATGAGGACGGAAGCCTCCGCGATAGCCTGTATGACACTCGCGAGTTCCGCGCCGTGGTGCTGCTGGACATGGTGTTGCAGGGTAACCGGCATAGTGAAGCGTAGCACCGGCACTTCTCCTGCGAAGTGCTGCACGTCGGCGGACCCTCCATGCCTCACGAGAGACATGGAGTCAGCCGGGGCTAACTATCGGTTGCCGGAGCTATCTATCGGTTGAGGTCACGCAGCGTGTCGCTGACGCCGTGGGCGACCTGACCAGCCGCATCCTTGACCGCGCCGGCAGCCTGGTCGACCACGCCCTCGCCTGCAAGCTGGTCATCACCGGTGGCGCGGCCAAAACCCTCTTTTGCCTTGCCGAGCAGGCTGCTGCCCGCGCCGCCGACCCGTTTCTCGCTTCCCCAGGCTGAAGTTTTGCGCGCCGCCTTTTCAAGGTCCGGGTCGCCGGCGGAGTAGGCAGGTTCTGGTGTGTTGTTTACAACGAATGCGATAGCTGCGCCGATGGTGACGCCGGCGATAATCCAGGGAAGAGCTTTCATGAACTTGTACCTCGACACCATTTGATGCGGTTCGATCACACGGATGTGGCTGCGGAGTTTTGAAAATGCCGCGGCCTGGCATTTAGCCAGGCCGCTGAGGTATTTCGCGGGACAGACTGGATAACTCAGACCGCTACACAATGCACGGAGCCTAGAAGATCTTGAAATGGATTGTGAGGTACTTCTTGGGGTCAGAGCGAATGGTGTTGACGAGGGTTTGCGAATCGACCGTTAGCTTATCAAGATTGTGATAAAGAGATGGGTCTTTTACCAGAAGGCCGGCGGTTCCCTGGCCGTTGTCAATGCCGGTCATGATGCTGTTGAGACGGGTGACGGTGTCGTTGAGCTTGTTCGCGAATTCCTGGTTCTTCGTGAGCAGGCCGAGCCCACCTTTGCCGGCATCCGCATCTGCCATGATGCTGTTGGCGTGCTTTAAGGTCGCATTCAGATTGTTGTAGAGTGCGTCGTCTTTCAGCAACTTGCCGGCCGAACCCTTGCCGGCATTCACGTCGGCCATAATGCCACTGAGCTGCGACACCGAGGTGTTAATCCTGTTATAAAGGCCCTCATCGGTGAGCAGTTTGCCGATAGTGCCGTGGCCGTTGTTCAGGTTGACCTCAAGGGCATGGAGCTCATTGACGGTGTCGACGGCGCGCTTGTAGAGGGTGTCATCGTAGATGAGTTCGCCGATGGCACCTTTGCCCTGGCTGATACTGTCGACGATGCGGTCGAGCTTGGCGAGGGTGACATTAAGACTTTCGATGGTTCCCTGGCTGGCTTTGACCACATCCTGAAGGTTAGGAGTTTCCAGTGTGCGAAGCTCATCACCATTTTGAAGCTGGGGACCGACAGAGGTTTGGGAGTTAAGGTCCACAACCGTATCGCCGAGGACACCGACCGTGGAGAGGGCCGACTTTGTGTCCTTGTGCAGGCCTGAGATGTACTTTGTGTCCAGACGCATGGTGACCTGAACCGGCGTCAGCTTGCGGCTTTGGTCGGGGACGACGAGAACCTTTCTTACTTCGCCGATGGTGACACCCTGGAGATTCACCGGTGCACCGTCTTTGAGACCGGCGGAGTTTTCAAAGTAGCTGGTGACAGTAATCTTCTTCGAGAACACACCCAGGCCAGAGGAGCTGGTGATAAGGAAAAGCAGAGTAATGAGCAGGACGATGGAGACCAGGACAATCACGCCCACTTTGAGCTGCGACCATTTGACTTCGGTTTGACTGGGCATGCATTTCCCTTTTGAGACGATCCTGCAAGTACTGACCTATGGATATGTTAGAGGTTACCTGAGGTCAGATGCGAATAGGAGGAATCGGTTTCGGATTCGGTGATGGCCTGAACGGGCGAGTGCCAGTTTGGACTGCTTCAATCTTCAAGGACGACAGTGGCGATAGCAAAGTCGCGACTATGGGAGAGGCTGAGGTGCGTGGCGCGGACGCCCATGGAAAGTGCACGCCGTGCGGCACGCCCGGAAAACTGAAGGACTGGGCGCTTGCCTGGGCTTCGCCGAACCTCAATTTCCGTCCAGGCAATGCCTTGGGCGATGCCGGTGCCGAGTGCCTTTGCTGCAGCCTCCTTTGCGCTGAAGCGGGCGGCGAAACTTTCAGCGGAGTTGTGCACCTTGCGGCGACAGTAAGCGATCTCTGCCGGGGTAAAGACACGCGCAAGGAAGCGGTCGCCGTAACGCGCGATGGAGCGGCTGACGCGTGCTATTTCCATGAGATCGGTGCCGGTGCCAAGAATCATAATGCGCAAAGCTTCTAGGCGAAGCTGTACAACCGTAGCACCTTGGGACGGTGAGGGTGTGCAACGAAAGGGAGCGAGGCCGATACAAGAGGTGTGACCGACAAACACCCTTACCCCACGACGACGCCCACAGAACAACACGAAGCGATGGAGCTGCGGCTGCAGTGCCTGACCTATGACGAACGAGCAACGATATTGCCGTCGATTGCGGACGCCGTGGACCGGGCGGGTGGATGGATTCTAGATCGCCGCACGATCGCTGCACATGCGCTTGAGTTGCGGATAGAGGTGCAGGTGCGTGCGCTGGTCGACGTGTATGCGGCCTTGGTCAGCAGTGGCGTGGAACTTACTCGCGAGGCTCACCTGCTGATGACTGAGCGTTGCGTCTGCCGTCACTACCAGAGTTCACGGCTGAGCATGTCAAGTGTTCTCTGCATTCAGCTGGAAGTCGCGTTTCTTGCGGATTTGCCGTTGGAAGGTAACTGGATGCAGTGGGTTTCCAAGAGCGTCGCTACTGCGTGATTCGCTCTTGTACATGTGAAGGGGACGGCTTGCGCCGTCCCCTTTACAGCATGCGTCCTGTGCGGCACCCGCATTTACGCCGGAGATGGGCGTGAATCCCCGAATCCTGGCGTGCGGCCCTCAGGCTTTAAAACCTTCTGGGTGTCGGGATCACCGGGTTCTGCATGGGCAAGGTTGGAGCGTGCCGGGGGCAAATCCTGACCATCAATGATGAGGCGGATCTCCTCACCATCCAGGGTTTCACGCTCGAGCAGGTACTTGCTCATACGGTGCATCACGTCCTGATTGGCGTCGAGGATGGTATAGGCGGACGTATAGCCGTCGTGAACGAATTTCTTAACCTCGGCGTCGATCTGCTGGGCGGTATCGTCGGAGAAATCACGATGCTGCGTAATTTCGCGACCGAGGAAAATCTCGCCACCCTCCTTCTTGCCGTAGGTCATGGGACCCATCTTGGACATGCCATACTCGCACACCATGCGACGCGCAAGTTCAGTGGCGCGCTCGATGTCATTGCCGGCCCCAGTGGTCATCTGATGCAGGAAGATTTCCTCGGCGCAGCGGCCGCCCATGAAGATCGCGAGTTGCGACTCGAGATAGTCGCGGGTGACAGTGTGTTTGTCCTCCGCAGGCAGGTGCATGGTGACGCCAAGCGCCATCCCACGGGGAATAATTGTGACCTTGTGCAGTGGGTCAGAGTGTTGACGCATTGCTGCGACGAGCACGTGACCGGCCTCATGGTACGCCGTGACCTTCTTTTCTTCATCGGTGAGGAGCATGCTCTTGCGCTCCGCACCCATCATTACTTTATCTTTGGCCACTTCAAAGTCGTACATGTGCACGGCTTTGCGATTGTAGCGGGCGGCGGTTAGCGCTGCCTCATTGACCATATTGGCCAAGTCAGCGCCGGAGAAGCCCGGCGTACCGCGGGCGAGGATGTTCAGGTTCACATCTTCGGCCATGGGGACCTTTTTGCCGTGAACGCGGAGAACCTCTTCGCGGCCACGGATATCGGGCCGATCGACGACGACGCGACGATCGAAACGGCCTGGGCGGAGCAGGGCTGGGTCGAGAACATCGGGGCGATTCGTGGCTGCGACGAGGATGACACCCTCGTTAGATTCGAAACCGTCCATCTCGACCAGGAGTTGATTGAGCGTCTGCTCACGCTCATCGTGTCCACCGCCAAGACCAGCGCCCCTGTGACGACCAACTGCGTCGATTTCATCGATGAAGATGATACAGGGTGCGTTCTTTTTGCCCTGCTCGAAGAGATCACGGACGCGGGATGCGCCAACGCCGACAAACATCTCTACAAAGTCAGAGCCGGAGATGGAAAAGAAGGGGACGCTGGCTTCGCCTGCAACGGCGCGGGCGAGCAGTGTCTTGCCGGTTCCGGGAGGTCCAACGAGGAGCACACCTTTGGGGATGCGACCTCCCAGCTTTTGAAACTTCTGAGCGTCTCGCAGGAACTCAATGATTTCCTTCAGCTCTTCCTTTGCCTCATTGACGCCTGCTACATCCTTGAAAGTTACCTTTTTCTGCTGCAGGCTGAGTAGGCGCGCACGACTTTTGCCGAAGCTGAGAGCCTTGTTGCCGCCGGACTGCATTTGGCGCATGAGGAAAGCAAACAGTGCAACCATGAGCAGAATGGGAGTAAGCGAGATAAGCGCCGAGAGCCAGAAGTTATTGCTCTGGTCCTTGATGGTGACGTTCACGCCTTTATCGTGGAGGTTCTTGTAGAGGTCAGGGTAGTTGGCGGGAATCGTTGTGTGAAACGCTTCCTTGCTGTCCTTGTATTTGCCGGTGACTTCGGTTCCATTAACGGTCAGGTCGCTGATTTTGCCCTGGTCTGCCTTGTTCTGCAGATCGGTCAGGCTAATCGCGGAATCGTGTGCGCCGCCGGTGGAACGGGCGACGACCTGCCAAAACGACACGAGGCAGCCGATCATAAGAACCCAGATCAGAACCGTTTTTACTGTGCTGTTCAACGTTGCTACCCCTTCTTCCCAGACCGCCGTGCGATTCGACGCTGGACGCGCGATATCTGCGGCTTGACGCTCACATCTTTAGACGCGGCAACTTTGAGTCGGTCGCAGGGCGTACAACGATGCTGCACTGCGCGTCTGTCGTCGATTCTACTCCGGGAATTGTGACGTGATGTGCAGCAAATGACGACAAATTGAGAGACCAGGGTCTAAATGGGCTTGATTCACCGATTCAAAAGCCGGCACCGAAATGAAGCACGCTACAGGTCGCTTGCATCATCGTCAGACGCAATTGCCACGGCGGACGAGCGCTGGAGTGGATCGACGCCGCGATGACCTGAGACGTCGGAGGTTGGCGTGTTGTGCTCACGGCCTTTCACGCGGTCATACACATAGCGGTCGCTGGTTGTGCCGAGGCTCTGGTTGTAAAGCGACATGGCACCGGTGGCGTCCTTCAGCTCCTCGTTGAACTGGTGGATGGCCTTGAGGACGTCGGCGGTGGCGGCGATCTCGAGCTTTGAGGTTTTCAGAAATTTCTGGTACCCGCGGTCTTCGAGCCGAGCAATCTGGCCATTCAGGAGCCAGCCTGCGCGTGTGACGATTTCTGCCGGAGCGACGGTAGCACCTTTTTCGTGAAGGGTGGCGGCGGGTGTGGGTGCGATTTCCGCGGCGCAGCCGTATTTTGTTACCCGGTAGGCCCCACCTGAAGCGTCTTTCGCCGGGGACACATCAAATTTATGTTCTCCAAGTGTGGTCAGCACGTCGTTAAAGGTGCGCGTTGCGGCTTTCTTGCGGAAGAACATGGGTTCGGGGCCTCCCGGTCGGCGCTGACCGTCATCCGTGGATGTGGCTTTAAATGATTCAGCGTTCGATACACTAACTGTCGCACAGGCCGACGGTGAAGACCAGAGATGGTGAGGGTTGCATGGGCAGCACTGCTGTACAGAGTCCGTTGTTGAGGGAGCCAGCAATCGCGGTGGGGCGACCGGGAAGCAGCGTGCTGGAGCGCATTGGCGATACGCCGATGGTGAGAATGGACAGGATTGTGGCGCACCTGCCGGGGATTACTCTGCTGGGAAAAGCAGAGTTTGCGAATCCGGGTGGGAGCGTGAAGGACCGGGCGGCGTCAGGCATTGTGCTGGCGGCGATGGCCGCGGGTGCGCTGGGTGATGCGCAGCCGGAGCGTAGCCTGCTGGATGCGACCAGCGGGAATACCGGGATTGCGTACGCGATGCTGGGAGCGGCGCTGCAGTTCCCTGTGACGCTGGTGGTGCCGAGCAGCGCCAGCCCGGAGCGGAAGCGGATGCTGCAGGCGTACGGGGCCGAGGTGATCTTTACGCCGGGTGAGGCAGGGAGCGACGGTGCGATTCGGAAGGTGCGGGAACTGAATGCGGCGGCACCGGAGAAGTACTTTTATGCCGACCAGTATGGCAACGAGAACAATTGGAAGGCGCATTACCGCACGACGGGTAATGAGATCTGGAAACAGACAGAGGGTGCAGTCACACATTTTATTGCGGCGCTGGGGACGAGCGGAACCTTTATGGGCACGACACGGCGGTTGCGGGAGCTGAACTCGGCGGTGCAGTGCGTGAGCATGCAGCCGGATTCACCGTTCAACGGGCTGGAGGGACTAAAGCATATGCCAACGGCGATTGTGCCGCCGATTTATGACGCGGCGCTGGCGGATCGCAACGTATGGGCCGAGACAGAACCGGCATACGCGATGTGCAAGCGGTTGGCGCGGGAAGAGGGCCTGCTGGTGGGGGTGAGTGCCGGGGCGAATGTGGATACCGCGCTTCGCATTGCCCAAGAGGAGTATGACGCCGGGCGCGAAGCGGTGATTGTGACGGTACTGTGCGACGGTGCGGACAAGTATTTGAGCGAGCGGTTCTGGAATGAGTAGGCCCATGCTGACGTTGGCTAAGTCTGAATACGAGGCGCTACGCGCGCACGGGGAAGAAACGTATCCGCATGAGTGCTGCGGCATTCTGCTGGGGCATAGTGGCGACAGTTCGACTCAGGTTGTAGAGCTGATGCGGGCGGGCAATACGCGGACGGACTCTGCACACAACCGCTACCACATAGCACCGCAGGAACTGGTGGCGGCTCAGCGTGCGGGACGGAAGAAGGGGCTGGATATCGTGGGCTTTTACCACTCGCACCCGGACCACCCGGCGCAATGGAGCATGACGGACTTTGCCGAGGCGCACTGGCTTGGTTGTAGTTACGTCATCACGGCCGTTGCGCAGGGCAGGGCCGAGGTGACGAACAGCTTTCTGCTGCGCGGCACGAGTGAGGACGACAAACGCTTCGAAGACCAGCCGATCGAATTAATGCTGACGGCAAAGAAAGATTAGACAGATGACGATATTGATTCCTACACCATTGCGTGGATTTGCAGATGGCAAGTCGACAGCAGAGGTAAGTGCTTCGACTGTAAGTGAGGCGCTGGGCAAGTTAGTGGAACAGTACCCTCAACTGAAGCAGCACTTATTCGGCGGCGATGGTAAGTTGCGGTCGTTTGTGAATGTGTATGTGAGTGACGATGATGTGCGCGATTTGCCAGGTGGGCTGGAAACTCCTGTAAAGGAAAGCGATGAGGTTTCTATCATCCCTTCGATTGCCGGAGGTGCGCCAGCGGTTGCGGAGGAGGCGCTTGTGGCGGAGGAACTGCCGACGCTGACGAACGAGGAGATTGCTCGGTACTCACGGCACCTGATACTCCCAGAAGTGGGCATGGATGGGCAGCGGAAGCTGAAGGCCGCGAAAGTGCTGTGCGTGGGCACGGGTGGGCTGGGTGCGCCGCTGGCGCTGTACCTGGCGGCGGCTGGTGTGGGGACAATCGGATTAGTTGATTTTGACGTCGTGGACGAGAGTAATCTGCAGCGGCAAATTATTCACTCGCAGAGTACGGTGGGTAGGTTGAAAGTGGATTCGGCAGAGATCATGCTGAAGGGTCTTAACAAGAATACGAACGTCGTAAAGCACAACACGATGTTAACCAGCAAAAATGCGTTGGAGATCTTCAGGGACTATGACGTGATTGCGGATGGGACGGATAACTTCCAGACGCGTTACCTGGTGAACGATGCGTGCGTGCTGACGGGCAAGCCGAATGCATACGGGTCCATTTTTCGCTTTGAGGGTCAAGCAAGTGTGTTCGCGACAGAGGAGGGGCCTTGCTACCGGTGCCTGTATCCGGAGCCGCCGCCGCCGGGGCTGGTACCGAGTTGCGCTGAGGGTGGTGTGCTTGGAATTCTACCGGGGCTTGTGGGCGTCGTTCAGGCGACAGAGGTGATCAAGCTGATTCTAGGTATAGGTGAGCCGCTAATTGGGCGGTTGTTGCTGGTGGATGCTCTGGGGATGAAGTTCAGGACGCTGAAGCTGCGTAAAAACCCGGAGTGCCCTGCATGTGGGACGCATGAGATCCAGGAGCTTATTGACTACGACCAGTTCTGCGGGATTGCGCCGCCTGCCGCGGTAGGGCCGCTTGAGGTTTCGTCGCATGGTGCTGTGGCTGCGGCGGCAGAGGTGGATGGTGTGCCGCAGGTATCTGTAGAGGAGTTACGGGCGAAGCGGGAGGCGGGAGTGTTTGTGCTGGATGTGCGGGAGCCGCACGAGGCGCAGATTGCTACGCTGGGCGCAACGTTGATTCCCGTGGGTTCGCTTGAGCAAAGGATCGGCGAGTTGAAGGGGCGCGAGGGCGAGGAGATTCTAGTCCACTGCAAGACAGGTGGGCGGTCGCAGAAGGCTGCGCTGCTGTTAAAGCAGCACGGGTTCGCGCAGGTAAAGAACGTTGCCGGCGGGATTATGGCCTGGGCCGATCGGATCGACCCGGGGATGCCGAAGTACTAGCCTGACCTTCCATGTTCACAGCGCTGAACCGATTGCTGGTTCGGCGTTTGTGCGTCTGAGCGGACGGAGTCGGCCATGAAGGTGATGCAGACGCCGTTGGGATCGATGGCGGAAAACTCGTAGGTCCCCCAGGGCTTGGTGGCGAGCCTGCCATTCGGGTGGATGGTGCCGCCGCGCTGCTGATACTCCGCGTAGAGCGCATCGATGTCGTCGACCGAGAAGCGGAGCATGGTCTGGTCGCCGACCTCGCGTGCGACGCGGGTGTCTGTGATGGCGGCGAGATGGATATCGGCGCCGTCGCGACGGATGCCGGCGTACCGGGGCGGTGTAGTGTCGCGGAAAATTTCGGTGAAGCCGCAGACTGCCGTCCACCATTGTAGGGAGGCTTCAACGTCTGCGGCGGGGACGACGGGAATGGCTGTGAGGCGCATGTGCGGCGGGCCCTAGGGGGTGACGATTTCGGTGTGGATGGAGACGAGCCACTTGCCGTCTTGCTTCACGAAGGTGTCGGTGTTGATCTCACTTGCTGGCTCGGGCTTGCCATTGCAGGTGGCGTTCTGTTTGACCCTGTAGACGAGGACGGCGGAGGTGGGTGTGAGGATGCGGAGGGTGGAGTCGGAAAGGGCGTAGCTGTTGGTCTTGCACTGCTTGAGCATGTCTGGAAAGCCCGTCGCGTCGGAGAGGCCGCCAGCACCAAGCTCCATGATGTTGGGCGTGCACAGGGCTTGCAGCGCGGGGAGATCGCCCTTTTGGACGGCCTCGTAGGCTGCGGTGCTCCTGGCAAGGAGCAGCTTTTGGAGGACACTTTCAGACTGGGATGCCGCGACCAGCGGGAATGCAGACACACAGAAGGCGAGTGCGCGGGAGGAGTTTGTCATGGCGAAAATATACGCGGGCGATCGCCGCCCGCCGCAGGAAAGTTGCGGGGCTACGCACTTTTGTCTTCGTCTGTGAGCATTTGCAGGCAGAGCGGTTGTTCGAGCATGGTGGGCATTTTTGCGATGGCGGCGACAGCGGCTTCGATGGTGCTGGTGAGGCAGGGCTCGGTGGTGACGACGAAGGGGAGCGCGTCTTTGGGGTAGCCGGGGCGTTGGAGGATGCTGTCGATGTTGGCGCCGACCCTGGCGAGCGAGCCGGAGATGGCGGAGATGATGCCGGGCTTGTCCTGCACGACGAAGCGGAGGTACCAGGGGGCCATAACCTCGCCGGTGACGGGGCGCTGCTTCACCGGCAGCGACACCGAGGCGGAGCCGTGGGCGACGGCGAGGAGGTCCGACACGACTGCAACGGCGGTGGGGTTGCCGCCGGCGCCATGGCCGGAGAAGACGACGTCGCCACCGAACTCACCGGTGGTCATGACGAGGTTCTGGGTGCCGTGGGACCAGGCGATGGGGGAGGTGTTGGGGACAAGGGTGGGGCCGACGCGGGCGCGGACATGGGTGCCGTCGACGGAGACCTGAGCGATCTGGCGGACGGTGCAATTGAGTTCGCGGGCGTAATGGAAGTCGACGAGGCGGACGGTCTTGATGGTTGCGGTGGGGATCTCGTCGGGGTCGAGGCCGATCTGCATGGCCGTGCGGGCGAGGATGCAGAGCTTGGCGCGGGCGTCGTAGCCGTCGACGTCGGCGGAGGGGTCGGCTTCGGCGTAGCCGGCGGCTTGGGCTGTCTCGAGCATGTCGTGGTAGTCCTCGCCGGCTTCCATGCCGCTGAGGATGAAGTTGCAGGTGCCGTTAAGGATGCCGGCGATGCGGCGGACAGTGTCGCCCTGCAGGCCGTGGAGAACGGCAGGAATAACCGGGACGCCACCGGCGACGGCCGCGTTATAGACGAGAGCGGCGTTGTGCTGGCGCGCGAGTTTAACCAGGGCCGCACCCTTGTAAGCGATGAGTTGTTTGTTGGCGGTAACGACGTGCTTACCTGCAGTCAGGGCCGTTTTAAGCCACTGCTCCATTGGGCTGAGCCCGCCGATGGTTTCAATGACGACGTCTATGTTGGGGTTATTGAGAATGTCGTCGATCTTCTCTGTCCAGAGAATGGACGGAGAAAGTTTGCTGGCGGTGTCGCCGGTACGCTTGCGGTCGATGTTGCGGTTGTAGATGTGGGTGAGCTCGACACCGGGAAATTTCTGTGCGCGCAACAGCTGCGCGACGGACGAACCGACGGTGCCGAAGCCGAGTAAAGCGACTCGTGTGGTTTTGTTTGCTGGCAGAGTTGAGTCAAATTTTGTGGGCATGTGTGTTCTCGTGGTTCTTGCGTGTGGGCTGAGCGTAGTACCAGTTTGCTTGAAGGCATCTGCTTCGTGCGAGCACAGCGAATGTCTCTCTGGGCGCAGAACGGTAAAGCTGTCCTGCTACGGTCGAAATCAGAAGCTACGCCTCTATGACGAATGGCCTAATAAGCGATGCGCTGGAGTGCCTGGCGCCAGACGTCGAACGAGGTAATTGCCTCTTCGCGGAGGATCTGGGCAATGGGGATGCGGCGCTGGTCGAGCGGCAGGCTGACCTCGCGGTAGAGAAAACTGTCGTCGAAGCCGGCGGCCGCGGCGTCGGCTGCAGTGTTGCCGTAGTAGATGGCGCGGCAGCGGGACCAGTAGAGTGCGGCCAGGCACATGGGGCAGGGCTCGCAGGAGGTGTAAACGTCGCAGCCGTCGAGCTGAAAGGTGCCGAGCGCGGCACAGGCGGCACGGATGGCGTTGACCTCAGCGTGTGCTGTGGGATCGTTGGTGCGGGTGACGGAGTTCGCCTCGGCGGCCAGGACTTCGCCGTTGCGAATAACGACTGCTCCGAAGGGCCCACCGCGTCCGTTCGCGACGTTCTGCGTAGCGAGGTCGACTGCCATACGCATGAAGCGCGGTTCAGGTTGAGGGGTTGAGGACATGCAGGGACAAGTATCGCATTCTGGCGAGCCAGTGGCGCAGAATGGGGGCATGCTGAAGGCGTGGGTGAGTCGCAGGGTGGTGCTGCCGAATGGCGAGTTGGATGGAGCCGTGGTGGTGGACCGTGAACGGATTGTGCAGGTGTGCAGCCGTGACAGCGTGCCGGCTGAGGCTGTGGTGACCGTGCTTGGGGATGACATTGCCATTCTGCCGGGACTGGTGGACACGCACACGCATATTAACGAGCCGGGGCGCACGGAGTGGGAGGGCTTCGCGACGGCAACACGGGCAGCGGCTGCGGGCGGCTTCACGACGGTGGTGGACATGCCGCTGAACTGCCTGCCGGAGACGACCACCGTGGCGGCGCTGGAGGAAAAGCGCATTGCGGCGGCGGGCAAATGCATGGTGGACTGGGCTGCGTGGGGCGGCGCGGTGGATGGGAACCAGGTGCACCTGAAGCCGCTGGCGGAGGCGGGTGCGCGCGGGTGGAAGTGCTTCCTGGTGTACCCAGGATGCGAGGGGTTCACGAGCATTGACGTTGAGAATCTGGAGCTGGCGCTGCCGGTGATCGCGGCGAGTGGCTTGCCGCTGCTGGTGCATGCGGAGTTGCAGGGGCCGATCGATGACGCATGTGCTTTGCTGCCCCTGGCCGAGAGTGCGGAGTGGCGGAAGTATGCGACGTACCTGGCGAGCCGGCCGGACGAGGCGGAGCTTGCGGCGATTAAGCGGTTGCTGGAGCTTTGTCGCTTGTATCGGTTCCGGCTGCACATTGTGCATTTAGCAACGGCACTGGCGCTGCCGATGCTGCGTGCGGCGAAGGCTGAGGGTCTGCCGGTGACGGTGGAGACGTGCCCGCACTATCTGCACCTTTGCGCAGAGGGGATTCGCGATGGCGCGACGGAGTTCAAGTGCGCGCCGCCTATTCGGAGTGGGACAAACCGCGAAGGGCTTTGGGCGGGTCTGCGGGAGGGTGTTATCGATCTGGTGGCGACGGATCATTCACCGTGTCCGCCGGAGATGAAGCGCGCAGACGATGGTCGATTTAACGTGGCGTGGGGCGGCATCGCAAGCCTGTCGACGGCGCTGAGCGTGGTGTGGACGGAGGCGCATATGCGCGGCTTTGCGCTGAGCGATGTGGTGCGATGGATGGGCGCGGCACCGGCGCGGTTAGCAGGCTTGCCGACAGCAGGAACCATTGCGCCGGGGTACGACGCGAACCTTGTTTTTTTTGCGCCGGAGGCTTCGCAGGTGGTGGGTGCCGATCGACTGTATTACCGACATGCGATCTCGCCGTACATGGGGGAGACGCTGCTCGGCGTGGTGGTGGAGACGGTGCTGCGGGGCGAACCGGTATACCGCGATGGCGGCTGGTTTGCCGAGGCGCGTGGCCGGGAGAGCAGGCCCGCTTAGTGCGCGATGTATGCTGGCCTTCCGATGAGCTTTCTTGAGGAGTGGAACAGGATGATCGCGGAGGCAGCGGAGCAGGCCGTATTGGGCTGCTGCGGCTCGCACGCCTGGGCAAAGGCCGTTGCGGCGCGGCGGCCGTTGCGGACCTTGCCAGAGCTGCTGGCGGCGAGCGACAGCGCGTGGTGGTCGCTAGGTCCTGAGGACTGGGAGGAGGCCTTCGCATCACATCCCAGGATCGGCGAGAAGCATGCGGCCGGACCGGCAACGGTGGCGTCAGTGCGGTGGAGCGAGGGCGAGCAAAGCGCGGCGATGAGTGAAGCAGAGGCAGTAGAAATTTTGGCTGATGGTAATCGCGCGTATGAGGCTAAGTTCGGAAGGGTGTTCCTGGTGCGAGCCTTGGGCCGTAGCGCAGGGGAGATTCTGGCCTTGCTGCGCAGACGCCTGCACAATACGCCGGAGGCCGAGCTGCAGGAGTCTGCGGAACAACAGAGAGAGATCACACATTTGCGCCTGCAGCGGTGGTTGAGCGAGGGCGAGGCTGCACAGGTGGTGCCGTCATGAGTATCTCGACGCATGTACTGGATACGGCAAAAGGGATGCCGGGGGTGGGCATCGCAGTTGAGCTCGATTACTTTCGCGGTGGAGACTGCGAGACGCTGAACGCCGCAAGGACAGATTCCGATGGACGCGTGGAAGCTTTGCTGCCTGAAGGCTCGGTGATGGAGCCGGGGGTGTACACGATCCGATTTGCAACGGGTGCGTATTTCGAGCGCGAAGAACTTGCGGGTTTATACCCGGTGGTCGAGATTACCTTTACGGTGAGCGCTGGGCAGCCGCACTATCACGTGCCACTGCTGCTGACGGCGAATGGTTACACCACGTATCGGGGGAGTTAAACGATGGCTGTGTTGCGGGAGAATCGGTACGGCAAGACCGGTGTTCGGCTGATGAAGGTCACGCGCGAGGGCAGCCTGCACAGCATTGCGGAGTGGACGGTGCGGGTGTTGATCGAGGGTGAGTACACGGACGTTTTCCTTTATGGCGACAACACGGATGTGCTGGCGACCGACACGATGAAGAACACGGTGTACGCACGGGCGAACCTGTCGGCGGCACGCTCTATGGAGGCGTTCGCTGGGGAACTGTCGGGCTTTCTGCTGGAGCGGAACGAACGTGTGTCCGCTGTTGAAGTGCACGTCGAGAGCGCCCTGTGGAAGCGGCTGACGGTGGATGGCGAGGCGCACCCGCATGCCTTTATGAAGGGATCGAATGAGCTTGCAACGGCGACGCTGAAGCGCACACGCGACGGTGTGACGCTTCGCTGCGGTATGGAGGACATGGTGGTGCTAAAGACGGCGCAGAGCGGGTTTGTCGGATTCAAGCGGGACGAGCTGACGACCCTGCCGGAGACGGAAGACCGCCTGCTGGGAACAGCCGTTGCAGCGGGGTGGAGTTACAGCGGAGAGATGGACGACTCCGCGATGGTTGTCACACGTGAGAAGCTGCGGGCAAGTCTGTTGCGGACGTTTGCGTTGCACGAGTCGAAGTCGGTACAGCAGACGCTGTACGCGATGGGAGAGGATGCGTTGACGGCGGTGCCGGAGCTGGTCGAGATTACGCTGACGATGCCGAACCGGCATCACCTGCTGGTGGACCTGCAACGGTTCGGACAGGTGAATGCGAATGAGATCTTTGTGCCGATCGATGAGCCGAGTGGATATATCGAGGCGCGGGTGACACGGGCTTGATGGGCGCTCTGGGATCACAGGTGATTGCTCTTGCGTCGGAGGTCGCAGTGGCACGATGCCGAGAGCTGGCTGTGATCAGCGATGCGGAACATGGGACGACTCGGACGTTTCTGAGTAAGGGCATGCGGCGTGCAAACGATCGCGTGGCTGCGTGGATGCGGGCAGCGGGGATGGACGTCCGCATGGATGCTGCGGGGAACCTGCGCGGCAGGACCAGGGTGGAAGGTACACCGCTGGTGGTTGCGTCTCACCTGGACACGGTGCCGAATGCGGGAGCTTTTGACGGCGTGCTGGGCGTGATGATCGGGTTGGGGCTTGCGGAGATGTGCGGTACGTCGCTTCCCTTTCCGTTGGAGCTGATCGGCTTTTCAGAGGAAGAGGGTGTGCGGTTTGGTGTGCCGTTCATCGGATCTCGGGCTGTGGTCGGTTTGCTGGATGATGCGCTTCTTTCAAGGCAGGATGACGACGGCGTGAGCGTGCGGGCGGCGATTACGGCGTATGGGCTGGATGTCGAACGGCTGCCAGAGGCTCGCCTGACGCAGGCACGCGGGTATGTGGAATTCCATATTGAGCAGGGCCCTGTGCTGGAGAGTGAGGGCCTGGCAGTGGGCGTGGTGAGCTCCATTACGGGGCAGAGCCGCTATGCGGTGACGTTTACCGGGAGCGCAAACCACGCGGGAACGACGCCCATGCATTTGCGCCAGGATGCGGTGACCGCAGCAGCGGCGTGGATTGTGGAAGTGGAGCGCTATGCGCGAGAAACTGGCGGCGTGGTGGCCACGGTCGGCAGCGTGCGGGTACAGCCGGATGTGGGGAACGCTGTTGCGGGATCCGCAGTGTGCAGCCTGGATGTGCGGGGTGCCGAGGATGCAGTGAGAGAGCAAAGCGTGGACTACCTGCTGGGGGTAGCGGAGCGCGAAGGGAATGCACGCGGCGTTGGTGTGGCAGTAGAGTTACGCATGCAGCAGAACTCCGTTCCCATGGATGACGGGTTGACCCAGATGCTGTGGGATGCGGTTGCGGAGACTGGTTTGCCGGTGCGTCGGATGGTGAGTGGTGCCGGGCATGACGCGATGGTGATCGCGCCGCACATACCCGCCGCGTTGCTGTTTCTGCGGACGCTTGGTGGGCTGAGCCATCATCCCGACGAGAGTGTGCGGACGGAGGATGTGGCAGCTGCGCTGCGGGTGGGTGCTGGGCTGCTGCAACGAATGGGAGATGCCGGATGAGTTTGCACCACCTTGGGAGTACACGGAGCCGCCGTGCGCTGGACCACCTGCTGCAGACGCCGGACACGTTCGTGTGGGCGGCGCTGCCGGGCATGGTGAAGGCGACGGCGTGCGTGCATGCGTCGCCTGCGCTGGGGGCGGGGTTTACGCAGTACACGGTGGTGATGGAGAACGGTGGGCGGCTGGGGCCGACGGAGTTTCAACGGTTTGTGTACGTGCTGGAAGGCGAGGTCGAGGTTTCGCTTGAGCTTATGTCCAAGACAATGACGAAGGCGGAATATATGTATTTACCCGCGGGCGTAGATCACTGTATTTCAACGATTGGGCCGGCGCGGCTGGCGATGATCGAGAAGCCTTTTGTTGCGATCGGTGGCGCTTCGGCGAGTGCGTTAATTGAGCGCGAGATGAACGTTGAGGCTTCGCCGCTAATGGGTGACGCAGGGATTCAGGTGCGTGTGTTGATGCCGGCCGAAGTTGCCTACGATTTCGCCGTGAACACGATGGAGTACAAGCCGGGCGCGCGACTTGGCATGGTGGAGGTACATGTGATGGAGCACGGCCTGCTCATGCTGGAAGGTGAGGGCATCTATCGGCTGGGTGAGAGCTGGTACCCGGTAACTGCCGGAGATTTCATCTGGATGGCGCCGTTCTGTCCGCAGTGGTTCGGAGCACTGGGTGACAAGCCGGCACGGTACCTGATTTACAAGGACTGGAACCGACATCCTTTGCAGACAAACGGGGTAGCGCGTGGCGAGTGAAGCGATCGCCGTGGACGGGCGGCGCTTGCAGGCGGAGTTGGAGCAGCTTGCGGCGTTTACGCGTTGCGAGCAGACCGAGCGAAATGGTGGAACCGCAGTCACACGTGTGGTGTTTACCGAGGACGACATGGCAGCACGTGCCTGGATGAAGACGCTGTTTGCGGATGCGAGCCTGCAGGTACGGGAGGATGCCGTGGGCAATACCTTTGCGCGCTGGCAGGGCACAGATCCTTCGCTCGCCGCAGTTGGCACGGGCTCCCACACGGACGCGATTCCCCACGCGGGGATGTATGACGGAACGCTTGGCGTGCTTGGCGGGCTGGAGGCGATCCGGTCGCTGCAGCGCGCAAGTGTGCGATTGCGAAGGTCTGTGGAGTTGGTGCTGTTTACAGCGGAGGAGCCGACGCGCTTTGGCATTGGCTGCCTGGGGAGCCGGCTGATGGCGGGAACGCTCACGCCCGAGCGCGCCGATGGCTTGCTGGATGCAGAGGAGCAAACGCTGGCGGAGGTTCGTGAGGCTGCAGGGTTCGTCGGGGATCTTACTTCTGTGCGTTTGCCGCAGGGGGTGTACAGCAGTTGGGTGGAGTTGCACATTGAGCAGGGGCCGCTGCTGGAGCGGGAGAGCCTGGACATAGGTGTGGTGAGCGCGATTGCGGCACCTGCGAGTTACCGTGTGCGTGTAGACGGCTTTGGTGGGCATGCTGGAGCGTTGCTGATGCCGGACCGGCGAGATGCGCTATGCGCCGCAGCCGAATGGATCCTGGCTGTGGAGGCTGCCGCCCTGCACACAGGTGCGGTGGATACGGTGGCCACGGTGGGAACGGTGCAGGTGCATCCGGGTGCAGTAAACAGTGTGCCGAGCGGCGTAGAGATGCAACTGGACGTGCGGGACATCGACCCGGAAAGGCGCGATATGGTGGTTGCCGCGGTGCGATTGGCTGGAGAGGATCTACAGGAGAAGCGGGGTGTTGCGTTCACCATGGTCGAGGTCAATGCGGATCCGCCGGCGACGTGCGACGAAACGATCATCGAGGCCGTCGAGGGTGCTTCCAAGCGGAATGGTTTCTCTTTTCGGCGCATGGTGAGCCGGGCTTACCACGACTCGTTGTTCATGGCGCGGCTTGGGCCGGTGGGCATGATTTTTGTACCGTGCCGTGGAGGTGTAAGCCACAGGCCAGATGAATTTGCTACGGTAGAAGCGATGACAAACGGAGTTCAAGTGCTGGCGGAAACGCTGGCAGAGCTTGCCGGTTGATGGAAGAACCATGCCGATCCAGACAGTGAACCCCGCGACCGGAACGCTAGTCCGCACCTTTGAACCACTAGTAAACGAGGCGGTGGTCCAGCGGATAGCGCTTGCGGAACGAGCGTATGCAAAACACCGGGTGATTCCACTGGAACACCGTGCCCTTTGCACCCGCAAGCTTGCGGTGTTGCTGGAAGAAGAGCGCGACGAACTGGCGCGGCTGATCACGCTGGAGATGGGCAAGCCGATCACTGCGGCCGAGGCAGAGATCGATAAGTGCATTGACTGTTGCCGCTATTACGCGACGCACGCTGCACGGCTGCTGGCACCGGACATGCTGCGCGTGGAGGGCGGCCAGGCGTATGTGCAGTACGAGCCGATGGGTGTGATCCTGGCCGTGATGCCGTGGAACTTTCCATTCTGGCAGGTGTTCCGGTTTGCCGTTCCTGCGTTGATTGCCGGGAACGTGGTGCTGCTGAAACCTGCGCCCAGCGTGCCGCAATGCGCCATGCGCATTGAGGGCTTGGTGCGGCAAGCGGGTTTTGAGCGGGGTGCGTTACTGTCGTTGCACATTGGCGTGGACGCGGTGGAAGCCGTGCTGAGCGACCCGAGAGTGATTGGCGCGACGGTGACGGGTGGTGAGGGCGCGGGACGAGCGATTGCGGCGCAGGCGGGCTACCTGCTGAAGAAGACTGTGTTGGAGCTGGGTGGCAGCGACCCGTTCGTGATCATGCCGTCAGCGCGGGTTGGAGATGCGATCGCCGCGGCGGTGGAGAGTCGAATGGTAAATGGCGGCCAATCGTGTATTGCCGCGAAACGCTTCATCGTCCACAACGACGTGTATGCCGAGGTGCGGCGGGGTATGGCACAGGCGATGGAACGGTTGAAGATTGGCGACCCGATGAAGCGGGAGACCGAGGTGGGGCCACTCTCAAGTGCCCACGCGCTGGATCGGCTTGAAGGCCAAATTCGCGCGTGCGTTGCGGCGGGCGGAAGAATTCTGTCGGGTGGATCTCGCATGGTCGGCAGCGGGTTCTTTTTTGAGCCGACCGTAATCTCCGGCGTACCGCGCACAAGCGACGTGTACCGGGAGGAGATCTTTGGACCGGTTGCGCTGTTGTTCCGTGCGAGCGATGTGGACGACGCAATTGCAATTGCGAACGATACGCCCTATGGCCTGGGCGCGTCCGTTTGGACGGAGTCACCGGACGAGCAGCAGCGGCTGCTGAATGGCATCGAGACCGGGATGGTGTTCCTGAACAGCATGGTTGTGTCAGACCCGCGACTGCCGTTTGGCGGTACAAAGCGTTCAGGGTATGGACGAGAGCTTGGCGCCACAGGTATGCGCGAGTTCATGAACGCCAAGACCGTCGTGGCTTCTCTTGGGAAGAAGCGTTAGACGGTCGAAACGCGAGGGCCACCACGAATGGCGGCTCTCGCTGCTCCAAAGTTGGGGACGTGTTAAAAGCTGAAGTTTGCTTGCAAAAAGATGCGCCGGACAGCGGACCCGGACGAGAATGGACCTTGATTAAGCGACTGTGATTTGCCGAAAAGGTTCTTGGTGGGATCCGGACTGTAAGCGGTCAGATTGCCGTTTTGTGGAGCGTACGGCACGGTGTTGAACAGGTTGAGGATCTGCGCGCCGAGGGAGACGGTGTACTTGTGACCGGAGCTGCCACTGCCAAGCCCGCCTCCACCAAAGCCGCCGCCGCGTCCGCCACCACCGCCGCCACCACGTGGTCCGCTGCCGCCGGGCGGTCCACCGCCGCCCGGACCGCCGTTGTTGTTGTTTGCCGCGGCTGCTCCGATCTTGGGTCCGAAGCCAAAGGCGCGCACGATGCGTGTGTTGAAGGTGAAATTTGCTGGCCCAGTGCAGTAGTTCTGAGGAACGCGGGTGTAGGTATCGGTGGTGACGCCGGGTGTGGCAAAGTTGAGCGCATTGGTGCAGTTGCCCGAGGTGAGGCCGTTTGCAAACTGCGCGCGGTCGTTGATGATGGAGTCGCCGTTGACGTCGGTGCCGGTGGTGACGTTGTATGGTGTGCCCGAGTTGGCAATCATGAAGGGGCTTAGATTGATCTTGAACGGTGCGGTATAGCTGGCGAAAAAGAAGAGTCGTGAGCGATTCTGGAAGCGGCCGTAGTCGGTATGCGCGTTGAGACTGTCGGTGGCAAACGCATTAGCACCCTGGGTGTTGCTGTTCGCCAGGTTAAAGGCGTAAAAACCAAAAAATGAGAGCTTAGGGGAGACCTGCGAGCGGACGTTGAGTAGTAGCTGGTTTTGCCGGTAATACCCTTCAGCCTGGTACTGATACAGCAGATTGTTGTCGACGGTGGGAAGGCTGCGCGACAGGTATTGATGGATGCCGATGGTGTTGATGTAGGTGGCAGACAGCGTAGTCTTCATTGGAAGTTGCTGGTCGATGCCCAGGGCTATTTGGGAGTTGTACTCGCTGCGCAGATTGGAGGCGAGCGTGTACGTTATAGGCTTGGCTGCGGCATTGGTTCCGCAGGCAGCGGTGCTGCCGGGGGCGCAGCCTGCTGCCGGCGAAAGGAACGTCTGCACGACCGAGTTCACGCCATTTTGCTGCAGCGTGTTGATCACATCGCCGATGTCGAACCGAGTAAGAAATACGCCATAGCCGAAACGCAGGACGGTAAGCGGGCTGCCGTTTTTGCGTGGCACACCATAGTTGGCAGAAAACCGAGGTGCGAGATCATGCTTGCTGTTGATGGTTCCCTGTGCCTCGTATCGCAGGCCATAGGTCAGGGTCAGATTCGGCTTCACCTTCCAATCGTCCTCGGCGTATAGGCCGACATCGGTCAGGTGTGTGCCCACACGAGGGTTGGCGATGGTCGCCATCTTGTATTGGAACGGCTGGTTCGCGATGTAGTCAGCAACTGTGGCATAGCTGAAGGTGCCGTTTGCGTTTTGCGTGGAGAACTGGGCTGTGCGGTCTGTACGCACACGGAGACCCGCGCGTATAAAGTTTTTTGCGAGCTGGACGGAGGTGTAGTTCTGCACTTCGTAGTGGTCCTGCGTGCTGGTTTCAGTGCCGGTCGCATTGCCGCCGCCGGTGAAGTTGCCGGTGACGGTGACCGTGGGCGCTGTGGAGAGCGGATCCTGTGCGGACTGCCCGCGCCGAAATTCAAACCGGGTTTCGTTAATGAGCTTGGCACTCAGAATTTGCGAATCGCTGATCTGTACGGTGTTCTCGCGGGAGTTAGAGTTATACCCTGCGGTGGGCAAAACAAGGCCCCCTGTGCCTGCGTTCTGTGAGTCGCTGTGCTCTAGCTGATACCTTACCGTCAATGTGTTCTTGTCGGTGACGGCATAGTCGATGCGGGGGCTGAAGTCATAGCGCGTGCTCGGTGCAAAGATGCCGCGGAATGCATCAGGATAAGTCGTTTGCATGCAACCTGCAGTTCCCGGAGCGCAGAGCGTAGGGGAGTTGGGCGTTGTGCTGGCAATGGTTCCGCTGAAGACATTGTTGTTCTGAATGGTACGGTGGCTGGCGGCAACGTTGAACGAAGCCGCCTTGGAAATGGCACCGCTTACGGAGCCAATGAAGAAAATTTGATGGTAGTCCGGCTGGTTGTTTGCCGATCCCAAAAACGGGCTGGAGGTGTTGAAAGACTTGTCCATGCCTTGAACGCTGAGCTGGCCATGTAGCTTATCGGTTCCGGGTTTGGTCAAGATTTCTACACGCCCAAAGCCGGGCTGATCGTACTGCGCTGAAAAGGGATTCTGGTTGATGCGTATTTCCCGAATGGCGGATTTTGGTGGCAGCTGGCCACCGGTAAAGCCATCGACATAGATCTGGCCACCACTGGGCCCGGCCGCAGGTCCGGCAAGTGCCGTCAGCTCGTTTGAGAGCTCATCCGGATCGTCGGAGAGGGCGTCGAGGTCTGCGCCCTTTACCACGATTGCACTTCCATTTGAGTCCGGGTCCACAGACACCTGGTTGTCGTTCGTCGTGACCGTGATGGTGGTGTTCTGCTCTTCAATACTGAGCTTGACAGCGATCTTTACCGGCTGGCCGGCGACACGCACGTTTTGCTTTACGAACGAACCGAAGCCCTGCATGGTCACCGTGAAGGTGTAGGTACCTGCGGGCACCGCCTCCAGGTCGAATGAACCATCGCCGCCGGATGTCGCGGAGAGCGCAGGCCCCTTTAAGGGCGTAAGCAGAATGGTGGCTCCCGGGATCACTGCGGCGTCCGGGTCAAGCACCGTGCCACTGACAGCACCGGAAGTCAGCGCACCGGTTTGAGCGCCGGCAGGAGCACCGGCCTGGGCTGCGAGCGCACCATGCAGAATCAGTGGCAGACCAATACAGAGAAGTGGACCGGCGAACATGGAACTCGCGTTACGACGTGAAAACATCAGGCTCCTGAGGGGCTGTGAGAGGGTGTCGGATATGTTGGACTGTAGTCGTGACTATTGTGTGCCCCCGGCAGCAGCCTCTCCGCCACCCATGCTCCATGGGGAAAGATTGAAGCTGGAAGCTCCGGAGGGAGACGCGGCTAAGAGTGATTCCACGCCCGACAGCAAGGTGATGGCAGTGACCGAACCCGCCGACGATTCACCAGAGCCCACCACCATAATGGCCTCACCCGGTTTGAGCGCTGCCAGCGTAGTTTTGGGCAATCGAGGAACTACCTGGGACAAGTCGGCAGAGGCACTCGCCGAAGGACGACCGGTACCTGTGCCGGCAACACCGGCAGGTCTGGCTGTTCCTGCGTCAGGCGCCGGAGTTGCGCCCGGTGCGGATGGCTGGCTGCTGGCCGTGGGTGATGTCGCAGCACTCCGCGCGCGAGCTGCAAAGCGTGCGGCCATCTCTGGAGGCAAGGCGCGCAGGTCGGCATCTGGACCGATGGCAATCGTAACGTTCCTTTTTGTCGCTAAATCCTTAAGGGAAAGTGTGCCGGCGGCCGTGTCGACCGAAGCCACAAGACCGGCGACATTACGAAATGATCCCGTGACGATCTCGTCCGCTGCGATCTTGCCGGTATCTACATCATTACTTCCGCGAACTCGTAACTGGTCGCCAACGTGGATGTCTGCAAAGGTACCGACTTTCGCATCCTCAAACTTTACCGAGCCAGGAGCATAACGGCGAAAGACCGTCGTTCCGGATGCCTGGATGCTGAGCTTGCGAGTTCCGGACGAGGCAGAGATTACTTTTGCAGCGGGATCTACTGCGGTCACCAGGCCGCCGGATCCGCGCTTCTGCCAATCTGCCTGACGACTTGCATTCGTCTGAGCGATTGCAGAACTTTTCATCAGGACCACACGGCTGGCACTCATCGTCCCCGAACCACCGGGGCGAGCTGCGACCAGGACACGGTCACCGACAGCAATATCCGCCGCGGTTACGTCCTGCGCTGTCCTGATGTCGGTGCTGCCGGGAAGTAGTTGCTGAACGCGGACGGCATCAGACAGCGTGACATCCACACCGGTGCCGTCGTCCTTTGTAATCGTCAACGCCGTTGCCGATACAGATTGCACCGTACCGATCAGACGAGTGCTCGCCATTGGGGTTGGGACTGCCGCGACCTGCGCTGGCGCAGGTACACCCGTGAAACCTGCCGCACCGAGAGCGGCAAGCACTAACGGAACGACGAACGTGCGGCGAACAATACGTGCAGAACTGAAACGCATGAGAAGGGTCCTTTTCACCGACCGTTACTTCAGGGCCTGTGACGCGCGGCTTCATCGTCTAGATGTTCGACGAAACGTCCAATTTGAAAGTTTCGTGAAGCTGCATCCAGGCACCGGACGACGAATTGCAGTGCCAGGGCAGAGTGGACGTATGCTGGACGCATGAGAAAGCTGTTTGCTGCCTTCCTGCTGCTTACGTTCAGCACCCCCGCTTTCGCATGGGGACGCCAGGGGCATCGGCTCGTCGCGTTGATTGCGGAGCAGCACCTGACTCCGGTGGCGCTGCAGAATGTACGTGCACTGCTTGGTACAGAGACTCTTGGGGATGTCTCGTCGTGGGCAGATACGTACCGTCCCATGGAGACGCAGACAGCAGGCTGGCACTACGTCAACATCCCAGCCGACGCGGACACATACAATCGAGATCGTGACTGTCCTGTGCAGCCGGGCGTAACACGCGGTTCTGCCAATGATGTGTGGCGGGACTGCGTCGTAGACCGCATCCTTTTCTTTGAGACACGCGTTGCCGATCCACACCTTGATCCGCCAGACCGAGCTATTGCCTTGAAATACCTGGTTCACTTCATTGGTGATCTGCACCAGCCCATGCACACCTATGGACCGTTTGAAGGTGGCAATGGCATTACAACCGTGACTTTCGGCGCGACCGCCTGCGGAAGATATCCCTGCTCGCTGCATTCCGCGTGGGACAGCGGCCTCATCCAGCATCGAGGGTTGAGCACCAGCGCGTACGACTCTGTGCTGGAAAAGGAAATTAGCACAACACACGAGGTAGCCGGCATGGATGATCCGGTAGCGTGGGCGGCAGAATCAAATGCGGCCGTTGCCGCCGCGCTGCTTCCCGTCGGGGGCGCTGTAGATGAGGCGTACTACGCGCGGGAAATCCCGGTGGTGGATCACCTGCTGGAGTTGGCTGGCCTGCGCTTGGCAGCGGTACTGAACCGCCTCTTCACCGACCCGCCAAAAGTGTTCGTACCCGCACCAGAGACGCCCTAACAGATCAGGCCTGGCGGCATGCAGCCTGCAGTCTAGCCTGAAGCGGCAGTTGTGCGAACCACAGCTCTGCCGCTTGTCCCGCACTGCCGCAAAGGTCGGCGCCGTATGCTGCAATTTCAGTTGCCACCTGCGGCTCAATCTGCGAGGGATAGCAGAGCGCGAAAAGTTGCTTCATAGCTAAGCCGTCCTCGACCGCCATTAAAGACGGCAACCAACTCTGACTGTTCGGGCCGGAGAAGGCCGTTGTGGTCTCGCGAGAACGCGCGTCCGCAGACAGACGTGCGGCATACGGCAGATCCTGATAAAAGGCCAGTCGCTCTGCAGGGACCACGAGCTTTGCGGTCTCCCGTGCGATGCGATGATCAATGTGGTCCCCGAGGGCGAGAGGTGCCATTACCGCATCGAAGTGAGCCCACTCGTTCAAGTGTTTCGCGAAGAAGTGGGCTTGAGCGTGCGCCTCTTCGACGGGGACAGGAGCGAGTACGACGTATTCGCTGTTGACCTGAAGACGCAACGGAGCATCAAGCCAGCCATAATCACGCAGCGTGAGGCGGCCCGGAGTACAGCTAAGCCGCGTAGCGCATTGAAGCATTGCCGCGACCGCGGCCTTGTCTTCACGCAAGCGTGCAAGACTTACACCTTCGACCCGCTCCGCTTCCGGGTTAATGCCGATGTTTGTGACCGCGTAGTCGCTGCGTGTGAAGAGGTTGCAGACTGTAACGTTCTTGCCTGCGCGCAACAGAGCAACGATCAAGAGACCGCAGGAAAACGCCGCATCATCGCGATGCGGCGATATGACAGCGACGTCCACCGCTACTGCTTTGGCGGTGCGTCAGGTGCGCGCTTTGCTGTGAACGTGCCGTCGTAATTCAACGGCTGCACATCGATCGTCCCAGCCATGGCGCTGTCGGCCTGCAGCTTGCCGGTGAAAGTAAGCGTTAAATCCTGACCCTGGTACTCCCCTGCGTGCGTCAGGGTAAGCACGTCGTCTTTGCGCATGGCGGTAGCAGGGTAGGTTTTTTCACCCACGCAGGTGCCCGTAAGCGCAGCGTCTGGCCCGGCAAGCGTGCATGTCTCATGTATCGGATAGCCCTGCACGTCACCATCGACCTTCCAGGTGCCAGCAAGCGGAGCAGCCAGTGCGGAGGCGGACGCAAGCAAAAGCGTAACCCATACAAACTTCATTCATGATCTCCAGGTGAGGTGTTTGCTGCGTGACTAGTGTAACCGCGCGGTCGAACGGCCCGTATGAAAGCTCGCAACGATTTGCATGGTGGAGGAAGCTTGACGGGACAAACATGTCTGCGGCGAATTAAGCTTCTGAGTGGTTGCCGGCTGTTCGGCGTTCATGTCGGACAAATGTGGCAGATGGTGATGGGGATCAGGGTCGGCAGGCTGCGCTGGACGGACGCGTCAGGCAATACGCGCGGCTGCTCGGGAACTTTCCTGATCCTGTGCTGTCTTCTCATCCTGCCAAAAGGTCGACTGGCCAGAGAACGAACGACGAATGGAATTCGGCAGCCGCTGGGAATGGACGCCAACACGATAACCGAGCCACTTGAGCACGTTGTGTACGAAGGCAACGGGCACAAGAGCGGGGTCGACAGACCACAAGTAACGGGCCTCTGACACGATAAAACTTCTACCTTCACCGCCAACATCGCCGAACTGATGAATGATCCAGCGTTCCATGTTGTGGTGAACACCGATGTCAAAGTACCGCGAGAACTCGCGTGACAGAGTCAGGTTGTGTGAGTGAATGACCTGCGCATCGGCCACATAGGCATTCCGCCATCCGGCCAAAAGCATGCGCGCGACCAGAGACACCTCCTCTGACACGATTGTGTTCTGGAAGCCACCCACTTCTTCCATGGCCGATCTGCGATAAGCCGCAAAACTGTTGGAGTGGAAAGCGGTGCGAAAACCCTTCTCAAGACGCATGGAATAATCGCGCATCTCTGAAACTGGTGGATAGTTGAACATGCGTGCGTGCCGTTCTATGGGACCTGCTGTTGGCCTTGCGATCTGTCTGCCGTATGCAGATCCGACTCCAGAATCTGCAAACACATCGAGCAGGCACCGAACGCTGTCTTCGCTCGTTGGAAGAGCGTCCTGGGTCAGGTAGACAAGGAAAGTCGCCTCAGGGAAGTAGTTCAGCGCGGCTGCACGCGTGGTACCGTGGCGAAAATCCTTTTTCTCGATCTGCCAAAGGCCATAACCAGCCTCAGCCACCATCTTCGCCGTGCCATCTTCAGAGCAGGAATCGATAAAGAGAATCTGCTTTGGATCAAGGCCCTGCTTCTTCAGCACCATGTCCAGAGCCGGGAAGTACGCTGCTGCATTGCAGGTCGGAACGATAAGCCCGGTTTGCTCCAAAGCTGTCAACCCGTAGCGCGTTTCTGGAGCGATTCCAACTTCAGCAATCATGGATACTTCCTGTTTACGTTTACGCAGAGCACGATTTGCGGTGCTGAATTCAGTAGAACGTCCCGTTTATGCAACTTCAAGATTATTGAGGGTTAAGAGGTGAATGTCTAGTCGGTGCATGGCAGCGTTTTTCAGTGACGTGCGAGTTGGACCGCAATGGGATGCGTCGCTCTCCAGCACGCCATGTGCCCCCAAGTGCCGTATCCACCGCGGTGAGCAACAACACGCAGGTAATCCTCTTGCGGGGTGAAGCGACCAAAGTCGCCTGAGGCGTGATGATTAGCACTTCCAAATCCAGCATCTCAGGGATTGGACGCCGCACTTTGTGTTCTGGTTACCGCGGAACCTGCATGAGCACAGTCGCAGACGAGTCAGAATAACATTCGGGCTCGCCGCCCAGGCACTCAGAGCCGTAATCAAGTTTCCGCTGAACAACGAGACACTTTTAAGTACCTTTGCATGTACAAGAAAATTAGTCGATCACCCCTCTTCAAGGAGTGAGGTCCGCCTCCCCTTTCGCCTCAGGGTGCCGGGCGTTGCTGCATCCTCACACGACAAACTGAACCATCGGAGGTTGCTCTTGATCTATTCCAGGCTGAGATCTGCGGCGATCCGACTTGCACTGGCGGCGACCGTTTTCTGGTCATGCCAGCCCATGCACAGCGAACACTGGGCGCCATTTCAGGCGCTGTGACGGACGCGACAGGCAGCGTACTTCCAAACGCAACCGTGGCCGTGGTGGGCGAAGGAACGAACCCGACTCGAACCGCACGAAGCAACTACTCTGGCAGTTACGCCATACAGAATCTTCCCATTGGCGCGTACAACGTGATGTTCACGCTGACGGCTTTTTGTCCAGCGAACGGGTACGTGTTGGATAAGGCCCAGATTGAGACAGTCCGCTGCCGACTTGTAGCTTCACCGGGTTGCAATTCTCGACCGGGCGTGAACGCAGAGTTGCCGGGCGGCACGGGTGCAAATTCTGATCTGGAGAATCAGCCTATTTGGGCAAATTTGCAGCACGATACAAGCAACTCGTTCTCATCGAGGGCATCGACGCCAGTAGGTTGTTCAAGGGCAAGAGCACCAGCCAGGGTGGGTCGGCGCGCGTAGTGAACTCGACCGGTGTGTCGACCTCAAACGGGTGCAGCAGGTGTGATCCAGTCCGCGGCAACTTGTTCATCAATCGGCAACGCCACTCCCACGCCCGCCCGAAGACGATCGAGGAGGTTCGCGTAAAGGCGTCGATGTATGACGCACAGCAGGGTTCAACCTCTGGCGTGCACATTGACATGAGCACCTCAATTGGCACCAACGGATAACATGGCACCGTGTATGGCCGGCGCGAAACCAACGCGATGAATGCGACGCCCTCCTTTTTAAGAACGACGACGATATCCCCGAGACCTAAAAACCCGGAGTTGTGCCGGTTTGTGATAGGCGGCATCTTCGGTGCACCATTTATTCAGAACAAGCTGTTTGGACTCTTGGGTTACCAACAATTGCAAGTCTCAGATACCGAGATAGGGTACTCGTTCTGGATGTGCCGGTCTGCCTATCTGATACGACACGCTATGCTGCTTCCTTTGCCAACATCATCAACGCGCAGTTCCGGATAGCAGCCAACCGCTGACAGCGGCGAACATCGATGGAACCGCACTAGCGCTCTTTTAAATTGCCTGCACTGCCAGGGCAGCCAAGTAACTGGCTGATCCCCAACGACACGGGTTCAGCTAATCTATCGTCCACGCACCCATGCGACGCAAGTCACAGGTGAACCGTTCGGCGTAACCAGCAATTACCGTTTGTGACAGCGTTCACCTGTCTGACGGCGACGCTGTACGATCATTAGGTTCCCACGTGTGGCGGCCTAGCCGCAAATGGTAATCCGTACGCGCCACCGACCGCGGCACCCACGGCCGCGACGGGTAACCTCGCGAACCCGTATACCATGGTGATTCGAAACCCTGTATCCGCTAATCCTCAGTCGTCTGATCTGAGCCCATTTCACTAAGCGTGTATGACAGAGCAAACAAGCTACCGTATACCTTCAATTACACCTTGACATCCAGTGGAAGCCACGGAATGACCTTGCTATCTCAATTGGCTACGTGGGTAATCTCGGCCAACACCAAGTTACTCCTGGCTGTTCAATCAGCTGGGTATCGCATCGCTGGCGGAGGCTATCAATGACGAGAATGAGACTACACCGTGAGCGGTGTGACCTTACCCGACGGTAATAGCTGCCGGGCAGACTATGAAGGTGGCAATGTCGATCATCGCGTTTCCTATGTGGCTCTGCCGCAGAATCTATCTCGTACAAGACCGCCGGTGTGGATGCGTACAACGCGTTCCCAATGCATGTGGAGAAGGGCGTGAGCCATGGCATTGGATTGACCTTCCACGTTCCTGAAAAGAAAAGACCACCCGCTGGGTGGCCTCTTTTTATCTATTTTCTATTTACTGGACTCAGCGGAAATTTGTGCCACGTGTAAGTCCCACAATTTATGTGGGATGACCGTGAGGGGGCTTGACAGGTTGTAACGGCAACGCTCCCGTGGGAGTTAGAAGTTGCCGAACAGGGTGAGGAGTTGGTCGTAGGTGCCGTTTTTCTCGGCCCAGCGGAGGGGCTTGACATGCTCCACGAGGATTTCGCCTTTTTCGATTTTGTTGGTTTCGAGAATGTCCATCACCTCTGCGGTGTAGTCGGCGAGAGGCATGGCGCGGGGGTCGACAGCCTGTTGCGGACCGCCGAACTCGGTCTGGACGTAAGGTGGGGCGAGTTCGAGGACTTCGACCGAGCTTTCGCGCAGCTGGAAGCGGAGGGCGTCAAGCCAGTTGTGAAGGAACGCCTTAGTGGCGCTGTAGGTCGGGCTCTTTGGGAAGGGTACGAACGCCAGGCCTGAGGTGGTGACCATGAGCGTGCTGCTGGGCTGGGCGCGGAGGGTGGGCAGAAGTGCACCAGTTAGCTGGATGACGCTGGTGACGTTGGTCTGGATGATGGACACCGCATCGGCAGTGCTGACCTGGTCGGCAGTGTAGTCTTCCAGGCGCGCGATGCCGGCGTTGTTGAAGAGAACGTTGAGTTTGGGGAAGCGCTGCTTGACGTCTGCGGCGAAGGTGTCGATGGCGGCGGGGTCAGTGACGTCGAGCGGGATGCCGACCATGCCGGGGTTTTTGCCGGTGATCTCGTCGAGAAGCTGCTGGCGGCGGCCGGCGATGATGACGGTGTTGCCCTTCGCGTGGAGAGCTTCGGCGAGGGCGCGGCCGATGCCGCTGGTGCCGCCGGTGATGAGGATGGTGTTGCCGGAGATGTTCATGGGTGTGTTGCCTCGACCCATAGGATTACGGCGGGCGGACGAATGCTTCAATTTGTGCCGCGCACGAATGGGTGAGGCAGGATAGGTGTCCGTCGCGTGCAGGATCAGTCTTTAGCTGTATGCGGGTGATGCGCCCCGTGTCCGTTCACTTGGTGTGAGATCTCCGGGTGGGCGCGTGGAAGTTGGCGGGCTTGTTCGCGATCCAGTGGAGGAAGCGCTGCATGTCTTCGCGCTGGCGGAGGGTGTTGAGGTCTGCGTAGGTTTCTGCGAGGTCGTGGTTGGTGACGTGGGCGTGGATGGCGCGGTGACAGATGGGATGGATGGGGACCGTCTGGTTGCCGCCTTTGCTTTTTGGGATGGAGTGGTGGTACTCGACGCGGGTGCCCAGCGGGCGGAGACAGAGGGCGCAGGTGGGTGAGTCGGCACCATTCTGCCGGGTAGCCCGTTCCAGTTCACGTTGTGCCTGCTTTTGCTTGACCCGGCCCTGCATGCATTTATGAGATGCCGGTGATGGTAGGTTTTGACCATGGCTGAGGGGCTGGTCCGGTGGCAAAGGGAGGGTGATCTGCACTTTGTGACGATGAGCTGTTTTCATCGTTCGCCGCTGCTGGATGGGTGCTACTCACTGGCCGAGGATGCTCTGGAACGAACACGGCTTCGCTATGGAATGGCTGTTCTTGGGTATGTGTTGATGCCGGAGCATTTGCATGTGATCGTGAGTGAACCGTCAACCGGGGTGCTGGCCGATGCCATGAAGATGTTCAAGTTGTCGGTTGCCAATCGGCAGGCTGTTCGACCATTCTGGCAGAAACGGTACTACGACCGGAACCTGTGCACGCACAATGCCATGGTGGAGTGCCTTCGGTATACGCACCGGAACCCTGTGGCTCGTGGGCTGGTTCGAGAGGCTGAGGAGTGGCCGTGGTCTAGTTATAGGCACTACCTGCTTGGAGAGACGAGACGGGTGACGGTGGATTCGGAGTGGAGCCGGGTGGAAGCTGCCTGGAAAGGGTTTGAGGAACCGGTGGAGGAGGTGGATACCGGGGAGTTTGAGATGTGATTCGCTTCCTGTTGGGTCGTCGGTGATCCATCCCATGTCCGAGAATCCGGACATGGGGCACACGGCACACGGTTGAGAGTGTTGCCACGTTCAGAGGGGGACATGGGCCACCCGTCGTGGCCGTTTCTTGGGGACCGGATGTCAGAAGGTGGGGGGCCGGTACTGGTCTGTCTGCACCATCCCGTGGAACGTGACCCTTCGCTGAAGGAGCTTGCGATCTGCCGGTGGGCTGGTGTGCCGAGAGAGCCGCACCCGGTGAGCCTTGGATTCGGTCAGAGTTGCCAAAGAATGATCCCGTGTAAGCCTCTTCCCTGCTGCTTCGTCCGTGGCACATCCTATGTCTCAGAATCCAGACATGGGGCACACGGCCACCCGTCCACACGGTTGATGTATTGCCGGTTTTAGATGGGGACATGGGCCACCCGTCCCGAAGGATGAGCAGGTGTAAGTCTCTTTCCCTGCTGCTTAAGTCGGTGGCACATTCCAATTCCGGAATCCGGACATGGCATACGGTTGATGTCTTGCTTGTTCAGAGGGGGACCTGCCCCCACCCAGCCTTTCTGCAAGATCATGCTTCAGCAGAAGCGACCAAAAACGAGATCGTTGCCCCCGTTAAATTGAGCACGTAAGAAGCATAGTGCGAAGGAACCACGATAGGAGTCGCACCCTGGCCATGTGCTCCCAGCCGATTTCTCACCGTAGGAATGCCAGCCTCAAGGACCGATCTTAGAGCTCCTATTTCCGCAAGCAGATAAGCTGGGATGAGATCGTTCTTGAGACATGTCTCAACGAGCTTAGCTGATGTAGCGTTCGGGTCGACCGACCAGCGTTTTTGTTTGCAAATCGTTTTCATAGTGCTCTCGAAAGATTTGAGGCAATCGTTTAGGCACTCCTTATACTTCCCATGACGATAATGCTCATGAGCGCTGAGATACTCTTCGTTAGCTCCTGAAAATTCCTTCTCATGAAGTAAAGTCAGTACTGGCAGGACGATTGATTGATGTAGTACCTCGGTGTCCTTCTGAATGATCTGCCCATTTATGAATGAATAACCAACCGCGTGCTCAGCAAATCTCTCATTCAATTCGCGCGCAGCTGCATCTGGAGATATCTTTGCGTTCGCATGGTAGTAGTTTTGGCCTCTAGCAAATCCCTGAGCCGCTTCAAAGACAACTTCAACGATATCTAGAGCTCTAGCTACGTCCTGCACCTTTAGGAAGTAGTTCGCGATCGCTTCGAAGTCATCATCATGGACGTCGCCCAGCCTAAAGACACCAAATTCTCGCGCTAGTGCACGATGCACTATATGCCAAGCTGCACTCGTGGGTGACATATAGCCACCGCCTTCCCCGAAGGTATCCCTCCAGATGTGAATAATCTGAACTCGCAGAGAATTAGGCACTTGGTCATAGATATATACATCTGACACGCGCCCTTCGGCGCGCTGCTTGCGCTTTGAGAAAAGTTGGAGAACTGCCATATGACGATGTTACTAGCGATGAAAGAAAGGGGCGGACTCGGTTGAGTTCGCCCCTTGGGTTTTGCGCCGTAGGCGCGTCTGCTGCATGCAATGCTTACTCGGCGGCTAGTTCTTCTTGTTCGCCTTCCATGCGCATGGCTTCGAGTTCGCGTTCTTCGGCGTCGTGGGCTTCCTGGACTTCGGCCTGGATGCGGGCTGCCGCTTCTTCAAGCTCTGGGGAGAGCTGGACGTTGCGGTAGTAGTCCATGCCGGTGCCGGCCGGGATGAGGCGGCCGACGATGACGTTTTCCTTGAGGCCGCGGAGCGTATCGACCGCGCCGTTGATGCTGGCTTCGGTGAGAACGCGCGTGGTTTCCTGGAAGCTGGCCGCCGAAATGAAGCTGTCGGTGGAGAGCGACGCCTTGGTGATGCCGAGCAGGAGTGGACGGCCGGTTGCGGGGCGGCCACCGGTTGCGGTGACGCGCTCCTTTTCCATGTCGAAGCGGAAGCGGTCGACCTGCTGCTCGAGCAGGAAGTTGCTGTCGCCCACGTCGTCGATCTTGACCCAGCGGAGCATCTGACGAACGATCGTTTCGATGTGCTTGTCGGAGATGGCGACACCCTGGAGGCGGTAGACCTCCTGGATTTCGTTGACGAGGTAGCGCTGCAGTTCCTGCTGGCCGAGGACGGCGAGCACGTCGTGCGGGTTGAGGGGGCCGTCGAAGAGCTTGTCGCCGGCGCGGAGGCGTTCGCCTTCCTGGACGTTGACGTAGATGGAGCGGGGTACGGAGTACTCGCGCTCATCGCCGTTGTCTGCGGTGACGTAAATCTTGCGCTGGCCCTTGACGACTTCGCCGAAGCGGACGACGCCGTCGATTTCCGCGATGGTTGCGGTTTCGCGGGGCTTGCGTGCCTCGAAGAGTTCGACGACGCGCGGCAGACCGCCGGTGATGTCCTTGGTACGGGTGGACTCACGCGGGATCTTGGCGAGGATGTCGCCGGGCAGGACCTCTTCCCCGTCCGCGATCATGAGGTATGCGCGGGAGGGCATGAGGTAGCGCTTTTTGCTGCCGTCGTTGCCGTTGACGAGGAGCGTCGGCTGACGCTTTTCGTCGGGGGCATCGGCGACG
>CAHJWI010000037.1 GCA_903642225.1 Acidobacteriaceae bacterium | reverse complement strand
CTCAACTGGCAGAGCATTCGACTCTTAATCGACAGGTTGTAGGTTCGATTCCTACCGCGTCCACCATTAAAACAACGACTTACGATGGCGGGGCTCTGTCCGCACTCCACTTAGAAAGTGACCATCCCGGCGATTTGGCTAGCGGCTGCACTTTCCTCATTTGTCACTAGATCCCCTTAGACGGTTATGGTCGTTCCGGACGCCCGAGTGCCGCATTATGCGCTGCTGCACCGACACCTACCGACACCTTGCTCCGACCGCGTCAAGCCACGACCGGAACGTATGCCACAGAGCGTGTGTCGAGACGACTCCCACCGTCGGAGCCCTTGCCGCAGCTTTTGGGCCTGCCGCATCTTCTGCGTGTGCCACCTTGTTTGCACGAGCGCATCGCTTGCGGCCAACGTGCAGCTTGCCCTACTACGTGGCGTACTCGACGACGCTGGGCATGAGCAACCGCACGTGAGGTCTTCGACTTCGACAGCAGCGGCAGTTCCCGCAACCACAGTTCGACCGGGCTCGCCTGTACATCCTGTATCAGCGTCGCATCCCACTCCGGCAGTATGTGTTCCGTGGGAGAACAACGGTAAACGCGGGTCGTCTCGTGCAACTTCTGCCGTACGGCGCTGCAAACTTCGCAGTTACCGCTTTCCCCCACTCGCATCCTGATGCAGGAGCCCGAACCGCCCGTCTCGACTCGACAAGCGAGCAGGGATGTATCGCCTGCACACGATCGCTATCTTTCGCACGTTCAGGGACCGGCAGTCGTGCATGTCTCCATCTTTCAGCAATGCCGATGTCAGACCGTACGCGACTGTCCCTAGGCTAGTCGTCTGAGCCGTTCAAGAGCGGAGCGGCTTATTGTTCCGGCGTGCTAGGTCTCCCAAACCTCAATGCTCACCTTGTACAGAGCGCCTTCGCCGGGCTCTTCAAAACTTTGCCGGTACAGCGTGGAAGCGTTTACAATTCGCAGCATTGACTGAGAGGCCACACCTTGCGGCAGCACCTTACTTCTTTCCTCGTGTTCTGTGTCATGGTTGCCGGCTTTCTCCCTGTCCGGGCTGCGGCACAGGCCTCGCCTCAAATTGCTTCGCCGCTGCCAGCCATTCGGTATCCTTCGACTCCACTGATTACGCACAACCCCTACTTTTCCATCTGGTCCGACACCGATGAACTGACGGCCTCAAACACAGTCCATTGGACTGGCAAGCAGCAGCCCATCGCTGGCCTGCTGCGAGTGGACGGCAAGACCATGCGTTTCATGGGCGCTTCTCCGGACGAGCTTCCTGCCATGCAACAGATCGCTCATTTTGTCACCCCCACCCACACCCGTTATAGCTTTACCGGTGACGGCGTTCAGCTCGATCTCACCTTCCTAACCCCCACCATCCTCTCTGACCTGGACATTCTTTCCCGGCCCGTCACCTACATCAGCTACACCCTCAAAGCCATCGACGGGAAGTCTCATACCGACGCTGCCGTCCTGACCGATGTCGGCCCGATTATTGCCGTCAACTCTCCGGGCGAAGCCGTCACCTACAGTCGCAACGAGACTGAGACCCAGACCGTACTCTCCGTGGGATCCCGTGATCAGCGCGTTCTAAATCGCTCCGGCGACGACCTCCGCATCGACTGGGGCTACTTCCACCTTTCCGTTCCGAAGGATGAAGAATCCATCTCAGCGATCGTGCGCAACACCTCCGTTGAACCCAGAGGTGCCTTCGTCACCACCGGCATGCTTCCGAGGGCCGATGACATGGACGCCTCGCCCGTTGTCGGCCGCGGCGATGCCCATCTTGCCACGGAACTCCTCTTCCATACCGTAGCCGGCCAGCCGGTCACGCGCCACGTTCTCGTCTCGTATACCGAGGGCTATGCCATTCAGTTTCTTGAGCGAAACCTCAAGCCATGGTGGCAGCGCAACGGTCAAACCGTTGCCGCCATGCTTGATGCCGCAGAGCGCGAGATGCCTGCCCTCGATCGCCGCGCCACAGAACTGGACGGCACCCTTACTGCCGATCTCACGCGTACGGCCGGCGCCGACTACGCCAATCTCTGCATCCTTGCCTACCGACAGGCCTGGGCCGCCCATGGCTTCGTCGCGGATCTGGATGGTAAGCCCCTCGTGTTCGGCAAGGAGAATTTCTCGAACGGCTCGATCGATACTGTCGACGTCCTCTACCCTGCCGCTCCGCTCTTCCTCTTCTTTAATCCCGCCCTGCTTGAGGCAGAGCTTCGCCCGCTCATGCAGTACACGGCGCTTCCCAACCGCTGGCGCTTTCCCTTTGCCCCGCATGACCTCGGCACCTATCCGCTTGCCAATGGCCAGACCTACGGCGGTGGCGAGGCCACGGAAGAAGATCAGATGCCAGTCGAAGAGTCCGGCAACATGCTCATTATGCTCGACGCGGTGGCTCGGGCCGAGGTGGCGGGCAAACCAAACACTGCCCTCGCTGCCGAGCACTGGGCCAAGATCACCCAGTGGGCCGAGTATCTGCGTGCCCACGGCCTAGATCCTGAAAACCAGCTCACCACCGACGATTTTGCCGGTCACGTCACGCACAACGCAAATCTCGCCCTTAAGGCCATCGACGCACTTCAAGCCTATGCCGATCTTGCCAGGCTCCTGGGCAAGGAAGACGTTGCACGCGAGTATTCCAAAACCGCCCACGACTACGCCGCCAAGTGGGTCACGTTGGATAAAGAAGGCGACCATTACAAGCTCGCCTACGACTCCGCCAACACCTGGAGTCAAAAGTACAACCTAGTCTGGGATCAGATTCTCGGCTACAACCTTTTCCCGAAGTCTCTCCGCGAGTCCGAAATCGCCTTTTACAAAACCAAAATCGGCAAATATGGTCTGCCGCTTGACAGCCGCCGGGACTACACCAAGCTCGATTGGTCTATCTGGACTGCGACCCTCGCTGCCGATCCCGCTGACTTCAAGGCGATCATGGATCCCATCGCACTTTGGATCAACGAAACGCCAAGCCGCGTCCCACTTACCGATTGGTACGACACGAAGACAGGCAAGCAGGAATCCTTTCAGGCCCGTTCCGTTGTCGGCGGTGTCTTCATCAAAGCCCTGGCAGATAAACAATTAACAGATAAGTGGCGCGCTTTGGCGGTCGACCAGAAATAGATTAGCGGAACCACCTGTCGATAAGTGCTCACGCTTAAGGGAACTCTGCCGGAGTTCAAGACAGAGTCGTCGCTCGCGATCAGGTTCATTAGTGGGAATACATTGTCATTTGGCGCAAGCAGCGATAAGATCTGCACATGTTCCGTTTCAAAACGACATTTCAGATGCAGTCACGCTGGAGGCTTCTCCTCGGTCTACTCTGTCTTGGGCTCGTTGTTCTAAGCGGCACGTTGGCTGTAACTCACGCCCATCCTCAGGGAACGGTACACATTGAGTGCGGTCTGTGTACGATTGCTCACACTACCGCGTGCATCACCGCCATACCGGTACATGCCCCAGTAGCGGTTGTCATTGCACGGCTTCGCGTGCCTCTTCCTTCTCCGCGTTCTCGGACTCTTCCACGCTCTGCCCTGTTCTGCCGCCCTCCCCCTGCCGACGCTCATCTCTCGTAGATCTGCGTTCAAATCAGGTGAAAACTCAGGGGGTAAGTGTATGCAATCGTCTTTCAGTCGCGGCGTCTTGGTCGCATCAGTGTCTTTGGTTTCAGCGTTTCCATTGCTTTTAGCTCAATCTGCAGGGAGCGCAGGCACTCTGTCGGGGACTGTGACAGATGCAACCGGTGCCGTAGTTTCTGGTGCTGTTGTCAATCTTGTCAATCCAGTGAGCGGCTATAACCGAAACAGTACGACCGACAAAGCAGGGCGATATCTATTCACCAACATTCCCCTGAATCCGTACCACGTATCGGTATCGGGATCAGGATTTTCGTCCATCGCATCGGATGTCGATATAGCGTCGAACGTGCCGGTCACGTTGAACAGGTCGCTGCAAATCGGAACCTCTTCGACCGTCATAAACGTCGAAGCCTCTGATCTGCTTGAGAACAGCTCGGTGTTCCACACTGACGTAGACCGGAGCCTCTTTGAGAAGCTTCCCCTTGAAACGCCATCGTCAACTCTAAGCTCGCTCGTTACCCTCTCGACGCCGGGAGTGGCCGCAGACTCGAATGGACTGTTTCACGGCCTGGGAGATCACGCGTCTAATTCCTTTTCTCTCGACGGGCAGCCGATCACCGATCAGCAGAGTAAAGTCTTCTCCAACCAGATCCCATCCAACTCCATTCAATCCATCGAAGTCATTTCGGGTGCTCCACCTGCCGAGTATGGTGACAAAACAGCTCTCATCATCAACGTGACCACACGTTCGGGGCAGGGAATAACCAAGCCTACCGGTAGCGTGACTGCATCCTACGGCAAGTTCGGGACATCGACGGGATCGTTCGACATCTCGTATGGTGGTGAAAAATGGGGCAACTTCTTTGAGCTTGATGGACTGAATACCGGCCGATTCCTAGACCCGGCTGAGTTTGCCGTCATCCATGCCAAGGGCAACGAGCAGAACGTATTCGACAGGGTTGACCGGCAGTTTTCCGCCAGGAACTCCGCTCACTTGAATCTGACTTTCAGCCGGTCCTGGTTTCAGACGCCGAACACATACGACAATCTGCAGGTGCAGAATGTCACCAGCGGAGGTTCTGGAGCCAATCCTGTCTTTAGCAATGTCGGCGATACGGATCAAAGAAACAAGATCGAGACGTTCAACATCGCGCCAACCTTTACTCACATCGTTGGGGCCAACGGGGTTTTCAACTTTTCTCCTTACGTTCGGCACGACCAATACAACTACTATCCCAGCAAGAATCTCCTTGCCGACCTGGGTCCGGTTGGGACGGAATCGATTGCACAGCAGCGGCAGCTCACCAATGCAGGCATTCACACTGAGTTCTCTTACATTAAGGGCCGGAACAATATAAAAGCCGGGGCGGTGTATTCACAGACCTTCCTTCGTGAGCACGACCAGCTTGGTTTGGTTGATTCCACCTTCAATGCACCCTGCGTAGACGCGAGTGGGGCTCCTCAAAGTGGCTTCAACGATCCGGCGCAATGTGCGGCGGCAGGGTTGGTGTCGAACGATGCTGACGCAGGCGGAACTTTCGACCCTAATCTCCTGCCTTACGACCTCACACGAGGCGGTACACTCTTCAGTTACTTCGGCCACACGGACGTCAAAGAGCTTGCTCTTTATGTTCAAGACCAGATCAAAGCAGGAAACTGGAATTTCAACATCGGTGTTCGTGGCGATCTCTACAACGGCCTCAGTGTGGCTCGACAGGCGGAACCCCGTTTGGGAGCTGCCTACAACATCAAGAGAACGGGTACTGTGCTGCGGGCCTCGTATGCGAGAACGCTGGAAACTCCCTTTAATGAAAACCTCGTGATCTCCAGTGAAGGCTGCGACGACGCCGTGCTCAATCCGCTTCTCGCTTGCCAGGGTGGAAGTGCAGTTGTGGCTCCTGGCTTTAAGAATGAATTTCACGCTGGAATACAGCAAGCCTTTGGGAAGAACCTCGTTGTGAGCGGCGACTACATTTGGAAGTACACGCACAACGCATTCGACTTCAGTGTTGTGGGCAATACCCCCATCACATTTCCAATTGACTGGCATAACTCAAAGATCCCAGGATTCGCGCTACGCGCAGACGTGCCCAACTTCCACCATGTGACCGGTTTCGTTGTTATGTCGGGGGTAGCGGCACGATTCTTCCCACCGCAGAGCGCCGGAGCAGGAGCGACAGTAGGTCAGAGCGGCTACCCGTTCCGTATCGATCATGATGAGAGATTCAATCAGACCAGCCATCTCCAGTACCAGATGCCGTTCCAACATGGGCCCTCAGTCGGCTTCAACTGGCGCTTCGACAGCGGCCTTACTGCTGGTGCTGTGCCATGCTTCAATCTAACTGGAGCAAATAGCAGCTGTGGAGGGGTAGTCGTTGATGGGCAAAACTCGATAGACCTCAGCGGGCTTACCGCAGACCAGCAAGCCCAGGCAGGACTCATTTGTGCGGGAGTGGCGGCAACTCATTCGGCAGGTCTACCTGGTCTCTGCCCGGCGAACCAGCTCACCTCCAGTCTCGTGAACATTCCTGCTCCGGGAACTGAGGACGACGACAAGAATCCTCCGCGCATCGCTCATCGCAACCTGTTTGACTTGTCTGTTGGTGAGGATAACCTCTTCAAGCGGGATGCTTACAGGGTGAGCCTTCGCCTTACGGCAGTGAATCTGACGAATAAAGTGGCTCTCTACAACTTCCTCTCTACCTTCAGCGGAACGCACTATGTGACACCACGTGCACTGACGGCTGAGGTGGGCTTCCACTTCTAGAGGCTAGAACCAGCGTGCCTGTGGGCCTTGTCTTAGCCTCAGGCACGCTGGTTCAGGCACGTCATGCTAGAAGGACGTTCTGTTGTCCTGAGTAAGCATCGCAGGAGTGCCAAAGCCGAGTCCTGTGTCGGTATCGTGAGCTTAGATCCCTAAGTTCCTGTCTGCCTTCCCCAGTGGGCAGGGGTTTGTTCGAATCAGAACGCCCCGGTTCAGGTGAACACGACGCGTCCTTGCCGACCTGTCTATCCCAAAAGAGGGAGCAAGACCATGTCAAACAATCAGTTGTCCTGGGGCAGTCTGGCCGACCGTATAGGCATCGCGGCCTCAACTCTGTGCTTCCTGCACTGCCTCGCAACACCCATCCTGCTCTCACTTTCAGCTGTTTATGCCCATTTCCTTCCTTCTGAAGAACGGACACACCGCATATTAGCCGTTGGCGTAACGCTCATTGGAGTGATTGCGCTCGGACGGGGCTACCGAAGACATCAACGGAAAACATGCCTTGGTTTGGCAGGAGTGGGTCTGATCCTTATCTTTCTGGGTGCCTTCTTCGGGGATCGCCTTCTATTTCACTGGCAGGAATTGGTCATCACCCTTGCAGGCAGTTGCTGCATGATCGCAGCTCATCGCCTTAACCACACTTTCTGTGGCAGCTGCTCGGCCGCAGAGGCGGCCGCAAACGACAGATGGCGAAAGCAAAGTGCAGGCGGCAAAGATGCTGCTTGCTAGCGGAGTTCCGGCACTGGACTGGCCAGCAGTCTGGATGTATCCGGCCTAGAGACAAGCTCAGCCATGTACGCTCTCCATGGTTCGGCGCCATACTCAGCGGTCGTCAATAACCCGTCCTACAATAAGTCAAAGCGGCGACTGCAACCTGCTGTGAACAGATGCGTGAAGCAATGATGATGGGTGAAGAGAAGAACGCTGCGGCCCGTTTCGAAGCGCGGCTGCGAACGTTGTTGCCGGAGATGTACAAGGTCTCCGACGAGAATGTGAAACCGGTTTCCATGGGGTCTGCGGGGCTGAAGTATGGTCCGGATGGCAGCGTGCTGTGGAATGAGATGTGGGGATCGTTCTGCGATCTAGCGATGGCTGGCGGACCGCCGCACCGAGGAACATTCCTGGCACCGTCTGCGAGTGACGGTTCTGCTGCCACTGTGCAGGTAAGCCGGGAGACCTGTCGAGGAATGTCATTGGTTACGGGTTTGTTCGCAGAGCCGACGCGGACACCGGGGTGCGTACGCATGTATTGCACCAGTGCTGCAATGAGCGGATGGCTAGCACGCGCAATCGTAATGGAAAACGTGTGGGCAGTGAGCGAGGGGCTTGCGCTCGATCTGCCAACGGGATCCGGCTTCCGCGTGGAAAAGGAGATCAAGAACGTTATTACGTCTGTGGCAAAGACGACCCATTACTGGCAGGACCACATGTCAGAGAGCAAGCACGACGCGATTGCGGAGTTACTTCGAGCCATGGATCGTGAGGGACCGCTTCTGTACCCGTCTGCAACGGCTGGGAAGCCGGACGAGCAGAGTATGGCAGCGGCGGAGCTGCAGGAGGAGACGGGACTAGAAATCGTTTGGCAGGGAAGCCCTGGCTGGCTGGGGTTAGAGTGCGGAAGTATTGCGGCAGCCATCTGGATAATGCGGGCACTTGCCGTGAGCAACTTGCTTTCGCGGCGGGAGAATACGGTTGTGTTTTTGCCCTTGGGAAACCTAGCGAGCGGCGCTGGCAGGACCGTGCGCGCAGTAGCCGAGGCGCACAGGATGTATGTGGCAGCGTTCGACCGGGGTTCACTGGGTAGGTGACGTGTGACGTGAAGCTGCAAACGAAACTGCAGTCCTCGCCTCGCTTAAGTGCAAAACGGGAAGTGTCACTTTTGCGTATCGGCTATGGCGGACGGATTCCGCCTTGTTGCCTTTGCCGCGCATCGCATGCTGGGGAAATGTTCGTTGGCGGTCATCGCGCGGGCTGAGTTCGCCTAGGCGCTTCTGTTTGCAAAGACACACGGTTTTGTCATGTGCGTTTTTCTGACAGATTAGCTGGATAAAGCGGAGTATGTGCGGGACGATTCGTGACGATGCTTCCACTGGGAGGACACGCTTTTCAGCCTTGCAGCAGGGAATGTGTCGCATTAACTCACGGCAGCCAAATCTGGTTAGCGGTCGGCTTTCTAACATTAGGCGGTGATGCCGAGAGAGTTGACGAAGCGTACTTGATTCTTTGCTCTGCGCTTGCAGGTGAGGCAGGGCCCCCTTCGGATGATGTACATGATTTTGAAGCCCCTTGATAGTTGCGGTGGCAGTCTTCACGGTCCGAAAACGTCGGGTCGGCCGGACCACCTGCTTCAGAGCACCATGATCCGCTTCGATGATGTTGTTCAGGTACTCTGACAGACGATCTCGCGCTCCGCAGAGCCTGCCTTCACGGTTGAGCTGCTCGATGGCTCTTTGGGCAGGATCGCAGCTTGTCTGTGGTGATGGAGGAAGCCGGCCAGTCCCGCATGGTTGTCAGGGCTTTGCTGAGGAATCGAGAGAGCCTTGAGTCTAACCAATGTGTTGTCGCGCCGGGAAGAAGCCGTCGTAATTGTGCCGGTCAGTTCGGGGGCGCGAAGCACGCGAACAGAGTGTCCGAGCCATGAAACGGGCGTACCGTCATGCGCAAGGTTGTGGGAAGTTCCTTAGAACTTCCAGTCACGCACCTACGGGTCGCAATAGTTCTCGTCCGTAAATTCGCTTTCCACGGCTCTGGTATCAAGGCGCCGCGTTTAAACTCTAGACTGCAGGCATCTCACCTAACAGATAATGACGCTCTCAGAGAAATCGCAGATCCTTGATGACACCCTGCTCAAGTTGAGCTCCGTATTGGTCGCGTACTCCGGGGGGACCGACTCGGCGTTTCTCGCGTTTTCCGCGCACCGGGTTCTTGGCAATCGGGCAATGGCGATGATCGCGGATTCACCTTCCCTGCCCCGTGCAGAGCTTGCGCAGGCACTCGCTTTCACGAAGGCACATGGCATCGCCACACGTATCGTCGTTACCGACGAGCTGGACCAGCCAGAGTACGTCCGCAACGATGCGCGCCGCTGTTTCCACTGTAAAGACACCCTCTTTCGCGGCATGGAGCAGGAACGGCGGCGCATGGGCTTTGCGCACCTCGCCTTCGGCATGAATGTAGACGACCAGGGTGAGTTTCGACCTGGCCAGCAGGCGGCTGCGGAGCACAAAGCTGTCGCGCCTCTTGTAACGGCCGGGCTTTCCAAACCGGAGATCCGCATTCTTGCACGAGACGCCGGGCTTGCGCTTTGGGACAAGCCCGCCAGCGCGTGCCTTGCCAGCCGCATCGAATACGGCCGGCCTGTGACACCGCAGAATCTTTTCCAGGTCGAGCAGGCCGAGTCCGCTCTTCACGCGCTTGGATTCGCCCGTGTTCGTGTCCGCCACCACGGCGAGCTTGCCCGCATAGAGATCGATCGAAGCGACTTATCGCGAGCGCTCTCGCTAGAGGTGCTCGACCAATTTACCGCGGCGCTGAAACTGCTCGGCTTTACGTACATCTCGCTCGACACAGAAGGCTATCGCTCCGGCTCCATGAACGCGCTTCTGCCGGCGTCGGCAATCACCGCGGCGAACTGAACGTTTGCGAAAACGTGACTCACTTATGATCGGAATCGAGTTCAATGTCAATGCGTATCGCTTATCTTGACTGCTTTGCCGGCATCGCCGGAGATATGTGTCTGGGAGCCCTGGCCGATGCGGGCGTTCCTCGCGCCATCTTTGAGGAAGCTGTCGCTGCCATGAATCTTGGCGCCACGTTGCGGTTTGACAAGGTGGACCGCAGCGGCATCTCCGCGACCAAGGTGGACGTCATGGAAGGGGCATTCATGGCCGACAAACCCGCCCCGCGTTACGCGCCCGACGACCAGGCCACGGTGGAACCCCACAACTGGCAGGCGAAAACGCAACACCAGCACAGGCTCGCTCACTTGCACCCGCACGCAGAGCAGGACGATGTCATCGAGCCACAGACACACGGTGACGTACATGGCCGATCTCTAACGGTGATCCGTCAACTCATTCAGGACAGCGCTCTTGCCACGGAGGTGAAGGCGCTTGCGATCCGAACCTTCGAGCTTCTTGGACGTTCCGAGGCGAAGATCCACAACGTTCCCGTGGACGACATTCATTTTCACGAGGTCGGTGCCGTCGACGCGATCATGGACATTGTTGCGGCTTCAGCCGGCATTGTGTATTTGAAGATTGATGCTTGGCACAGTTCCGCCGTGAACGTGGGCGGCGGTACAGTCCGATGTGCGCACGGTGTATTCCCCGTACCGGCCCCTGCGACGGCGGACCTGCTGCGCGGCATGCCGACCTATTCCGCCCATATTGAAAAGGAATTGGTAACGCCCACCGGCGCGGCACTCTTGCGCGCGCTGTCTCCCGGCTTCGGTCCGCAGCCCGCGATGTCAGTCGAGCATATCGGCTATGGCGCGGGAACGCGGAACCCCGCCGACTTTCCGAATGTCCTTCGGCTTTCCATTGGACAGTCTCATACCGAAGCTCACGCTCTGCCTTGGACCCCCACCTCCGGGGGTCATGCCGGTGGCCATTCTCGTCATACCGCTTCAGCACAGACCGTCTCTGTTTTAGAGACAGCGCTGGATGACGCGACACCGCAACTGCTGGCCTGGGTGAGCGAGCAGGCGTTGAGGCTGGGTGCACTGGACGTCATGCTGACACCGGTCATCATGAAGAAGGGACGGCCTGGAACGATGCTGACGGTGCTTGTCAATCCGGAGGACACCGGGAAGCTGGAGCAGATGCTGCTGCGGGAAACCACCACGCTGGGTTTGCGTGTACGCCAGGATCGGCGGGTCTGTCTTGATCGCGGCCACACCACGGTAGACACGGCTTACGGAACGATTCGGGTCAAGACCGGCTCGCTTGCAGGGGAAACCCTGAATGCGCATCCGGAATTCGAGGATTGCCGCCGCGTCGCGGAGGAGAGCGACGTCCCGCTCAAGCGTGTGCAGGCTGCCGCCATCGCCGCGTACCTAAACCGCTCAGAGAGTGAGACCCGCTCGTGAACCCGGACACAGTGCTTGGGCTGCTGGCGGATGTTCAGCGAGGGCACGTGACGCCGGAACAGGCCACAGCAAGACTGGCAAACCTACCATTTGAGGACACGGGTGAAGCGCGCATCGACCACCATCGCGCCCTGCGCACAGGACTGCCTGAGGTGATCTATGCCGCGGGAAAGACACCCGCGCAGGTGGCCGACCTGTTTGCGCGCATGGCCGCAGCAGGAACCGACGTGCTTGCAAGCCGCGCCACCCCGGAGGCGGCAGCCGCCGTACAGGTGCACACCCCGGCAGCCGAGTACGACGCCACCGCCCGCATGATCTTGCTGCGGCAATCCCCTGCCGCTGCATCACGTGGGCACATTGCCGTGCTCTGTGCAGGCACAAGCGATCTGCCCATTGCGGAAGAGGCAGCAAGGACTGCCCACTTCTTCGGTGCAAAGGTCACACGACTTTACGACGTGGGGGTTGCCGGTCTGCATCGCCTGCTTGCCGTGCGCGGGCAGTTGCTGGAAGCCAATTGTGTGATTGTTTGCGCCGGCATGGAAGGCGCGTTACCGTCAGTCGTCGGCGGCCTGGTCGCGGTTCCCGTCATTGCGGTGCCGACCTCCGTTGGGTATGGCGCCTCCTTCGGCGGCTCCGCCGCGCTTCTGGGCATGTTGAACTCCTGCTCGCCCAACGTCACCGTCGTTAACATCGACAACGGGTTTGGCGCGGCGTACACGGCGACCCTGATTGCACGCGCGGCAAGCGCGGATGGACGATGAGTTTACTGAAACCCTCAACAGACAGCAGGGGAACCAGCAGTCAGCGCACGTCTGGAAATGACATGCGTCTATGCAACCGGGCAGCTGAAAGCGTCGCGCAAGGGTAGGAAGCTGCATCCAAGCCAGCAAGAGGTGTGTTTATGGAGCGTCGTGACTTCCTGAAGACTGTGACCGCAGCCGGCATAGCTGCTGTTGGACTTGAGGGAACTGAAGCACAGGCCGGCAAGACCTCGGACCGCAACCACGTCCGGCGGCCGGAGGTTTCGGGCATGCTGTACCGGGAATTGGGCACGACAGGCGAGCGTGTTTCCGCCATCGGCATGGGCGGCTACCACCTGGACAAGGATGGAAACGTCCCGCAGATGGATGCGATCCGTCTTGTGCGTTCTGCGATCGACTCCGGCATCACCTTTATGGATAACTGCTGGGATTACAACGATGGCATCAGCGAAGTTCGCATGGGACAAGCTCTGAAGGACGGGTACCGCCAGAAAGTCCTCTTAATGACGAAGCTGGATGCCCGCACGGCGAAGGACTATGACAAACAGCTGGAGCAATCGCTGGGACGGTTGAATACCGACGTCATCGACCTCGTCCAATTCCACGAAATTCTACGATTCGAAGATCCTGACCGTATCTTCTCGGACGATGGTGCCATTCATGCTGCTATGGCCGCACGTGCAGCCGGCAAAATTCGGTATATCGGCTTTACTGGCCACAAAGACCCTCAAATTCACCTTAGGATGTTTGAGGTTGCGGCCCAGCACGGATTCAAGTTTGACACAGTACAGATGCCGGTGAACGTCCTGGACGCGCACTTCCGTTCCTTCACCAACAATGTCATTCCGGTTGCGGTCAAGGCCGGAACGGGCGTGCTGGCGATGAAGACCTTCGGCGATGGATGGCTTCTGAAAACAAAGACGTTCCAACCAGCCGAAGCGCTGCACTATGGGCTATCCGTCCCAGGTGTTTCCGTGGTCATCACAGGCATGGAAAAGCCGGAGATCCTGCAACAAGCGCTTACGGCTGCGCGCAACTTCACGCCGATGACGGAGGCGCAGAAGAGCGACTTGCTGGGCCGCACAAAAGCTGTTGCAATGCTGGGCAAATACGAACCATTCAAGACCTCAAATATCTTTGATGGCACCGCACAGAATCCCAAGTGGCTTGGGGGGACCAGTGCAAATCCGGAAGCGAAGCCGTCCTGATGCTGCACTGCATGTATCTCCACTGCCACTACTGTTGCCGAAAGAACGACTACACCTGCGGGCACCTTACGAGCGGAAGTGAGGGTTTGTGCCTATGACTCCGCTCGATCTCTCGGCAGGTCCGCTCCTAGGCGCTGTTCAGACATTGGCGACTCTGGTGACACATAGCGGGCCGGCATCGATTCTCTTCGTCTCCAGTCTTGGCTTTATTCTTGGTATTCGTCACGCCACCGATGCCGACCATATTGTCGCCCTGTCAACCATCGTCAGCAGGCAGCGATCGGTGAAGCGCGCCGCGCTTATTGGGTCCCTCTGGGGTTTGGGCCACACCATCACGATCTTTACCGTCGGATCGCTGATTATAGTTTTCAACGTCCGCATTCCGACACGCCTTGGCCTCTCATTGGAGTTCAGCGTAGCGGTGATGCTTGTGGTGCTTGGTGTGCTCAACCTCTCCCGCGTGCTGCAACGGGTGTCGAGCCACATCGCCCATGCGGGCCGCCCGGTGGCACCGGATGCCGGTTCCGATGGCAGCGGTAGTTACGTGGGCTTAATTCCCAGGCCGATCCGTCAGCTCGGCATGTACCATGGCATTCGCCCATTCGTGATCGGCCTTGTGCACGGTCTGGCGGGTTCGGCGGCGGTGGCGTTGCTTGTGCTTTCCACCATTCACAGCCCTCTTTGGGCGACCACTTATCTACTGATCTTCGGTTTTGGGACCATTGTAGGCATGGTGCTGATGACGACCGCGGTTGCCGTTCCATTGACCTACAGCAGCAGGCATTTCGCCGCTCTCAACGGATATCTGGCATTTGCATCCGGCGTTGTGAGCCTCTGCTTCGGCTCATTTCTCGTCTATCGGCTGGGCTATATCGGTGGGCTTTTCAGCCAGCATCCGCAATGGACGCCGCAGTAAACTTGTGTTGGACTGGTTGAGGGCACGTCGCGCATGCTTCGAGCAAGACGTAGAATCTTCATGAGGTGAGTACCGATGGAACGTCGTAGCTTTCTCAAACAGGGAGCAGTTGCCCTTGCTGGCCTGAAGGCCGCTGCAGCGCAGGCGGCGGCGGTTGATCGCGCACGGTCAAAAACGGGTAAAGAACCTTCACTGCAAACCGTGGCAACGGTCAATGGCATCGCGCGGCGTAAGCTGGGTCGCTCTGACGCGCAAGTCTCGATTCTAGGTATTGGCGGGTATCACCTCGGACTGGCATCGGTGACCGAGCAGGACGCAATCTCTATCATTCGCCGTGCCCTGGACGAGGGCATCAATTTTCTGGATAACTGCTGGGACTATAACGAAGGCGTCAGCGAAGACCGCATGGGCAAGGCGCTGGCGGGCGGGTACCGAGAAAAAGCTTTCCTGATGACCAAGCTTGACGGGCGCACCGGACCTGCAGCACGGCAGCAACTGGACGAGTCGCTGAAACGGCTACGGACGGACCACATCGACCTCGTCCAGATCCATGAAGTCATTCGTCCCGGTGACGGTGAACAGGCATTTCAAGCGGGCTACGTGGTCGACGTTCTTCGCGAAGCGCGCGAGCAGGGCAAGATCAAGCACATCGGATTTACTGGGCATAAAAGCCCACAGATGCACCTGAATATGATTGAAGCCGCAGACAAGCACGGATTCGTTTTCGACACGGTGCAGATGCCAGTAAATGCGCTCGACGACCATTACGACAGCTTTGGGCAAAAGGTGCTGCCAGTTGCTCGCCAGCATGGCATGGCGGTCCTTGGCATGAAGTCGTTCAGCAACGGCCTGATCTTGAAGACAAACACCGTCACTGCAGTTGAAGCCCTGCACTACGCGATGAGCACGCCCGTGACCGTCACGATCACCGGTTGCGACTCCATGGCGATCTTTGAGCAGGCGCTCGGTGTCGTGCGGAACTTCAAGCCCATGGACGACGCTCAGAAAATTGCAGTACTGCGAAAGACGGCGACCGTCGGCAGCGATGGCAAGTTTGAGGCGTATAAATCACAGCACATCTATGACGGTACGATCAATAATCCGCAATGGCTCGGGTAGTCTGATTCTGCCACTCTCGCGGGGGCTGAACGCCGATCGAAGTAGCGGGATTCGGTTGTCGACAAACGGTATGCTGCGGCCGACTTGGACAAGAGCAGCCGGAACCCGGAGGATGGATAGATGCAGCCGCCCCGCTACTGACGTTGTCTCGCCGAAAGTTGAGAGGAGTATTGCTCGGCCAGTCCTAAACCGAACCGCGAGGGTAGCTCGGCGACACATGCGCCGTTATTTTCTCTGGATATGTGGGCGAGCACAGGGGCGGGCGCGATATTGCCGGTCACTGTACGCGAGCGCAGAACGGCTCAGATGCTGAATGACCACCCTGATCTGCCGACGCGCCTGCCGCGGGCTCACTATCTAACCTAGCAAGATCGGTTCAGGCGACGACGATGTGGCCTGCACTTGGTCGGTTTATACCGCCAAAGCAGCCCTGTTTTGAAATCCGTCGTTCGATGCCAGGGATACACGCCGAAAACAGCTGGTTCTAGAACGCTGCGACCAGCGCACCCTGGTATTTGTTCTGAATGAATTGTCGAATGTCCGGCGTGTTTAATGCCTCTGCAAGCGCGCGGATGGCTGGATCGTTCTCGTGGCCCGCGTTGACAGCAAGCACGTTAACGTAGGGCGAGTCGGGTGACTCGCGAAACAGCGAATCTCTGGCGGGGTTGAGACCGGCGGGCAGTGCGTAGTTTGTATTGATCACCGCCAGGTTGACGTCGGCAAGGGCACGCGGCACCTGCGCCGACTCCAGTTCCCGAATTTCAAGGCCTTTCGGGTTGCCAGTGATGTCCTGAACCGTGGGTTGTCCGCTGGCAACGGGCCGCAGTTGCAGAAGCCCGGCTGCCTGCAACAGCAGAAGCGAACGGGCCGAATTTACCGGGTCATTTGGAATGGCGATGATCGCCTGTGTGGGCAAGGCGGTCAGCGACTTTGTTCTGCCAGCGTAGATGGCCAGAGGTGCGATGAAAACCTTAGTCACTGCGACGAAGTGGGTGCCGTGATCGCGATTAAAGTGCTGCATAAACGGAACATGCTGATAGAAGTTTCCGTCCAATTCGCCGGAAGCAAGCGCAAGATTGGGTTGGATGTAATCGTTGAAGCTGACGATTTTCACGTGCACACCACGCTTTTCCAGTGGCGCAATTGCCTGCTCTAGGATCTCACCGTGGGGGACCGGGCTAACCCCGATGCGAAGCACGTTTGGATCACGCTTTTGTCGGCACCCGGCCACGAGCAGCGGCAGTGAGACGGCGCAACCTGTAACAAAGCGGAAGAGCCTACTGCGGGTGAGGAGTAAGGAGTTAATCAAGGAAGTCTGGCTGCTCCCGGACGATCATGTCCCATAAGGGCTGGTACTGAAACCAGCCGACACGCGGGTTGCCGACCTGCCGGTGTGCGATCCGCGCGCTCTCTGGCGAGATAAGGACCGGTTTGCCAACCGATTCCGCGAGAAACTGCGCCTGGCAGGTACGGTCCAGAGTGATAAAGAACCAAGCTGCCTCATCGACCGTCTGGCCGACGGTCAACATGCCGTGATTTTGCAAAATGCAGGCCTTATTCGATCCCAGGGCCTCGGCTATTCGGTCGCCTTCGGACATGTCGTAGACCACTCCTGTGTAGTCGGCGAACAGGCTATGGTCCTCGTAGAAGGCGCAGGCATCCTGGGTTAAAGGATCCACAAGCCTGCCGAGGGAGGACCATGCCTTGCCATACAGCGAATGCGCATGTGCCGCCGCGATCACACCCGGTCGCGCCATGTGGACCCGGGAATGGATCGCAAAAGCTGCCTCGTTGATAGGTCGTTCGCCTTCAACGACCTTGCCTTCCTCATTGACGAGAACCAGGTCCGAAACCCGAATGTGGCCAAAGTGCATGCCGAATGGGTTTACCCAAAAATGATCGTCGTGTTCCGGATCGCGAACTGTGATGTGACCGGCGACACCCTCACTAAAGCCGAACTTTGCGAAAAGCCGGAAAGCCGAGGCAAGTCGCTGCTTGCGGTGGAGGCGCTCCTCGACGGGGCTCGCGAAGACTGGCGGCTCCGGTGTCTCCGCAACTTTGACCGCGGGCAGATCGACCTCGGGCGAAAGAGTGCTGTTTGTCATGGGTTTCAGCATCGCTCCATAGCGGCAACATGATTAGTATAGATGCCGCCAGTCTAACCTCGCGTCCAAATGGGTTGATTGGCTCATGCACATCGTGAGGGATGTTCGTTTGCCTGTACTCTAAGACATCATCTTCTGACCCGCGCTGTGTGCTTTGTAGCGGCAGCGAGTTTGAGGAACAGGCGCGCTATGGTTCCAGAGAAGCTCTTGCAGATTGATCCTCGAGACAATGTCGTCGTTGCTCTGACGGACCTTGCAGCAGACGAGCCAGTGACGCTCTCCGGCTTGACCTACCGTCCGCTTAGTACGATTCCGGCGAAACATAAATTTGCAATGGTCGATCTAGCTGTCGGTGAGAAAGTCGTCATGTATGGCGCGGTGGTAGGGCGAGTTCGCGAACCAGTAATGCGCGGCGGACTTTTGAACACTCGCAACCTGCAGCACGAGGCAGAAGCCTACGCCTGGCGTGGTCTTCCTGCCCCTTGGCAGCCACCGGATGTGAGCTCATGGATGCAGCGCACGTTCGACGGCTTCCATCGAGAAGACGGTAAGGTCGGCACACGCAACTACTGGCTGGTACTGCCGCTTGTATTCTGCGAGAACCGCAACATTAACGCCATGCGCGACGCTCTGGAGGAGGAACTCGGCTATGGCCGCCCCCGGCCCTATCGTGAGCAGGTTCGTACCCTTGTGCAGCGCTATGCGCGGCAGGGTTCGACGCGGCCGGACTCGTTTGATCGATCGCGGGACCGCCTTTTTCCCAATGTGGACGGCATACGCTTTCTGACCCATGACGGCGGCTGTGGTGGCACACGGCAGGATGCGCAGGCGCTCTGCGGCCTGCTCGCTGGCTACATTCAACACCCGAATGTGGCTGGCGCCACTGTGTTGAGCCTGGGTTGCCAGAATGCTCAGGGTGACATGTTGATGGATGAATTGCGCCGCCGCAACCCGGGCTCAACAAAGCCGGTGCTGCTTTTCGACCAACAGCAGTCCGGTCTTGAAAGCACGATGCTGTCTGCGGCCCTTGCGCAGACGGTCGATCACCTGGCTGAAGCCAACCGTTTCAGTCGCCAACCCGCACCGCTGAGCAAACTCACCATCGGTCTTAAATGTGGCGGGTCCGACGGCTTCTCCGGCCTGTCAGCAAATCCCGTTCTCGGCCGCGTTTCGGATCTGCTTGCCGCGCTCGGTGGAAGCTCCATTTTGTCTGAATTTCCAGAGTTGCACGGGATGGAGCAGGACCTGGTCGACCGGTGCACCCGTGTTGCCGATGCCGACCGCTTTATGCGATTGATGCGGGACTACAACGCCCGTGCCAAGGCCGTTCACTCAGGCTTTGAGATGAACCCCTCCCCCGGCAACATTCAGGACGGACTTGTCACAGACGCCATGAAGTCTGCCGGTGCCGCGCGCAAGAGCGGAACATCGCCCGTGCACGGTGTGCTGGACTACCCGGAACCGGTCACCTCCCCAGGATTGAATCTGCTGTGTACTCCGGGCAATGACGTGGAATGTGTCACGGCCCAAGTGGGCGCGGGTGCCAACCTGGTCCTGTTCACGACCGGCCTGGGTACACCCACGGGTAATCCCGTGACCCCCGTGCTGAAGGTCGCCACCAATACTCGCCTGGCAGAACACATGGCGGACATCATCGACTTAGACACGGGTGCAATCATCCGCGGCGAGGCAACCGTGGATCAGGTTGCAGATGTGCTCCTCCAGTCCATGCTTGATGTGGCGAATGGCGCGGTGCGCACAAAAGCCGAGATGCTGGACCAGAACGACTTCAATCCGTGGAAACGCGGAGTTTCGCTGTAAGATCCGACCGTAACGGAGGACAAACGAGATGCGTACGTACCTACTCTCCCTGGCTCTGTCAGCAGGACTTCTCGGCCATTCCGCTCGCGTCGCGCCGTCAGCAGCAGCGACGCTGCTCTCTCCCGCTACACTCGCAACGATCCAGCGCTTCGATCCTGCCGCGGACGCGCTTGTTCCTGCTGATGCAGAGCTCCAGAAGATTGCCGACGGTTTTACCTGGACAGAGGGCCCATTGTGGCTGCCTTCGGGCGATCTGTTCTTCGCGGACACGGTCAGTAACAGTATTCGCGAGTGGAGTCCTGCGACGGGCGTACGAGTTGTGCTGCAGCCAAGCGGCTACCGCGGCACCGCGCCTTTCGGCGGCAGAGAGCCGGGCTCGAACGGCATGGCGCTGGATGTGCTGGGCCGTTTGACTATCGCAGGCCATGGCGGACGGAACGTCTGGCGTGTCGAACAGACCCCCGCCGGAGTGCCTGACCTTAAAAACGCACCGACGCTGCTGGCCGACACATACCAGGGTAAGCCACTCAACAGTCCCAACGACCTCGTCTACAGGTCAGATGGATCGCTGTACTTCACCGATCCGCCGTACGGCCTGCCGACTCAGGGAGATGACGACCCTGGAAAGCTGCTCCGGGTGAACGGTGTCTACCGCCTGCCGGGTGCGGTGAAGCAGAAGCCACATACCGCTCCTCAACCGAATAGGCTCCAGCTGGTTCTCAGCGATCTGCCGAGGCCGAACGGACTCGCGTTTTCCCCCGATGAACACTATCTGTACGTCGACAACTCGGAGCCGCGAATGCTCTGGATGCGATATCGCGTCGCGCCGGACGGCTCCTTGAGCGATGCGAAGCTGTTCTTTGACGCTGGGCCCTATACACACCACGGCGCGCCGGATGGTATGAAGGTGGACAGGCGCGGCAATCTGTACAGCGCAGGACCCGGCGGCGTATGGATCTTTTCGCCAGCCGGCGTTCACCTGGCAACCATCGCCGTCCCGGAACCAGTCGGCAATGTTGCCTGGGGCGGTCCCGATCGTCAGACCCTTTATGTTGCGGCAAGCACCGCCATATACCGCATCCGGCTGATGGAGCCAGGAGCTATAGTCCCGGGCCTTTCCTAGGACGTGAGCCTCGATAGTACGGCCGCTTACTCTCCAACTGCGTGGCGGTCACGCCCGTTTCGCCGGCCAGGTTTTGAGATCGTCGACGCTGTTGCAATGCGTCGACGCCGCTGAGGATGAGATCCACACCGGCGAGGAAATCCGCTCGCTCATTATGGGCGGGCAACTGTGAGGCGACACTGCGGGTGAAGGGGTACTCCGTCGATTCAAGCTGTAACCAGATATTTGAAACGGCCTGGAGAAAGTCCAATCGATTCAGGTTTCTCTTGCGAGCGAGCTGCCCATTAGCCGCGTTTTGCCCACCGACGCCAAGGATGTAGTTCATCAAAGCGGACACTGTCGCCCACTGCCTTCCTTTCGGGACCCGAAGAGCACGAATCTGCTGTCCTATGAGTTCCTGTACGCGCACCATGGGCGAATGTAACTCGGCCCGGATCAACGCCGAGCCGATCCAAGGATGCGCGTCGATAGCGTCGAACATGCTTAGTGCAAGGGCGCGAATCGTCGCATGCGGCGTAGCTCCGAACTCGCAGTCTTTCATTGTGCGGGCGACGATGGCGTCGCAGGCGGTGGTGAGCAGATCGTTCTTATTGGCGATGTGCCCATAGATGGCACCAGGACCGGTGGCGAGCCGTTTGGACAAGGCGGAAAACGTTAGCCCATCCTCTCCGCTGCTGTCCAAAATCTCAACGGACGCCTCAATGATGCGCTTCCGGGAAAGAGACTCCCTGCGTTGAACGGGATTTCGTTTGGTCCTCGCCATCATGTGATCTTGACACAGGTCGGAATGACATTCCAAACTAGGTGGAACGCCATTCCAATGCCTACTTTGCCTCTTGCGTTCGTATAAGGAGAAGCCACAATGCATACCCCCATCGCTATCGTAGGTGCCGGCCTCGGTGGCCTCACGCTGGCCCGCGTGCTCCATATCCACGGCATTCAAGCAACCATCTACGAAGCGGAGGTCTCAACTGCCGCCCGGGTACAAGGCGGCTCGCTTGACATTCATAAAGACACCGGCCAGATCGCACTCCGCGCCGCAGGCGTTTATGACGCTTTTTCGCAGATCATCCATGCTGGAGGCCAAGCATTGCGGGTGCTCAACAGAGAAGGCCGGGTTCTGCTGGATGAGCCTGACGAAGGCGATGGCGGCAGACCGGAGGTGCTTCGCGGTGACCTGCGCCGCATCTTGCTGAGTTCGCTTCCGCCCGATACGATCCGTTGGGGTCACAAGGTCGCCGCCGCCGCCCCTCTGCACGCTGGCCGGCACAAACTCACTTTTGCCGATGGTTCCACAGCCACGACCGATCTGCTGGTAGGAGCGGACGGTGCCTGGTCGAGAATCCGTTCCCTTGTGTCTGCCTGCCTACCCACCTATGTGGGCGTTTCGTTCGTAGAGACGTACCTGCTCGACAGCGATACCAAACACCCGGCCTCCGCGCGAGCGGTTGGCAATGGGTCGTTCTTTGCGCTCGCACCAGGAAGAGCTCTTCTTGCTCATCGCGAGCCCAGTGATGTCCTGCATACGTACGTGGCGTTGACTAAGCCGGAGAACTGGCTTTCCAGCATCGATTTCTCGAAACCGAAGGTCGCACTCGCACAGGTCGCCGGGAACTTCGGCGGCTGGTCCGAAGATCTCAGAGGGCTCATCACCGGAGCCGACGCCGACCCTATACCGCGCAAAATTATGACACTACCAGCAGGGCATAGGTGGAACCGCGTTAAAGGCGTGACTCTACTTGGCGATGCAGCTCACCTGATGTCCCCTTTCGCCGGCGAAGGAGCCAACCTGGCCATGTATGACGGTGCGATGTTGGGCGAAGCTATCGTTGCTCACCCAGGAAACGTAGAGGGAGCGTTGCTCGCCTATGAGCAGGCGCTGTTTCCTCGCAGCGCCGCTTCTGCAGCGGAGTCGGAACAGGGTCAAGCGAGGCTCTTCGGTGAGAACGCCCCACAGAGCCTTCTCGACTTCTTCAGCCAGCGTCATCCTGAAGGGCCTTGGCCCACAGAGCAGCACTAATGTAAGTGAAACACAGAAAGGGATTGATACTCTAGGGTCGCTTCGGCGGAAGTAGTTTGTTGCATGGTCACAAACGAGCGTTTGTGGGGCCGCGGAGCTCTCAGCTTACTTTAGCTGCGCGTTCCTAATTCTCTTGAGAATCGGAGGCTGTTTGCACTTGACATATGCTAAGTGTTCGTCGGCCACTGCTAGTGCTGCACACAGATCAGGCCCACGTCGTGGCCCCGTACAGTTCTGTACGCAGGTAGGCCCACGTTAGCTGCCGTGGTATCGAAACTCGTTCCTGATTCTCGTCCGTTGTTTTTGCTGCGTGGTGATCCGCGATTCCTCCGGGCGAGTGCTCTGCACCTTGAGCGTGAGCAGGCATTTTGGTGCTGAACTCAGGTAGTAACAATCGGCTCGCCAGTCTGGTCCACGGTTGTCCTATGAGAATAGTCGTGGTGGCCGCACACGATGAGGGCTGGTGTCGTCATTCCGGCAAAGCTGGGTGCAGGAACGTGAAGCGCTTTGCTGTTTCGACTTCAGGTCGGTCCCGCTCCGTCCCTGCGCAAGTTGGAGAGCGTTGCGGACTTGAGCCAACGGTTTGGCGGCTCGGTTTTGCCGCTGCAACTCGACGTGACAAACGCAGGGCGTGTGTCGGAGTCGGTACGCAAGGCTTTGAACACTTCGGGCGCGTGGATGTGCTGGTCAACAATGCTGGATACAGCCTGATCGCCACGACAGAGGAGGCGACCAACGAACAGATCGCTGACCTCTTCGACGCAAACTACACCGGCGTTGTGCGGGTTCTGCGGGCGGCATTACTGACCAGAAAATGTCCACATTGCCAAAGCGGTTACAGGCGTGAGTACATCTACCTCGAGTGCAGTTCTGACGCAGTATGAAGCACTAATATGCGAGTGCACGATGGCAGGACTTTTCCTCAGCGCGGGCGCGAGGCCGGCTGGGTGGGCGGAGAAAGTAGTCACCGTGCAACAGATTCGAGTGGTGAACACGATGTGGGACAGCCGGGAGCATACCCGGCAGGAGATTGCGGCTCACTTCTGTCTCGGTCGCCACCATCGACCGGAATCTGAAGGCCACCGCGTGCCCGGAAGATCGGTCCTGAATCTAATGATCTCGCTGTGCCCTGGATGCCATGTGCAGATTCACCGAACAAAGGTCGTTCTGTCGCAAATAGAAGCTTTGCTATTGACTTGTGGCGTGAACAGCACCCCGGAGGGCATGAGCGGACTGAACCCAACTTCACTACACGGAGGCGAGTGCACGACACCGCTGTTTGGAATTCTCAAAAACGGCTTCTTGTAACCGGCGTTTTAGCCAACTGTTCTCGTAGGCAGCAGCGCCTCCCCGCGTTGGAAGACCGCAAGACCAACCTGTCTGCAAGCCTCAGAGCAAACTGGTGCGCCTTGAATCATGACTCATGAACAGGCGGTAAATGGTTCATACTATGCGGGTTCGCTTCTGAGTCTGACTCGCACCGGTGAATTTGTTTGGGAGGCTGAAAGTCCGCTGGTACATCTCGCTTAGCGCACACAACGTTACAAACGGTTGGTGGCGGATCTTATTAAGAGGACGGCCTAGTGAACACAGGTAGAGCATCGAGAGGATCTGTTGGTCTGCGCTCGACAAGTCTGGCAGCGGCGGCTTTCGTGTGCAGTCTGCCTGCATGTGCGCAATACACCTCGAACCTTCGTGGAGCAGTCACTGATCCGAGCGGCGCGGCACTTCCCGGAGCCGCCATTATTTTGGAGAACAGGGGGACGGGAGCACGGCAAACCGGCAGGACGGATGGCAGCGGCAATTATCGGTTCAGCTCCCTTCCGCCTGGTGACTACCGAATCACCGTGACGGCTACCGGTTTCAGCCAGCGCATGGTCGAGACTGCCCTGACGACGGAACAGATCGAGGGCGTAGACATTCAGCTCACGACCGGAACTGCGTCTGAGGTTGTGAATGTTTCTGACACAGGCGGTCCCCTCATCAACCCTGACGAGACCCGTCTCCAGGTAACGGTGACTCAAAAGCAGGTCGATGAGCTGCCCCTCCAGAACCGGAACATCTACTCCATCGTCACAATTGCGCCCAGCGTTACAGGTTTTGTAAACGCGGGAAGCACCGACGATTTTGCCAACGAGAATCGGGTGCAGGCAAGTGCCAACGGCCACTATGCGACGGCAAATGAGTACATTCTGGATGGTTTCTCGATTACAAGTGCCATCGTTGGAGGAACGGCAAACGTCGCGCCGAACCCTGACTCAGTGCAAGAAGCGGCGCTTCAGACGAACACATTTACGGTAGACCATGGCCAAGGTAGCTCGGTGCAGGTCGCATTGACGACGCGCTCCGGGACGAATGGCTTCCACGGAGCTGTGAACTACCAGTATTCCGACAACAACCTGACACGGTTCGGCTATTTCCAGAAGCGATATAACCCATTCCGCCGTCACGATGTCTCTGTTTCGCTCGGCGGTCCGATCTGGAAGGACCATCTGTTCTTCTTTGGCTCCACAGAGATCAAACGGCGCCTAGTGGGTGCCAGCACCGGCAATCTAACGACGGAGACACCGGCTTTCGTCGCATACGGCCGCAGTGTCAATCCGAATGGTTTAGGCGTCCGGCTGCTTTCCCAATATCCGGCGGCGCTGGTCAACACGCAGACGGTTCTGACCGCTGGGCAGGTTCTCGGCTGCACTGCGAGTACCACAATGACAGGTGCGTTGCCCTGCGGCACGCCCTTCGTCATCTCAGGCCAAAACCCTCGCGCGACTCCCGACAACGGGAGGCAGTACAGCTATCGTATCGATTTCTCCAGGCCCAGCGGGAAAGACCGGGCTTACGTGAACTACTACAACACGACGAACGCGGCCGGTGTGATTCTGGCGCGGCCCGGCTTCGACGTAACGACCACTTTGCAGAACTTTTTCCTTTCCGCAAACTACACGCACACCTTCGGGGAGCGATTGCTGAACGAGGCCAGCTTTGCGGTGTACGGCGTGGACGGTTTTCAGGCGCGGGGTGCGACCAATTACAACGTGCCGGTGATCAACATCAGCCAAATCAGCACGCCACTAGGAATCCTGAATGGGCCAGGATATTTCGGCCAGAGGAATTTCACGTGGCGGGATCAGGTCACCTACCTGCGCGGGAAACACAGCATCCGCGTGGGCGGCCAAGTGCGTCATGAGAACGACAAGGCCGACTTTGCCGCCCGTCTTTCCCGTCCAGTCTTTACTTTTCAGACCCTTCAGGAGCTGCTGGCGGACAATCCGCTCACAGAAAACAATGCGACGTTCGATCCGCTGACGGGGCAGCAGAAGCTGGACCGCTATGGTGGACAGGACTCTCTTTTCAGCCTGTATGCCATGGACGACTTCAAGATCACTCCCCGGCTGCTCGTAACTGTCGGTTTACGCTACGACGATTTCGGCAATGTTTCCCCCTACGGATTCGCCACTTATAACCAGACATCGAATGTCGTCCTCGGCTCAGGGGGCAGCTATCTCGCTCGTGCTCAGGGAGCGCATGCCGTGGTTGCGCCGGGTGGCGTGTACAGCAGCCGACGCGACCTGAACTTTTCTCCTCGGGGCAGCTTCGCCTATTCAGCCAATTCCACACTTTCGATCAGAGGTGGTATCGGTATCTACCGCGACGAGATCGGTGTCGGCCAGGTGGCCGACCGAGTCAACACCAATCCGCCCGTCTTTCTGCAGCCTACGTTTGATCGGCGCGTCGCATTGAAGCCTGTGTTCTCTGTGGGTACGCAGGGCACAGTGGACCTGAACACGCAGACGCCAAATCCGTTCGGGTTCACGTTGCCGGTCTTTCCGGCGACGCCTGTAGATGCGAATGGAGGCATCCCCGGAGTGAACGCTTCAGTAAATGCGATCGATCCCAACCTGCGCGTACCCAAGTCGCTGAACTACGTCGGAGGTTTCGAACAGAGCATCGGCAGGGAATTAGTCTTTGGGTTGAACTACAGCGGAGCTTATCTTTACGATCAACTCATCGGCCCCAACCTGAACCGAACGCCGGGTGAAATCAATTTGGCAACCGGACAGAAAACAAACCCGAATGCCAGTTTCGGCGCAATCAATGCCGTGGTTAACGGCGGGTTCGGTCATTACGACGCGCTGATTACAACGCTCCGCCAGAACCACAAGGAATGGCTGTCCTACGAGGCTTCGTACACATGGAGTCACTCTCGCGACAATGGCGTCGCGGGCCTGCGCAGTACCTTGAGCATCGGCCAGGACGATTATCCAGACCCAACAAACTTCAACCGATATTACGCAAGCTCATCCTTCGATACCCGTAACCGCATCACCGTGGCGGGATACGTGCGGAGCCCATTCAAACACAGCAACTTTGCGATGCGGCAGTTGCTGGATGGCTATGAGCTCAGCACCATCGCCGTAGGCCAGAGCGGTCAGCCGTTCACGGTCTTCAACAGTGCGGCATACAGCGTTGTGAATGGCGTAAACGTTGGCGGCGACTACCAGGGCCAGGGTTATAACTATGCTCTACCGAACCAGCCGACGACCAACTATAAGCGCCCTCGCACCCGGGCGGAATACGTGAATGGCCTGTTCGCAAAGTCCGAGTTCAGTGCTCCTCCTTTAGGTGTCTTTGTACAGGGAACTGAGACACGCAACCACTACAGCAACCCGAGCCTGCTGAACATCGATGCAAGTGTCATCAAGGGTTTCAGTGGAAGCGTTCGCGATTACCCGGTGCTGTTCAAGGTGCGTGCCGATTTCTACAACGTCATCAATCACACGAACCTGACGGGTGTTACCAGCGATCTAAACTCCGCCATTTTCGGACGCTCCACAGGTAATTACCAGCCCAGAACAATCCAGCTTGGAGCGCGCATTGAGTTCTAGCTACACGCCGCCCCACTCGACACGTCGGGATTTTGCCAAACGGAGTGCCGCTACTCTTTGCCTGACAGCCTTTGGTGCCTTTCAACAAGGGACAAGTCAGCAGAAACATGATGGTGAGGGCCTGGCACCTACAGTGCTGCGTCCTCTCTCTCTAGGCAGTATCCAGCCACAAGGTTGGCTCCTGCGGCAATTGACCATTCAAGCAAACGGCCTGTCTGGACATCTTGAAGAGTTCTGGCCCAGTGTGGGACCCCAAAGTGGCTGGCTCGGTGGTTCCGGTGAGAGCTGGGAACGCGGGCCGTACTACCTGGACGGCCTTATACCGCTCGCATGGTCGCTGAATGACCAGTCCCTCAAAGCCAAAGCAATGCGGTTTGTGGAATGGGCCCTGACACACCAACAGCCCAGCGGCATGATCGGCCCAGCCGGCAATGAAGACTGGTGGCCGCGCATGGTCATGACAAAGGCACTTGCGCAGTTCTACGATGCCACGGGCGACGTACGGGTTCTGAAGGTGCTCACCCGGTATTTTCGGTATCAACTCAGCGCTCTTCCCGATAAGCCTCTCGAAGACTGGGGCATCTATCGCTGGCAGGATCAGGCGCATGTTGCTGAGTGGCTTCACGACCGCACAGGTGAAAGTTTCCTGCTCGATCTGATACGTCTTCTTGGAAAGCAAGGTTACGACTGGACCGTGGCATTTCACCCATTCCGCCACACCGGTGTCACATCGCGGCGGACTCTGGAGGAAGAAGCACGGCATGGCGACCGCGCCGAAAAGATGCAGACGCATGGCGTAAACCATGGGCAGGCATTGAAAGTAGCTGCTGTTAGGTTCCGCGCGAATGGCGACAAAAGCGGTGAAATGGCCAACTTTCATCATCAATTGGCTGAACTGGACCGGTATCACGGTTTGCCGAACGGGATGTTCTCCTGTGACGAACAGCTTGCTGGTCTTGAGCAGACTCAAGGTACGGAACTGTGCACCGTTGTGGAGACGCTGTATTCGCTGGAGGTTGCGCTAGCGACCTTTGGCGACCCGTCGATTGCAGATCGGATTGAAAGGATTGCGTTTAACGCTCTGCCTGGGACTTTTGACGAAGGCATGTGGGCGCATCAATACGACCAGCAATGCAATCAGGTCGAGGCAGCGCTGCTGACAAAGCCGTGGACGACGAACGGGCCGGAATCGAACCTCTTTGGGTTGGAACCAAACTTCGGCTGCTGCACCGCAAATTTTCACCAAGGCTGGCCGAAGTTTGCCGCTCACACATGGATGAGTACGGCAGACGGGGGTCTTGCAGCATGCCTGTATGCTCCCTGCGATGTCCACGCAACACTGATGGACCGTCCGATAGTCGTAAGCGTGCGAACCGAGTATCCGTTCAAGGAGTCTGTGCGAATCAGCTTAGCCTTGAAAGAACCGGTGGAGGCTCCCTTGCAGTTGCGTATCCCCGAGTGGGCTCAGGGTGCTCAGGTCACAATAAACGGACGGGGCTTCAAAAATTCAGAAAAGCCCGGCAGCTTTTTAAGCATTCGGCGTGTCTGGCGTGATGGCGATCGGATCGACTTGCAGCTACCAATGGCGGTACGTGTCGAGCGGGGGTATCGCGGGGCGGTCACACTTGTGCGTGGACCCGTGGTATTTAGCCTGTCCGCGGGCGGGAACTGGGTTCAACTGGCGGAGCGGGGTCAAACTTCCGACTGGCAGGTTTTTCCAGCAAAGCCCTGGAACTACGGCCTGCTGCTGAACGGAGCACTGATACAGGTCATCGAACGGGAAACGCCGGCTATTCCATTCAGTGCAGACAAGCCGCCAGTGGTGTTGCGGGTAGAAGCCCGACGTGTGGCGAGCTGGGTTGCTGAAGATGGCGTCGCTGGTCCCGTTCCGGTTGGAGGTGCAAACGAAATGGCGCAAAAGGAAGTCCTGGAGCTTCAGCCTTACGGCTCTGCCCGCCTGCGAGTGACAGCTTTCCCTGAGGTATAGCGACTGACGTGTGCTTGCAAGAAGCTGCCGTGGTCGGCACGATTGACCTGATCTTCATCTGATCTGGCTAGACTTGTGCATCTCCTATGAAGGAATCTGCGGTTCTACACTCCGAGGCGGCTACTGATCAGACCCATCCGCGGTCTTCGGACATTTTTAGTTCTGAAGCGTACCGGCGTGAACTCCTGCAACGGGTTCTGCGTTCGATTCCTTTCGCGAAAAGTGAGCGGCTAGGGGCGTTGCTGACCTACATCTGCGAGATGTCATTTAAGGGCACTGCGGACAAGTTGAACGAACAAAGGATTGGCTGTTCCGTATTCGGTCGCGCCAAGGACTACGATTCTTCCATCGACGGCATTGTGCGCAGCCAGGCAAGCAGGCTGCGGCAACGCCTGGATCAGTATTTCTCAGAAGAGGGCAGGGATGAACCACTAAGAATCAGCATTCCGCGTGGCAGCTACGTGCCGCTGTTCTCAGAAACAAAAGTGGTGGTAAGCCATCGCGAGGTCATCGTTGGCGAACTGGGAGCGGAACAAAGTCAGAACGAACCTGCCCCACTGACTGCGCCTTCTACGATCTCAGCGGCATGGTCCTTAACACTTTTGCCTTGGCTGCTCCTCAGCGTGCTGATCGTTACATGGGGAGCGACCTGGCTGCATAGTCTCCACCTGCAAACGGCAGCGGCGACACCAGAAAAATCCGGAGATCCTGTGCTCTCGAGATTTTGGGGAGGCCTGCTCACGCCAGGCGTTAAAAGCTTGATGGTCATGCCTGATTCTGGCCTGGTCATGTACGAGAACTTTTCAGGTGAACGAATCGACCTAAAGAGCTACCTGGATGGCAAGTATCGGGCCGGCGTAAGCGAGGCTCGACAGCAGGGACCACCGACGTTTCAAGCGACCCCGATGCTTGATCTTGCGAGTCGTCGGTACACCTCGATGGTGGATGTAGAAGCTGTTCTCCATATGCAAGAACGTGCACGTCTTGCAAAGAGCGGGCTAGACATTCGTTATGCCCGCGATCTACGGCCGAACGATTTCAAAACCGGAAATGTGATCTTGTTGGGTGCTTCCACTGCCGACCCTTGGGTGGAGCTCTTTGAAAAGGACATGAACTTCGTTCTACAGGACTATTACACACGGTACCTCGCAGTTGTAAATCGCCACCCAGCGAATGGCGAACCTGAACGATGGGCTTTTCTACATGGGAATCCCAATCGTGAGGTTTTCGGTGTCGTGGCTTATCAACCCAATGTGACGGGTGATGGAAACGCCCTCATTCTGGAAGGCACCTCCATGTCGGGAACAGAAGCGGCCACTGACTTCATAATGGATGACTCTCAGTTCATTCCCTTTCTCGCCGGGATCGGAGCGACAAAAGAACATATTCCTCATTTTGAGGTCGTTTTGACGACGAACAACTTGGGATCAAGTGCGGGGCGCCCTAAAATCCTTGCGTGGAGAAAAACACGCTGACAAGCTGGCCTTTCAGTAGACCCAACATTGCGGATGATCTGGCCGCTTTGGCTAGGTTTGGAGACTACGGGGCCTACAACGAACCTTCGTGTATTGACATCCGGCTCGGTTCACTTCAGCTTGGAACTCGCGGTGCGATGGGAACCCGCCGAGATGCAGCTGCTGCCCAGGCTTTACTTCGGCGGGCCGGCCGCGTTCGGGTTCACCATAACATTGTGGAAAGAGTCGATCTGCCATGCGCCGTTCTCTTTGGAAAGCACAAGCTGCATCTTCGTATGCAGCGCGCCATCCGGAAAGAGGACGGCACCAGGTGACAGCGTAGAGATCTTTGCAAGTGTCGTGTCTAAATCAACTATCGCGACATCCGGCCGTACAAAGTGCAGCTTGCCAATATGTAGCTCGTTATAGCTGCCTTTGTATCTCGTCGAAAAGATGAAGGCGTGTTGCTTCTCAAAGGACTCGCGGCCATAGGTCTGCATCCCGGCAATGTTGGTAAAGCTGCCGTCCGCCGCAAAGTGGGCAGAGAAGGCCTTGGCATCGCCATGGTTCCAGGCGTCCTGCTCGTCCTGCACCATGGCCTGAATGGCGGCCCTGTCCTGAGTGGCCCCGTCTGCTTGCTGCCCATAGCAGGCGGTGGAAAGAGCTGTGGGCAGGAATGCGGAAAGAAACAACACGGACGTACGAAGCGGTGCGTGCATTTGAGCGTCTCCTGTGTGCGGGTAGCTAAGTGGCGCAAGCGTACCAGCCGCGGGGCGTTCTGGCGAGAATATTTCTGCTGCTGCTTGGGAACGGTTTTGCAGACATGAGATTTATCACCGGTACCTGGATCGCACCCCAAACAGGCTCTACCGCATCAGCGCCAATGTAAACTGCCGGACTAAATGGCATAAGCTGATCGCATTATTGGCACACTAAGCTACTAGGAAAACTCCTATGTGAATGGCCGCAATGCTTGCGACGCAAATTCCCGACAGAAGGCCTGCTCGGAGCGTTCCGTGGGAAAAGGCCGTCTAGTGTCACCGTCGTGTGCCAGATGGGTAGCTCAGGAGTCGAATAAAGCTGAACCGACTAGTCAACGACAATGAGGCGGATTCGGCACTGTGGAAGCCGGCGAACTGTTCGCGGTGAAGGGTGATCCGCTATGGAAATCTCTGCATAGAGCATGTGGCGCTTGTGATAGAGGGTTAAAAGTGGTGCATCGCTAGACATGGCGCATCCGCTGCAAGGCCGTAGATTATCCTGACGAAGCGGCCGGGGCTGCAAACGCAAATGTTGGAGGCTTATGTCACGTCGGTGGCTCTTCGATTTCCGTCTTAGCCGTATGAGTTCTGGTGTGTACGGAGGCACTGTCCTGCTCGCGCTCGCCGCTTGCACGGTCCGCAGTGCTGCGCAGGCAAAGCTGCCAGGCAACGAGGATTTGCGGCACTTCCGCAGCATAGCCGATCCGCAGCTATCTCCAGATGGGCGCTCCGTGGTTGTCGTGATCGGGGACAGCACGGCAGACGGAGGAAAGGGGCATCTCTGGCTGATCGATACTCGCGGTGGATCGCCGCGCCAGCTCACCTACTCGCCGGAAAGCGACAAGCATGGTGAAGGCGAGCCGGTGTGGATGCCCGACGGCGAAAGTCTTCTGTTCAAGGCGCACCGAGGCGAGCACACTGTGTTGTATCGCCTGCCTATGCATGGCGGCGAAGCTAAGGCCTTTGACCTCAAGGTGCTGCCCGCCGCAGATGTGTCCAAACGCGCCGATGCCATTTCGCTGGATGCCGTGCAGGCGGAGGCTCAGCGGTCTGCCTCCGAGGCTGCGCCGGCGCAGGGCAGCAAGACCGTCACGCCCAAACCGGCCGACGCTCCAGTGGAACCCATCCCCGCTGATGTGAGCGGCTATGCCGTGTCGCCTGATGGCACGACGGTCGCCGTGCTCATCCAGGATCCGCAGACGCCAGGCGAAAAGCGGTTGAAGGACGCAAAAGCCGATGCCGAGTGGGTGGACCACGATCCGCACGGAACGCGGCTGTACTTGCTTAATCCCGCAACCGGCAAGCTGACCGCGACGGCGGCTTCGGCGGACGTGCGCGATGTGGCGTGGAGCCCGGAATCGACGCGACTGCTTGTTGTCTCGGCGGCGCAAAACGGCGTCGGCGATCTACACCCGGCTAACAGTGCTGCGCTTCTCAATCCGGCAGATCCTGCGCACGTCGAGATGCTGCCTGCTTTGCCGCCAACCATAGGCGCGGCTGTGTGGTCCAGGGATGGTCGGCGAGTCGTCTTTCACGCGCAGGCGGCGAAGGATGCGCCGCCGGGTGTTCGCGACCTTTACGATTACAACCTAAGCACCGGGGTCACGACCAATCTGTCGGACGGATTGAACAGCAGTCTTGGATATGCCGGTCCGCTGACCCGGAGTGACGGCGAAACAGACCAACTTGTCGAGACCGGTGTTGACGTTACACTGGCCCGGTTCGGACAACAGCGTAACGCGCCACAGATGCTTCACTTACCGGTAGCAGTCATCGCCGTGGTGGAGACAAATGAAAAGGAAACCGGATGGGTGTTTCTGGGCAGCGACGGTTCGCACCCGCAGACGATGTACTTCGCTGACCAACTGACGGCAACGCCGCGCGTGCTTCTACTACCGAAGCTAGTGCCGGAGAACACGACAGCCGTCGCGGCAAAACGCGTGCACTGGAAAAGCGATCACCTCCCGATTGAAGGTCTACTATACCTGCCACAAGTGCCCGCGGGCAGCAAGGTTCCATTGGTGGTGGAGGTGCACGGCGGGCCGACCGGCTCATTTAACGACCGCTTCGATCCGTTCGCGCAATTTCTGCTTGGGCAGGGCTGGGCGGTGCTCCGTCCAAACCCGCGCGGCAGCGTCGGTTACGGCACGGCATTTGCCGCTGCTAACAAGAACGACCTTGGCGGCGGCGATTTTCGTGACATCATGGCCGGTGTCGACTTCGTACTTAAGACCGAACCCATTGATCCTGCGCGCATGGCCCTGATCGGCTACAGTTACGGTGGTGAAATGGCAGGCTTTGCCGAGTCGCGTACGGACCGCTTCAAAGCGATTGTCAGCGCCGCGCCGGTGATCGACCAGGTCAGCGAGTACGGCACGGAGCGGGGTTCCTACTATGACCGCTGGTTCTACGGTTATCCGTGGGAACACCACGAAGATGCGTGGCGTCAGAGTCCGCTTGCCGGCATTGCCCGCGCGAAGACGCCGTTCCTGTTGATCCAGGGCGAAAGCGATACCGTTGATCCGCTGGGGCAATCGCAGGAGATGTACCACGCCTTACGTCAGGCGAACGTGCCGGTCGAACTGGTCACATACCCGCGAGAAGACCATGGTCCCTTGGCGAACGGCATCTACGGAGGCAGCAGTACTGAGCCCTGGCACGGCTTCGACGCGCGGCAACGCATCGTGCAGTTTCTGCATGCGGCTTTTCAGGGAAGTGTCACAAAGTAGCGATGGGCTTGGTAGTTGATCGGCACCTCTCTCTTCCTTCATTGATGCCACCTCGGTACTCGACTGGCATAGCGTCGACGCCTCGTCCCGGCATCCACCTGCATCACCACTGGGGAATAAACGAACGGACATCTCTGACTTAGCGCTTGTGATCGCAGGGTCGAACCTGTCCGCATATAGATCTGGGGTAGAACTCGAGACCCTGAACCTCATTAGCATCTGCGAGCCATACATAACCTCATCTAGATGGCAACACGATGAGAGCAGTTGGTAACGTCAAAATGACTCAGGATGAGAGAAAAGCGCGCTGAATCCCGAGAGTTCTTTATTCTCTCGGAGAACTCCTGCCCATCGCCTCAGTTGAAGAACTTCGCGTATGTGCTCGATTGATTCATTGCCATTGCGCAGGACCTTCCTGCAGCAAGCAACCCGTCGTGTGAGCCAAAGACACAACCGCCCCGGGTGCGACATTTGCATTTCCGGTCACCTTCCTGTAACAAGAAGACTCCACCACAAAATAGAACAGCAGTCACAGCCGGGGATGCACTGCACCCCGCCTCAAGCCCGCACTCTTCCTTGGAGACGCTCGATGAGACGCATTTGTGCCTTTGCCCCCGTTGCAGTTGTCACGCTCGCCGTGGCGGCCACCACTCTTGCCCAAAACGCAACAACGTCCTTGCGCGGCGTGGTTCGCGACCCAAGCGGCGCGTTGGTGCCGGGAGCGGCGGTGCAGTTGACTAACAAGGCCGCCGGGCAAGTGCTGAACACGACATCAAAGTCGAGCGGAGATTACCAGCTGCAGCAGATCCCGCCGGCAACGTATGAGATTACGGTAACGGCGCCGGGCTTTGGCACGCAGACCAAGATAGCGGAGCTCCTGGTGAATCAGCCGGCGACGGTGGACTTCGCGCTAACACCCGCGGGCACGGATGTGACGGTGGATGTGACGACGGCGGCACAGACGTTGAATACGACAGACGCGTCGATTGGGAACTCGATGAACAATGCAACGATCCAGGCGCTGCCGAGCGAGACGCGCAACCTTCCGGATCTGCTTTCGTTGAACCCGGGCGTGTTTTTCGTACCTGTTCCGACAGGCACGGATCCGGCGTTGCAGGATAGCCGAAGCGGATCGGTGAACGGCAGCCGGTCGGATCAGAGCAACGTGACGCTGGACGGTGTGGATGACAACGACCAGCTCCGCGGATTGGCGTTTACAGGGGTGCTGCGGGCGACGCAGGACTCTACGGAAGAGTTTCGCGTGACAACGAGCAATGCAAATGCTGATGCGGGCCGCTCCTCTGGAGCGCAGGTGAGCCTGGTGACGAAGTCGGGCACGAACAGCTTGCATGGGGCGGCGTATGAATACCATCGACCGACGTTCACCGTAGCAAACGACTTCTTCCTTAAAAATGCGCAGATAGCCGCGGGACAGCCAAACCGTCCTGCAAAGTTGATCCGCAATATCTTCGGCGGCGATCTGGGCGGCCCCATCGTCAAAGACAAACTGTTCTTCTTCGCAAACTATGAAGGATTGCGCCGAGCGGAAAGCGCGATCGTGCAGCGAACCACTCCTACAGCGTCGTACCAGCAAGGAATCCTGAAATATACCGGGGCGGATGGAAGTGTCGTGTCACTGACGCCACAGCAGGTGACCCAAATCGACTCTACTAATGGATGCGGCGTATGTGGAACCCCCTCGTACACCGCAGGACCAGGGCCGAACCCAAATGCGCTCGCTTTTTTCAACAGCTTTCCTGCGGCGAATGGAGCGGAAATGGGGGATGGGCTGAATACGGGCTCATACACGTTCTCATCTCCAAATCCGGTCACAACGAACACCACGATCGTGAAGTTCGACTATGTGCCATCAGCGAAGCACCGTCTGTTTGCGCGAGGCAATCTACAGAAGGACACGACGGGCGGGGCGGAGCAGTTTCCGGGCCAGGGGCCATCGTTTGAACTGGTGGACAACTCAAAGGGGATGACCTTTGGCGATACGTGGACCGTCACGCCGAACCTTGTCAACGACATTCGGTATGGGTACATTCGCCAGGGTTATGGACGCAGTGGTTTGGGATCGGGCGATTACGTGAGCTTCCGCTATCTGGATACACCGACGGCACAGACACGCTCGACCACAACTAGCGTTCCGGTCAGTAACGTCATTGACAACCTGAACTGGGTAAAGGGCAACCACAACATTCAGGTGGGCGGGAACTGGAGACTGGTGCATCAGAACCGGTCCTCTGACTCGAACTCCTTTAACAGCGCATCGAGCAATCCTTCATGGCTTGGAGGCAAAACACCGCAACCCACCCTGGCAGGAGCGCAGCCGGTCGATGGCGGATTTTCGACCTCGTATCAGCAGGCCCTTGCCAACCTGCTTGGCACGATTCCTTCGGTGACCAATGTCTCGAATTACCAGGTAAGCAGCGCAACAAATGGAACCTTGTTGGCGGATGGCGCCTCGATCGAACGGCACTTCAAGGCCAATGAATTCGAGTACTATCTTCAGGATTCCTGGCGCATTCAGCCGAATTTAACGGTCACTTTCGGCATTCGGCATACGATTCTACAAACGCCATACGAGACGAAGGGTCAGCAGGTGATGCCGACGATTGATACGCATGCCTGGTTCATGCAGAGAGAGGCGGCGGCGCTGCAAGGCCAAATCTATGAACCGAACCTGGACTTTGCGCCGAGCGGAGCCTTCTACGGCAAGCCGGGTTACTGGGCGAAATCGAAAAACAACATTGCTCCACGGTTCGCGATTGTCTACTCCCCGAATCCAAAGACATCGATCCGCGCAGGTGCGGGCATGTACTTCGATCACTATGGAGAGGGCTTGGTCAACACCTTCGATCAGAACGGATCTTTTGGTCTGGCTACCTCAGTGACTAACCAGGCCGGTATCCAGAAATTTTCAACGTCGCCGCGCTTCACCAGCCGTAACACGTTGCCATTCAGCAATGGCACAGGTCCGGCGACACAAGCCTTTCCTTTTACCGCACCAACGGGAAACTTCGCGATCACCTGGGGACTCGACAGCAAGCTGAAAACACCGTACACCGAAGCGTTCGACCTTTCCGTACAACGTGAGATTGGTGGTGGGTTCACGCTTGAGACGGCATATGTTGGGCGGCTGGGTCGGCACCTGCTGCAAAGCCTTGACCTGGCTCAGCCGGTCGATTACACCGATCCCAAGGGCGGTGGAGACTATTACGCTGCAGCGGCCCAGCTGTCTGGGCTTGTGGACCGGAATAACGGGGACAATACATCTGCCGTTTCTGCCATTCCATACTTTGAAAATGTCTTCCCGTTCATGGCGGGTGTGGATTATGCCGGAGAAAGCGCCACCCAAGCGATCTACACGAATGAGTGGGCACCATACCGATCCTTTCTGGGGGGAACCACGGCGCTAGCCGACATCGACTTCTATTGCGTATATGGTTGCCCAGCCGGCTACCAGTCAAAGTTCTGGCAAAACCAGTTCTCGTCGTTGTACGCCCTTTCGACGATTGGCATGAGTTACTACAATGCGGGACAGGTGACGCTGCGGCACCCGATGAGCCATGGGTTCCAGGCAGACGTGAGCTACACCTACTCGCGTTCGATCGACATGGGTTCCGACGCAGAGCGGACTTCGGAGTTCTCAAACGGGGTCGCGGCAGCGTCAAGTGAGATTCAGAACACATGGAAGCCGTACCTGAACCGCGCGACCTCGGACTTCGACATCACTCACAACCTTACGTTGAACTACGTCTACCAACTGCCGGTGGGACGCGGAAAGGCGTCGTTCGGCAACAGCAACGGCTTGGTAAACGCCCTGATCGGTGGATGGCAGTCGACGGGGATCTTGCGTGTTACGAGCGGGCTTCCCTTTTCCCTGATTGAACCGGGCTGGACAACCGATTGGCAGATTACCGGTTTTGGAGTAGTGACCAACAAAGCCGGAGCGAAACTTCGCAGGCACTTCGACGCATCGGGCAACCCGCAATTCTTCGATAATGCCAGCGGGATCAACAGTGGTGTGACGTCTGGTTCGCCCGTGCGCGTGGAATACCCCGGAGAGGCGGGGGAGCGAAACAACTTTCGTGGTGATGGCTACTTCGCCTTGGACAGCGGCCTGAATAAATCGTGGAAGATCGAAAGTGGCGACCTGCGTTTTGCCTGGGAGGTATACAACGTGACAAACACGTTCCGCTTCGATCCGACCTCGATCAGCAACCAGCTGACCGGTGGCAACTTGGGTGTGGCGACGGCCCAACTTGGTGCGCCGCGACGGATGCAATTCTCGTTGCGCTATGACTTTTAACCATCGGCGTGCGGCTGGCTCTGCGGTACGTACGCCTTCTGCTCCGTATTTTCGCGTTGCACAGAAGGTTTCGAAGGTAGTCGCATGCGACGTTTGTTGAAGTTTTGGTCCCCGTCATCAGTGTTGCTTCGCGTGGTACCGTTCTTCGTCGTGCCTGCTTTGGTTGCGCAGAAGGCCATCACGCTAGAGGAATACCTGAACACCACGGAGATCACTGCGTCGCAGATTGCCCCGGACGGGTCAGCGGCGGTGATCGGAACATCTAGTCCGGACTGGGCGCACGACAGATTCCAGAAAAAGCTTTGGCTCTGGCGCCGTGGTGGCGGCGTCATGATGCCATTGACGAGCTCTGGAAACGACTCAGGGCCGGAGTGGTCACCGGATGGAACTTATATCGCGTTTGTGTCGGACCGGCCGTTGCTGGGGGAAGACAAGCCCTCAGGCGAAGGCGACGGTGTTGGCGGCGCAGAAAAGGGCAAGACAGGGCGGATTTGGATTCTGCCCGCGGGTGGAGGCGAGGCGTTTCCGCTGTATCGCGAGCCGCTCAATTTGCATGCGTTTACGTGGACGCCGACAGGCAACCAGATCTTGTTTTCGGTGATGGAGCCAAGGTCCAAAATTGCCGAGGAGGCACACAAGAAAGATTGGAAGGACGTGGTGGAGTGGCGCGACAAGGATCGTGGCGACACATTGCTTTCGCTTTCGATAGACGCCGCACTTCGCGCGAACGCAGCGGTTCCGCAGGCGCATGAGGAGCCGAAGCCGGCTGCAGACAAGCCGGAATATCCAAAGGAAGCAAGGGTCATCGCGCACAATTCGCTGGCGATGGAAGAGATCGCCGTGTCTCAAGCTGGGGACAAGATCGCTTTTGAAACAGGCCCGGTAGCGCATCGGCTTGAGAACCCTGCGGACACGGAACTGTATGTGGTTTCGGCTGGCGGTGGCGAACCGAAGCAGATTACGCGTAACCAGGGGCTGGAGGGACGGCTTGCCTGGGATCCGACCGGCAGGAAGGTGTATGTGATGGTGCGCGCGGCTGGTGGATCGATGGAAGGGCCGTACCAGGACGTGCAGGGGCGGGTATACGCAATCGATGTGGCTTCTGGTGTGCCAGCGCGGCTGGGAAGCAAGTTTGATGGGTCCTGGGAAGACCTGACGGTGGCGCACGACGGCAAGGTATATGCCGTTGGCTTGAAGGGGATGAACCGATCTGTGTATCGGCTGGAGGGCGACCGCTTCGAGGCGCTCGCGGCCAGGCCGGGAGCGTATGGACGGTTGAGTTTGGCCAACCACGGTGGAGCGATGTTGTTTACGCACTCAGAAATCGGTGTGCCGACACAGGTTTACCTTGCGGAGGACGCGGGCAGGCTGAAGAACCCCGAAGCGATCACGGCCTTGAACCCGGTCTTTGCAGAGCGGGCCAAACCGGAGTGGCAACCGTATGAGTGGAAAAGCAAGGACGGAAAGGCGGTGCAGGGTGTGCTTGTATATCCGCCCGGCAAAAGGGGCGCGCAGCACCTGCGGATGCTGACACTGATCCATGGTGGGCCGGCGGACGCCGACGGCGACCGCTTCGGAGCGAACTGGTATGACTGGGCAGGCATGGCGGCCGCGCAGGGATGGCTGGTATTCCAACCGAACTACCGTGGTTCGACCGGGTATGGCGACGCCTTTCAGCTTGGCATCACACCACACTTGGTTAGCGCTCCGGGCGGTGACATTCTCGCTGGTGTAGATGCTTTGGTAGAAGAGGGCGTCGCAAACCCGGATCACCTTGCCATTGCCGGCTACAGCTACGGCGGGTATATGACGAACTGGATCATCACGCAAACGACCCGGTTTAAGGCCGCCATGACCGGAGCCGGCGCGGTGGAGCATGCAGCAAACTGGGGCTTTGACGACCTGAGCTTTGACGATGCCTGGTATTTATCGGGCGCGCCGTGGGAGAAGCCGGAGTTGTACCAAAGCGAGGCAGCGCTATTTCAGATGAATAAGGTGAAGACGCCGACACACATGATCGGCGGCGACGCAGATGACCGGGTGAGCTTCTTCGAGCAGATTGTGTTTGAGCGGGCGCTGGAACGCTTGGAGGTGCCGCACGCGTTGCTGCAGTTTCCCGGGGAGAACCATCCGCTGGGAAACAACCCGTGGCACGGGTATGTCGCTCTGCGCGAAGAGTTGAAGTGGCTTGACAAGTACGCGGGGAAAGAATGACTCCTGCTATGTGTCGAAAGAGAGTCAACGCCGTGAGAACGGCAAGTAAGTCGACAACCAGCGCAGTATCCTTGGCGAAGCAAGCGAACGAGTCGTAATGCCGGGTTCGCTCAGGTCGCCGTCAAGACGCCTGCCGTAGAGCAGGCCAACTTAATCCTGCACACGCGCTGGAACGACGGAGGGTGGTTCAGGACGATGCTCGTGGCCTGCTCCAAGCAGTAGATCGAGAAGCAGGGCTTGGCACCGGCTTACATTGAGATCGGTGACCTGGACCTGCGGATGCTGGAGGCTATCGACAACGCGGAAAGCTCTCAGCAGCAGCGGTTCCGGTCGAGCTGCCTGTATATCCGGACGTTGGGCATGGCTTCGATCAGTTGATGGCCGAAGGGCAGACCGCATTGCGAGCTTTGAGCGACCGCCACCCGCGTCATACGCAGCTTGTGACTCATGGGAGGGGACTGGCCCGCGAGCAGGGTAGTGCTTTGTCTTCAGCGGAACGGGTATGGCCTCGGTTGGAAGCGTTGCCGAAGGATAGCACTGCAGCAATTGCCGGCGAGAACGGCAACCCGAAGCTAAAGGTGCTAGGGCACAAGCGATTCGCAAAGCTGTACCTGAGTGCGGTCGCACGAATTCGCGGCAACCAGGAGCTACTGCACCGGTTGTCGGGTGCGAGCGTATATAAGTGCAGCCATTGCAACCATGGAAGTGCCAAGTAGCAGAATGCTGGGTGGTTCCGGCGCTACATCCGTTACGGTCAAGGTGCCGCTCGTACCCCCACCACCCAGTGCCCCAAAAAGCTGGAATGTGCCGGTCAGTAGCACGGGCGATGCAAGGGAGGAGGTAAACAGGACAGGTCCCGCAAGGTACCCTGAAACGGTGCCGGATTGCAGGTAGAAACCGCCGTCTACCGTCCCGAATTCGAGAAAGCCCGGTGCGGTCTGCCCGTTCACCGTAATGGGTGTGGTTGCGGTTTGAAAACCCGTACCCAGCGGCAGCGTCGGTGTCACCGCTGGAGTTGATTGCAGCTCGAAGCTGAACGTTTCAGGTCGAAAGCTGTCAACATAGCTATACTTCAGCGTGTCTGCCTTGCAGACCGATGCACCAAGCACCAAGCCTGTGGTCACTAGCTCCCAGTATAGTTTCCGTCCAACCAGCATATGTCCCCCATCCTTGAGCAGAACTGTAGGCCTAATTACCGTCGTCTGTATCGGGTTTAGCCGTCACGTTCTCCTGACCGTCGGTACTGTCCATGGCAGTCTTGACGCGCCATCGCAGTCATGCTTCTCTCATGCTGCCTATGTCGTCCTCTGGCATGCACGCTGTTGTAAGCGCGTGCGCTGTCAAATTGATCTTAGCTGCGTCTACCCGCAATTCCGCTCGCCAGTAGGCCTGTACACTGCGTGTCACGGGCATACATTCTACAAAGGGCAGTCTGAGGCAGCATGAAAGCAACCATCCGGCGCGGCGTCACCGGTCCCATCCTTGCGAGCATTGTCCTTGTCGTTCTCGTAAACGCTTTTTTAGCTTTTGGTGCCATCCACAACCTGCTGCAAAGCGAGTTCTGGCTGAGCCACACATGGCAGGTCATCGGCCAGATTCGAACCATCATCGGTTCGGCTAATGACGCCGAAACAGGCGCAGGTGGTTTCGTTCTTACAGGCGATGGCAAGTACTTGAATTCATTCTTGGAAGCTCGCGCAAACCTGCTGAAGCAGGTTGAAGAGTTCGCAAAGCTGACTGCTGACAATCCAAATCAGAAGCAAAACGCGAACGATTTGCGAGCCATTGTCTCTCAGCGTCTGGCGCAGCTGGATGATGGTGCCCAAATGCGGCGCGACCGCGATTTTGATGCAGCGCGTCTGAGCGGCCTGAAGAGCAATGGTTTCGCGCAGATGACCCATCTGCGTGCAGTTGCCAGTCGTGCCGAGGATGAGGAACGGCGCCTACTCGTGATCCGTGAGGATGCCGAGCGCAGGAGCGGGGACCGCGCGTATACAGCGACCGCCGTTGCCGCCGGTCTTGATCTCTTATTACTGCTTACGGTTTTGTACTATCTCGCCCGCGAGCGGAAACTTCGCTTGGTCTCCGAAGACTCCGCAGCCCGACTCACCCTAGCCAACGACGAAATTGCACGCACCTCGGACGAGTTACAGACGCTGAATGTAGAACTCGAGGAGCGTGTTCGCAAACGCACCGCCGAGATCGAGACAACGAATCGTGAGCTTGAGGCGTTCAGCTACTCGGTGTCTCATGATCTTCGCGCACCGCTGCGCACCATCGACGGTTTCAGCCTCGCCCTTGAGGAGGATTACACCGATGCCTTGGACGATACTGGCCGTGACTACATTAAGCGCGTACGCGCCGGCGTGCAGCGGATGGGCGGGCTCATCGATGCGCTGCTACAGCTCAGCCGCATCACGCGGTCTGAGGTGAATCGCGCCGAGGTTGATGTCACCGCTCTGGTTGAGAGTGTTGCCGCGAACCTTCGTGATGAAAATCCGGAGCAGATTCTGCACTTCCGCATCGATCCCGGCATGCGCGCCAATGCGGATCCCGGATTGCTTCGAGTTGCCTTCGAGAATCTTTTGGGAAATGCTGTGAAGTTCAGCTCGCGGAAGCGTGAGAGCCAGATCTGCGTGCGCTACGACGAACCAAAACAGGCCTTCCTTGTGGAAGACGATGGTGCGGGTTTCGACATGCGTTATTCCGAAAAGCTGTTTAACGCTTTCAACCGTTTGCACGGTGACAAAGACTTCAAGGGATCAGGAATAGGCCTTGCCACGGTGGCGCGTGTGGTTCGTCGTCACCACGGAACCATCTGGGCCAACAGCCAAGTGGGTCATGGCGCATGCTTTTGGTTTACGCTAGGATGACCGCATGACAGAGCCGGTGAAAAAGATGATTATGTTGGTGGAAGATGATCCGGACCACGAGCTGCTTACGATTCGCGCTCTGAAAAAATCTAATATTGCGAACGAAGTGAGCATCGCGCGCGACGGCGAAGAGGCGGTTAATCTGCTCTTCGGAGACAATCCCATTCGGCCCCAGGTGATCCTACTTGACCTGAAGTTGCCGAAGGTCGATGGCCTGGAAGTCCTGCGCCGCATTCGCGAAAGCGACCAAACCAAAATGCTTCCTGTCGTGGTGCTGACCTCATCTGACGAAGAGCGTGATGTTGTGCGTAGTTACAGCCTTGGTGTGAACAGCTATATTCGCAAGCCGGTCAACTTCACTGACTTCGCAGAAGCGACGCGCCAGCTTGGCATGTACTGGCTGGTGCTCAACGAATGCCCGACTCGGTAGGACTGGCAAGACCGCTTGACGTCCTGCTCGTGGAGGACAATGCAGACGATGCCCTTCTGCTGGAGCGGCACCTGCGGCGGGCAGGTTTTGTGCCCACCATCCGGCGGGTTGAGACGGCCGTCGAAATGCAGGCCGCACTTGCCATAACACCTCTCCCTGGCGTCATTCTGGCGGACTACAACCTGCCCAATTTCAGCGGTCCTGAGGCGTTGAGTCTTTTGCGTGTCAGTGGCTACGATGTCCCATTCATCATGATGTCGGGAGCCATGTCAGAGGAAACTGCTGTTTCCAGCATGCGTGCAGGCGCACAGGACTACGTCATTAAGCAGAATCTTGCGCGCCTTGCACCTGTGCTTGAAAGGGAACTGCGCGAGGCTGCCGCACGGCGCTCCCGTGTTGCCGCGGAACTGGCCCTGCAGGCCAGCGAAGCTCGCTTCCACCGTCTGGTCGATGCCATGCCGCTTGGCCTGCTGATCAGCGATGCTGAAGGCAAGATCACTTATGCGAACGCCGCTGTCGAACTGATGCTCGGAGCATCCAGCGAGCAGATGCAGCGTGGGGACATCACCCTGCGGACGATCGGCGATTCGCTGGATCTATCGATTGAGCACCTGGCCGTCATGGCTGGCAGAGAGCCCGTGGAGACCAGCCTGCTTCGGCAGGACGGCGGAATCGTAGATGTTCTTTTTGGCACTGCTTTCCTCAACCCCGACGAAGCTCCCGACAAGCGCCAGATCGCAGCATTCCTCGCAGATATCACGGGCCGAAAACACGCTGAAGAGGTGCTTCGTCGTACGGAGAAGCTTGCCGTTGCCGGCCGACTCGCTGCCTCCATTGCTCACGAGATCAACAACCCACTGGCAGCAGTCACCAACTGCCTTTACCTTGTGCAGAATACCGAGCTTTCTGTTGATGGAAGAACCTATCTGGACATGGCTCAAAAGGAACTTGACCGGGTCGCGCAAATCACGGTTCAGACGCTGAGGTTCCACCGGCAAAGCAGCCGCGCCATAGAGAGTGATGTCGCCGAACTCGCCGGCACCGTGCTCGCTCTTTTTGAGCCAAGGATGCGTCGTCAGAACATCACCGTGCGCCGGGACTTTCGCACGCGCCGCACTCTGCCTGCCTTTGAAGGGGAGCTCCGCCAAGTCATCGTCAACCTGCTTGGCAATGCCATTGACGCTTCTCCAGCAGGCGGCGAAATCGTGCTGCGGACTGCATGCACTCGCCACCCGCTGCTTGGCCGCGAGGGTATTGCGCTGACCATTGCAGACCACGGTACCGGCATGTCGTCGCAAACGCTGGCGCACCTGTTTGAGCCGTTCTATTCCACGAAAGGCATCACCGGTACTGGTCTCGGTCTATGGGTCTCCCAGGAGATCGTCGATCGCCACGGTGGCATGTTTCAGGTTCGTAGCCGCATGACTTCGACCGACCACCCTGGCG
>CAHJWI010000036.1 GCA_903642225.1 Acidobacteriaceae bacterium | reverse complement strand
CATGTCTTCGACGGGGACCTCGACAGCGAGCTCGAGGGTTTTGCGTGCGCCGGCGTTGACGATGGTGACGGGGCGGAAGCGGACGCCTTCGGTGGGGCGGTGGTCAGGGGTTTCGTCTTCGCCGAGGGCTAGGGCGGTGTCGCCAGCTTCTTCGGCGACGGCGGGGCTTGGGGCTTTGCGTTTGTCGGTGTCGGAGCTAGCGAGATGAGGTGTTTCGATGAACTTCGAAGTGTCGACGCTGGTAGGACTCGCTAATTCGATTACTGTCGAAGTTTTTGCCTGGGTGATTGTTGACCCTTCGATGGACGTCAAATCGTTTGTGTTTTCGGAGAGCTTTGGGGGTGATTGCTGGCCGGGGAGGGGGTTGTTTTCGAGGGAGGCGAAGCCGTCGGCGCCGCCGAGGAAGCGGGCTACTTCTTCGAGAGGGCGCTGCGTGGCGGAAAGGCCGATGCGCTGTATTTTGTGGCCGGCCAGGGCTTCCAGGCGCTCGAGCGAGAGGGCCATGTGGGCGCCGCGCTTGGAGGGAACGAGTGCGTGGATCTCGTCGATGATGACGGTCTCGACGGTGCGGAGGGCTTCGCCGGCGTTGCTCGTGAGGAGCAGGTAGAGCGATTCGGGGGTGGTGATGAGGATGTCGCCGGGGTGCTTGGCGAAGCGGGCGCGGTCGGCGGCAGGGGTGTCGCCGGTGCGGACGCTGATTTCGGGAATGTGGACGGGGACGCCCATGCGCTGGGCCATGTTGGAGATGCCGGCGAGGGGGGAGCGGAGGTTGCGCTCGACGTCGACGGCCAGGGCCTTGAGGGGGGAGATGTAGACGACGCGGACGCCTTCGCCCTCCGGCAGAATCTGGGTCTTTTCTTTTTTGATGCGCTTGCCGCGGATTGGCTTTGCGGGGGTGACATTGACGGCTTTGGCGGCGACGCGCTCCGGTTGCTGCAGCATGAGCTTGTCGAGGCACCACAGAAAAGCTGTAAGTGTTTTTCCGGTGCCGGTGGGGGCCAGGATAAGGGTGGAGTCGCCGCGGGCGATGGCGGGCCAGCCCTGCTGCTGGGGGATGGTGGGGGCTTCGAAGACCTGGCGGAACCACTCGGCGGTGACCGGATGGAACTGGGTGAGGACGTCAGTGGCCTCATGCCCAAGTGCTGGAGGCGCAAGGGCTTCCGGCTCGGAATTGTGGCGCTTGCGTGGGGCTTTCGGCTTTGTGGGAGAAATTGCCGGCATAGCTTTAAGTATGGACCATGGGTGCAACAGTTTGGATGCACGGCGGACTGCCTGGTAACGGATGCTTGCGCGTGTAACGGCGCGGGTTTAGCCTCAGGCTTCTATGTGCCGAAACCAGCAGGGTGGGTAAGATGACGATCGACGAGGATGGGCTGCGGCGCGCTGCGGCAGCGGCAGCAAGTCAGGCATACGCGCCGTACAGCCGGTTCTATGTGGGCGCTGCAGTGTTGCTGGCGACCGGCGAGGTCGTGGCCGGATGCAACGTGGAGAACGCGAGCTATCGGTTGACGTGCTGCGCGGAGCAGACAGCGATTGCCCGGGCTGTCGCGGAGTTTGGGCCGGGCATACGAATTGTGGCTGTGGCTGTGGCGAACCTGGACCCGACGATCGCGTGTGCGCCGTGCGGAGCCTGCCGGCAGACGATAGCGGAGTTTGCGGATTGGGATTGCCCTGTGTTTTTCCCTAGCGGGACTATGGAAGGATCCAGGTGCACCTTGGCGGAACTGCTGCCATCGCGCTTTGATGCGTCTGTGCTGCCGGGGCCGTTGGAAGGGGCGGCATGAGCAAACAGGTGGTGCACTCGATCGACGTAATCCTTAAAAAGCGGGACGGCCGCGAGCTTTCCGACGTGGAAATCCGCGCGTTCGTGCAGGGTGTGGTGCGCGAGGAGGTTTCGCCGGCGCGGATTGCAGCATGGCTTATGGCGGTATTCCAGCGAGGAATGTCCGCTCGGGAGCTGGCCGCGCTTACGGACGCGATGCGCGGATCAGGCGAGGTGTTTGACGCAACGGGATTAGGAAAATTCACGGTCGACAAGCATTCGACCGGTGGCGTGGGTGACAAAACTTCGTTGCTGATTGCTCCCATTGTTGCGGCAGCCGGGCTTGCCGTACCGATGATCAGCGGCAGAAGCCTGGGCCATACGGGCGGAACGCTGGACAAGATGGAGACTATCCCCGGTTTTCGAACGCAGTTGAGCATGCGGGAGTTCTACGACGTGATTGCGGACTGTGGTGCATGCATGATCGGGCAAACGCCGACGCTGGTGCCGGCGGATCGCATTCTGTATGCACTGCGGGATCATACAGGAACGGTCGAATCGCCAAACTTGATTACGGCGAGCATCATGAGCAAAAAGCTGGCAGAAGATCTGCGCGGGCTGGTGCTGGATGTGAAGGTGGGGTCCGGCGCGTTTATGCCGACGTACCAGGCGAGCCGCGAGCTGGCTGAACTGATGGTGAAGACAGGCGAGGCTGCCGGTTGCCGGACGGTAGCGCTGCTGACGGGCATGGACGAACCACTGGGGCGCTTTGCCGGCAACTGGGTAGAGGTTTGGGAGTGCGTCGATGTGCTGCGGGGTCAGGCGCACCCGCTGAGTGAGGACATGGTCTCGCTGTCGCTGACGCTGAGTGGATGGATGATCTTTTTGGGCGGACTTGCGGGTTCTGCAGACGAGGGCCGAGTCATTGCGGCGCGTGTGCTTCAGGATGGTTCGGCCTGGCGGGTGTGGCTGCGAATGGTGGAACTGCAGGGTGGGGATGCGACAGTCTTTGAAACACCTTCGTCACATCACGAGCCGGGCGTGACACGGGTCTTGTGCGCGTCGCGTTCCGGGTATCTAGCGGGGATGGACTGCAAGGAGGTGGGCTGGGCTGTGCAGCGTTTGGGTGCCGGGCGAGAGGTGCCGGGCGGCCCGGTTTCTGCAGATGCCGGAATAGAGATGCACGCAAAGGTAGGCGACTTTGTGGCAGCAGGTGCGCCGCTGATTACGCTTTTTGCGGACCGGGAGCAGCAGCTGGAAGAACCAGAGCGAATGCTGCGAGGGACACTGCGGTTCTCAGACGAAGCTGTGGAACAGGTTGAGCTGGTGCGTGAGATTCTGGCGCGTTGAATGCGGGGTACCAGCAGCAAACCCGAGTCACCCCGTTACTGTCCTGGTCTATGAAGTAGAAGCTATGGTGAAGCGGTTGTCCGGACAACATCCGAACGTTGCGATAAGGCTGCCCTAGCTGACACCGAGGAGAGAAGCGGCCAACCTGGGGAGGTGCTGAACGCAACGCCTGAAGAGATCGATAGATGGATGGTATTGGTGAGGCCTTGAGTTGAAGAGTCGCTGAAAGATCAGGTTGCGGTGTACTGCACGGTACTACCAGCACGTTGACAATCCCGGTTTGTGCCGGGTAAGGCGTGACCGCTTGCAGCACAGGGGCCGGTTACGGCAAGGGCAACCGCTCCCTTAATGCTGGCAGCGTCCGGGTTGGCCGAAGCAAGCGCCACGTTCAGGTACATGTCTTGCATGTAGCTGTCGCTAAACGTACCGAATTACTTTATTGACTGCTATTGCCCCGGGCGAATGGTCGTAGAAGCCAGCGTCTTCACCATGGAGGTGAGCGTCGCGTTTGTCACATTGACCTGGGTACAGGCTATCGAAGGACCAGACTGGGTTGTACTTTCACCCTTACCCGCGTTCACGGCGGGACGGATTGGACACGCGGCATCAGCATCGGGAGAAGAGACTACTCGCTCAAGCCGATGGAAGATTCATGTTTGAGCAAGCCTGGAGCAGTCCCACGCAAGTTCCTCATCTTTCGGCTCAAACCGTTCAGGTGTGGAGGCTCGACCTTAATTGCGCACGGCTTCGCCCGGTGCTGCGGTACGCAGATAGCGTCATGTCCACGTCAGAGCGGGCGCGAGACAGGCGATTCCTGACGCTTCGAGGGTCAGAGTCCTTTCGCTGCGGGCGAGGTTTGCTTCGCCTGCTCCTTGAGCAGGCCTTGGGGATCTCTGCAAAGGATGTGGAGGTTTTTGTTTCCGCAAATGGGAAGCCCTCTCTGGCGCAGGACTCACAAATTCATTTCTCGCTCTCACATAGTTCGTCTACTTTGCTGCTGGCCCTGTCGAGTAACGGCGAGGTCGGCATCGACGTTGAGGATCGAGCAACGGACGCCCTGATTGGCGAGGACGTCATCTGCTTGGCAGCTGACCAGTTTCACCCAAACGAAGTCCCTCTTTTGACTTCGGCCCGCACGGAACAAGAACGACTGAGCGCATTTCTGCGTGTCTGGACAGCTCGAGAAGCCATAGGCAAAGCAGCGGGTATCGGGATCAGCAATCCGAGCTCTATCGTTTCAACTTCACCGGCAGTTGCTGGTTCGGAAGCTGTCGCAGCATCGTGGAAAGTGGTCGCACCGGACGGTGGGACTACGCCGTATCGGCTCTTGCCTCTGCAAGGCATCGACGGTTGTATTGCGTCCCTCGCTCTTGAGCAAGAGATCCGAACGGTGCTCACATTTCGCGCCGAAGCTCTCTTCGACGACGGTGAAAGAAGCTCCTCTCATAGTCAACCAATTTGCTTCTGTCGCTAACCCAAATTTTTGAAGGACGACGTGCATGGGTAAGACTTATGTGAGTGGTGCTGGCGTGGCGCGCGGATACCACAACCGGCCGGTGCTCACCGCGGAACAATTGTTGCGAGACCCCTTCCTGAACGACGGCACCCAAGCGGGACGTTTGCCCGGGAGACGATATCCAGGCCGTGCTGCAGGAAGTGCCGGGATCGTCCGATGAGGAGTACAGCGTTCTGGAGAAAAGGATTTTGACACTCGTACAGGACGAACTTTGCCGCTTTGAGTCGACCATGCAATATGTCGGGCGCGTGGCTGCGACTGACATAACCCTGCAGGGAGAAAGGTTCGGTGTGGGGAGGCCATTACGGTCGTACTTGCCGCGGCTAACCGGGGCCCCTTGCGGTGTGCGGAACCAGACCGGCCGGAGTTGCAGCGATCGTACAAATAGCCATCTGGCATGTCGCTGGGCTGGCCACTATTGCCTGGGCGCACCCCCGTTGCCAGGTTGGCGGCGCAGGTTCGTTTACATCCATCGCCGGTCGATTTACTAAACCTGCTTTAAAGCCAAAGCCGCCCGTGTGGCACGGCATGTCCGCCATGCGGGCGCTCCAGGTGCTCCATGTGGCGCTTTTATAGAAGACGTTGTGAGGAGAGTGCTTTGCCCACCAGCAATGAGAAAACGCCGGCCGCAGAGTTGTCGGACGCGAAGAAGCACCTGCTTATCAAGCATCTCCAGGGTGTTCCGTTGGCTGACCGGGCATCCGGTTCCATCCAGCCCAGGGCTGCCGGCGCAAAAACGCCCCTTAGCGCGGAGCAGTCCAGTGTCTGGCTGCAGGCGACCCTTGAGCGGAAACTGCCCATCTACAACGAGGCTGTAACGGTACGATTCCGTGGCGAGCTCCACGCGCCTGTGCTGGAGCAAAGCCTCAATTTCTTTATTGCACGCCATGAGATCTGGCGGACCACCTTCCAGCAAATGGCTGACGAAGTCGTGCAGCAGGTAGAACCAGAGGTCAGGCTGGCGTTGACCCTAGTTGATTTGCGCGCGCACCCCGATGTGGAAGGCGAATCGAGCCGGATTGCAAGCGCACAGGCGTGCCTGCCGCTTGATCTCGAACAGGCGCCATTGCTGCGTGCGACTCTGCTGCAACTAAGCGCAGAAGAGAGTCGCCTGCACCTGGTCATCTCGCACCTTATCGTCGATAGCTTTTCGCTGCGGCGGACCTTTCTGCCGGAGCTCAGGCACATCTATGCGGCCTTCGCCCTGGGCCGGCAGCCATCTCTGCCGGCAGTCTCACTGCATTATGCTGACTATGCGTTGTGGCGCAACCAACAAGCAGCGTCCTCAAACATGGATGCCCCGCTTGCCTATTGGAAACACCAGCTCGCTGGTGATCTGGCGTTGTTAAGTTTGCCCACCGACCGGTCTCGTCCGAAAGAGCTCACGCGACGCGGCGACATGCGGCGGTTCAACCTGCCGCCTCATACCGTACAAGCTTTGCGCCGGCTGGTTCAGCACTCGAAAACGTCGCTGTACACGGTGCTGCTCACCGCACTAAAAGTCCTGCTTTTTCGTTACAGCGGACAGGAAGATGTCATCGTCGGGACCGTCGCTGACGGCCGACGGAGACCTGAGCTTGAGGCAGTAATGGGCTGTGTTATGGATGTGTTTCCCGTGCGAACACGCCCGCGTGCCGCCCTCAGCTTCCTCGACTATTTGAAACAGGTCCATGAAACCTTCCTGGATGGACTTGCCATGTGCGAGCCACCGCTTGCGCACATCGTGGATGCGGCCGGCGTGACACGGGAGCATAGTCACCAACCTATCTTCCAGACGCTCTTTGCCTTTCAGCCAAATGAGGCCGAGGCGGATTGTCTTTGGAGCGTCACCGGCACGGAGATCGCTACGAGCACCTCAAAGTTCGATCTGTGTATCGAAGCCGACGAGCAGGCCGACGAGCAGGCCGACAGGATCGGCGTTCGTATCTTTTTCTCAACGGACCTTTTTGATGTTGAAACCATCTACCGCCTGATTGGTCATTGGGAAACACTGCTCCACGGTGTCTGCGCAAATCCGGAATGTGTAATCGGCGACCTGCCGTTGCTGACTGCCACGGAACAACAGACGATGCAGAGCTGGAACGCCACCAAACAGCCGTTGCCGCAAACGACGATTCATGACCTCATTCTGGCGCAGGGTAAGCGGACACCGAACAGGACGGCCATCACCTGGGGCGCAACGGGATGGACCTATGCACGCCTGATGGACGAGGCGGAACAGATCGCCGCCGCCCTTTTGCAGGCTGGTATCACGCGACATGCTCTTGTGGCGACAGTTCTTGGGCGCTCCCCTTCCCTGGTCGCCAGTCTGCTGGGCATTCTCATGACGGGTGCCGCTTACATGCCGATCGATCCGGCCACGCCCACCTCTCGCATCGCCCTTTGCTTTGAGAGCGCCAGGCCGGACTGGGTGTTGGCAGAAAGATCCTACCTGGGCGTGGCGGCAATGCCTTCTGGGCGCACGCTCGTCTTGGAAGATGTTCTCGCTGCGCCAAGAGTAGGTGTTGGTGCCACGATCTCATCCGGTCCAGATGATCTTGCCTACGTGCTTTATACGTCGGGCAGCACAGGTGTACCGAAGGGTGTCGAAATCGTGCACCGCGGTGTTGTCAATCTCCTCCTCTCCATGCAGCACGATCCGGGTTTTAACGAGAACGACTCCATACTTGCCATCACGACCATCTCCTTTGACATCTCCGTGCTCGAAATGTTTCTTCCACTCATCTCCGGTGGCCGCATCGTGCTTGCATCGCGCGAAGATGCGACCGACCCTGCAAAACTTGGCCGACTGATCGACAGTGGCGCATGCACGTATGTGCAGGCAACACCGGCTACATGGACTTCCTTGCTTGAGTCTGGCTGGCAAGGCAAAGCTGGCCTTCGTGTCCTGTGTGGCGGCGAAGCCATGAGCCGATCGCTCGCGGAACAGCTCCTTGCCCAAGGAATGGACGTGTGGAATGTCTATGGCCCAACTGAAACCACAGTCTGGTCCACTATCGGCAGGGTCAAGCCGTCGAGTGGCGCGGTCTCCGTGGGTCAACCCATCGCAAATACGACCACGTACATTCTGGACGCGAGGCAGCGAGCCGTACCCATCGGAGTTGCTGGGGAACTCTACCTGGGTGGAAGCGGATTAGCCAAAGGCTATAGAAACTTGCCAGCCGTTACCGACGAGAAATTCATCACCGTGGACGCCGCGAACGGCGAACGTCTTTACCGCACAGGTGACGTTGCGGTGTACCGGGGAGAGGGCGAGATTGAACTCCGCGGCCGGCTGGACAACCAGGTGAAAATTCGTGGACACCGGGTAGAGCTGGATGAGGTCGAAGTGAACCTGGCCGCTCATCCCGCTGTCGCGTTTGCCGCTGCCCGTGTTTGGGCCGACAGTTCTGGCGGAAATACGTTGACCGCTTACCTTGTCGGCCAGCAGGGAACACATCTGCTCGGATCCGAGGTGCGTGATTTTCTCCGTTCTCGACTACCGGCCTACATGGTTCCCACGCAGATCATCTTCATGGCGGCGATGCCCCTGACACCCAGTGGCAAGGTCGATCGTTCGAAGCTGACGAAGCCCGAGCAGGTCGAAGCGGTCGAGCAGGACGTGTCGCACCCAACCGAAAGAAGAATGGCCAGGGTATGGGCGCAGATTCTGGGTGTCCGGCGTGTCGGCAGGAACGATTCCTTCTTCGATCTGGGCGGCCACTCTCTCCTGCTGCTGAAACTATTGCGCGCAGTGAACCAGGAGTTCGAAACCAAGTTGGACCTGCCCCAGCTCTTCGAGGCTCCAACCGTAACGAAACTGGCACGACTGATCAGCGGATTGGACTCACCACAAAACACCGGCAGCCTAGTCACACTGAACCCATACGGCACCGCACGCCCGCTGTTTATGGTGCACTCTCATATGCTGTACGGTAGGCTTCCGGGAGCCTTGGGCTTCGATCAACCCTTCTACGGACTGAAGGAGTTGCCTCCAGGTGACGATCTGTCGCCGGGCTTCATCGATTCACTGCTCGACGAACATGTACGCCAGGTACGCAGCATTCAGCCACACGGTCCTTATCAGATTGCTGGCTGGTGTTTCGCTGGGCTCATGGCCTACGAAGTCGCGCGCCGACTGGAGACTGCAGGCGAGCAGGTCTCAACTCTTTTCCTCCTCGACTCATGGTGCCCCTACACAACGCCCCGCAAATCGCGAAAGGCATACATTGCTGAAAGGTCTTCTGTGGCCCTTGCAAAAGGAATCCACAGATTCGTCGAGCGTGTAGCGAATCGCTGCCTGGGAACTCTCGTCATCCTTCGGATGCAAGCAATCCGTGCCAGCAAGTCGCTGCTTTATCGACTGTTTTCAAGCATGGGTTTCCAGCATCCAGCGGCACTGGCCAGTACCGACATTCTGGGTTATGAATGGCTCCGCAACTATCACATACTCCCGTACCGGGGAGACATCACACTCGTGCTTCCGGCGAAAAGCTACTTCGACCCGCAGCAATCCGATACTTCATGTGGATGGGCGCCTTTCACGTCAGGACTTGTTCGCCACCTGCTTGCGCCAGGAGACAGGCAAAGCATGTTCCTTGAGCCGAACGTCGCTTCATTGGCAGCCGCGTTGAAGCGGCACATGCGGGAGAGCTTGTTGCCCAACTAGACCTGACCTTTACGCTCATCTACCTGGGCTGTCAGAACGTCTTCGCTTCGCCAGAAAAGCTGTGGCCTTGAACAGGCTGCACCCACCGAAGTGAAAGAATGGGCGCAGCACACACGTCGGCATAACTGACGCAACCCATGAAGGTCACCAGACAAAGCTGGCAACGCCAGGAAAGGAACCGAGAGGATGTGGAGCCTGGGATTTCACGGCCGACTGTGCCAACATCAGATCGAGAGGCCAGCAAAACAAACAACGAAGAATGATTCCCGCTCAATTCAGAACACCTGGAAGATATCGTACTAACCGTTCGGCAGCTGATCTCCTGAACAAAACGGGCGTCCAGGCCATAGCTAACAAGACCGTGGACACCTGGGCTTACAGCGTGCTGGTTAGTCCTGCATCAATGCCGAGCGTTGGTTCCGTCTGGGCTGAAGCAGCCGCCGCCAGCAGAATGCACAGGAGGCAGCTAAGAAGTCGGGATTGGCACGTGTTCCTCGCATAATACTCACGCTTACTAAAGCAGGATCTCCGTCACGTTTCGCTTGTGACAGTCCACTCTGTGGGATGTTGACCTACGCGCGAACAGGATATTGACAGTGGATCGGCTGTCTGTACATCCAGCTAAGCTGCGTCACCGGTTTCAAATCGGCTTAAGTCCGTTGCCGATCTCGGCCAGCAAGTCGACCCTGCATACGTGCCACATCGACCCACTGTGTACTGGTCGATAAAATCAGTGCACAAGGTCTTCATCTTACCTGCCTTGTACCTCTCGTTCGCACGACGTAGCCAACTGTGAAAAGCCTGAGAGGTGCTGAGTCTACTCGACTTATGGATCAATGGGCGTCGGCTGTTTACAATCGGGCAAGACACAGGCTCAACCCACGCGCTCTAACTGCCTCACACGCACGTGGAGATCGCTTTTAAGGGCAAATCGGCCGAACCAAGACATATGACCCAAATGGTTGATTGAGAAGAGGTATCGGCAAATCCTAAAATCCTCGTGACCCCCTGTTCTTACTTGGGATGCAGAGGCCTCAATGGACTACAGCGCTACGATGCACGGCTCCTACAACCCCACGCTCTTTGTACTATCCATTGTTATTGCCATACTATCCGCCTACGCCGCCCTAGATCTAGCGGGGCGAATTGCGTTCAGTCGGAGCGGGGGCGCCCGTTTTATCTGGCTGGCATGCGGATCGATCGCCATGGGCATCGGGATCTGGGCAATGCACTATATTGGCATGCTGGCCTACCGCATGAGCATGCCCGTCCTTTACGACTGGCCAACTGTTCTGCTTTCGATGCTCGCGGCAGTGCTAGCTTCTGCTCTGGCGCTGTACGCCGTGAGCAGGCCCACTATGAGCCTTCTGACCACCTGCGCCGGTAGCCTGAGCATGGGCAGCGGAATAGCCGCCATGCACTACATCGGCATGGCCGCAATGAGGATGCCAGCGCGCGCTGTCTATTCCCTGCCAATCGTCGACATCTCCATCTTGGCAGCCGTAATCATAGCCTTTGCTGCTCTGCGGCTCACGTTTGCAAACAGGCACATAAAGGAAAGCTGGACCTGGCGAAAGAGCATCAGTGCTGTTCTTATGGGGCTTGCCATACCGGTTCTGCATTATCTCGGCATGGCGGCTGTGACCTTCGTTCCGGCTGTGTCTCTACCGGTTAACTTGCGGCACGCCATTGATATCTCTGACCTGGGCGCGGCAAGTATTGCGCTCGTTTCGGTGGTATTGCTGTGCCTCGTCTATTTGTCCGCGTTCATCGATCGACGCTTCAGCAGCCATGCGGATGAGTTAGAAAGCAATGAAGCGCGGTATAGACGCATCATCAGCGCAGCATTTGATGCCTTTGTCGGCATTGCGAGCGACTGCACCATCACGGATTGGAATCGGCAGGCCGAGCACACCTTTGGGTGGACTGCCTCGGAAGCGATCGGCAAGTCGGTGCAGGAGATCCTTTGCACTTCGGCGGACTCTGAAGCAAATTCGCTCAACTTTAATCGGCTTGCCTCACTCGGAGATACGCCTTTGCAGGTCCGGGTAGAGGTAACTGCACGGCATAAAACGGGCATGCTTTTCCCTGCGGAGATGGCGATCTCGGAATTCTCGTCCGATGGTAATCGAATGTTTGCCGCGTTCGTTCATGATGTTACTGAGCGCAAGCTTGCCTCACGAAGTATGGAAGAGGCGAGAGCCAGTGCCGAATCGGCAAACCGAGCCAAAAGTGAGTTCCTGGCCAATATGAGTCATGAAATTCGGACACCGCTCAATGGTGTGATCGGAATGACAGATCTAACGTTGGAAACCGAATTAAGTCGCGACCAGCGCGAATATCTGGAAACGGTAAAATTCTCTGCCGATTCTCTGCTGACGGTGATCAACGATATTCTGGATTTCTCAAAGATAGAAGCCGGCAAAGTAGATCTTGAGTTGATTCGCTTCGATCTGCGAGAATGCATCGAAACGACATTAAAGACCCTTGCCCTGCGCGCAGACGAAAAAGGGATTGAACTGCTGTGTGACATATCACAGGATGTCGCCGAAGTCGTTCTTGGTGACTCCACAAGACTTAGGCAGATTCTCGTAAACATCGTCGGCAACGCTATCAAATTTACGGCTTCGGGTGAGGTGTCCCTACAAGTCAACAATGCGGCGGCGGCCGAAGGGGAAGACCAGGTGCATTTCACCGTGTCAGATACTGGCATTGGCATCGCGGAAAGCAAGATCGATACAATCTTCGACTCATTCAGCCAGGCGGACACCTCAACCACGCGTCAATATGGCGGCACGGGCCTAGGTCTTACTATCTGTAAACGACTAATTAAATTGATGGGCGGTCGCATCTGGATTGAAAGCACCTTAGGTAAAGGTTCTACATTTCACTTCGTCGTTCCGTTTCCCCTGGTTCCGCAGCTTGAGCCTATTCCCATCGTATCCCCTGCTGCAGAGCTGCTTCGCAACGTGAAGGTATTGGTTGTAGACGACAATAAGACAAATCGCCGGATCCTAGAAGGCTTGCTTCGGCTGTGGGGAATGAACGTGTCAAGTGTTGCGGAGGGTGAGGTGGCGCTGCGCATGCTGACGAAGGCGAATCTAGTCGGGGAGCCATTCCGGTTGCTTCTCACTGATATGCACATGCCCAAGATGGACGGCTTCATGTTGCTGCAGGAGATTCAGTCAAACAGTGCCCTGACAGTGCCGACAGTGATGATGCTCTCCTCGGGCGGCCATCATGGTGATGCTAGCCGCTGCCAACGCCTCGGCGTTGCAGCGTACCTGCTGAAGCCTGTCCGAAAGCACGAACTTCAAGAGTCTATTGCTCGGGCACTCGGAGTGCGAGCCACCATGGCTGGACCGAGCACGATCATCACGCAGACCTTCTTGCAACCCATGCGCCCCGTGCAGCGCACTTTAAATATTCTTCTTGCCGAAGACAACGAGGTGAACCAGAAGCTGGCCGTACGCATGTTGCAGAAGAGGGGTCACACGGTTACAGTTGCGGCCAATGGCCGCGAAGCTCTTGAAGCAGTGGAGCGAAACCGTTATGACCTCGTTTTAATGGACGTTCAGATGCCCGAGATGGACGGAATTGAGGCAACACTGAAAATCCGTGCGTGGGAATCAGGGTCTGATCGCCACCAACCGATTGTGGCGATGACGGCCCTCGTGATGAAAGGAGATCGAGAACGCTGCCTCAATGCTGAAATGGACGGGTATCTTTCGAAGCCAATCCGGACGCAGGAACTTGACGCCGTACTGGACGCCTACACCGCAAAGAAGGTCGGTGACATGCGCCGCAATCAAAGTAAGGAAAACGCGCGATCAAGAGAGACCGGAGCTTCCGTCAATTCGGCAGAGTTGCTGGAGCGGATTGATGGAGACCGCGAGTTCGTGGCGGAGTTTGCCGTTTCGTTCGGTGACGATTGTCTCGAGAAGATGAACATGATTCGTGAGTGCATCGAGAGCGGGGATGCGGAGCGGTTGCGTCGGGTCGCGCACGGACTAAAAGGTGCGCTGGTGAACCTGGCAGCTACACGTGCGGCGGAACTTGCGTCTCAGCTCGAAAGAATTTGTTCGGCCGGGGAATTAGGACGCACACTCCCGATCTTTAAAGAACTCGAAATCGAATTACCCCTTGTGATGCAGGACCTTGAAAGGATCTGTAACGAGCCGGTACTATGAGAATACTTATTGCAGATGGTGACGCTGTTTTGCGCATGCTGATGCAACGTATGCTTCGACAAATGAATTCGAAGTCCAATCAGCAACGAATGGCTTAGAAGCCGTTGATGTTCTCTCAGGAAATGGCTCGACTGTACTTCAACAAAAGCTCGTTCCGGCGGTCCTGTTCATTGAGCGGTGTGGTCACCGCTCTCGGGTCGGAACGACTCCTTCTTTCTTTGAGAGAGGAAGTTCCGGAATGAAGTGTGAACTGAAACCGGAACCGGGCTTCAGCTCCGCCCCGGCGACCGCGTGGCCTTTGACGGAACTACGGACACAGTGGCCTTCTTGCCCCAACTTGTGAAAACGCCATAGTGAAGGAATGGACGCGAAGGAATACCTCCTGCACCGCTGTTAGCCTAAGCGAGCTTTACGAAAGCTTGAATACGGAGTTTGCCTAACGCAGACGTGCCTCGATGGGCGAGTCGGCGTTCTAGCGACCGCCATTTCCCTTCGGCGTGAGGCGGAGACAGACCCGAATAAAATGTGGACGGAAAGCAGGTCTGTTCCGCCCATGTCCACTGTCAACGACATAGTCTTGCGATTCCAAATGACCTTACGTTCAAGAGCGTGCACAACGCCGACTTTGTGAGCCACTGGCCGTACTTGTTGCCCCGCGCAAGCTTTCGAGCATCGTTTAAAAACAACACGCGGTTTTGCGTTGGTACGGCGCCAGCATCGTGCGATTACAAGGGGGTGTGACGTTGCTGTCGACGACAACAAAACTTTAAAAACCTTCTATTCTGCGTTTGAGGTCGAGCAGCGACGTCGTCGCTGTAAACAGAGCTTCTTGGTAAACACTCCAGCGGGCTCTTTGGCTAGTTGTCGGTTCACTCGTTCCTGCCGCAACAATGCTGGTGTGGGTTCTTGTGATACGCCGCCAAGAAGGTCGTCAGAAGCTAATGTGGAAAGACCAGCTCACCGGTCTCTTTAGCCGACCTGCGATTCTTTAGCAGAGAAGCAGATCGAGAATCTTAGGCGGAAACATGGCAGCCTGACCCTTCACTTGATTGACCTTGATCGCTTGAGGAGATGAACGATACGCGCGGTAACCGAGCTGGTGGTGTCCGCGAGTCGGATGTGCTTTGCCGGCTCGAGGTGCTAACGACTTTCGCGAACAGGTACGGGATTCGATCGAGTTCAACCGCATCGTCTAGGAAAATCGAGCGGCATCTGTATCAGGAAGACTTCTGCTGAAAACAATCGAGGCAATCGGTTGAAAACGCTGGGAGTTGCCCTACGTCCGGCATCGAGGTAAACGCACTCGACTTCCGCTTAGACCCAGCCGACCTCTCTAAGCTGTTCTTTCTTGTGAAGCTTGTAATAAGCTTATTTGTTAGGCCCAAAAGCAAAAGCTCTGGGAACAACGGCCCTACAACGTCTTTGGCTAAATGAGCTTGTCGGTTAATCATCCGTACGAGTGGCGAGAAGCGCTTTCGACTCGTCCGCATGCGAGAGGTATGTGACGAGCCACCCTATTTCCCGATGGTCTTTTGCCATTTCCGGCGTTCCTGGGGGGAATATCCTCTGACGACTTAACCCGCGACTACCCACCGGAGATGAAGTAGGTTCTTGCAAGTGAAGGCATGCTTCGTGACTCACACCTAGTGGCTTCCGTGACTTTCTGGGTAGCGCTTTAACCGCGTCAGGCGAACTGCAATACCTGTTGTGAGTCCGTATGGACTTAGAGTTTTGTACGGAAAGTCTGGCCATCGCTGGTATTCAAAATCAATCGCCCGTATCTTAACGTAGTCACCAAGTGCAATATCCACACCGCCGCCTGGAGCATAAGTTAGAAAATTCCCTTGTGCGTACCGGAACGGCAAAACAATATGACCAGTGCCAACCATCATCTTGGCATACGGCTGAACACCAGATGGGTGCGTCCTTAGCGCTACTCTAAGTCCGACCATATAGGTAGACAGGGTCACATCCTGCGATGTGTTGCGGTTCAGATATCGCGCCTCACCTTCGAGGCCATAGCGCCAGTTCGGATGAAAGTCTGCAAAAAATGTTGTACCCGTGATTGTTCTCTTGCCGTAGTCCTGCTGAAAGCCCGAAAAACCAAGCCCTGCCTCAAGCCTGCTCCCTGGACCGGTCGCAGCAGGCCGCGCCTGCGCCGTTACCGACAGACAGGAGACAGAAAGCGTAATGATTAGGATCGCTCGGATGACGGTGCGCAGAAAACCACGCCAGGGTAAGTTGCCGAGGGTGCTTCTCATTATTCTCCGACCGTGAGCGTGACTGTCTGCGATTCCGAGACACCGCTCGTCTGACCGACCGCCGTCACTTGGAAAGTATAGGTGCCGGCTGGAGTGCTATTCATCTGCAGCCCACCGCACCCCGTTATGGCAGCGCTGGCGATGCCTGCACACAAGAGCAACATTGACCGAATGCCGCAACGGCGGCGGCCGTTCAGAAGCAAGAGCAATCCTGCCGGTAGCATGCAAAGAACGGCACCACCTGAACGCAGAAGCGATGTGCTTGTTTCTGATCCGCCGCCGAGTGGGTTGCCAGTGTCAACGGTCAACTGCATCGACCCACTGCCATTTGCTGCAAGACTCATCGCCGTGCTCACCGCACCATTGCTTGTGAACGTGCAGGTTGCCGCGTAAGGTAAACCGACACAACCTAATTTAAGGTTGTCACTAAATCCCTTCAGCGATGAGGCAGTAACGGTTAAGACGGTGTGTTGAGCGCGTGCCACATTCAGGGCGGTGTTGCTTACATTAAGACTGAACTGTGCTGCCAGACCGGAATCTACCGTCTTCGTGTCAGAGGTTGAGGACGCATAGGCAGCGTCACCCGGATAAACAGCCTTATAAGATCCGGTCTGCTTTGTCTGCAGGCGTGTCGTAAAGGTGGCTACGCCGTTGCTGTCTAGCTGAACCGTTCCAATTGCTGTCGAACCGTCATACAGAGTGAGTAATCCACTGGGCGATGCAACAGAAGACGGCGTAGGCGATTGTACGATTACGATTAGCGTGACCTGCTGGGTGTCGTTCAGGCTGGTGAAGCTGGCCGAAAGATCAGTACGCGTGGATCGTAGATTTACACCTTCCGTCAGCGTTGCTGCTGAGGCTGGAAAATCTGCATCGTCGCCTTGGTAAGTAGCAGTAAATGAGTGCACTCCTGCGGACAAGGGCATTAGATTGATGTGGGCAACCCCAATGGCGTCCAGCGTCGCTGCACCCACCGGCTTACCGCTCTCGAGAAACACAATGCTTCCTGTAGCGACTGCGGCTTTACTGTTTTGAAGAATTGCTGTTAAGACCAGGTTATCAAGCGTGAGTGCCGGGTTCGCCCCGACAGAGAGCGTGAGTGTCGTCTGCTGTTTTACGAGAACCTGGATTGGTGATGCCGTAGAAGAAGCTGCTTTGCCGTCACCTGCATACACTGCCACTATCGTGTGTTGCCCTGGCGCTAGGGTGGAGAGGTGCAGGACTGCCACGCCGCCTCCGTCCAGAACGGCTGAGCCCAGCAACGAGCCTGACTCTGTGAACTGCACGGTGCCTGTGGCAGTGCTTCCGTCACTTTGCACTGTAGCTGTCAGGTCTGTCACATTGCCGTAGGTCGCTGGATTTCTCCCGACAACGGAAAGGCGAGTTGTCGCCAGCTTCACAAGCTGAACAGAGCTAACCCTAGCTTCGGGAAAGTTAATATCACCCGAGTAGACGGCCTGAACGGAGTGCGGACCGACGGAAAGAGATGACGTTTGTAACGTGCTCTGCCCTGCCGCATCCAGGTTCACCGTCCCCAGTACTGTCGCGGCGTCATAGAAGGCGATTGAGCCTGTAGGAGTCATGCCCGCCACACGTTGAACCGAGGCCGCGAACGATACCGTCTGTCCGCTGATGGAAGGATTTGGGCTGGATGCTAAGTCAACCTTTGCAAGCTCAAGAATGCGTTGATCGAGAGGATTAGAGGACGAGATTGAGTGCTGAGCGTCACCCGCATAGACGGCCGTCAGAGAATGCGTACCAAACGACAGCGTGTTGACAACGCTTTTGGCAACACCGTTGACCAAAGGCGAGGAGCCCAAGCTCCGGCCACCATCAAAGAGACGCACCATCCCGCTCAGGTTCGCAATCCCGCTTGTCACGGTAGCGGTAAACGTAACATCCTGTCCCAGCAAGGCGGGTGTGCCACTCGTGACGAGTGTGGTTGTTGTACCCGCTTGTTGAATGTCAACCAAAACAGCCGTGGACGTCGACGCTGCATTGTGAGCGTCGCCACTGTAGTAAGCGGTCAAGGAATGTCGTCCCACGCTAAGAGAGGTGACGCTAAAGCTCAGGCTTCCGGCCCCGGTCACCTGCTGCGTTGCTAGTGCGATTTCACCGTCATAGAGGGTAAGGGTTCCCGTTGGCTGTACGCCTTCAGAAGATAGCGCTGCGGAAAATCTTGCTGGATTCGTGACAGTGACGGCAGAGCCGGGCCCTGCGAGCACAACGGCCGTATTTGCGAGCACCACCTGCACAGCTACCGCGTTTGAGCTAACGGGCAGATAATTGACATCTCCTGCATAATTAGCCGTTAGGGCATGGCTGCCGGCCGGAAGTGTCGAAGTAGAAAACCGCGCGATGCCCTGTTCCAGTGTCGCCGTACCAAGAACCACACTTCCTTCTTCAAAGATGACCTTGCCAGTCGGGGTTCCGGTGCTGCTCGTTACTGTAGCGACCAGTGTCGCAATCTTTCCTGCAAGCACGCTTGACGAAGCTGGCGTAATCGCGATGAAGCTTGCAGTCTGTACGACAGTCTGAGTTCTGGACGCGCTGCTTCCTGCGTAGTTCGCATCACCGCCATAGTTGGCGATTATATTGTGTGCACCTACAGCCAAATTTATGGCGTCAAACACGGCAGACCCGTCCGCAAAGACTGTCGCGCTTCCGAGTGGAAGCCCATTGTCTGTGAAAGTGACGGTACCGGAGATGGTGCCAAACGCGGTTACCCCGGGAGCAATAGCGACCTGCGCCGCGAGGCGGAGTGCCGCCCCGGCGTTGAGCGACGCCGTATTCGTCGTAAGTGAGCTCACCGTAGAAAGCCGGTTGACTGACTGGGTCAACACTATGGAACTACTTGCCGCATCATCCGTGTCGCCGCTGTACGTCGCGATGACGTTGTAGTTGCCAGCAAGCAGATTGGCCAGAGCAAGTACGCCTGTGCTGTCTGCTTGTAGGGTGACTGAACCCAATGTTATGTTCCCGCTGCGAAAAGTAATCGTACCCGTTGGCGTCAAACCATCCAGGCTGGTCACCGCCGCTCTCAGCGTTACTCCGGCTCCGACGGGGGTTGAAGCGTTATCACTCGCAGCCGATATGCTTGTGTAGCCCTGGCGAATCGACTGCTTCAGGGTAGCCGAGGTCGCGGCAACGTTCGATCCGTCACCCACATATTCCGCCACAATGCCGTGAGTGCCGAGCCCTAGGTTCGAAATCGTCAAGCCTGCATGACCATTCACGTCCAGCGACGCAGTCCCGAGGATGACCGCCCCGTCCAGGAAGGTCACCATTCCCGTCGGAATACCTTTGACCGCAGTTGCTGAAAGTGTGAACGTGACTGGCTTCGTCACCACAGCAGTGGATGCTGAAGAGAGAAGTAGGAGAACTGTCCGTTGCTTGACCACCTGTGTGTACGGAAGAGACGTTGAAGCAGCGTTTTGAGCATCCCCGGAATATGCTGCAACGATGAAGTGCGGGCCGAGAAGCAGCCCGGAGGCAGTACAGGACGCTGTACCGCCTGCGGCCAGTGTCACAGCATTGCAGACGGTTACGCCATCGACCGTAAACGTGATATTGCCGGTACGACTCTTATCATCGCTGGTCACGACGGCTTGCACTGTCACGTTGTCACCCAGCATGCTCGGATTAGTACTGGGTGCTAGCACGCTGACCGCGACTGACGTGGGATTCACGCTTAAAACCTGGCCGGTAAGGGTGATGACGGGCGTCATGGAAAGAATGTTTGCTGGGAGCGAAAGTGTTCCTGTTATGGGATTGCCCACCTGGGTAGGAGCAAATTCGACACCGAGCGAACACGTGGCCGAAGGTACCATGCTGATGGCCGCTGCGCCAAAGCATGAAGTTGTCGCTGTATCGAGCGCCGACTGGTCGAAGCCAGGAGCGGAAAGTACGAGGGCATCGTTGCCGTCGTTGATCAGGTTCGTCAGTTGAGGCGTCGAGGTTTTGCCGACTCGCATCACTGGGTACGTGATCGGCAAAGCCAAGGCGCTGATGCGTCGGACCCGCATATGAAACATGTCAGTGAGGAGTATGTCCCCATTTGGCGAATAGAAAAGGCCGAAGGGACCATAGTGTGTTGCTAGATCGGCACCCCCACCGTCACCCGAGAATGCTTCGCTACTTCCACCTGTAATCGTCTCAATCTGGCCCGTCCTTGCATTTACCATGCGTACGCGGTTGTTACCCGCGTCAGTGAAGTAGATGTCTCCTGCAGGATCCATCGCGACGTTCGCGGGTCCATTTATGGCTGCTTGCAACGCCGCACCGCCATCACCTCCGAACGACTGACTGCCATTACCCGCGACCGTCGAAATGATGCCGTCCAAGCCAACGCGGCGGATGCGCTGGTTCCCAGTGTCAGCAATGAGAATGCTTCCATCTGTGCATACGGTTATGCCTGTCGGATCTGCCAATGACGCGGTTAACGCAGAGATACCATCGCCGTTGTAGGTCGGCGATAGGGTACCTGCGACTGTATCGATGGTTCCGGACTCCGCATCAATTTTGCGAATGACATTGTTCCCTGAATCTGCTATCAACAGGTTGCCCTGCAGATCAAAGGCAAGTCCCTCGGGAAGGTTGAGCTGCGCCACTGTCGCCGGGCCGCCGTCGCCGCCGTAGCCGGGGTGGAGAGGCGTTCCCGCGATGGTGGTGATGATTCCCGTCAACCCATCGATACGTCGGATGATACTGTTTTGGTAGTCGGCAAAATACAAGTTTCCCGCGCCGTCGAGAGCAAGCCCGGATGGGCCGCTGATCATTGCTGCCGTTGCTTGTCCGCCATCGCCGGAGTAAGTGGGAAAGCCTGCACCAGCGATGGTGGTGATGAGATTGGTAACTGCGTCTACGCGACGAATGCGATTGTTGCCTGTGTCTGAAAGGATGAGATTGCCCGCGCCGTCTAGAAGGGCAGCCTTTGGCGTGAAGATCTGTGCACCCGTCGCTTTTACGTTATCCCCTGTGTAGGTCCAACCGTAGCTACCCGCTATGGTGTCGATTCGGCCAGGCTTAAGCACCGGCAGTGAGCCACTCGCATTTGCATTGACGAGCACCTGCGCGAGTAGAAGTCTGTTTGCAGACAACACGCGAACCGCCCCTGCGCGGCGCCCTGGGTATAACGGAGCAAACGAAAGGTTAACGCTACATGTGTCGCCCGCACGATAGAAGGCTCCAACCGTGCAGACTGTTGCTGAAGGGTCACTTGAACGAATACTGAAGTCCAACTCAGGCGCGCCGGAAGTCAGGGCCTCAATGGTCGCCACTGTTCCATCTGAGGTAATGGGCACTACTACTGTTTGCGTGGTCCTACTGCCTAGTGCGGTTGTTCCCGCCATTGAGAGTAAAGGCGCGCAAAGAACGCTCGCTGCTCGCAGAAATAGAGCTGCGAGGACGAAAGCTTTCCAACGCCGGCCGCCGTAGCCACGCAAATGGTCGCCGAACCACACGAGAACCGAGGCAAACGGTTCAGCCGACAGGCAGGTGGAAGCGTGCCGCATGCTCGTCGAGCATGTGGCTGAGTTAATGGCATTCATTATGTTGGCCCTGTGGGGAAAGGGATCAGCACCAGAAAAAGAAGGAAGGTTAAGAGAAATGCAGGACCAATCTGTTGGCCTCTGTACTGAACTGTAGAGTTGCTTCTTCCAGGTGGCTAGTCCACCTTTGGGTCATTACAAGGAGGAAGATTAAAACCACTTTGATACCGTACTGTGAGTTTTTGTCAAACCTCGATGTACCTTAGCGACCAAGCAAGACTGCTGAAGACATGTTTTAGTAAGCAGCGGCGCTAGATGTGCCAACCGCGTTCCTGGCGCTGTCCCCAACTCACAGCAGGCCCACGATTACACCCCATCGGAACTCACGATTAACGGCCTGCTGGACGGCGGCGTGCCGCTAGGCTCAGTATGCGAAACTGACAAATCCTGATTAAACCGAAGGTGCTGACCACCTGTAAGAAGACCGATTAGCAGAAGCGTCCGCGTCCGGTCCATGGACCGGACTGCATTGAGCTTCCGCCCACGCCAAACACGGTGGGAATGCCGGTGTGAGGAAAGTATGGAAACGGACGTTAAAGTTGTCCGTTTCCCACCCTTTCCTCACGCCTGGCAATCGCAAAAACAGTGGTTCTCGCATTTCACTGTACGACAATCAAGGAACTTTGCTGAAAGCCCTTTTGAGCGCAGCACCCTGTAAATTAAACGAACAGCAACAGCAGAGATTGCTGCCAGGTGAGATTTGGCTCGGCAGTCACTTGGAGTTGCTTGAGTCAACGAACCTGCTCTTTATTAAGAGCAAGATTGAGTTGCAAGACGTTGACGCGAGGCTCTCCGAGCAATCCAAGCTGTCTAAGTTGTGTGTTCGCGTCAACAAGCGCCTGCAGTCGGGCTACGTCGAGGTTGCGTTCCTTAGCCACCCGAGCGATTTGGTAAGTGGCAGCCTGCGGTGTGATGTCAGGGTCGAGCCCCGACGCAGATGCTGTGACGAGGTCAATGGGCACGGGTGAACCGTTGGTTTCCAGCTTAACCCCCGCAGTCACGCGGTCGATCAGGGCTTTGTTGGTCGGGCCGTAGTTCGATCCCGAGGAAGCGCCCGCGTCGTAACCAGTACCTGCCGCCGACGGCCGACTGTGGAAATAGCCGGGCCCGGTGAACGGCTGGCCGATGAGCGCTGAGCCCACGAGTTCGCCGTTCCGCTGGATGAGTTGACCGTTCGCTTTTGCCCGCATGGTCAGCTGCGCTATCCCGGTGATTGCAAGCGGGTACACGATGCCAAGCAGGACAGCGGTGACAAGTGTGTAGAGAGATGCCGTGACGATGAGCTTTTTCATAAGAACTCCGAAGTGCGCCTAAGCGAGGTGAAGCGTGACCAGCAGCATATCCAGCAGCTTGATGCCGACGAAAGGCACAATAATGCCGCCCAGGCCGTAGACAAGCAGGTTGCGCTGCAGCAGGGCCGCGGCCGACATGGGCTTGTAACCAATACCGCGCAGGGCTAGCGGGATCAGTCCGACGATGACTAGCGCATTGAAGATGACCGCCGACAGCACCGCAGATTCGGCGTTATGCAGGTGCATAATATTCAACGCGTTCAGCACCGGAAAGACGCCCGCAAACATGGCCGGAATGATGGCAAAGTACTTCGCTACATCATTGGAGATAGAGAAGGTCGTGAGAGCGCCGCGAGTCATCAACAACTGCTTGCCGATGCCTACAATCTCGATGAGCTTGGTGGGATTGCTGTCGAGATCGACCATGTTGCCGGCTTCCTTTGCGGCCTGTGTGCCGCTGTTCATGGCTACGCCTACGTCTGCCTGTGCCAGTGCAGGTGCATCGTTGGTGCCGTCGCCAGTCATGGCAACCAGCTTGCCTTCGGCCTGCTCGCGCTTGATCAGGTCCATCTTGTCTTTGGGCTTCGCCTCCGCCAAGAAATCATCCACACCGGCCTCACGCGCGATTGCCGCGGCGGTCAGTGGGTTGTCGCCGGTAATCATGACCGTGCGAATGCCCATGGCACGAAGCTGGTCGAAGCGTTCCTTCATGCCGCCCTTGACGATGTCTTTCAAATAAATCACGCCTAGCGCGCGGCCATTCTCCGCGACTACAAGCGGTGTACCTCCCTTGTGGGAGATCTCTTCAACCGCCGTGCGCACCTCGGTTGGCATGGGATTGCCGAACTGCTGGAGGTAGTTCGCGATCGCGTCTACCGCGCCCTTGCGGATGCTTCGGCCTTCCACTTCGATGCCGCTCATACGTGTGTTCGCCGAGAACGGGATGAACTCTGCATTTAATGAGCCAAGTTCCCTGCCTCGCAGATCGTACTGTTCCTTCGCGAGCACGACGATGCTGCGGCCCTCCGGGGTTTCGTCCGACAGTGACGAGAGCTGCGAAGCATCCGCCAGTTCCGCAGCGCTGACGCCGGGCGCAGGTACAAACTCCGCTGCCTGGCGGTTTCCAATGGTTATGGTTCCAGTCTTGTCCAGCAGCAGCGTATTGACGTCTCCTGCTGCCTCTACAGCGCGGCCTGATGTAGCCAACACGTTGTGCTGCACCAATCGGTCCATGCCCGCGATGCCGATAGCCGAAAGCAGGCCGCCGATAGTAGTTGGGATAAGGCAGACCAGCAGCGAGATCAGCACAAAGACAGTTTGCGGAGCGCCGGAGTACAAGGCGAAGGGCTGAAGCGTGACCACCGCGAGCAGGAAAATGATGGTGAGCCCGGCCAGAAGGATGTTGAGCGCGATCTCATTCGGCGTTTTCTGCCGCTCGGCACCTTCCACCAGCGCGATCATGCGATCCAGAAAGGTTTCTCCAGGATTGGACGTGATGCGGATCGTCAATACATCGGACAGCACGCGTGTACCACCCGTCACCGCAGAGCGGTCTCCGCCCGCTTCGCGGATCACAGGTGCAGACTCACCGGTGATGGCGGATTCGTCCACCGAAGCGACGCCGTCCGTGACCTCTCCATCGCCGGGAATCATCTGGCCGGCGACTACACGCACCAGATCTGCCTTGCGCAACTGGGAGCTGGGCACCTGTTCGACGTTACTGCCGCGAACGACGTAGGCCGTCGTCTCAGACTTTGCAAGACGTAGAGCATCCGCCTGGGCTTTACCGCGGCCTTCGGCCATGGCTTCCGCGAAGTTTGCAAACAGCACCGTGAACCACAGCCACAGGGTGATCTGCAAATCGAATCGGAAATGGCCGTGATGCGTAGCAAGGTTCAAGAACAGCAGCACCGTGGTCAGTACGCTGCCAAGCTCTACGACGAACATGACGGGATTCTTCATCATGACGCGAGGGTTGAGTTTTGCGAGTGCGTCCACCGAAGCGCGGCGCATGATCTTCGCGTCTAACAGGGAACGCCGTTGAGTTTGACTGGACATGATCGCTCTCTTTTCTCGGGTTAGAACAGTTGTCCCGCACGCATCAGCAGGTGTTCCAGCACCGGCCCAAGCGACAGCACGGGAAAGAACGTAAGCGCGCCCACGATGACAATGACGCCGGTCAGCAACACGGTAAACAGCGGCGTTGTGACGGGGAAAGTGCCCGCCGTGGCAGGTGCGATCTTCTTGCCGGCAAGATTGCCGGCTATGGCCAGCATGGGAACGATCATCATGAAGCGGCCAAAGAACATGGCGACCGCGAGCGAGTAGTTGTACCAATGTGTGTTTGCGCTCAGGCCGGCAAAGGCTGATCCGTTATTTCCGGTCGCAGATGTGTAGGCATAAAGGATTTCGCTCAGACCGTGAGGTCCGTGGTTCGCCAGACTGCTGAGTCCAAGGTTTGGCATGAGCACGGTAATCGCTGAAAAGCCGAGGATCAGCAGCGGAAAGATGAGCAGATAGAGCATTGCCATCTGGACATCAAAGGCTTCGATCTTCTTGCCCAGATATTCCGGTGTACGGCCAACCATCAAGCCCGCGATGAACACAGCCATGACGACAAAGACGAGCATGCCGTAGAGCCCCGCCCCAACGCCTCCAAAAACTACCTCGCCGAGCAGGATATTCACCATCGGGACCATGCCGCCGAGCGGGGTGAAGCTGTCGTGCATACCGTTCACGGCACCACAGCTTGCGTCCGTCGTAACGACGGCAAAGAGAGCAGAATTCGCGATACCAAAGCGCACCTCTTTGCCCTCCATGTTGCCGCCAGCCTGGGTCTGTGACACGGTGGAGTCCACGTTATGGAACGCCGGATTGCCATGAGACTCGGCCCAGTAGGTCGTGAGGGTACCGGCAAACCAGAGCACGACCATGGCCGCCAGCACAGCCCAGCCATGCTTCGGCGATTTGACCATCTGACCCAGCGTGACGCAGAGGCCTGCCGGGATCAGAAAAATCGACAACATCTGCAGGAAGTTCGAAAGCGGCGTTGGATTCTCGAACGGGTGAGCGCTGTTGACGTTGAAGAGTCCGCCGCCGTTTGTGCCCAGCATCTTGATTGCTTCCTGAGAAGCGACCGGGCCCTGCGCAAGCGTCTGCGTTGTTACCGCCGTTGCCTTGCCGTCAACGCTGGTAATTGTCTGCGGTTCAACCAGCTTGACGGTGTCGTAGGGTTTGAAATTCTGTACTACGCCCTGTGACACGAGCGCAAGTGCAAAGAGGGTGGAGATGGGCAGCAATACCCAGAGCGTGCCGCGCGTCAGATCGACCCAGAAGTTTCCAAGTGTCTTCATTTCGCGCCGTGCAATGCCGCGTACAAACGCCATAGCCAGTGCAAGGCCAACGGCAGCCGACCAGAAATTATGCGTCGCAAGACCCAACATCTCCGTCAGGTAACTCATTGTCGTTTCCGGCACATACGACTGCCAATTCGTGTTGGTCGTGAACGAGATTGCCGTGTTGAGCGCGAGTGCAGACTCCACACCAGGCAGATGCTGTGGGTTCAGCGGCAACAGGTGCTGCAGGCGTTCCACCACGTACGTCATGGTCAGCGTCGCCGCGCTGAACACGAGCATGGCAACGGCGTACTGCGTCCAGCGCATCTCGTCTGCGGCATCGATGCCGGTTAAGCGATACAGCAGCCGTTCGCAGGGTACGAGCACCGGATCGAGGAAAGTTTTACGGCGTTCGAAAACTGCCGTCATGTAAGTGCCCATCGGCTTGGCAAGCAGAAGCACTGCCGCGATGAACAAGGCGATTTGTAACCAACCGTTCAGAGTCATGACTTAGAACTTCTCCGGCCGCAGAAGGGCATAAAAGAGGTAAACCATCAGCAGGGCCGACAGCACGAGGAGGATAGCGTTGAGAATCATGGGCGAGGTCCTTTCAGGCGATCGCAACCGCGCGTGTAGAGCATGGAGAGACCGAAGAGAACCGCGAGTGAAATGACGGCAAGTGTATCGAGCATGAATCGTCCTTACCAGCTACCCTGCTTGGTACCCCACCAGTAGGTAAGGCCAAGTGTCGCTGTAGTTTGTGCTGGCTTCAGAGCGCCGGCAGTGTCAGACAGGAAAAAAAGTTGATTGGACCAGTCGCGACGGTACTCTGCCTTTGCTACAAAGCCGGGAGCAAAGGTGTGATCAAGCACGAATGAGCCCTCCTTCAACGCCTGCGTTCTGCCGCTGAATAAACCACCACGATCGTCGAAATATTCTGTGCGAGCACCCAAGTGCCAGTTGCGACCAAGTGCATACGTTGCAGTAAGGCCGCCGATTACAACACGTGCTGGTTGCTGCTCCGAGATGCTCCTGCTCAGCACGTAATCGGCTTCACCAATCAAGGTCAGTCTCGGCGTCGCCTGCCATGTTGCATACGTGTCGAAGATGTGGTTTCGTCCGTCTGGCGCGGGCGAAATGTTCGCCGTTGGCAGGCCTGGCTGAGTCGGCAAGGCGGGTAGACCGGGGTTCAATGTAGCTGGGCCGTCACGCGCCTCCTGCCCGAAGTAATAATTCACTGTCCATGTCAGAGTGGACGCCGGCTTCAAAGTGAAGAGAAACGCCTGTGACTTGAAGCCGTTCGTGTCTTCTGTGTTGTTGGCGCCGTTTACCAGCCAGTACGCCACGTTTACCTTCGGCGAGACGTTGTAATTTGCGCGCAGGCCCATGTGGTAGAAGGGCAGGTAGTTGAAGCTGTAAGCACGCGAGTAGGCGATCTGGTCTTTGGTATAGTTGCCCTCGTTCCCAAGCGAACTCGCGAATTTGCCAAAATCGATCTGCAGGCCCGACCCAATCGGCGCAAGGTAAGTTCCATATGCCTGGAAGATGTTGCGCCAGACTTGCGGTCGCTGCTCGTTCACGCTTGAGCCTTGCAGCGTTTCTGTCGCCTGCCCGAACTGCAAATCGACGCGTCCGCCGAGGCGGCTCTCCGGCGAGGCAAGGTGCTCCACCACAAGGTTGACCTGGTTTAGGTTAAAGCTGTTGCTGGTAACGTCGTAAGCGCGCAGAAGGTTCACGCGCCCGATCGGCTCGTTGAAGTTGTAGCCGTAGTAGCCGTCTACGCCGAAATTGATCGTGGTGCCTCGGAAGAAGGAGAGCGTGGGCGCATCTGCCACTGTGAGTATCGGCATTGTTTCCTCAGGTGACTGCGGTGCACTTGCGACCAGCGCTGCATGAGACGTGGCATCGGTGTTCTGCTCTGCCTCCAGCCTGGCCAAGCGATCCGCAATGACTGCCAGTTCCCTGTGTAGTACGCGAATCTCCTGGTCACGCGGAAGCAAAGCGTCTGTGTTTAAAGTTTCTGAAGTCTGTGCTGAAAGGGTGGCAGCGACGCCCAACATCATCAGGCCCGGCAAGCATGTTCGTGCGATCGTCATACTGCCTCCTGATCTATTGAACGATCAGCAGGCATAAGTAATCCGTAGTGATTTCGTAAGAAAGTCGTAAAGAGATGGCTCAGTCTTCGATCGAGCCGTCCGCAATCAGACGATACCCGATCCACGGCTCGCTCTGGATGTAGCGCAAACCGGAGCCCTGATCCAGCTTTTTTCGAAGCTGGCCCACCAGCACTCTTAGGTACTCCGGCTGCGACTCGCCGGACGGTCCCCAGACGGAACGCAGTAGCACCTTGTGTGTCATCACGCGGCCTGCATTCTTGACGAGGAGTGCCAACAACTCGAACTCTTTCGGGGTGAGGTGAAGCTCTTGGCCCCGAAGGACTGCAGTGTGCTCTAGCGCGTGGATCGTAAAGTCGCCGGCCTCAAGAGGGCTACAGGGAAGGACCGGCTCGACCACAGCACGTCGCAAATGGACGCGGACGCGTGCTTGCAGTTCGGGCATGCTGAACGGCTTTGTAAGGTAATCGTCTGCGCCTTCGTCCAGTGCCTGTACTTTCATGGCGTCGGCATCTCGTACGCTTAGGACAATGACCGGGGTCGTTGCCAGTTGACGGATCGCCCTCGTCAAATTGAGTCCATCCATGCCTGGCATGGCGAGATCGGTAATCACCAGATCAGGTCGCTGCGCCTCAAATTTCTGCAGACCTTCCACGCCGTTCGTCGCCGTCTCAACGGCATAGCCGTTGCTCTGCAGCGCCATGCGGAGCATCCGCGTGATCTGCCGCTCATCGTCGACCACAAGGATGCGCTTCAAGCCTGTTCCTGCGTCACGATGTGCAAGTCCACGTTCGACGCTTCCGCCATAAACTTTTGCAACGAGTAGTAGTAAAGATAGGAACGCAGACCATGCGTTGCCGACCGCCCCACAATCGCCTGCGTGATGCGGTGTTCGCGGATATAAGCCGCAGTCACCCGGAGTACATCCTTGCCGCTTAGCTGCACCATCTGCGCTCCGAGGTGGGTGGCAAAGGCAATGCTGCTCTCAAGGGTACGACGTGCCTCCGTACTGCTATCACGTGCAGCCGCCACGTGCAGAACGTACAACTCGGCACCAAGCGCCTCCGCCAGGCGGGCACCTCGCGCAATCAGGTCGCGTGCCTGCACGTTGGCCCCGATACAAACGCCCACCTTCTCTGCCACGGCCCAATGCGGTCCAAGGTTTTTGCGCCGAACATACTCGTCCAGTGTGCGATCCACGGCCCGCGTCACGCGCTGCAGCGCAAGCTCACGCAGCGCAATCAGATTTCCACGACGGAAAAAGTTTGTGAGTGATCGTTCGACCCGTTCTGCCGGGTAGATGTCGCCCCGGCGCATGCGCGTGACTAACGCCTCAGGAGTCACGTCGCTGATGACAATCTCGTCAGCGCGGTCGAGCACCCAGTCAGGTACCTGCTCTCGCACGGTCACGCCGGTCAGCGCCTGCACTCGGGGTGTCAGGCTCTCTACATGCTGAATATTGATCGTGCTCAGCACGTCTATACGCTTCTCGAGCAGCAGAAGCACGTCTTCGTAGCGTTTTGAGAAACGGCTTCCTTCCACGTTTGTATGCGCCAACTCGTCCACGAGGACGACTTGAGGGGCACGTGCAAGAATGCCTTCCACGTCCATCTCAGAAAAGAGCGTGCCTTTGTACTCAACCTCACGCCGTGGCACTCTTTCCAGCTTTTCCGCCAGTTCTGCCGTGCCTTTGCGACCATGCGTTTCAACAACGCCGACGACCACATCTTCACCGCGCCCGCGCCGCCGAATACCCTCACTCAACATGCTGAAGGTCTTGCCCACGCCCGGAGCGTAACCGAGGAAGACCTTGAAGCGTCCACGCTCTTTCTCGGTGCTGCTGGTCTCCAGCCAGTCTTCGGGCGTTTTGCGTGGGGGTGTCTGTTGATCGCTCACGCTTAGAATGCTCCTATGAACACGCGTCACTTAGTGCTCGCAGCTCGCTGGTTTTCCACGTTAGCAGCACTTGCCGGCATAATCCTAATCTACCGCCGGTGGTTCCACGTAAACCCAACCACCGTCGCGCTCACCCTTGTGTTGTTCGTCCTCTTGATTGCCGCCCGTCTCGGCCTTCGCTACGCCATTACTGTCGCGGTCATTGCAACAGCCTGCTACAACTATTTCTTCCTTCCACCCCTGGGCACGTTCGTTATCTCTGATGCAGAGAACTGGCTTGCCCTGTTCGCGTTTCTCGCTACGGGCGTGATCGGCAGCCGTCTTTCGCAGAAGGCACGGGATGAAGCGAATCGGGCGTTGAAGAAGCAACGTGAGCTGGAACTCCTGTTCGCTCTTAGCCGTGATCTGCTGCAGACCCAAAATGTCGCGGACGTGGTCAATACGCTGCCTACGCTCATCAACGTCGCAGCGCACGCGGCGAGCTCTACGCTCTATTTGCTTGAGGGTGACCGCGTCTACCAAGCCGGCATCCGGCAAAACACCGCGGTTGACATACCGCACCTTCGCCAAAGCGCGCTGACCCTGATTTCGGCGGAGATGCTGCCAAGTCATGACGTGTACATCCCTTTGCGTGCTGGCGTCCGTCCGCGCGGCCTTTTACGTTTGAGCGAGGTGCAGCTCTCGGAAGACACCCTTCAGGCGATAGGCGATCTGGCCTCCATCGCCATTGATCGTGCACAGGCGTTGGAGGATGTGGCGCGTGGTGAAGCGACCAAGGAAAGCGAGCGGCTCCGTACGCTGATCCTCGATTCCATCACCCATGAGTTGCGAACCCCACTCACCTCGATCAAGGGAGCGACTGGAACACTGCTAACGGCCGAAAACGTCAGCATGGAAGATCGGCAGGAGTTGCTGACCATTATCGAGGAGGAGGCGGATAAGCTGAACCGGTTGATTGGCCAGGTTGTCGAGATGGCACAGATCGAAACCCAGGAAGTTCACATGAACTTCTCTGTGGCAGATCTCTCGCAGATCGTCGAAACAGCCATGGAGAGCTGCGCCTGGGTTTTTAGTGCACATCCTGTCAACATTCAGGTGCTGCCAACGCTAAAGGTCTTCGCGGATGCGGAGATGGTGAGCAGAGTTCTTTGCAACTTGCTGGAAAACGCCGCAAAATACTCTGAACTTAACTCGCCCATATTTCTGACCGCAGAAGAGCAAGACGGCACAATCCTAACGAGCGTAGCCGACCGAGGAGTTGGGATTGAAAGTTCGGAACAGGACCTCATCTTCGACCGGCTTTATCGGTCCCGCTTGCAAAATCTGCAAATTCCGGGTACCGGAATGGGGCTCGCTATCAGCAGAGCTATTGTCGAAGCAAATCATGGAAGCCTGAAAGTAACGAGCCAGGTAGGGCACGGTTCTGTTTTCAGCTTCAGCCTGCCAGTCGGCAACTAGACTCATACGGATCTATCGTGTGACTCCTGCAAACGCTCAGATGAAGCGTCTCTAGGTTTGACACGGTTCCGTCAGCACAGTTGTGCGGTTTGGGTATGGCGACCCCGTTTACTCAAACAATCCGGATTGAGCAGCAGGGTGATGATTTTGGTCGAGACACCGTTCCTCGCGATGCTCGAACGCCTGGCTTGATCAAGCTCACAACCAGTCGATTGCCTGCGGACCATGTCCGTTCCGCAGTGGCGGGTAACGCGGGCACTTAGGGGAAGATGCCGCAGCAATCGAGCTTCGAATCAACACGGCCCAGAGTCGAAGCCGCTGTCCTGCAGCGGCTAGATGGCAACTTCACCTCCTATCTGGGTCGCTTGAGCTTATCGGATTCACCTATCTAAGTTGTTTATTGGGCCAGAGTGATGCTTACAAGTTGGTAGTTAAGGACAAGGTAGCTAATCGGTCAGAGCGTTCTCACGCTAGAGATTCTTCATGCAGTCCGCGAAGGCCTTATCTTAGGCCTGCAACTGGTAACCGGCAGTCACCAACGCCCAGCGGCCACTTACCTGAGCGGTATAGTCCAGCATCAGTGGAAATTGCGTTGCGGCCGACATGCCCCGCACAGCGGGTTGATGTAGATCTTGTCCCATTCAATTGTTCTATGTCCACCGGGACCACTACTCGATACCGCTTACGCCAAGTGCCGTAGGTGAGACGAAAGGTCTTCCGTGTAGATCTGCCGTCATGATCTCGCGTGCCCTGTCAATGGTGTTCGCATCGGCATAGTTAACGTCCGGCCGCTTAGGAAACGGATGTCCTCCAGGTTGCAGCCACACTGCTCCATGTTCAACGCGCGGTCTGAAAGCACCCGTTTCAACTTGATGTAGCCGTTCTGGTCACAGAAGTGAATCTATTTTGCAGACGGCGCAAACGGTGCGTTCAGTTTCTGGGCCAGCGTGGAAGCGCTTTCATACGAGGCGGTGATTCTTGGTACCTCGGGCAAACGGAACGAAGTTTCCAGATCATCGCCTAGGGTGCTGCCATCGTCAGTATGGGTTTGGAATGGCAAGCCTGAGTAGGCATAGCTACTACCGCTTGTTGGGTACCAGTCATTATTGCTGGCACAAAGGATGCAACCAACAAGGATAGCGGTAACGTTGCGGGCGGCAGTTCGGTGTCGGAATGGTGCAGGGTGACGAATCCTGAGAGCGCGCAAAGATTTGAGGATTGCGTGCAAGTAAGTGCAAGGCTTGGACAACCAGCAAGCAAACAGTTTCAGACAGCCCGCTCATGTATCTGCCTGATCTGCCGATATGGCTACTGGTATCTCTTTTTTGTCTGTCTGAAAGGTTCAACCCGATATGAGCAAGAGGCAAACATCAAGCCCTTCTTGCGTCCTGATCCTTCTAGTCCTCAGCATGTTGTTTTCCGGTTGTGGCTCGACGCATTTGACGTCGACTCTGTCCATCGCCATGGAAAACGCAGACCTGACGCCGGGATCCATGACGCAACTTCACGCGTACCTCACCGATTCGTTCAACACGATGACGGACGTGACTTCGATGGTCACCTGGACGTCGGCGAACTCACGTGTGGTGACTGTTTCGCAGGCGGGCATTCTTACCAGCGGCGTCGCTGGCTCCACTACCGTATCTGCTAGATACAACCAGTTTTTGGCCAGCCGCACCGTTGCCGTCTCACATGGCAACATTCAGGGGCTTGCCATCACGCCCGGAAAGCCGGCACTGTCCGTGGGTGCAACGCAGCAGTTTGCCGTTGCCGCGACATATGCCGATAAGACGACGGCGGACATCTCCAACTTGGCGCAGTGGGCGGTTAAGCCGTCCAGTGTCGCTAGCATCTCAGCTACCGGCCTGCTTACGGCGACAGGTGCGGGGCCATTTGCACTTTCTGCGAGTGCTGGCGGTCAAAGCACATCACTGCTCGGAGTGGTCGCGGGTTCTTCGTACGCCGGTAACTCAAGCGTGTTGTCGCTGCGGATCACGCCCGCCCTGGCAAGCATATCGGGAGGCAAGACACAACAGTTTACGGCAACGGCATCGTTCCGCGATGGCACCACTTCTGACGTGTCCGCGTCCACCACGTGGGTGTCCAGTAACACGGCAGCACTGACGGTAAGTTCCAAGGGCTTCGCAACCGCGGTCGGCAAAAACGATGCTACCGCTACGTTGACGGCGACCTACAACGGAACGTCGACTTCGACGACGGTTCAGGTAAAAGCCCCCGCATCGACCAGCAACGCGAAGCTGGCGGCGTTGTACGTTAAGCCCACCAGCAGCAGCATCGCCCTTGGCACCGCGGAGCAACACACCGCATTGGCTGTTTACAGCGACAAATCGCAGCGGGACGTTACGGACGAGGTCACCTGGGGCGTGGTGAAGAGGACTCCCTTCTCTGGCGCGAACGTGCACCTGGCGCATGCATTCGCGGTACAAGCGCAAGCCACGGCAGCAGATTCCAATGAGTCCTCCGACGGTGTGGTCTCCGTCGATAGCCGCGGCGTCAACACGGCTCTCGCCGCGGGTAGTTCGGAGCTCCAGGCGACCTTTGGAGCGCTGCAGAGTACCAGCATCGTGCTTGTAACGCCTGCAACTCCGGTGTCGCTGGACATCCGTGCCTCGCGTGATCGGTTTCCCGTTGGCGCTGTGCAGCAGGTGCAATTGATGGGCACCTTCTCCGACGGACACACGCAAGACCTGAGTCTGACGGCGAACTGGAAAACCTCTAACCCGGCCATTGCAACGATTGACGACACCGGCCTAGCGATGGGCGTGGCCGCCGGCGATGTGACCTTCAGCGCGAGCTTTGGTGGTCTAACCGCGTCGACGATTGGTTACCAGGTACTGCCGAAGACGCTGCTGTCCCTTGTTATCGATGTGGGCTACGCCGGCCTTGCAGTCGGTGCCAGTGAGCAACTCACAGCCCTCGGCACCTACTCCGACGGGTCGACCCACGACCTGACCAGCCTTGCCGCCTGGGCCAGCCTCAGCCCCGACATTGTGTCCAGCACGCCTTCCGGCGAAATCTTCGCAAACGGCGTCGGCACGGCGCAAATAACTGCGACCGTTGGTGGCCTGCAGGCGATCGTCTCGCTCTCCAGTTTCGTCATTCCGCTCAACTCGATCGAACTACTTCCACCACAACCAAAGCTCGCCCGTGGTACTACGCTCGACCTGGCGGCGCTCGGACATTTTGCAAACGGAGCGACGGTCGACATCGCCTACTCGGCAATCTGGACGTCGCTCGATGCAACTGTACTCACGGTCAACTCAGTGGGTCGTATCAAGAGCGGCAAGGTGGGCAAGACCACCGTCACGGCTCTGGCCTACGGTGTCACTGCTACCACAGATGAGATCGAAGTCACCAATGCAACGCTGGTCCGACTCCTTCTGCAGGCACCAGCCAGCCGTCTCGCCGCAGGCACGGCGCAACGCTACACCGCGTACGGTGTGTTCAGCGACGGCTCCTTCCAGGACGTGACGGACGACGTTGTTTGGAATACCTCGGACTACACCAAGGCTTCCGTCGACGCGACGGGACTGGTACGCGTCATGCGACCCGCTGTGGTTCAGGTGTCCGCGACTATGCAAGGTGTCACGACATCGTTGCCGCTCACCGTCTCCGGGGCAACGATTGTCGGCGTCAGTATTACGCCCGGCAACAGTGAACTTCCTGTTGGTGTTATCCGTCAGTACAGCCTCATCGCAACGCTCTCCGACGGAACGACACAGGACATTACGAAAGGAGCAATCTGGGGCGCCGCGATCCCGAGTATTGCTGGTCAGTTCGTCAAAGGCCAAGTCATCGGCGTAAGCGCCGGAGTTGGAGAAGTGCACGCCGCGTATGGCTTCTTCAGCGCATCCACGCCGGTCAATGTCACGAACGCCACGTTAACCTCTATCGCTCTCACCCCGGCATCCACCAGCATTCGATTGGGCCAACAGCAGCAGATGGTTGCCGTCGGCACCTTCAGCGACGGCTACACGCAAAACCTGTACCTGAACGCTTCGTACAGGTCCGCCAACACTGGCATCGCCAGCATCCTAGACGCCCAAGCCCTCGCCAATGCAACCGGCATCGGTTCCACCCAGATCACGGCTACATACCGTGGCCAAGCCAGCACATCACAGTTCCGGGTTACCAGCAACGTTTTGCAATCCATCGCCTTCAGCCCGGCATCCCCGTCCATCAACTCCGGCAGCACAGAGCAGCTCACGGCGAAGGGCACCTTTGACGACGGTGTGGTCTACGACCTGTCGAAGGAAGTCACGTGGACATCGTCGAACCCGGCGGTTCTCGCCATCGACAGCAACGGCGTGGCAACTGCATCCGTGGTCACGGCGGCCACTCAGATTGCCGTCACAGTGGTGTACGGTAGCACCACGGCGTCCTTCAACGTCAACGTACTTGCACCGTCTACGTCCAGCAGTGGCGGTTCAGAGAGCGGCGGCAGCAACGGTGGAGTTACTCCCGCGCCGCAACTCACAGCCATCACCGTCGTTCCTACCAGCGCGCACCTCGCTGCTGGAACGCAGGTGCAACTTACGGTACTTGGCACGTACACCGACGGCTCCCGCCGCGATGTCACGGCCAGCAGTACATGGGCAAGCGCCACACCCGCAACGGCCACGGTCGACGCAACAGGCCTGGCCACCGCCGTCGCACCGGGCATGGTTCAGGTGGTGGCGCATGTCGGCTCGCTGTCTGCGGCCTCCACCATCAACGTAAGCTCGGCCACCCTGGTGTCAGTCGCCCTGCAGGCAAGCAGCACGCCCCTGGTCGCCGGTGCGTCGCAGCAGTTCGCGCTGATCGGCACCTTCTCCGACAGGTCGCAGCAAGACCTCTCGGGCAGCGCGCACTGGACGTCCTCCAATCAAGCAGTCGCCACGGTCTCGGCAACAGGCCTGGTGACAGGCAGGTCCGCCGGGCAGGTAAGCATCACCGCTTCCTTCAACGGCCAAACCGCAACCGCCGCGAACCTTGCTGTGGGCGCGCGCCAACCCGCTTCCCTGCATGTCACGCCAACAAGTCCCAGCTTCGCCTCCGGCACCGTACAGATGTTTCACGTTATCGCCACCTACACCGACAGCACAACTCAGGACGTCACCGCATCCGCAAGCTTCACCAGTTCCGATCCCGGCGTTGTTCGACTGGACGGTGGTGGCGCCGCTACCGGCGTTCGCCCCGGTACGGCACAGGTAACGGTCGCGTTCGCCGGTCTGTCCGCCTCAACGCAAACCGTGACGGTGACGAACGCCACGCTCCTGTCTCTTGCCCTCACGCCCTCAACCCCGCAGTTTGCCTTGGGCACAACGCAGCAGTTCACCGCGATCGGAATGTTTTCTGACAGTTCCACCCAGAACCTCTCGTCGGAGGCAGTCTGGACATCGAGCAACTCCGCCGTTTTGACCATCGACGGCAACGGCTTGGCGACCGGAACTTCCACTGGCAGCGCGCAGGTTGTGGCGACGCTGCAAGGCGTCTCCGCTACCACCGGCGCGGTACAGGTCACACCGGCAACACTTGTGTCTGTCAGCATCATGCCCATGCACCCCGCTGTGGCGGCGGGCACGGGGACACAGGTCACCGTCGTTGGCCGATTCTTCGACGGCACAACGCAGAGCCTCACCAGCACCGCAACATTCACGTCCTCGGATACCTCCGTGCTCACTGCGGGCGCCAACGGCATGCTAAACGGCGTCGCTCCCGGAACGGCGAACCTCACCGTCACGGTCGATGGCATTGTGCAAACGACCTCCATTACCGTCAGCAATGCGACGCTCGTTTCTCTTGCAATCGCACCCGCCAATCCCGTGCCGTTCGCCGTTGGCAGGTCGGAGCAGTTCACCCTCACGGGCACCTTCTCCGACGGCAGCACGCAGGACTTGTCCAGCAGCGCAACATGGACAAGTTCGAACGATTCGGTCGTGACCGTCGACAGCCATGGGCTCGCGCTCGGTACCGGCACGGGATCGGCAACAATCTCCGCCAGCTTCCAGGGCCAGACATCCACCACCGGCAGCGTGCAGGTAACGCCCGCAACCCAAACCTCCCTTAGCGTCACGCCAATGCACGGCAACATCACGGTCGGCGCCACGCAACAATTCACCGCCACCGTCACCAACTCCGATGGCACAATCCAAGATGTGACCACCAGTGCCACTTGGTCATCCACCAGCAACGTTGTCGCAACCGTCGACGCTACCGGCCTTGCAACGGGCACCGGCGCGGGCAACGCGACCATCACAGCGCAGTGGAGTGGCGTCTCGTCTAACGCCAGCCTAGCCGTCTCCTCCGCAACCGTCACAATGCAGTCCATCGCAGTCTCGCCATACAGCAGTTCCATCGGGGTAGGTGCCACACAGCAGATGTACGCAACCGCCAGCTACTCCGACGGCAGCACGCAGGACCTCACGAACTCCGTTTCTTGGACCTCGTCCAACACCGGTGTTGCAACGGTGAGCGCCTCCGGTCTGGCGACGGCAGTAGGTAGCGGCAGCGTCACCATCACGGCCATGAATAACGGCGTCTCCGGAACGGCAACTATCACCGTTGCCCCAAACTCCACACCAACACCTGCAACTCTGCAGACCATCGCAGTCTCACCATCCAGCAGTTCCATCGCCTACGGCGCGACACAGCAGTTCCACGCCACCGGCACCTACACCGACGGTTCAACGCAGGACCTCACAACCTCCGTCTCCTGGGCCACATCAGCGTCGAGCGTTGCCAGCATCGATGCAAACGGCCTCGCCCAAGCGAATAGCAGTGGTGTAGCGACGCTCACGGCAACCAGCGTCGGCGTCTCGGCAAGTGCAAACCTCACCGTCGGCGCCGCGCCTCTCGTGTCTATCACGGTCACGCCCGCCAACATCTCCTTAGCAACCGGCACAACACAGCAGTACACCGCCACCGGCCAGTGGGCCGACGGTTCCACGCAAGACATCACAAGCACCGTCACTTGGACATCCACCGCCACATCGGTAGCGTCGATCACCGCTGGTGGTCTTGCCATGGCAAACGCGCAGGGCACAACTACCATTGAGGTACGATCCGGCTCCGTCACGGCATCCACCAATCTCTCCGTCACGGCTGCAACGGTCGTTCACCTGGAGGTTTCGCCCTCACCGGCCAGCGTCGCGGCCGGTGGTGTCACACCTCTGGTTGTCGTCGCTAACTTCTCCGACGGCACCTCACAAAACGTCACGGGGAGCGCGACCTACACCAGCTCTAACCCGGGCGTCGTCTCCATCAGCAGCGACGGGACCCTGCGCGGTACCAGCACAGGATCCGCAACGGTGCAGATTGCGCTCGGCAACTCCACCATTACGCTCAACGTAACTACCACGCCCGCCACTCTCACCGGCATTACTATAACGCCGGCCAACACAAACCTTGCCGCCGGCATGTCCCAGCAGTTCACCGCCACCGGCACCTTCTCCGACGGCAGCACGCAAGATCTCACCAATACCCTCGCCTGGGCGACATCCGCAGCCTCAGTCGCCACGGTCAACCCCACCGGCAACGTGACCGTGCAGCAGGGCGGCCAGGTCACCATCACCGCAACCGAGGCAAACGGCACCATCGGTAGCATCACACTCACCACCACAAACGCCGTCGTGACCACAATCGCCGTCACACCGGGCTCTGCCAGCCTTGCCGCCGGCCAATCCCGGCAGTTCGCGGCAACCGCAACCCTGAGCGATGGCAGCCAGCAAGACCTCACGACCTCTGTTCATTGGAGCGTCTCAAATGCGGGCACCGCCACGGTCAGCAACACTGTCGGCAGCAACGGTCTGCTCTCCACCACGGCTGCGGGTAACGTCACTGTTGCCGCCACAGTGGAAACCATCTCCGGGCAGGCGTCCGTAACGGTCTCAGCCGCGCAACTCGCGTCCGTTGCAGTCAGCCCCGCAGCGCTGTCCTTGCCTGCGGGTACGACGTCATCACTGTCTGTGATTGGGACCTACACCGATGGAAGCAGCGCATCACTTACCAACGTCGCCACCTACACTGTGGACAACGCCTGGTACGCGGTCGTAAGCAGCACCGGCGTGGTTCGCTCCATGGGAACGGGTTCCACCACCATTCACGCTACGGTTCAAGGTGTCTCCGGCTCCGTCGCGCTTACCGTCACACCTGCAACCCTAAGCAGCATTGTGCTCGCGCCGGCGTCGCCCAGCGTGGCTGCGGGTCTCGCCCTTCAACTCAATGCCGTCGGCACCTATAGCGACGGCTCGACCGTAAACCTCAACAGCCAGGTACAGTGGACCTCCTCAGATGCCACGGTAGCCACGGTCAGCACAGTGGGCAGCCTCCATACGCTGCGTGTCGGCTCGGCAGCAGTAACTGCGACCCTCAACGGCATCACCCAAACCGTGCCAGTCAACGTTACCCCGGCCGTACTGCAGACCATCGTAGTACAAGCCGCTGCAACCAGCCTCCCAGCTGGCTTGTCCACGCAACTCACTGCAACAGGCAGCTACTCCGACGGCTCAACGCAAGATCTCACCTCTGCGGTAACGTGGTCTTCGCAAACACCCTCGACGGGCCTGGTCAGCAGCACCGGCGTTGCCCGTGCATTGCAGACCGGTAGTCTTACTGCGCTCGCGAGCCTGGGCGGGGTACAAGGTACCATTACACTCACCATCACGGCACCTCTCCTGCAGTCCATCACGCTCAGCCCGGCCAATAGAACGGTCATTAACCTTGCAAGCAGTGCCTTCCAATACACGGCCACTGGCTCTTACAGCGATGGCACCACTGCCAACATCACCAACTCCGTTCACTGGCAAATCGTCTCTGGTGCCTCCGTCGGGTCCATCTCGCAAAGCGGACGGTTCTCAACCGTGGGTATCGGCACCGGCGTCGTCTCCGCAAGCTCCGGAGCCGTCAATGGAACCACCCACTTCACCGTCATCTCCGTCCTGTGATCGGAATGCAGCAGTAAGGGTGCCGATTTACGTGCGGCACTCTTATTGTTGCAGTTCGTGCTGGAACGAGGTTTGTCAGCTGTCCTGCACTGCCGAACGACCGCGTCCATGGCCACAAGAAACTGAGTTCTCCGGCATTCTGCTCAGGCGCTTCCTCGTTCGGTCTAGCTTGCTGAAGACTGCGCGGAACTGGGCGGCTATAGAGCGCACTCACGCAGGCTTGGAAGTCGCACGCCAACTCGGACGCAAGGCGGTCGCAAGAGCAGATGACTGAAACCAAGGCCGCAATGCGGCCAAAATGCGGCAGAGAAGCTGCTGACGAGCGGAGTTTCCCCACATGAATCGGCCCGGCATCCTGGGTGCCGCATCAAGGCACCCGGAGCAGGTCTCAACGCCCTTCTGGTAGCCGCTACTGGTGGTCACGCGACGTTGCAATATGGACCATTTTCGCAGCAGCCATCCCTAAGCATCTGCACAGATGCACGATAGAAGCATTGCCTAGTGCACGATAGAAGCATTGCCTAGCAGGCGGTTGCAGATTCTTCTCTAAGCTGCTTCAATCGTCACATTGCGCAAGCTTTCCTCCATCCTGCTCATGCTCGCCATCGCTCTGCCGTTCTTAACCCCCCTTTTCGCTTTGGGGCAGAGCGCGGAGGCCGGGCTACCGGCGTGCTGTCGGCGGAACGGGGCTCATCATTGCGCGATGAGTATGGGAGAGCGTGGTCAACTCGGTGGCACGGATAGTGAAGCGCCCGAGCTGAAGGCCTTCATGGGGCACTGCTCTTATTGTCCTGCGGCTGCTGCAAATCTCCATTCTCAGGACGGCTTTGGTCCTCCCCAAAGCTTTACCCAAGCGGCAGTAAACTTCGGTCATCCAACTGGCATTGTTCAGACTGAATCCAGGCGGCGAATCGCTCAGGACCGCTGTCGGCAAAAACGCGGTCCTCCCATCCTCCTCGACTAGTTCTCAGCTTGTGGTCCTCTGCTCGGTACCTTTAGCTTCACAGGGCAGAGGCTGTCTCTTGCTTGGACCTCGACCGGCACGCTTTGCGTGTACAGGAGCGTGTTCTATGCGCCGTATTTCGGTTTGCTGCCTCTTTCTACTCTTTTTCTCATCGAACGTTGCTTCTGCATCGACCATCTTTGGTCAGCTGCGGGGTGTAGTTCACGATCCGCAACATCGACCCATCCGTGGCGCGACCGTCACACTTCACGCGGCACACTCGGCCTTTGTGCAGACCGGCCACACTAACGAAGATGGAAGCTTCAGTCTTCCATCGATACCGTTAGGCGATTACACCATCTTTGTGCGTGAGCCAGGGTTTCGCAGTGTCGAACAAGCCTTCACCCTGGCGTCGGACACGTCGCCCTTGCTGCATTTCGGACTGACCATCGGCTCGGCTTCTGAGGTCGTGACGGTTACGGCTGAGACCGATGCAGGCAATGTGTACTCCGTGACGCCGACGACGCTGGTAGGGCAAATTGACATCGCGCAGACCCCCGGTGCAGACCGGATGAACAGCCTCGCCATGATCACCGACTACACTCCCGGAGCCTACATCACCCATGACATGCTGCACATGCGTGGAGGGCACCAGGTAAGCTGGCTTCTGGACGGTGTGGAGATCCCAAACACTAATATCGCCAGTAATCTAGGGGCGCAAATCGATCCCAAGGACATCGACTACGTCGAAGTTCAGCGCGGAAGCTACACGTCGGATGTGGGGGACCGTACCTACGGTGTCTTTAACGTCGTTCCACGGACGGGTTTTGAGCGAAACCGCGAAGCGGAGCTGGTGATGACGGCAGGCAGTTTCCTGCAAACAAACGACCAGATCAACTTCGGCGACCACACAGAAAAATTTGCTTACTATGCCAGTCTTAATGGAAATCGCAGCGACTACGGTCTTTCGCCACCGATCGGTCAGATCCTGCACGATGCAACAAACGGGTACGGCGGCTTTGCGTCCTTCATCTACAACCGAACGCCCACGGACCAGTTTCGGCTTGTAACGCAGCTTCGCAGCGACTATTTCCAGATCCCCTATGATCCAGACCCGGACAGTGCCGAGAATCAGCAGTTCGATTTCAGCGGGCTGCGGGACCACCAGCACGAGGCAGACGGAGTGGTGGCGGCATCATGGCTCCATACCTTCAAGACGAATATCGTGCTCCAGGTCTCTCCTTTCTTCCATCACAACCAAGCAGACTATGAGCCGAATCCTGCCGATACTCCCGTTGCGACGACTTCAGACCGAACCTCCAATTACGCTGGAGGACAAGCCTCCGTCACGACGGAGCTTGCACGTCACACATTGCAGGGCGGCCTGTACGCCTTCGGTCAGCACGACAGCTATTTGTTCGGAGCTGTCTTTCACAATGGTTCTGGCGTAGCGCCTTTCTCCATCCCCGATTCCGCTTCTGGCGGCGTTGTCGAAGAGTACGTTTCCGACAACTACAAGGCGACCTCATGGCTGACCCTGATAGCAGGGCTCCGCGAAACCTTCTTCCAAGGCCAGTTCACCGAAACTGCAACCGATCCTCGTTTCGGAATCGCTGTCCGGATTCCCAAGCTGAATTGGGTACTGCGAGGCTTTTACGGCCGCTTCTATCAGCCGCCGCCTTTGTTGACCGGCGCAGGTCCCATAGTCCAGTTCGCGGAAGCCAGCAACACCGGGTTCGAGCCCCTGCATGGGGAAAGGGACGAAGAACATCAATTCGGCATTCAGATTCCTTACAGAGGCTGGCTGCTGGACGCCGACACCTTCAAAACCCGGATCGACAACTTTCTCGATCATTCGAACATTGGCGATTCCAGCATTTACTTTCCTGTTACTGTCAACGGCGCCCTTGTAAGAGCATGGGAACTAAGCCTGCGGTCCCCTCGGCTTTGGCACTTCGGGCAAGCGCACCTTGCCTACTCGAACCAGATTGCAGAGCAGCGCGGCAACATCACCGGAGGGCTGGTCTGCACACCCATCGGAGACCCGGCCTGCGATGCAGGGTTCAATTACACGGCGGTGGACCACGACCAGCGCAACACGCTGAATGTCGGTTTCAACGCCACGCTGCCTTTCGGCTTCACGACCTCCACCAATGTGATGTACGGGTCAGGATTCACTAACGGCGGGTATGACCCGGACGGAGCGCCCGTCGATGCTCGCTACCCAAACCCATATCTGCCCCAACACACAACCTTCGACCTTGCTGTTTCAAAAAGCTTGCATGAGCGGGTGACTGTCTCTGTGAACGCTTTGAACGTCGCGAATCGCCGCGTGCTATTGGACAACAGTCTTACCTTTGGCGGCTTTCACTATAACGATCCTCGCGAGATTTACGGAGAGCTTCGCTATCGGTTCCACTATTAGTCGAGTCAGGAGGCAGGTCTTAATATGCGATGACGATTAGCGCACTCTTATGAGTGGCTAGTCTCCGGATCATGTCGATCAACAAGTTGAGCTAGGTATAGCGTAGGCCGACGATGCTAATCTGCCTAAACGGTGTCAAGAGCAAGTTTCCAGCCTCAAACGCTTGTAGATTCGAATGAAATATTCCAGTAGAGAACTTTTAGATCGGGTCAATAACGACAACAGAGACCGAGCGCCAGAGAAGATAGTGCGTCCACGCTGCCGTCGAGGTGTAGTTCTTGCTGACGGTTTAGAGATCCAGTCGCAACTCAGGCGGCTGAGTTCCGTGACCAGATCACCAGGCTGTGCAGCCCGCGCCTTTCTCACATGAGATCGCATCTTCTCAAGAAACGTGTTGATCTTCCTCGAAGGTTGATCCTAGCTTGCATGAGAGTAGCGATATGCACTCTGGCCGATGAAATCGAAGCCTTACTCGATGTGCGCATCCGCCGTCCTTTCGACCACCAAAGCGGGGTTGGCCAGTAATGGAGAGTAGATTCTGCCCTGCTCCCTTCCTCTTCGGTTGCATACAGAGCCTGCTTTCCATGCATACGCTTCAGCCACTTTCGCAGGCTGATCCGGTTCCATGGAGACGTGAGCCGTTACCATTCTTCATTGATATTCGAAATAGCCCCGGGGTACCGCATCAAAGGACTGACTTTGCGGACCCGCGACGTACGAACGCTTTGAGGCACCCGACGATTGCATGCGCACGCGGCGCTTCTCGCTAATCACGACGATGTGCTGCCACCGGGATTTATCTTCAGTACCAGCAGGCCCATCTAATTGCATGCATCTAGAAGATGCCGCAACTGCGGATATGGGGAGGTACGCAGGTTGCAGTGGTACGATGCCGCTCATCCTAAAAGCTACGAAGATTCAAGCCGGTGGATTTGTTTTGAGAACGTATATTCTGACAGGCAAAACTTGCGGTCACTCGCGTCAGACCATGGGAGAACATCCACCTAGGAAACGAAAGAGTTCTTGTCCAGTGGGGACCAGCGTTTCTGGACAATGCACGCCATGCCCGTGCCGCCATTAGTTGCGCATCCAAGACTGAATCGTGTAGTGCGTTCCTTCCGCCGCCAGCGACCGCGTTGCTTTCTCGACGGCCGCCACGAATGCGGCATTTGCGGGAAGCTGCTCGCCGAAGATCGTTCGCAGCCGCAGCACGGGGAGGGGTGACAGGCCAGCGGAAGCTGCAAGAGTCGTCAGCTCGCCGGCACGTGCATCTAGAATTTGGATCGGCTCGCCGCGCTCATTTCTGCCCTGCCCAAGGTAGAAGATCCAAGCTGCTACCACCAGGCTCAGCAGCTTCGTACTCCCGCCCTTGGCGTTCAACTCCGCAATGGAGGGCAGCAGCCACTTGGGATGCTTGGCCGATCCTTCAGAGCAGATACGTGTGACCTGGTCGTTGATGGTGGGGTTTGAGAAGCGCTGCATTAACGTCTGCTTGTATTCCGTCACAGAGGTGCCCGGAATGACTGGCACGACGGGCGTGACCTCCTCCATGAAGGCGGCGATGAAGTCGCGGAAGAGCCCGTCGGCAAGGATTTCGTGCACATAGGTGAAGCCGGCAAGCGCGCCCAGGTAGGCCATGGCGAGATGGCTGCCGTTCAGCAGGCGCATCTTCATGATTTCGTAGGGTGCCACGTCCTGAATCATCTCCGCGCCTACCGTTTCCCACGCGGGGCGGCCGTTGCAGAAGTGGTCCTCGATGACCCACTGCCGGAAGGGTTCCGCCACCACGGGCCACGCGTCGTCGATGTGAAAGCGCTCGGCGACGAACGCGCGGTCGGCGGCGGTGGTGACGGGGGTGATGCGGTCCACCATGCTGTTGGGGAAGGCGACGTTCTCCGCGATCCACTGCTGCAACACGGGGTTGCCGAGCCCGGTAA
>CAHJWI010000035.1 GCA_903642225.1 Acidobacteriaceae bacterium | reverse complement strand
CAGGGCCACGTCGAATCCACACGCTACCTCCGCAACGCCCTCGACGTGCTCGCCCAGCAGATGGTCGCCCTCATCGCGCATCCTCCGCTCAACATCACCGACGCCCTGAACCGCGCCAAAAAATATCGCAGCGACGAAGAAGAGTTCCCCGGCATCGGCTATCACCAGCTCCTGGGCATCATCCGCAGCTGCGCCGGCTACGCTTCGATCTCCGTCGAAATATTTGAAGGCGTGCTCGATATGCTCGCCGGCCGCTACCCCTCCGACGAGTTCGGCGAGCTCCGCCCCCGCGTCACCTGGGACCGCAACCGCCAGTGGATCACCCCGCGCGCCGGCGTCAAGAAGATCGCCATCCTGAACGGCGGCACCATCCCCGACCGCGGCACCTTCGGCGTCTTCCTCTCCGGCGAGCGCAATCGCCCGGTCCGCGTCGGCGAGCTCGACGAAGAGATGGTCTTCGAAGCGCGCCCCGGCGAGACCTTCATCCTGGGCGCCTCCACCTGGCGTATCGACGAGATCACGCACGACCGCGTTCTCGTGTCTCCGGCACCAGGCGAGCCCGGCAAAATGCCCTTCTGGCACGGCGACCAGGCGGGCCGCCCGCTCGAGTTCGGCCGCCGCATCGGCGCTCTCGTCCGTGAGCTGCGCGACCAGCCACGCTCCGTCGCCCTTACCCGCCTCACCCGCGACCACGACCTCGACGCCCTCGCCGCAGAAAACGTCCTCCGCTACCTCTCCGATCAGGAGCTCGCCACAGAATCCGTCCCGGACGACCGCACCATCGTCGTCGAACGCGTCCGCGACGAGCTTGGCGACTGGCGCGTCTGCGTCCTCACACCCTTCGGCTCCCGCGTCCACGCACCTTGGGCCATGGCCGTCATGGGCCGCATCCGCGCCGCCGGCGGTCCCGACGTCGAAGCCATGTGGAGCGAAGACGGCTTCGTCATCCGCTTTCCCGAAGCCGACAAAGCCCCCGACACCGACGACCTCTTCCCCCAGCCGCAGGAAGCCGCCGAATTCGTCCAGCGACAGCTCGGCTCCACCGCCCTCTTCGCCGCCAAGTTCCGCGAAGCCTCCGCCCGCGCGCTCCTCCTGCCACGTCGCCGCGCCGACGGCCGCACGCCCCTCTGGCAGCAGCGCAAACGCGCCTACGACCTGCTCTCCGTCGCCGCCCGCTACCCCCAGTTCCCCATGCTTCTTGAGGCCTACCGCGAGTGCCTGCGCGACGTCTTCGACATGCCGGCCCTCTCCGAAATTCTTAGGAGCATCGACCAGCGCCAGATCCGCGTCCACACCGTCGACTCGCGCACCCCGTCGCCCTTCGCCGCCGCGCTCCTCTTCAGCTACGTCGCCAACTACATCTACGACGGCGACGCTCCCCTCGCCGAGCGCCGCGCCCAGGCCCTCTCCATCGACCAGGATCAGCTCCGCGAACTGCTCGGCGACGCCGATCTCCGCGAGCTGCTCGACATCAACGCCATCGAAGAAACCGAGGAGCAGCTCCAACTGCTCGCCACCGACTACCGCGCCCGCACCATGGACGGCGTCCACGACCTCCTCCTCCGCCTCGGCGACCTGAACCGCGCCGAACTCCTGCGCCGCGTCGTCTCGCCAGAGATCGCCATCACCGTCGATCGCCTGCAGAAGTCTCGCCGCGTCCTCGAGCTCCTCATCGCCGGCGAGAAACGCCTCATTGCCGTGGAAGACGCGGCCCGCTACCGCGACGCGCTCGGCATCCCGCTGCCTCCCGGCCTACCCACTGCCTTTCTCGCGCCAGCGCCCGAGGCCATCGTCGACCTCGTCCGCCGCTTCGCCCGCACCCACGGCCCCTTCACCGCCGCCGACGCCGCCCACCGCTTCCACATCCCGCTCGAAACCGCCGAATCCGTCCTCCAGCGCCTCGTCCAATCTGGCCGCCTCGTCGAAGGCGCCTTCCGTCCCGGCGGCCTCTCCCGCGAGTGGTGTGACTCCGAAGTTCTTAGGACCATCCGCCGCCGCTCCCTCGCCCGCCTGCGCAAAGAGGTCGAACCCGTCGAGCAACAAACCCTCGCCCGCCTCTTCACCCACTGGCAGGGCGTCCTCACCCCCCGCCGCGGCCTCGACGCGCTGCTCGACGTCATCGAAACCCTGCAGGGCGCACCCCTCCCCGCCAGCCTTTTAGAAACCGAAATCCTCCCTGCCCGCATCCTCAACTACAAACCCGCCGACCTCGACACCCTCATCGCCGCCGGTGAAGTCACCTGGGCTGGCTTCGACCCCATCGGCGAACGCGACGGCCGCATCGGCCTCTACCTCGCAGAAAACCTGCCCACCCTCTGGCCCCCCATCCCCACCGAACAACGCCTCACGATCAACTCCCTCGGCACCACAGCACTACCACCTGCGGAAGACCCCTCCGCGAACATTGCGCAAACTTCGCGCACTTTGCGGTCAGCGCCGCAGGCCATACCACCACCGAACCCTCAGGATGACCTCGCCGCGCCCGCTGCGGCACCGCCGCGACCGCCGCGTTCCGCTCTTTCCTCCACCGAAGACCGCGAAACCCGCATCCTCGCCTATCTCCGCACCCACGGCGCATCGTTCTTCCAGCCCGTCCACGAATCCACCGGCGACCCCGCCGCCCGCGCCAACACCGGCGCAGCCAGCGGCGGCTACCCCGGCGAAACCATCGAAGCGCTTTGGAACCTCGTCTGGCAGGGCAAGGTCACCAACGACAGCCTCCAGTCCCTGCGCGCCTACACCGACCGCAACGCCGTCAACGGCCGCGGCACCACCAACCACCAGGGCAAGCCGCAGCGCCGCCTGCACAACCAGCCCGCCAGCTTCCGCTCCCGCCGCACCACGCCGCCAACGGTGCAGGGCCGCTGGGCCATCAACCCCGCTCTCCTCCAACGCGGCGAACTGGGCAACACCCCGGGTGCCCCATCTTCATCGCGCCCAAACGAAGCCCCGAACCACCAACAAACCCAAAGCGCGATTAAGGTGGGTTCCTCCGACTTCAACACCACCGCCTGGTCCCACGCAGAAGCCCACCAACTCCTCCAGCGTTACGGCGTCGTCTTCCGCGAAACCGCGCATGCAGAAAACCTGCCCGGCGGTTTCTCCGCCGTCTACGACGTACTCAAGGCCCTCGAAGAATCCGGCAAGATTCGCCGTGGCTACTTCGCCGCCGACCTCGGCGCCACCCAGTTCGCCCTCCCCGCCGCCCTCGACCTGCTGCGCAGCCTCAAGAGCAAGCGCCCCGACACCGACCCGGAGATGCTCACCCTCGCCGCGACCGACCCCGCCAACCCCTACGGCGCGCTCCTCCGCTGGCCCACACCGCCGGCAGACACCGGCCCGCTCACCCGCACCGTCGGCTCCCGCGTCATCCTCGCCGACGGCGCGCTCACCGCCTACACCCGCCGCGGCAATCCCAACCTCCAGCTCTTTCTCCCGGAAGAAGATCCTCAACGAACAACCATCATGCGCGCCCTCGCCCGCCACCTCGTCGTCCTCGCCCAGTCCAGCAGCAACCGCCTCAACGAAGACCCCGCAGAGGCCCACAACTCCGGCCGCATCGGCCTGCTCATCCAGCAGGTCAACAACACACCCGTCGCCGAACACCCCATCGCCAAACACCTGCTCGACGCCGGCTTCCAGGCCGCCCCCACCGGCTTCAATCTCCGCCGCAACCTCCCGCCGCTCCCATCCAGCACGCAGACACAACCACGCGCCTGATCCGCTCTGTCAAGCCCTGCAACTATGCTTCCCGTCCCCAAGCGTCTTCCCTGCAACCACTTACGCGCTCCAAATACTTGGCACGGTATATATCTCCGGCTTTCTATACTGGATACATGCACTTCCTCCTCAACTCGCCTGTACCCGCGTCCAACGGAATGAAGATTTTGCACGCCCGGTTCAGCAGAATCAGGAATTTAGCAAAAATACAGGGGGGGGGGAGGGGTCCATGCCTGAAGGCGACACAATTTACCGATCGGCCCGAGCCCTCGCCAAGATCCTCACCGGCAAAACCATCACAAAATTCGACACAGGCTATGCTCACCTGGCTACCGTAAACGACGACCGACCGCTCGTCGGCAGGGTTATCGAAACTGTCGAAAGCCGAGGCAAGTGGCTCCTCATCCACCTTTCCGGCGACCTTATCCTCGTCACCCACATGCTCATGAGCGGCTCCTGGCACATCTACAAAACCGGCGAAAAGTGGTGGAGCCCACGCCACAGCATGCGAGCCTTCCTCGAGGTCGAAGGCTGGCAGGCCGTCGCCTTCAACGTCCCTGTCGCAGAGTTCCACACCGCCAGCTCGCTCGCCCGAAAATCCAGCATCCCCAAACTCGGCCCCGACCTGCTTTCTGACGAGTACACTGCCGCCAACGGCGTCCAGGCCCTGCAACAGCGCGCGGAAAGTCACCCCGACGACGAGATCGCCAATGTCCTGCTGAACCAGCGCGTCATGGCCGGCCTCGGCAACGTCTACAAGTCCGAGGTCGCCTTCTACGCCGGCGTCCACCCGTTCCGCGCCATGAGCACCATCACACCCGACGAGATGCTGAAGATGGCCGAGGTCTCGCAGAAGTGGCTCAAAGCGAACGTGCTCGACGGCTCCTCGACGACCGGCGGCGACGCCATCATTACCTACAGTGGCAACCGCCGCACCACCAACAGCGGCAACGAAAAAAACCGCCTTTGGGTCTACGGCCGCCGCGGCCAGGAATGCCGCCGCTGCGGTGCCCTCGTCGAAATGCGCAAGCAGGGACCCGGCGCACGCTCCACCTACTGGTGTCCCGCATGCCAACCCTGGATTCCTGCAGCCACGCAGACCACGGAAGCACCCGTCGGCTGGAATGGTGCCATCCGCCGCCGCAAGGTGGGCTGCTGATGCTTCCATTGACCGCAAAGATCGCCTCCATTGCCAGCGGAGCCTCGCGCTGCATACCATGGCTTTTGATGCCGATTCGTCCCGCAGGCCTGCTGCTTCTGCTGTCAGCTCTCGGCCACGCCCAGACCATTCCAGCAGACAAGCTCGGCGCGCCTGCATCTCCGTCTCTGCTCCTCTACTTCGTCGCTTCCGACTGTCCCGTGTCGAATCGCTACTTTCCAGAGATGGAGCGCCTTTCCTCAAGGTTCTCCGTCCCAACTCTCTACATCTATCCCAACACCTACGAGACGCTTGCTGAATCAAAGCTCCATCAGTCGAGCTTCGGGGCGTCTCCGGCTGATGCTCGCACCGACCCGTCCGGTGACCTGGTTCGCTCCACGGGTGCCCGCACCACCCCGGAGGCAGTCCTGCTCACGAGGCAGGGAACTGCGTGGCACGTCGCATACCGCGGTCGTATCGACGATCGCTATATCCACATCGGCCTTGAGCGCGGCCATGTGGAGCATCACGATCTTGAAGCTGCCCTCACCGCCGTCTCCGCTGGCAGGCTCGCGCCTCCGCCCTCGGGTCCGGCTGTTGGCTGCGCCATCATGGGCGCAAAGTGAAAGCGGCTTTTCCCGTCACCGCGATAGCCCTTCCGTTGGCTGCCGTTCTCGGCCTCTCCGTTGCGCCTGGCCCCAAAAAGGTCCATGCTGCCCAGGCAGCGGTCACCTGGTCCCACAACGTCGCTCCCATCGTTTACAAAAACTGCACAGCCTGCCACCACGTCGGTGGCTCCGGTCCGTTCAGCCTGCTCACCTATCGCGATGCCCAGCGCTGGGGAACCATGATGCAACAGGTGACGACTTCGCGCTACATGCCGCCCTGGCTTCCCGAGCCGGGCCACGGCGACTTTCAAGACAACCGCCGCCTGAGCGCAGCCGACATCGCCACCATCAAGGCCTGGGTCGCTGCAGGCATGCCGCAGGGCGACGCCGCCGACGCCCCCAAAGCTCCCGTGTACACCTCCGAGTGGCAGCTTGGCCCGCCCGATCTCATCCTTTCCGTCGCCAGCCCGACGCAGGTTCCAGCCAGCGGTCCAGACGTCTTCGAGAACTTCGTCCTGCCCGCTAACCTGTCTAGCACCAAGTGGATCCGCGCCATGGAGATCAAGCCGGGTTCGCCGCAGGTCGTCCACCACGCCAATGTCATCCTTGACCGCACCGCCGCCCTGCGCCGCGCCCACCCCGCCGACTGGCAGCGCGGCATTCCCGGCATGGATATCACCGTCGACAGCGGCCAGAATTTCGATCCTGACTCCCATTTTCTTTTCTGGAAGCCCGACTCCACGGCCCTCGTCGAGCCAGACACCATGCCCTGGCGGCTTGACCCCGGCAACGACCTGATCCTGAACATGCACCTGAAACCCACCGGCAGGGTCGAGCAGATTCAGGCGCGCATCGGCCTCTACTTCGCCAGCAAACCCGCCACGCAGTTTCCCATGCTGCTGCAGCTTGAGCACGACAGCACCCTCGACATTCCTGCCGGCGACGCCCACTTTGTCGTGGAAGACTCGCTTACCCTGCCGGAAGCCGTCGATGTTCTCGCCGTCTACCCGCACGCGCACTACCTTGGCAGGCGCATGGAAGGCTTCGCCAAGCTGCCCGGCGGCGAAACCAAATGGCTCGTCCTCGTCCCCGACTGGGATATCGAGCGCCAGGCGATCTACCGCCTCAGCAAACCGTTGCCGCTGCCCAAGGGTACCGTGCTGCACATGCGCTACACCTACGACAACAGCGCCGGCAACCCACGCAATCCGCACACACCCGCAGTTCGCGTGCGTGGTGGCAACAACTCCACCGACGAGATGGGCCACCTGTGGCTGCAGGTTTTACCAACGGAAAACGCCGGCAAGGACGCGCGCATGCCGCTTGAAAAGGCGTGGATGTCGAACCGACTGCGCAAAGATCCGTCCGATCCCACAGCCCTCTTCAATCTCGCTTCCATGGACACAGAAGCCGGCGAATACACCGAGGCTGGCAAGCTTTACACACAGGCATTGGCGACCAAGCCCAACGACCCCCGGGTGCTCACCGGCCTCGGAACCGCCCAGTCCCTCAGCGGCGACACGGCTGCTGCGCAGGCCAGCTTCCAGGCCGCCGTTACTGCCGACCCGAACTACGCCGACGCCCGCTTCGACCTGGCAAAAATAAACCTGCAACGCAATAACTTAGCCGCGGCCGAAGCCCAGTTCCAGACGATTGTGCAGCTCAACCCAAATGATTTCGCCGCGCAGGACGGCCTGGGCTCTGCGCAACTCGCTCAAGGCAAGTCAGACGTTGCGGCCGCCACCTTCGATGCGGTTCTGAAAGCAGACCCGGCCAACTTCGACGCACTCTATAACCGCGGCCAGATTGCGGCCGCAGCGTCGGACTTGGCCACGGCTGAAGCGGACATGGTGCGCGCCCTAGCCGTGCATCCTGATGCGGATGCGGAACGAACGCTGGCCATCATCCTCGCCAGCCAGAACCGTTTCGCAGCAGCCCTGCCGCACATGCAGGCCGCAGCCAGGCTCGCTCCGGCGGATGAAGAAACAAAACGCCTGCTCGGCCGCCTGCAAGCCGAACTGCAACGCTAGCCGCCCTGACCCACTATTGCGGCGCCGGCGCATCCTGTGGTTCCGGCTTCTTCTCGCCACCACCACCGAACAGCTTCTGAAATACATTTCGGTGCTTCGGTTCACCACCATTCGTCGATGGATCTCCGTTGCCCTGCACGGTCGGGCTTGAGTCGTATCCCAACACCGCACCCAGCACGCTATCCTGGCCGCCGCCCATGCGGCTGCAGGTGCTCTGCGGTTGCGATCCATCCAGGAACGCCGCGGTATACGTACTTGGACAAGTGCTATCAGATAGCAGGTTAGAGGCCTTATCGATACGGTAGTTTGTCACGCCATCCGGCGGTGTGAACTCTTTCATGTCGCTGTACTGTGGCAGCTGGATCGCACGGTTCATGAACTCGGCCCAGATAGGTGCGGCCGCGATTGCGCCAGACAGCTTCACGTCGGTGTAGTCGTCGTTGCCGACCCACACCACGCAGATCAGGTTGCTGCTGTACGCCGCAAACCAGGCGTCGTGACTGGTGCCGGTTTTGCCGGCGGCCGGTGCCCTAAACCCCTTCTGCCTGGCAGCTACGCCGTAGCCAAAATCCATCACACCCTGCAGTAAAGACTGTGTCAGGAACGCCGCTTTTGGATCCATCACCTGCCGCGCTTCCGGTGTGAAGTCCGCAACAATATCCGCCTTGTCGTTGCGCACGGCCTTCAAAAGCCACGGATTAATATGCACGCCGCCGTTGGCGAATACGGTATACGCGCCGGCCATATCAAGCGGTGTCGCATCATATGCACCCAGCGCCACAGCGGGTGTTCCACGCGCCGCTGCTACACCGCTGGCTCGGCCTAGTGCCGCCACATTCTCAAAGCCCACCTTCTGCCCCAATGACACCGTCGCATTGTTTAGCGAGTGTGCGAGCGCATAAATAGCCGTCACTGTACCGTGGAAACTATCTTTATAGTTACGCGGTGTGTAAGTGCTGCGCCCGTTGTCATATGTAAATGTAGTTGGGATATCACTCAGCGTTGTAACTGCCGTGAAAAACCCACCACCGGTCTGGTTTCCGTCGTCATCCGTGGCAACGCCAAGTTGCTGCCCACTTACTGCACCCATCTCTGCCGTTGCATACACGAAGGGCTTAAAGATAGATCCTGTGGGCCGCTTGCTGACTGCGCGATCCAACTGCGACTGGCCATAATTACGGCCCCCGACCAGTGCAAGCACCTGGCCGGTATGCGGGTTAAGTGCGACAAGCGCGACCTGCGGGTAAACGAGTGGCTCGTTGCCATGGTGGTTCTTGCGAACCTCTGCATCCACGTTTGCCATGCCCACGGTCACGGCATCGCTTGCGGCTTTTTGCAGGTCCGGGTCCAGCGATGTGTAAATGCGCAGCGTGCCGCTCTGCGTTGTGTCTCCCAACCGCTGGCTTAGCTGTTCGTGCACTAAGTCCACAAAGTACGGAGCTTCGCTCGCGTCCACGTTTTGCGGAGCTAAGTTAAGGGGCTCCGCCTGAGCACGATCGCTTTGACCCTCCGTCAGGGTGCCGGTTTCTACCATGCTCTTCAGCACAAGGTTTCGCCGTTCGATCGCGCGCTCCGGATGCCGAAACGGATTGAAGTAGTTTGGCCGCTGAATGATGCCGGCCAGCAGCGCAGCCTGCGCCACATCAATCTGCTTCAAGTCCTTGCCAAAGTAGGCCTGCGCCGCTTCGCCAAATCCGTTGATCGCGAACGACCCACGCTGACCCAGGTTGATCTGGTTCGCATACATGGCGAACAGCTCTCGCTTGTTAAAGCGGGATTCCAGCTGCAGTGTGATCATGATTTCGATCATCTTGCGCTTGAGGCTTTTTTCCGGAGAAAGAAAGAAGCCGCGGGCCAGTTGCATCGTTAGCGTTGAGCCACCGCAGCGTTTGTGGCCGCTGGTTGTGTCTTCTATAAAGCACTCCGCCAACCGGCCATAGTTCACACCGTTGTGGTCGAAGAATCTGCGGTCCTCAATCGCCGTAACGGCATCCACTAACAACTTAGGAATCTGCTCGTACGTTACAAGTCGTCGCTTTGTGCGGTTTTTGTCTTCGCTTAGGCCTGTAATAAGTTGCGGCTCTAACTCATAGCTGCGCAGCTGCGCACCATTTTCGGCGATGATTGCAGTCACCTGCGCGCCATCGTCCGTAATGGTGGCACCATCGGGCGAATGAAACGATTGCGGCCCCGGTTTAATGGCCACGCTGTTGCCGCGCAGCGTATAACGCCCAAGCTGCGGGTTTGAGTTATATCCCGCCTTCCGCAGATCAGCACTAACAGCAGCAGCAGTCAGGTGCTGCCCGGTACGAACCTCTTTGGGTGCCGCATAAATCTGCGACGTGCTGGCAAACAGCGGTCCGGCTGCAAGCCTATCGTCCACCACCTGCTGGTACTCGAGGTAGTAGTACCCGAAACTCCCGGCAGCGAACAGCAGGCACGCCAGTCCGACCACAGCGGCAAAGGTAAGCAGCTTCTTCCAGAGCGGACGGCTGTTGCGACGCCGCGGCAGGGGAATGCCCTCATCGTCATACCGCCGCTGCGCACCGCCAAGCTTGACCTTCACTGCCATTCATACCCCTTGTATGCGCCACGTTCTACCTGCGTCTTAGACGGCGCTGCGACCGTGCCGCGCTGTTATCCGAGCAGCGCAGTCAGCGCTGGAACCACGCCATCTACCCCTATCTCAACCGTTGTGCCGTGCAAGCGATCTACCAACTCCACCAAACCGTCTGCAAGCTTCTTGCCGATGTTTATCCGGTAAGGTGCTCCGATCAGGTCTGCGTCTTTAAACTTCATGCCCGCGGACCCGTCGCGGTCGTCTAGCAGGACATCGACTCCTGCAGATATCAAGTCGCGTGCAACAGCTTCGCCGGTCTCTGCAAACGCTGTGTCACTTTGCTTCGTCACCGTCACCACGACCGGAAAGGGAGCGATTGCAGCTGGCAGCGCGTAGCTCCATTCCCCACGGTCGTTCTTGCCCATGTGCGCGGCGCTCTGCTCAATGGCTGCCGTCAGAACGCGCTCGATGCCGATGCCGTAGGAGCCCATGATTGGTGTCACCTCTTTGCCGTTGCGGTCCAGCACCCGCGCGCCCATGCTTTGGCTGTACTTATACCCCAGCTTGAATATGTGTCCAATCTCTACCGCCTTGCCCAGCCGCAATGGCTGGCCACTCAGCGGGTCGGGTTCGCCTTCCAGGATGTTACGTACATCCGCAACCAGCGTTGGCTGAAAGTCCCGGAAGGGCGTCACGTTTCGCAGGTGGTATTCGGCGCGGTTGGCACCCGCAATCAGGTTCTGCCGCCCACTCAGTGCAGTATCCAGCACCACCAGCGTGCCATCCTCCTCGCTCTCGGCAGCCGCTTGCACGCCGAGCGGGCCTAGATACCCGGCGGGCGCATGGAAGGCCGCGTCAATCTCCTGCGGCACCATCGGCCGCAACTCCGCGCCGCTTACCAGCAGGCCCAGCTTGGCCTCATTCAGCATGTGGTCACCGCGCAGAAAAGCTACGACGGCGCGGCTCCGTACATGACCCTTCTTGTCCGCGGGCCATGTCGCCGTCATTGCCATCGTCTTCATCTGGTGTTCCCTGGCCACGCCCAGAAACGCCCCCACATCGTCGATGGTGCGCTGCTCCGGCGTATGTACCATCTCCGGCAGACCGTCGCCGCTGGCCGCTAGGTCGGTGACCGGCGCCAGCCTTGACGTCGCTTTCTCAATATTCGCCGCATAAGTGCCGTCCGGCGACGAAGCAATCCAGTCCTCGCCGGCTTCGGTATACACCATGAACTCCTGCGACTGTGAGCCGCCCATCGCGCCGGAATCCGCGTCGACGGCCACGAACTTTAAACCGCACCGCGTAAAAATCCGCCGGTATGCCGCATCGTGCAGGTCGTAACTCACGTCCAGACCGGCCGCGTCCATGTCGAAGCTGTACGAATCCTTCATCGTGAACTGCCGCACCCGCAGCAGACCGCTCTTGGGCCGGGGCTCATCGCGAAACTTCGTCTGTATCTGGTACCAGATCTGCGGCAGCTGCTTGTAACTGCGTATCTCGTTGCGCGCAATGCTGGTCATCACTTCTTCATGCGTCATGCCCAGCGCAAGATCCGCGCCCTTGCGGTCTTTCAAGCGAAACATGTTGTCGCCCATGCCGGTCCAGCGGCCACTCTCTTCCCACACCTCGCGGGGGTGCAGCGCCGGCAAAAAGAACTCCTGGCCGATCTTGTCCATCTCCTCGCGCACAATCGCGATCACCTTGTTAAGAGCACGCGTACCCAGCGGCAGGTAGCTGTAAATACCCGCGCCCAACTGGCGGATGTACCCCGCACGCAACAGCAGTTGATGGCTTGCCACTTCGGCATCTGCGGGGACATCACGCAGGGTAGGGATGAACAGTTTCGACCAGCGTTGCATTCAGGTATCGGATTCGCTTTCTGTCATTTCATTCTAAAGGGTTCATGCACGCAGACCCTCCTACTGGCCGATGCCCGCGCCGCTAAAGCATCGTAACCTCACCTCACCTCATCTTCTTACATAGAACGCTTTAGGAAAGAGATCACCCACCAGTATGCGTAACGCCCTTGTTGCCGGAGCCATCGTCGTCGTCGTCGCCCTGCTGGTTTGGTCGGGCATGCATAACCTGCGCACGCGCCGCGTGGAAGAAGCTGCAGCACGCAACAAGCAGGCCACCATCGCCGTCGACAAACCTGGTGCAACTGCATCGCTCGATGCCGCGAGCGCGCAGTTCGGCTCCGCGCCTGACTTGCGCGGTAAATCCGCGGCAATCTTCACGCTCAAGACGCTGGACGGTAAGTCCATCTCTCTGGCCGATCTGAAAGGCAAGCCGGTTCTGCTCAACTTCTGGGCTACCTGGTGCGCCCCATGCAAGGTTGAAATGCCCTGGTTCCAGGAGTTTCAGCAGAAGTACGGCGCACAAGGCCTGCAGGTTGTCGGCATCGACGAAGACGATGAGGTACGCCCCGACGTGCTGAGAAAGGAAGTGACGGACACGGCCAGCAAACTCGGCGTCACCTACCCCATCCTGCTCAGCAACCACAAGGTCGGCGACGCGTATGGTGGCCTGGACATGCTGCCGGCAACCTTCTACATCGACAAGAATGGCATCATCCGCGGCCAGGCGATCGGCTTGGCCAGTAAGGACGAAGCCGACAGCAACGTGCAAAAGATTCTGCAGCCAGGAAGCTAATCGTGACAAAGTCTCAGAAGTATCTTAACCGCTTTCGTATGGTGCCGCTGGTGGCTGTTGCAGTCTGCGTGCTTGCCGTGGATGCGCGTGCCTGGAACAGCAATGTAGCGCTCGCGTACGCGCAGGGCATGGACGTGGGCCAGCCCGCAACCGCCCCACATGCCACCGGACACGTTCAGTTCAGGGCAGAGCCGCAGACCGTCGCCGCAGGCAAGCCCGCAACCATCGTTCTTCACTTCCATGTCGATCCCAGTTTCCACATCAATTCGCATTCTCCCAAAAGCGAGATGTTGATTCCCACCAAGATCGCCATCGAAGACTTGCCAGCAGTCAGCGTCAGCACCGTCGATTTCCCACCCGGCATTCCCTACAGCTTCGCTTTCGAACCCAAGAACCAACTGGACGTCTACACCGGCGACTTCAATCTTGTTGCCCACCTGGTTGCAAAACCTGGCCAGCAAACCCTCAAAGCCGCCCTCCACTATCAGGCATGCGATGCCGCCGCCTGCTACCCGCCCAAACTGCTTCCAGTAAAGCAGCCTTTCACCGCAAAATAACTTCCCCTGAACTCAGCGCGTAGGAGCATTAAGTCATGTCGAACTTTGGACGGCTGGAGCCCGTAGCGATTCGAGAGGGTTGGCCTCGCGAAGATTCCGACTTTACGCCATGGCTCGCAAGCGGTGATAATCTCGAGGTTCTCGGAACTGAACTCGGCATCTCTTTGGAGTTGGTGGAGATAGAGTCGAGCGTTGGGCCATTTAGAGCCGATATCTTGGCGAAGCAATCTGGTACAGAAAATGCCGTCATCATAGAAAACCAGTTTGGTATTACGGATCATTCCCACCTTGGGCAGCTACTGACCTACGCCGCAGGGCTTGGCGGCGTGAGCAGTTCGAAGACTATCGTCTGGATCGCCGAAAAGTTTACAGAGCCTCATCGGGCTGCTTTGGATTGGCTTAATCAAGCTACAGAATCGGGTATTGGATTTTTCGCGGTTGAGCTGCAGTTATGGCGAATCGGCAACTCCCCTTTCGCCCCGCGATTTAACGTCGTAAGTCGACCGAATCATTTTCAGAAAGAATTAACGCAACAGGTAGCGACCTACTCAGATACAGATCGGCTCTATCAACGATTCTGGCAGGCCTTCATCGATTTTTGCGGAGACGGTACGACACTCGATATGCCTTCGGCACCATCGCGGTTCTGGTTGCCGACTTTCATCGGTCGAACGGGTTTTGGAGTAAACCTCACCGCGAGTAAGCAGCGGTGTAAGCTCGAGTGTCAGCTCTATCTTAGCGGGCAAGAGGCCAAACAGGTTTTTCAACGCCTCGAAATGGAGAAGGAGCGCATCCGCGAAGTGCTAGGTCCACACGTAATCTTTGATGAAATGCTCGGTCGGAAGGCCTGCAAAATCTATGAGGCACATGCAGGCGACATCTCTGACGAAGAGAATTGGCCCGAGCTTCACAGCTGGTTAAAGACTCGCGGAGAAGCATATGTCGCAATGTTCAAACCACTAACGCGGCAGTGATTTTTACTTACGATTCGCCGAGGCTTGGAATCGCTTCTGCTGCTCCAGGAAGCGCCGCACCCGGTTCAATGACCGCGCTTTACCGAAAACCACCAGCGATTCCAGCAGCGGTGGCGATGCCGTTTTGCCTGTCAGGATCACCCGCAGCAGGCCAAACGCTTCCTTCACGCTCCACTCCTTTGCGGTCAGCAACTCACGCAGGCCGGCGTCAATGCTCGTCGGCGTCCAATCCGCGGCCTCAAGCACCGGCAGCATTTCGGTCGCAAAAAGCAGCGTCTCTTCCAGCGTCCGCTTCTTCGGCACAAACAGCTCCGGCGCGGGCATCACGTCATCTTTGAAAAAGAAATCTGTCAAATCCCCGAACTGGCCCAGTGTCTCGATGCGCGTCTGCACAAGCGGCGCAATTGCGCGCAGGTACGCGTCAGAAAACACCGTCGCGCGCATCGCCTGGAAGAACGCCTCCGCGTCCAGAGCGCGCAGATACTCGCTGTTCATCCACTTCAACTTCACCAGGTCGAACACCGGCCCACCAAGCGAGATGCGCTTGAAGTCGAACCGCTCCACCATTTCCATGAGCGAAAAAATGTCGATCAGCCGCGTGTCGAGGCCCTTGCTGACAATCTCCTGCTCGGTGGGCTGAGCCATGCCGCCACCCATCAATCCCAGAAAATTGAGCAGCGCCTGCGGTAGGAAACCTGCCTGGCGATAATACACAAGCGACACCGGATTCTTGCGCTTGCTGATCTTGCTCTTGTCGATATTGCGCAGCAGCGGCATGTGCCAGAAGCGCGGCAGATCCCACCCAAACGCCTGGTACAGCAGCACGTGCTTGGGCGTGCTGCTGATCCATTCCTCCGCGCGAATCACGTCGGTAATACCCATCAGGTGGTCATCCACCACGTTTGCCAAATGGTAGGTCGGGAAGCCGTCCGACTTCATCAGCACCTGATCATCGACGTTGAAGTGGTCGAACGTAATGTCGCCGCGCAACTCATCCCGAAACGTGGTGGACGCCGTGCCGACACCCGCGTCCCCCTGCGGCACGCGCAGGCGAATGGTGTACGGCTTGCTACCCGCCAGAGCGGTGTCCACCTGCTCCTGCGTATACCGGCGCGAAGGTCCGTTGTACTTGGGCGGCTGTTTGGCACCCATCTGCGCCTTGCGCTCGGCGTCCAGTTCCTCTGCTGTCTCAAAGGCGCGATAGGCATGGCCGCTCTCCAGCAGCTTGTCACAATACTCGCGATAAATTTCCGTCCGCTCGCTCTGCCGGTATGGCCCATGTGGCCCGCCGACATCGGGTCCCTCATCCCACTCCAGGCCTGTCCAGTGCAGCGCGTCGAAGATCATTTGCTCGCTGCTTGCCACAAATCGGCTACGGTCCGTGTCCTCGATGCGCAACACGAATCTGCCGCCACGTTGCTTGGCGAACACATAGTTCAGTAGCCCGATATACGCCGTGCCCACATGCGGGTCGCCAGTGGGAGAAGGTGCGATGCGTACGCGAACGGGGCCCGCCTGCTTGGTATTTGCTGCCGTTTCCTGAATCATCATGCCTTCAGCATGCTAGCAGCCGGGGCCGCCTAAACCTCGCGCGGCTCCACCGGTGGGTGCGCAGGCTGTGGCGGCGCTGGATAAGCCGGTGAAGCCGCTGGGTAGCCCGGCTGCGGCGTGTAGCCCGTGGCTGCCGGATAGTTGGCCTGCTGCACGTACTGTTGCGGAGGGTAATTTTGGGAAGGATAAGGAGGATATTCCGTTGCCATTGGCACCACACGCCACCGCGCAAACGCCAAAACGTACAGCGTAATCAGCGTGCCCGCTGGCAGCAGCACGAGCAGCGACAGCCACGGAGACAAGCCAGACTTTTTGAACGCAAACCAGAACGGCACAATGAGTAGCGCCAGAAAGACGAGACCAAGTATCCCGATCACCGGCGCCATTGCCGCAACCATGTGTTGAATCTGCGCCTGGTCTATTGTGGACGGATCCATCGTGCCTCCCTCGGGCAAAAACGGTATCTGAGCATTCTGACACCACGCGCACGGTCGCGCTACGTTAAATCGTCGGAATCAAAAGCCGGCTTCCGTCCGAGCCGGCGCAGGTCGTGCGTCTCTCCCATCAAGCTTCTCACCACGACCTCTACTTCAGCGTCATCCTCTATCGTGGCAGTCATGCGCTTGGGCTCCTCCGGCTCAGCTAGCGCCTCCAGCAGTACCGTCACATGCGCAACGGCCACCCCGTCCTGGTTCAGGCCTTCCGGCGTCTTTGCTTTAATGCCCACATCTCCCGCCGGCACGTTCAATAGCTCGGCTACGCGCGCACGCATGTCCCCCGCAATCGGCACAATCTTCGGCCGCTGCAATATCAACACGCAGTCCAGGTTCACGATCCGGTAGCCCGCCGTGGCAATTTCCTCCAGCGCCGTCTCCAAAAAGATGGACGAAGCTGCACCCTTCCAGCGATCGTCGCTGGGCGGAAAGAACGTTCCGATATCCCCGGCAGACACCGCACCCAGCAGCGCATCGGTAATGGCGTGTAGCAGCACGTCGCCGTCACTGTGGCCGGCCAGGCCCTCAGTATGCTCAATTCTCATGCCACCAAGCACCAGCGGCACCCCCGGTTTGAACGCGTGTGAATCGAAGCCGTACCCAATCCTCATGCCTGCCAAATCGTGCATCCCCCGCGTTCATCCAGCATATCCAAAAAGGCGTCCGGCAATTCCACATACTCTGACCGTCTAAACTGAAACGCTATGCAGGTTCACGTTATTCTTCCGGCAGCAGGGCTCGGCACACGCATGGCCGTGCCCGGTGTGTCCGCCAAGCAGTTTCTGGTCCTTGGCGGCGAACCCGTCCTGGTGCGCAGCGTGCGAGCCTTTGCTGCGGTGCCGCGCGTAGCTGGCATCATCCTCGCCACGCGCGCTGCAGAACAGCAGCACGTGCAGACTCAACTGGACGACCACGGCCTGTCCGGTCGCGTCACTCTCGCCATCGGCGGCGACCATCGTCAAGCCAGCGTCTACAACGCGTTGCAAACCCTTATCGCCGCACCAGACGATATCGTCCTTGTACACGACGCGGTTCGTCCTCTGATCGACACCGCCACAATCAATCGCACCATCGACGCGATCGAGCAGCACGGTGCCGCCATCGTCGGCCTGCCAGCGCTTGACACCATCAAGCAGGTGGAGCGCACTGCCCACGGCGCCATCATCACCTCCACCATTCCCCGCGAGCGCGTGGTGCAGGCACAAACACCCCAGGGTGCCCGCTTCGCCACGCTTCTGCGCGCCTTTCAGGAGGCCGAGCACGACAGCTTTCTCGGCACAGACGAAGCCAGCCTGCTGGAGCGCGCCGGTACCACCGTTGCTGTCGTGCCTGGCTCGCCGGCAAATTTCAAAATCACTCAGCCCGGTGATCTCGAGCTCGCCGAGTTCTATCTGCGTGGCCGCCAGTGAGCGCGGACGGTAGCAGCTCCAGCGAGACCCCTCTTGAGCAGGACACCTTCCATGCGGCCGCCGATGTCGCGGCCACATCGGCAGTCAACGACCCAACAGATTACCCCGCTGCAGACCCAACACCCACCCCGGCGAGCACTCCCACAAAGCAGCGTGCAGCCGCCATCTTTATCTATCTCACCGTGGGCCTCGACATGCTTGCGCTCGGCATGATCGCGCCTGTGCTGCCCAGCCTCATCGGGGGTTTCGGCAATTCCACCGCACGTACGGCAGAGATGATCGGCATCTTCGGAATGGTGTTTGCCGCCATGCAGTTCTTCTTCTCGCCTGTGCTTGGTTCGCTGTCTGACCGCTTCGGACGCCGTCCCATCGTTCTGCTCTCCAACTTCGGCCTGGGATGCGACTACGTCCTCATGGCTCTCGCACCGTCGTTGAGCTTCCTGCTCATCGGTCGTGTCCTGGCTGGGATCACTGCCAGCAGCGTACCCACCGCGCAGGCTTACATGAGCGACGTGACTCCGCGAGAAAAGCGTGCCGCCGCGTTTGGCATGTTGCAGGCGGCGTTCGGCTTCGGTTTCATCGTGGGTCCGGCGCTCGGCGGTTGGCTCGGCGGCTTTCACCCGCGGCTGCCGTTCTGGGTCTCCGCCAGCCTGTCGCTGTGCAACGCTCTTTACGGCTACTTTGTGCTGCCGGAATCACTCTCCAAAGAAAACCGGAGCCCGTTCTCCTGGAAGCGTGCGAACCCAATCGGCTCCGTGCATGTTTTCGCGGTCGCGCACCATGGTTGCGCTGTCGTGCGTTCTTCTGCTGGGCTACCTGGCACAGAACTCCCTGCTCAATGTTTACGTCGTGTACGCGGAATACCGTTACCACTGGTCCATTCACGCGGTCGGCAACTCGCTTGCAGCACTTGGCGCCATGACTATCCTCTATGGCTTCTTCCTGGTTCGCCGCGCTTCGGCTGTCCTTGGAGACCGCAAGGCCACTATCTGCGGCCTCGCGGGTGGCGCCATCGGCTACATCGGCTTCGCCGCGGCGCCCAATGGCTGGTGGTTCCTGGCGTCCATCCCCCTGCTCAACCTGACCTCCATTGCTTGGCCGGCAACGCAAAGTTTGATGAGCCGCACCGCCGGCCCATCGGAGCAAGGCCAGCTCCAGGGTGCCATCAACAGCCTGCGCGGTATCGCTGGCATGCTTGGCCCCGGCCTTTTCACCTGGCTTTTCGCCAAGGCGGTGGGTGACTTTAGTGGTTTCCACCTGCCAGGCCTGCCGTACTATGTCGCCGCCGGCTTCATGGTGTGTAGCGTCGCACTCGCCATGAACACTGGCCGCAGTGGCCGCGAACCCGCGTAGCTCTACATCACGTGTGGTGTCTTATCAAAGTTCAGCATCCACTCGATGCCGAACTTGTCGGTGAGCATGCCAAAGCGCGCGCCCCAGAAGGTGTCCTGCAACGCCATCCGCACGGAACCGCCGTCCGCCAACTTCGCAAACACCTCGTCCTGTTCCTCCGGGTTCTCACAGTCCAGCGACAGCTGAAAGTTGTCGCCGATCACCGGCCTTCCTCGCTGACCTGAGCTCGACATCGTGTCCGACGCCATCAGCCGCAAATTGCCCTTTTGCAAACGTGCATGCAGAATACGTCCGGCATCTTCCGGCGTACAAGGTCCCTGGCTCGCGTCCATTAGGTCCACGTGCGCATGGAGCGCGTCAGCGTAATAGGTCATGGCTTCGCGACAGTTTCCGTCAAACATCAGGTACGGGTCGAGTGACTTCATTGGGGTCTCCTCTGGTTGCGCACCCAGAACAACCCAGGCCGGTGCACCGCGTCAAGCAAAAAGGCGCCCACCCGTGAAAATCTGCGCGTGCTAAAGGATTTGCGCTGTTAATCCTTCCCCGGCATCTCCGCCGCGCGCGCCTTCATAAGCCCGTCATTGCGCGTCTTGAACAGCTCGTCGTAGTCGCCTCGCTCGGCAAAGCGCAGCGGCTTCACACGCTCTACCAGGATCTCCGTCCCATGCGGCTCCGTCTGCAGCAAGTGCATGGTCTCAGCCAGGTACTCCGTTAGCGGCATCGCATTTGGATCCTGCTTCTGCCGCTCACCCATCAACTCGGTCTGCACATATGGAGGCACCAACTCAATCACCTGCAAACCCGTGCTCTGCATCTGATAGCGCAGCGACTGCGTCCACGAATGCAGCGCCGCCTTGGTTGCGCAATACGTTGGTGTCATCGCCAGCGGCAGGTAAGCCAGCCCGGAGGTGACCGTAATGATGGCTCCACTCGGCTGCTCCAGCAGGCCAGGCATCAGAGCCGACGTAAGCAGAATCGGCCCCATAAGATTTGTAGCGATCGTCTGCTTGGCGATGTCCGTGTTGCTGCCCTGCAAATTCTCGTTCTGCATGATGCCCGCGTTGTGAACCACCACGTTCAGCTTGGGAAAGCGATCCGAAAGATGCAGCACCGCGCTGTCGATGCTCTTCGAATCCCCGGTGTCCAGCCCCACAAACTCCATGCCGGGGTTTGCCTGCGCTGTCTCCCGCAGCACACCCTGCCTCCGCCCGGCAATGATGACCGTGTTGCCCAGCCTGTGAAAGGCTTCCGCTAGCCCGCGGCCAATGCCTGTGCCACCGCCCGTAATCAAAATCGTGTTGCCCGTCATCTTCATGACACTTCAGATTCCGCTCACGCACGATGCGTCGCTTCTGTTCCGCAGGCAGCCCTAATCGCTAAACGAGCGGAGCCTCGCCGGCATGGAATCCTCTGTCAAATCGTGCCCACACTGCACACAAAATGCATCTGTAATGTGCACGCCGCGGAAGCATTGCCCGCACACAGGAGCCATTTGGAACTGGCACTGCGGACAGAAATGAAAACCACTGGCAAGCTCCGTCCTGCAGCTTGGACACCGTGTCATCACTGGCTGCCGCAGCAGAAAGTACACGATCGCACCGATGCCGCCGGGCATCACCAGCGCAATCAGCATCCAGATTCCCGGACTCATGTTGCGCCGCTTCACGTCACGGCTGATATACCCGATCAGCAGCACGTAACTCGCAAGCGCCGTTCCCCAGCTATAGCTGAACAGCCAGCGCACGGGAGCAGGCCCACCGTGATGCTGCGGGCCGCCATTGTCTACATGGAACAGGAACTGAACCGCAATGAACATCACCACAGACAGCGCAACGGACCAAGAAGGAATCAGGCGTAACTCGCTATCCTGCTTCTCCACGTCCGGGCGTGAATTGCTGTCAAACCCCCAGTTCACCGCGTCACCTCGCCGTCGCCACGCCCGCGCGAGCGCCGGAAGAGAACCGTTCCCATAGTCACCGCGCTAACCGGCAAAAACCAGAAGAACAGTACAGAGAGCGGGCCATCCGTGTCCATGGCGTGCACATCCAGCAGCCTGCCTGCTTCCACCTGCAACTCGCCAATGGAAGCGCCTCCGCTGGACAGCACCGTCCACAAGGCATAGCTCATCATCAACAGCAGAACGGAGCAGATCAGCAGCGGCACCACCAGGCTCCGTACACTGCTACGCCGCGCTTTTAGCTGCTGCGCCCGTTCGCGCACAACGCGATGCGTCCGGTTCACAATGGCAGCGCGTGCACCGGCAGAAAAATGCGGTTGCGCCGCACCGTCGCTGTTTAAGGCGGGCAATCCTGTCCCGCCAGGTTCACCGTGAAGGGGCTGATTCTTGCAAGCCATCTCAGCAAGCCTCCCCGTTAGCGCCTGCCTGCCTGGCGGCGCGCACACGCTCAAGCTCCGGCTTCAGCGCTGCCAGACCGCGATACAGCCTGGACTTCACCGTACTTAACGGCGACCGTGTCACGCTGGCAATCTCCTCCAGCGGCAGCTCCTCATGGAACCGCAACACCAGCACCTCACGATACGTCGGGTGCAGTTGCAGCAACACCGCCGCCACCTCCGCCGCATTCTCTCGCGTGCGGAACTGCTCGTACGGCGACGGTCCGTCCCCCGCAATCTCAAAGGGCCGTTCATCCTCGCCGGGGTCCTGCATTTCGTCCAGCGACGCCATCGTCTTTTTGCGCGACAGGTCGATTACCAGGTTGCGCGCAATCGTGAAAAGCCACGTGTCGAAGCGTGCCTTGCCGTTGAACTGCGCTCCCCGCATCAGCACACGGATCCACGTCTCTTGAAACAGGTCTTCCGCAACCTCACGACGACCCGTTAAAAACGTCAGGTAACGCATCAGCCGGTGTTGGTACTGGTCGATTAACTGGTCAAGCAGAGCGGTATCCTGCCGCTTTAGGCCCTGCGCAATCGCCGCATTCTCCTGCGCGGCGGCTTCCACTTGCTCAGCCGTGCGCGCACCTATCAGGCTGCGCAGGGAAGAGGCACCGTGAATGGTCGCGGAAGCGTTCACACCAGAGTGGACGCGACTCTCTAGCGAAAAGACGCGGTGAATCGGCAACTTTTCTGGCAACGGCATTGCGATCGCAACCTCTGCTCAAAAACCCGCAAGTGCACTCTGAAACCCCGCAGGCTGGCCGAAGTATACGGCGCACCTGCGCATCCGAGCACCGACAAACTCGTACACTGGAACCATGGAAGTTCTTTTCGGCGTGCATCCGGTCACTGAGGCCGTCCGCACCCGGCCCACTGACCTGGACCACGTCACCATCCAATCCGGCGGTAGCCCACGCCTCTCGGACCTCGCCGACCTCTGCCGTGCCAGCCGTATCCGTGTCGTTTCCGCCTCGCGCGACGACCTGGCCCGCATGACCCGCACCGAAACCCACGGTGGCGTCGTCGCCTTTCTGCGCGAACGCCGCGCCCTCACGCTCGAAGATCTCCTCACCTCACCGCCCTCCACCGGCAATCACCTACTGCTCGCCCTTGACGGTGTGGAGGACCCCCACAACCTCGGCGCCCTTTTGCGCACCGCAGACGGTGCCGGTGTCAGCGGCGTCGTCCTGCCGGAACGCCGTGCGGCCGGTGTCACCGGAACCGTCGCAAAAGCCGCCGCCGGTGCCACAGAGCACGTCCGCATGGCCAAAGTCACCAACCTGGTCCGCTCGCTGGAGCAGATCAAGCGCGAAAACGTCTGGATCGTCGGCCTTGACGAGCGCGGTTCGCAGGTCTACACAGACTTCGACTTCACCGGCAACATTTGCCTCGTCCTTGGGCGCGAAGGCGCCGGTCTGCACGATCTCACCAAACGCACCTGCGACTTCCTCCTCAGCATCCCTATGCTGGGCGCCGTGCCGTCACTCAATGTCTCGGTCGCCGGAGCCGTCGTGCTGTACGAAGCCGCGCGCCAACGCCGCCTCGCCGCGACACCAGTACGGGACCAACCGGCTCCAAAGCCGTCCAAACCTCGAAAGGGTCTCGGCTCCTGACACATCTTTCGTCTTTCCCGCAGCACCGCCGTGCCGCCATGATCACGCTGGCACTAACAAGTGCCGCATTGCTGCTCCTCAGCCCGGCGCAGGCGCAAACAGCCCCGGCCACCGCGCCACAGGCTGACCCGCCATCTGCTACTCATGGCACGATACTCTTCGAGCGCCACGTCGTCCCGGCAGATGCAACGCCTCAGCAAGCAGACCCCGCGCCGCTGCCCCCGGCGGCCGCTGGAACAAGCTCGTCCACCCACCGCAGGCCCGCCGGAACCGGCCTCCAACGGCGCAAGTCGTCTGCCGACGGTGCACCGCCGGCCCCTGCAGACACTACTCCAACACCGGCAGAGCCGACGCCCCTACAGCCAACCCCAGCGACTTCAACCGCCGAAGTGGCTTTCCCCGTCATCGCAGCCGCCGAACGCACTGCTCCGCAACTGACCGAAACGGTCCTCGACCTGCACCTTGACCTACGCACCGGCGATACCACGGCCCGCGCCAGACTATCCATTCGCAACAGCTCCGCCGCCCCCCTGGAGCGCATTCTGCTTCAAATCTCGGGCTCAATGCAATGGCAAGCTGTCCGGCTGGTCGCCACTGATGGCTCTTCCTCTGCGCTCCACCTCCGTCAGCATCTGCTCCCAACGGACGCGGATCACACCGGTGCAGCCACTGAGGTTCTGCTGCAGTTGCCCCAACCCTTGCTTCCCGGGGCCCTCCTCGCTCTGGACGCCTTCTACGGCGGCAAGCTCGGCACCAGCTCAGAGCGACTCGTCCGACTGGGCGCACCCGCAGACCGTGCTGCGCTCGCCGACTGGGATACCGTCTCCGACACCTTTGTCGGCCTGCGAGGCTTCGGTAATGTGCTCTGGATGCCGGTCGCCGCGCCTGTTGCTTCTCTTGGCAGCCCTGCAGATTTCGTGGCTATCGTCGATGCGGATCGCAGCCGTCAACTGGACGCCCTTGCCTCCCTCCGTCTCACGCTCGAAACGGACGGCCCACCGCCGCGCACGGCCTTCTTCATGGGTGTGCCGCAGCCCCTCATCCCGGTCTCTGCGGAGCTCGCTCCCGTCGCCGCACAGCCCATATCCACGTTGTCCAGCAGCAACGACGCCCCTTCGCCGGCGACTCAGGACGAGGATACAGAGCAGGAAAGCCGCCTTTACACCGCAATGTGGCCGGCCGCAGCATCCGGCGCGCAATCCCCGTCACTCTTCCTCACCTCCGCGCCCGACCTCGACGAGTCCGATAGCCCAGTCCAGGTCTCCACGGACCGCACCGATGTCGCGGAATCCTACGACATCGCTGCGGCACGAGTCCGCCCCCTGCTGCAGGAATGGCTGGGCACCCGTCCCGCAGGTCCGTTGCAGGTCGTCGACCTTCCCCTCCAGGGCGCGCAACCATACGCCGCGGGCAATCTGCTCGTCGCTCCACTTCGAGTACAAGAAGCAAAACTGCTCGCACCATCACTCGTCTATCCCATGGCGTCGGCAAGCTTGCCCCTGGGTCTCGCCCCCTGGCTGTCCCAGGGGCTGCCGGAATTCCTTCGCCTGCTGTACACAGAGCGCCACGAAGGCCGCGACTCCGCCCTGGTCGACCTGGCCGCCAACGGCGACGCCCTTGCCCGTAGCGAGGCTTTGCCCTCCGCGGACGCGCCTGCTCTCACCGCATGCGTCGACGCAACCTGCGCTCGCACAAAGTCTGCCTACGTCTTCAGCATGCTCCGCCAGATCGCCGGTGAAGATGCCTTGAAGCAAGCCATTACCGGCTGGCTGGGCACCCGAAAAGCACAGGATTCTCTCGCAGACGCAGCAATCCTCCAACGTCTGCTGGAACAATCATCCGGTACAAAGCTGGACTGGTTCTTTGCCGACTGGGTCAATCGGGACGCCGGCCTCCCGGACCTTGCAATCGTGAGTGTGGCACCACGCCAGATCGAACGCGGCACCGTCAACAACAACGTTCCCTCACAGCGCCGCCCGGTCGGCGGTCCCATCGGCGATCTTCCAGAAGCCAAGCCCGGCGATCCCACGGCACCGGAGCAGGGAACCACCGCCTCCCGCAACCAGATAGGCCCTCGCGACGGCTCGTGGCTCATCGCTGTCGAGGTACAAAACAACGGCACCGCGGCGGCAGAGGTGCCCGTCACCGTCCGCAGCGGCGGCCTGCAGAACACGCTGCCGTTACGCATCGCAGCACACAGCCGCGCAACCATCCGCGTTCCCTTTGAAACCGCACCGGACGAGGTCTGGGTCAATGACGGCACCACCCCGGAGCAACGCAGTGACACTCACCACCGAAGCCTCAACGGAACCACCGGCCCTCGTGCGGAGTAGGCGCGGCACCGGGCCTACTAGAGCCTAGCGACGAGTTCTGTGCCGCTTCCTGCCGGGGCCTGGCTGGGACGTCGCGCCTGTCCACACCTGCCGCTCTCCCCATACGCGATGCGCCACACCGGGGCCAATGAAACCGCCCGGCAGATTGTCTGCCAGCGCGGGAATGACAGCGGCAAACTCCCGTGCCAGCTTCACAGACGTATAGTTCAGACTACTTTCCTGCATGGACAGGGTACCCGTGACGGCCGGCTTGGCAACAGTACGCGCTGCCTCTGCGCCCGCTGCCTCTGCGTCCGCTGCCGTCTCAGCACGGACGTCAACCTCAACCTGCGCCTCCTCGTCGGCCTTCGGACTATGGTTGATCAGCACTGCCCAACGCTCCTCAGCAGTGGCCCTACCCCTGCCGCCGCCTTCCGCATGCACGGGCAACACGCAACGGCAAATAACAGACCCGGTCCACCCCTCATCCGGCTTATTGCTTGCCGACATCGAGAACACGCCCCCAACAGCCGTGGCCGGAGACATGCGCCGCGACAGCAGCCTCAGCCATCGAAGCCCCCACGCAGGTGACGCGCCTTCGAGTGCAGCATTAACCTTGGCTCGGCGCAGGTTCAGCGTGTCTGGAACTTCCGCTTCCACGTGCAACACATCCGGCGCACCCTGCCCGGCAGCTGCACCATTGCGACGGAACGACAGTGCCTCCAGCAGCGAGGTCGTTCCCGTCGGCATGGTGCAGTGCACGCCCATCAACTCGCGTCCCATGCGCAACACGTTCCCCTCGCAGTGCACGTCCATCTGCATGCTTTCCGCAGGCACGAACTCGGCCCGGCGCAGGTCGTGCACGTGCGTGTCCATCGCCACATGCATGTTTCCTGGCGTGCCGTTCACCGTCGCTTCGGCACTAGCCATGCCGCGCCACCCTGTGTCTTTGCCCACCACCAGTTTGCTCGCCTCGCCCAGCGGCGTCGGTTTCCACTCGGCCTCCATTGTAAACGGAGACTGCGCCGTATTCGCACCATGTCGGCTCAGCGTAGCCTCCATGCTCAGGTGCCCAACGTCGCTCGCGTCCGTGTCGCTTCGCAGCGGCCGTCCAGCCATGCGCAGGTGCCACTCCCGCTCGTTCGGCAGCCACAGCGCGAACTCCGTATCCACCACCGCATACGGCAGCTTGGTCTCGTCGAGCTTCACGTTCACCCGCGCGTCCGATCCCTCAATGTACGGAAACCGTGGCGCATCCCCGGCTTTTGCCTGTGCCGTCGGCGCACTCTGCACCTGCGCTGCCTGCGTCACCACACCCTGCATGTTCCAGTACCCGGCGGCATTGCGCACCAGGTTCACGGTGGGCGATTCCAGCGTAATGTGCGATACCTCCACCCGCCGCCGCCACAACGACAGCAGCCGAATCCGTGCATCCACCCGGTTTGCCCGCATCGCCGGCTCCGCACCGAACGATGGGTCCTCGTACACGACGAAGTTCTCAATCGTAAAACCTGGAAACGGCAACATACGCAGCGAAATATTGTCGAACCGTACCGGTCGTCCAATGGACCCGGAGATCGACGACGCCACCCTGTGCTGATAGCGACTTATGTTCAGCAGCGGCGGCAACGTGACCAGCAGAGCAGCTATAACCACCGCAACCCCCACCCAGAGCAACCGCCGCATACCGCGCCGACCAATGACCGGCTCCCGGTCAATGGCCGCGTCACTCCAGCGCTCCTGCTGCGCCAATCGCTCCTCGTGCGCCAGACGGTCTTGCTCTGCGGCCTTCTGCTCTGCCACCCGTTGCTCTTCCGTCGTCATGCCCCTACCGCACCACGTGGAAGGTGCGGCTCCACCGGGTGTCGCTCACAAAGTGCGTCAACTCGTGAACAATCCACGACACCGTGTTGCTGGCACCGGTCTTGTTTTGCTGGTCCGCCGGGGTGATGAACGACCAGTACACAAACATCGGCCGGCCCATGATGTTCTCTCTTGGCACAAATCCCCAAAAGCGGCTGTCCAGCGAACCGGTACGGTTGTCGCCCATGGCAAAAACCTTGCCCTGGGGAACCACCAGGTCGCCATTCTGCACGTAATTCTGCAGATCTACCGCCCACAACTCTGTGGTGCCCCGCGGCGTCCCATGCGGAAAGTTATCGCGGTACTCGTCTTCGCCATAGTCGCCGTCCTGGCCAGGCATGCTGATCTGCGGCTCATCCTGGCGCACACCGTTCAAGTAAACAAAGCCGTGCTCCAGGTGAATGCGGTCACCCGGCAGGCCGATCGCCCGCTTTACGAGCACCAGATCCGGGTTCTCCGGGTTCGGCTTTACAAACACGATAATGTCGCCACGTCGCACGTCACGGTAATGCACCAACCCCACCGGGTACCCCTGCGGCGCAAGCGTCGTGCGGTCCACCACCACGTGGTCACCGATCAGCAGCGTCTTCTCCATCGACGCAGACGGAATCTGGTAGTTCTGGAACAGAAACGTCGTCAGGAACAGGCCCAGCACAAACACAAAAGCGGTCCCGGCCAGCGACTCAGGCAGTGTCTCCGTCCGCTCTGTAGTCTCGGCCACTTCGCCCGTTCTCGTCGCCTCTGGTTCATTTGTTTCCACCGTCGCCACCGTGTAGCCTCCGCAGCGATCAGTGTATCGCTCCCTGCGGTCACCACCGCATCACGTTGCTCTTGAAATCACTCGCGCGAAGCCGGCACCTAGCGCAAAACGCGCACCATCCGGTCCCGTCGTAGACCGCCCTTCACCCGGTCCACTGACAGGTACACCAGCAACGGCTGCCCAATGATGTTAGCCCGCGGCACAAACCCCCAAAAGCGGCTGTCCTGGCTATTGTTCCGGTTGTCCCCCATTGCAAAGTACCGGCCCTCCGGCACAGGAAGGTTGCCGGCATTCATCCGATGGCGAAGCTCCGTCCACCATGCCGCCTCTACTCCCGGGTCCGCCTCCTGCAGGTTCGGGAACCGATCCCGAAATGTCGACCGTCCCGCAGGCCGGTACAGGGCAAACGGCTCGTCCAGCTGCTTGCCGTCCACAAAGACGTGGTTGTCCAGCAAGTGCAGCCGGTCACCAGGCAGCGCGATCAGCCGTTTCACCAGCAGCTCGTCCGGGTGCACCGGGTAGTGGAACACCACAAGCGCATCGTGCCGCGGTTCGCGGTAGGGCAACAACCGCCCCCACCTCCCCGCCGGCGCAAACACCTGCTTGTTGACCAGCACAAAGTCACCCACCAGCAGCGTCTTCTCCATGGAACTGGAAGGAATCTGGAACGGCTGCAGTAGAAATGTCACCGCAAATAGCGCAATCATCGTCAGCCGTGCCATGGACGCGGCGACCTCCGTTACCGCCTCAAGCCCGCTCCGCGGACGATCTAGCCCCACATCTTTCACTGGTACTAGAGCGGTCCGAACGTCAGGCGATAAGTTCACCGCCTGCGGCATGCCGTCCGTCATCGCAGCATGCCCGCCGTTGCCGAGCTCCTCGTCGCTCAAGCCTCCACCTCAGCCGGCGGCACCGTATCTACCAGCAGCCGCTGGTATGCCTCGGCGGCCGCGGCCTTCTGCGCAGCCTTCCGATTCCGGGCCTCACCCCTGCCCAGCACCGCATCGCCCAGCAAGACCTCCTCCACAAACCGCCGGTCCGCCTGCGATTCCCCCAGCTCTGCAGCCGTGCGGTAGCGCGGTACACCGCTTCCACGCGCCTGCAGCAACTCCTGCAGCGCGCTCTTCCAGTCCCCCATCACGCCAAACGCCGCACCCGCCTCGGCAGCCTCGTCCAGTGTCTGCAACTGGGGCACAAAGATGTGCCGCTTCACCAACTCCCGAGCTTTGACCATGCCATCCGGCGCACTGTCACGATATACCGCCGCGAGCACCGCTTCCATGGCATTTGCCAGCAACGACGGTTTCCCGCGTCCCCCTGCCATCTCCAGGTCGCGTCCCAGGTGCAGCGCCTCGCCCAGCCGCAGTGCCGTGCCCACACCTGCAAGGTTCTCACGGCTCACCAGCATCGCCCGCATGCGGGTCAGGTCGCCCTCTCGCCTGTGGGCAAACCGCTCCAGCAGCAGCTCCGTCACAATCAGGTCGAGCACGCTGTCGCCCAAAAACTCCAGCTGCTCATTGTCCGCCGTGGTTTCGCTCCGGCCCTGCTCTTCCGCAACCGACCGGTGCGTCAACGCCAACCGCAGCAACGACGAATCCTGAAAGCTGTACCCAAGGCGGGCTTCCAGAGCCTGCGCCTGCTCCCCGCCGCGCCCATCCCTGCTGCACCCGTCCCCGCGATCGTCCGTGCCGTTCGATTCCATCTACACCAGTGTAGCGACCGGCTATGCTCCCATAGCCACCGGCAATGCCTCACGCGCCTGCTGCGCCGCCTGCCGTGCAATCACCGCCGCGCCCACCACTTCGTTTCGCGGATCCTCCGGACGGGTCTCGATGCTAAACCCCTGCAGCGGACTCATACGCACCATCTCTTCAATGTAGTGGTACAGCATGGACGTATCCACGAAACGCACGTTGTACCCCGTCACATAAAATTTGCCGGCACCGCTTACGTGCACGCTTGAAGCGGTACCCGCGGCCAGGGCGCGATGCCACAGCTTCTTGAACTCCAGGCAGCGTGGATCGCATGCCGCCGCAGCCTCAAATACGTCTTCCGGCTCCATGTCCAGGAAGCGCAGCCGCATGGCACGGTGCCCCATGATGCCTTCGATGTGCCCGCGTCCACCGCATCCGCAGTACGTCTCCTTGTCGTCCAGCGTCACGGTCGTGTGCCCGCCCTCGCCCGCGCCCTCCGTCAGCGGATAGCGCCCAAATCCAATGCCTGTGCCCAGAGTCCAAACCCGGATCATGTGCGCCAGCTTGCCCTGCGACGCCGCCAGCCCTGCCGCCACTGCGTCCGCATCGTTAATGACCGTGATTGGCACGTCGATACCATGCGCCTTCAGCATCGCCCCAATCTCCGCCGCCGCACGTACGCCCTTTAACTGCGGCAGGTTCGGCGCATCGTCCACCACGCCGTTTCGCACGATCCCCGGCAGCGCCACACCGACCGCGTCAATTATTCCGGCGCCCTCACGCGCCGCCGCCGCAGTGACGCCATCCCGCACCAGGCCAATTCCCTCGCTCGCTCCCGCCTCGCTTGGCAGGCCGCGCACCACGGAGATGATCTGCTCGCACATCGCCGCAATCAGTGCTTCGCGCGGCATTTCCATCAGCGAGTCATCGACATCTTCCGTCTCAAACGGATATCCGCGCAGCTCCCCTGCCACACCGTTCTCATCCACAAGGCCCGCCACAATGCGCTTTGAAAGCGTCAGTCCAACTGTCTTCGTTCCTGTCATGGGGCGCCCTCTTTCGTCGTGTCGTCTCGGTCCGGTCGCGTTCGTGTGGAGGGTCGAATCATCGCCTCACACCTTAGCCGCAGGCCTGTGCCGGCAAGAGCTCCGTGGGCGGATTATGCGCTACCGCAAACACAGCATGCAAGCCCAACCGCTGTGTCAATCTCGGACACCGCATTCTCCACCTGCGACCGTCGCGGCAGACACGCTTCGTCCCGGATCTGCACCTCAGTTACGCGCAACGCAGTCCGGCAACGGCCAACTTGTCCAGGTACACATAATCAGCTGCGTACCGGGTCGCAACGTGGAAAAGAAAGCTGTATTCGGCGACACCGTCCTCTCGCCGCGCCGCGTCCCTGCCGTCTTCCGGCTGCTCCGCCCTGCGGCTATTGCCGTCTTGACTCTACTCAGCCCATGTGTGACGATTCGCTGCCCAATCGTGGAGGCACCCATGAGATTCAGATTCACGCTGTTTGCAATGGCTTCGGCTCTGCTCACGTGTGCATTGCCGACCTTGTCCGCGCAGTATGCCTACACCGCAAATGAGGGAGACAACACAATCTCGGCATACAAGGTCAACCGTCACAACGGCTTGCTTACGCTTCTCGCCGACGCTCCGTCCGCCGTCGCTCCCGGTCCAACACACATCACGTCTGATCCTCTCGGCAGGTTTGTCTACGTCTCCAGCTTTTACGGTGGGCTGATCTCCGGATATACGATTGAGAAGGGCAGCGGTACTCTCACCCCAATCCTGGGATCGCCGTTCAGCGCAGACCCTTCTACAACTTTCGGCGCGGCGATCTCTCCGGAAACGCTGGCCATCGATCCCTTTGGACGCTTCCTGTATGTCGCGAACGCCGGGACCCACGACGTCGCTGGATTCAAAATTGATCCATCGACCGGTGCACTCTCGCCCGTGCCCAATTCACCATTCGCCGTCAACGCGAATACGCTCGGACTCGCCGTCGACCCCACAGGGCGCTTTCTTTATGCCTCCGGCTTCGACATCAACTCGGCTGGCTATGCAGGCACAGTCGTCGGCTTCGCCATCAACCTGCGCAACGGCTCGCTCACCCCGGTCGCCGGCTCCCCCTACACCTGCGGTTCTCTCCCAAATACCGTCGCAATCGATCCCCGCGGTCGCTTCCTCTACGTCGTCAATCAGGCGAACATCAGCAGCACGGGCACGTTCTCTGCCACGGGTAGTGTCCACGCCTTCCGTATGAACCTGCTGAACGGCTCGCTTACCCCGGTCCCGGGTTCTCCCTTCGAGGCCGGTTCACAGCCGCTTTCCATGGCAATCGATCTGACCGGCAGATTCGCATACGTGGCCAACAACGCATCCGACAACATCTCGGCATACCGGATCGGACACTTGTCGGGCGCCCTCGAACCTCTCCCCGGCTCACCCTTCGCCGCAGGGAATGCGCCTTACGCGGTCGGTGTCGATCCAATCGCAGAGCGCGCCTTCGTCACCAGTTCTTCGCCAGGTGAGGTGCACAGCTACACCATCAACTTCTTTAACGGAGCTCTTGACGAGGTCTTCGGCTCCCCGGTTCCCGCAGGCTTCACGCCACAGTCCATCACCATCACACCTCACAGATTTTTCTGGTAGGTCTCGTTTACGCAACCGGTATGGTTCGCCTTCGGTCGCCTGAAAGCCACCTCCGCCCGGCGTACACTGACCTTGCAAATGGAAAGGTTAGTCATGCCAGACCCAATCTTGTGAATCATGCTGTTTCGGGAACTGCCCACCCTCCACACCCCCGGCGTATACGACGCACTCCTCCGCCGCATTCACTCGCTCACCCCTGACTCGGCGCGTGTCTGGGGAACCATGTCCGTCGGCGGCATGCTCTGCCACCTCGATGATGCCTTTACCCGAATGCTGAACCCCGCCATCACGGCCGGCACTGTGTCGTGTTCGCCTCCTGGCCCGGCCGCAACCTCATCCGTCCACTCGCCCTGCACATCCCGCTGCGGTGGGCACGCAACATGCCCACCGTTCCGCAGGTAGACCAGCGCCGTGGCGGCACACCACCCTCCACCTTCGCCAACGACCAGGCAAAGGTCCTCGCCTCCCTCACACGCTGCTTCGACCACCCCAGCTGGGCGAGCCGCGCCCACCCAATCGTGGGCCCGCTCACCCAATGGGAATGGTCCCGCTGGGCTTGGCTCCACACCGACCACCACCTCCGCCAGTTCAGCGCATAAAGCACACTTCTTACTTCGTCATCGCATGGTGCGCGTCAGAAAACATCTTGATGATGTCCTTTCCTATAAAGCCCGAAGCAATCGTGCCATCAAAAGCAGTCACCTTACCCGCCCCGAGCAGGATCGAAGTCTTAGTATCCGTCAAGACAAACGTATGCACATATGTGAAGAGAGGTCGATCGACTTCGACAATTACGTCCGCGAGTTTAGGATCGCTGACGATCACCAAGCCAAGCTCGTCCCATCCCTTTTGCGCCAGCAATGCACGCTGAATGGTGTCGATGGTTAGAAATGAGGTTTTGGAGTGGAGGTAGAGAGTCTTCGCATTTTTCAGCAGATCTTTGGGATGGGTACCAGCAAGTGCGGCGCTGGAATCCGGTACTTCCGCTCGTTTCTGCGCGGGAAGCTGCAAGAGCGATCCGCTTCCAAAGGTCCTGCTATGCCCAGAGTCGGCAAGGCCGACTACGCTATTCACTGGAACAGCAAACCCCGCATTCGCAAGCCCGCTCGTGATGATGCCGATCACGTTCGCCGACCCGTCTAGCAGCCCGCTCCCACTCGATCCGGCGGCTATCGGCGCGGTGAACTGCAACAGGGTAAAACCCGTTCCTGCACCTGGAATCTCAGCAGCCGGTCGGGTCGCAGACAGAATCCCTTTTGTCGCCGAGAAGTCTAGGCCGCTCGCATTCGTCACGGCGTAAACAACCTCGCCAACGACTGGTTCTGTCTCGGAACCTGCGCGTAAAAACGGCAGACTGCTTCCAGTAATCTTCAGAGCAGCGACGTCTCTTCTCTCATCCGTCCCTAACAGGTCAACATGGTCGAACACATCTCCGTTCGCCAATCTTACCTGCACTTCTGCAGCACCCCTGACCACATGCAGGGCGGTCAAAATCGTCCCGTCTGCACGAATCAGAACACCGGTTCCCAAGGCGTGCAAACGACCGCTACCTTCGCCCGAAAGGATAATCACACTCGCAGACTTCGCGCGCTGAAAAAGCCCCGCATCGTCTAAGTCAGGCGGATGAGACTGGGCTGAAATAAAGAGTCTGGAACAGGCAAGCAGCAAAGGCAGGAAGCGACGCATGCCGGAAGTCTACTGCACTCATTGCCGATGACGCCTAATCCTTGCGTAGCCGGTTCAACCCGTTAAACGCCGCTACCTTGTAGCACTCCGCCAACGTTGGATAGTTGAATACCGTGTCCACAAAGTAGTCCACAGTCCCACCCAGCGCCATCACTGCCTGGCCGATGTGCAACAGCTCGCTCGCACCCTCGCCGATGATGTGTACACCCAGGATCGACCGGTTCTCCCGGTTGAAGATCAGCTTCAGCCGCCCCGTCGTATCTCCGCGAATTTGTCCGCGCGCAATCTCGCGGTAGTACGCCACGCCCACTTCATACGGAACATCTTCCTCGGTCAACTGCTCCTCGGTCTTGCCCAGGAAGCTAATCTCCGGAATCGTCCATATGCCATACGGGTAGTAGCTCGGATTCGACAGGATCGTCTCATCGCCAAACGCTCGCGCCGCGCTGATCCGCCCCTGCTCCATCGACACCGACGCCAGAGAAGGGAAGCCGATCACATCGCCCACCGCAAACACGCTCGGGCACTTGGTGCGGAAGTCCTTGTCCACCGGAATGCGCCCGCGGCTGTCCGACGTCACACCGATCTTGTGCAGTTCGAGCTCATCCACATTGCCCTGCCGCCCCACCGCATACAGCAGCGCATCGCCCTGTACCCGCTTGCGCGATTCAAGAACGGCCGTCACGGTCCCGTCCTCGTTCTCAACGACGCTCTCCACCTCTTCATTCATCCGCATGGTCACGCGGCTGTCGCGCAGGTGGTAGCTTAGCGCCTCCACGATCTCCTGGTCCGCAAACTCCAGCAGCCGCGGCCGCCGCTCGATCAACGTCACACGCACACCCAGCGCGGCAAACATGCAGGTGTACTCTACGCCGATCACGCCGCCACCCACCACGATCATGGTCTTCGGCAAATTCTTCAGTTCCAGGATCAGGTCGCTGTTGATGATCGTCGACCCATTGATTGGAACCGTGTCGCTCGCCGCCGGCTTGGTCCCGGTGCCGATGATGATGTTCTTGCCCTCGTAAATGCTCGATCCGCGAGAGTTTGTTACTTTGACATGGTTCGCATCTTCAAACGACGCAATCCCCGTCAGCATTTCGATGTTGTTCCGGTTCAGCTGTGCTTCGGTCACATCGATCTCGGTCTTGATGACGTGCTGCACGCGGAAGGCAAGGTCCGCCATGGTGATGCGTTCCTTCACCCGGTAGTTCATGCCGTAAATCGACTTGTAGTTATACCCGGAAAGGTGCAGCACAGCTTCCCGCATCGTCTTCGACGGGATCGTGCCGGTACTGATGCACGCGCCGCCCACAACTTCGCGGGACTCCACCAGCGCCACCTTTTTTCCAAGCTTTGCGCCAAAGATAGCCGCACGCTGTCCGGCGGGGCCGGAACCAATCACAATCAGGTCGAAGGCCGTGCTCGGTGAGGGGCTATTCATCAGGTGTGCTGCCTTTTTTCTTGGGAGTGGAACGCTGCAGACTGCGGCCATGCAAACGGTTGAGTCCTGCAAAAACCCGCAAGTGCGGGTTGCCAGTCAGCGGCTTCTGTCTATCCCTCACATGCATGAGGCTACCACAGCAAAGCGCGCCACTTCGCCCGCTGTGGGCGCACTTCGCCCACCCATCCGGCCTTCTTCCTTCGCACCTTCCATGCGTCGCTCTATCTGTTCACATCAGGCGAATACCGTTTGGCATCACGGCTCTGCGTGGGGTAGCGTGGAACTGCGCCATGCCCGAACTTTGCCCACGCTGCCAGGCCCCGCTCCCCACCATCGAGGGAGCATCCGCGGCCTTCTGTGCGGTCTGCGGTCTGCAACAGCTTCGCGTGCCGACCGAGACGCTTGAAACTGCCACGGCAGACGCCGGAACCCATCCAGCTTCAATAGTCAACAGTACTCATGGCGTGGAGTGGCAACTCGCCTTCCGCGTGCTTGCCGTGGCCACAGCCGTCGGTGCTGTCCCATGCCTTCTTAAGCCAGACATCGTCATGACCGGCGGCGCCAACATCCTGGCCCTGTTGCTCCTGCCCCTGCTTACCCTGGGAAGTGCGGCAGCCTACCTCCGGCGTCGACCTTTTCCGCCTTTCACGCCGGCCATGGGCGCGCGCATTGGTGTTGTACTCGCCCTGCTGCTCGCCGCTGTGCTCGCAGCCGTGTGCGGACTCGCCGGGTTCGTCGGCCGTTACGGCATGCACTCCACCCTTGTGCAAACCACGCTTGACCTGGCGTTTCGGCAGATGGACGCCCAAATGGCCGCATCCGCAACCCCCTTGCCATTGGAATGGAGCACCGCCCTGCACTGGCCTGAAATCCGCGCTGCTGCCTTTCTTCTCGGCCAGGCCATCACTTCGGTCTTCATGCTTGCAGTGGGTGCAGGTGCCGGCGCCGTCGCAGGCGCTCTGCTGGGTGCACGCCAGCGCCGCAGCCGCACCTGATGCGCAAACGTAGTCCAGACTTGACCAGCCGACGCCACGGCGGTTGCGGTGCGTCTGCGCCCTCCGTATCATGGCCGCTATGTCGAACCAGCCAGCCGCAACCAATGCCGCACCCATTATCCGCGAGAAGGGCCGCCTGCTCTCCGGCAGCGAAATCGACCGAACCCTCGTCCGCCTCGCCCACCAGATCGTCGAAAAGCATAACGGCGGCGGCAACCTCGGACTGGTCGGCATCAAGCGCCGTGGTGTTCCCCTCGCGGAGCGCATCGGCAAAATCATCGAGATCATTGAGAAAGCACCGGTCGAGGTCGGCCAGCTCGATATCTCCTTCTACCGCGACGACCTCACCACCGCCGGTCCCCGCCCCACCGTCAATAAGGCCGACATCGGCTTTGACATCGCCGACCGCGACATTATTCTGCTCGACGACGTCCTTTACACCGGCCGCACCATCCGCGCCGCGCTCGACGCCCTCTTCGACCACGGCCGCCCCCGCTCCGTCCGGCTGCTCGTCCTCATCGACCGCGGCCATCGCGAGCTACCCATTGAAGCCCAGTTCGTCGGCCGCGTCGTCCCCACCAGCGCAAGGGAAATCATCGAGGTCAAACTCAACGAGATCGACGGCTCCGACCAGGTCCTTCTCGTGGAACGTATTGACTAGCTGAACGTGCACTGGCCCGCCCGCAAATCTGCGCATGAAACCTTCGCAGGCGAATAGAATCCAACTACCAGGACGGGCGGAGGCACGCATGATCACCTACACCATGCAAATGGACGAGAAGTTCGAACGGACACTGAAAGACCTCGCCCAGGGCGGTTCCGTCGCGGACGTCATTCAACGAGCGGTCGTCACTTACAAGTACCTGAAAACAAACACGCCCACCGGCAGCTCCAACCAGGTCAGCATCACCGATAGCAACGGCGTTGTGCAGCAAGTGGTCGAGCTCCCCTAGCGCATGCCGGATCACCCCGTCATGCAGGCCCACGTAGCCCGCCTCACACACAATAGCGACGGCGAGTTGGCAAATGCCAAGCCCGCGACATTTCTCGAACTTTGGAACACTGTCTTCGCCGCGGCCGGCCTGCTCTGGATCCTCCTCGTCGCAGCCGGCCTCGTGATCTTCTACCTCACACACCTTCCCGCGCAGCCCTCCCTCGCCGGGCTTACGCCTGCCCAGGCCAAGGATGCGCTCGACCTCTACAAGCAGGTCTACGACCAATACCGCCAAACCCTCACAGACGTCTTCGACCTGCTGGTCACGCGAACCATCCTGCCCATCGTCACCCTCCTGCTCGGCTACCTCTTCGGCAGAACGCAAAGCGCGGCCACCCAATGAACCTCCGCCACCCTGGCTCTCCCCTATGAAAATCGGCGTCACCTGCTACCCCACCTACGGCGGCTCCGGCGTCGTCGCCACAGAGCTCGGCATCGAGCTCGCCGCCCGCGAACACCAGGTTCACTTCATCACCTACCAGCAGCCCTTCCGCCTCACCGGCCGCGAGCACGGCATCTTCTTCCACGAAGTCGCCGTCACCAACTACCCCCTCTTCCAGTACCCGCCCTACGACCTCGCCCTCGCCAGCCGCATGGCCGAGGTCGCGGAGTTCTACCAGCTCGATCTCCTCCACGTCCACTACGCCATCCCCCACTCGGTCTCCGCCCTACTCGCCCGCCAGATGCTCGAAGCCAAAGGCATCCGCCTCCCCTTCATCACCACCCTCCACGGCACGGACATCACGCTCGTGGGCCAGGACCCCGGCTACCTCCCCATCACCCGCTTCGGCATCGACCAGAGCGACGGCGTCACCAGCATTTCCGAAGACCTCAAGCGCTCGACAGTACGCGATTTTGAGATCACAAGGCCTATCGAGGTCATCCACAACTTCGTCAACTGCTCCGTCTACCAGCGCAACGAAGACCTCGTCCGCGAGCTCCGCCCCCAGTACGCCGAGCCCCACGAAAAACTCATCCTCCACCTCTCCAACTTCCGCCGCGTCAAGCGTATCGACGACGTCGTCGAGGTCTTTGCCCGCATCGCCCAGCACGTCCCCGCCCGCCTCATGCTCATCGGCGACGGCCCCGACCGCTCCCTCGCCGAGCACCTCGCCCTCAAGCACGGCATCCAGAACCGCATCCACTTCCTCGGCAAGCAGGACAGCGTGCAAGACCTGCTCCCACTAGGCGACCTCATGCTCATGCCGTCCAGCATGGAGAGCTTCGGTCTCGCCGCCCTCGAAGGCATGGCCTGCGGCGTCCCCTGCATCGCCACCCGCGTCGGCGGCGTGCCCGAACTCGTCGAAGACGGCATCAACGGCCTGCTTTACAACGTGGGCGACGTAGAAGCCATGGCCTCCGGCGCCACCGCCCTTCTCACCGACCCCACCCGCCTCAGCCGCATGGCCGCCGCCGCCCGCCAAACCGCGCAAGACAAGTTCTGCACCACCCGAATCATCCCTCACTACGAAGCCTTCTACGAAAAAGTCCTCGCCGGCTAATTACAAGGGCCGCTGTGAAAACCAGGCCTTCAGCGCCGCCGTAAACCCAACGGCCGCTTTGAAAGGGCCGGGCTTCAGCCCGCCCGTACCCCCCCTTCCAGAACGGGGCTTCCACCCGTGAGGTCAGCTTTCAGGAGGCACTTGCTCTAGACGCAATCACTTTTGACGGCCCACCACTTCAGGAAGGCAGGCGATCATCGAATCGATGCGCGAGTCAAGCGTAATTAAGCTCACTGGGTCGCGACTTCGGACGAGATTCTTTATCGATGTAGAGTCCCACTTTCAAGGACCTTAGGCCCGCAGCATAACAGCCTAGGCCGAAGGTCCAGGTAGCGATGTTAGAAGATATCCGAGCGCTGAAAGCCCGGCGCAAGGTTCGCCTGTCAACGGTGCCTAGTGTCGTAGACATGGGACATCTCCGCGCGAACAAATTGTGTACCAGGGACTACGGAATTCTCCCACCGGTTCACACATCGCAAGCAGAAAGAGCTGCCGGCCTTTACAAGTCGTCGAGCGATACACTAACCCACGGCGCACCAACCCAGCGCACGGGAGATTCCAACCTTGCAACACGCAGATATCGGCATCATCGGCGGCAGTGGCCTGTACACCATGCCCGGCCTCACCAGCACTATGGAAGTCACCGTGGACACGCCCTTCGGCGCACCATCCGAGAGCATCGTCCTCGGCACGCTTGAAGGCCGCTCCGTCGCCTTCCTCGCACGCCACGGCCGAGGTCATCGCATCCTACCGTCTGAGATCAACTTTCGCGCCAATATCTACGCCATGAAGAAGCTCGGCGTCAGCTTTATCCTTTCCGTGTCGGCCGTCGGCTCGCTCAAGGAAGAGCATAAGCCCACAGATTTCGTCATCCCCGACCAGTTCATCGACCGCACCTTTGCACGCAACTCCACGTTCTTCGGCGACGGCATCGTCGGCCATGTTGCTTTCGGTGATCCGGTGGATGCAGTAGCCAGCAAGGCCTTTGAACAGGGTTGCAAGGATGCCGGAGTGATCGGAAAACTCGGTGGCACCTACGTCTGCATGGAAGGTCCCCAGTTCTCCACCCGCGCCGAATCCAACCTCTATCGCCAGTGGGGCGCCGATGTCATCGGCATGACCAACCTGCAGGAGGCCAAGCTTGCCCGCGAAGCCGAAATTAGTTACGCCACCTGTGCCATGGTCACCGACTACGACTGCTGGCGCGAAGGCCACGACGACGTCACCGTCGAGGAAGTCGTCAAAGTCATTCATGCCAACTCCGCCAACGCGCAAAAAGTTCTCGCCGCCGCCATCCGCAACCTGCCCGCAGACAACTCCGGCACACCCGCGGCAAGCGCCCTTAAGTACGCCGTCATGACCGACAAAAAGATGATCCCCGCAGCCACTCGCGAGAGGCTCGCAATCTTTCTCGACAAGTACGAACAGTAAGTCAGCCGGTTAAGCACAATGAGGCATATGTCCATTCTTGTAGTTGGTTCCGTAGCATTCGACACACTTACCACCCCCACCGGTCATCGCGATAAAGTGCTCGGCGGCGCTGCCACCCACTTCGCGCTTGCAGCGTCCTTCTTCACGCCGGTTCGCGTCGTCGGCGTTGTTGGCAAAGACTTCGGCCCCCGCCAGCAATCCGTCTTCACCAGCAAGGACATCGACATCGCAGGCATCGAGCACGCGGACGGTCTCTCCTTCCACTGGACCGGCAGTTATGAAGGCACTATGGCCGAAGCCAAAACTCTCGGTACCGACCTCAACGTTTTCGGCACCTTTGCTCCTAAAATTCCGGCCAGTTACTCCGACTCCGACTACTTATTCCTCGCCAACATAGACCCCGTCTTGCAGTTACAAGTTCGCCAGCAAATGCCCAACGTCAAGCTGGTTGCCGGCGACACCATGAACTACTGGATCAACGACCACCGCGGCAACCTCGACAAGGTCCTCGCCGAGCTCGACATTCTCATCATCAACGACACGGAAGCCCGCCTCCTGAGCGGAGAACACAACCTTGTCGCCGCAAGTAAAAAGGTTATGGCTCTCGGCCCCAAGTCCCTCGTCATCAAGCACGGCGAGTACGGTGCCACCGCCTTTTTCAGCGCCGCATCGTTCCCCGACCTTGGCGAAGTCCCAAAGCCTTTTCGTGCACCGGCCCTCCCCATCGAGCAGGTCGTCGACCCCACCGGTGCGGGTGACAGTTTCGCTGGCGGCTTTTACGGCTACATCGCGTCGCAATCCGCGCTCACCCCCGCCGTCTTCAAAACCGCACTCTTCTACGGCGGCGTCATGGGCAGCTTCGCCGTCGAGCAGTTCGGCACCGAGCGCCTGCAACACACAAGCCGCACCGAGATCAACGAACGCTTCCAAAGCTTCCGCGAACTCAGCCACCTCGACGCCTGATCACAACGCCACGAAACCCCGACCCCATTCTTTTGCAACTCCCTTGCGGAAGGGTGGGTTTCTCATGGCCCTACCTCTCACTTAAAATGCATACTCTGTCACCGGCCAATCTCGCGTACTCTGGGTGCTCCCATGCTTCGCCTTTTGCTCACCTGCACAGCTCTTGCCGGCACCCTCAGCCTTTCTGCCCAAAAGCTCGCCATCACCTTTGACGACCTGCCGGCGCACGGCGACATGCCGCCCACGGTCACCCGCCAGCAAATAGCCGATTCCATCCTGCACACGCTCAAGCAGCAGCGCATGCCAAAAATCTACGGCTTTATCAACGCCCTAAGCGTTCAGGATGAACCAGAAACCCTCGGCATCCTGCAGGCCTGGCACGATGGCGGCAACCCGCTCGGCAACCACACCTGGTCGCACCCCGACATCAACGATCTCACTGCCGAAAAGTTTCTCGCTGACGTCGACAAAAACGAAGCCATGCTCAAGCGCTTCGACCACCACGGCGATCACCTATGGTTCCGCTACCCCTTTCTGCATGAAGGTGACACTGTCGAAAAGCACCGCGCCGTGCGCGCAGGCCTGCTCGCGCGCGGCTACAAGATTGCCGAGGTCACCATGGACTTCGAAGATTACCTGTGGAACGACCCCTACGCGCGCTGCTCCGCCACCGGCGACACCGCCGCACTGCAGTATCTGCACGACAGCTACCTGCAGGTCGCCGAGCAGTACATGGACGCCAATCGAAAGCTGGCCCAGCAACTCTTCGGCAAAGACATACCGTACGTCCTGCTCATGCACCTCGGCGCCTTTGACGCCAGGATGCTGCCGGAACTGCTGAACCTCTACCGCAGCAAAGGTTTCCGATTCGTCGAAATGCCAAAGGCTCTGAAAGACAGGCACTACCGCACCGACCCGGAAGGCGGCGACGAAGGCGGCGGCAGCTACACCGAACTTCTCATGTCCATACGCAGCATGGACACCGCCGAGAAAGAGAAGCCCTACGCAAAACTGGAACAACTTTGCCCGGATGGCGCCGCAGCCGTCCACGACAAGTAGTCCCACCTCTGCACTTTTAGACAAGGTCCACTCGGGAAACCTACGCTCAAGTGCCATCTCGGCGGCACGATACCCTAACGGCAGACACATGCCCCGCACCCGCACCATCTCGGCACCTCGCTCAAACGCTATAAGGACTCGCGCCGCGCACCGCCCCGTTCGCGCGTCCGCCCTCCCGCCAGAGTTCCGCAACCGCACCCCCGACGGCATCTACCCCGCGCACCGGCAGGAACTCTTTCCCGTCGCCATGGCCTCGCTCGTCCTTGGCTTTCTGGCGTTTCTCGTTTGTGCGCGCAACGGCTGGCTCCTGCTCTACGGCGACGCGGTGGCTCACCTTGGCATTGCTCGCCGCATCCTCGACGCACGCTACCCGGGCCTCGGTCAACTTGGTGGCGTCTGGCTGCCGCTGCCGCACATCCTCATGCTCCCATTCGTGCAGCGCATGGACTGGTGGCAAAACGGCTTTGCCGGCGCCTTGCCGTCGCTGGCCGCCTACATCTGCGGCAACCTCGGCCTCTACCGCCTCGCCCGCCGACTTATGCCCATCTCGTGGGCATTCGTGGCCACAGCCTTCATGGCGCTCAACCCGAACCTGCTTTACCTCTCCACCACGGCAATGACCGAGCCGCTCTTTCTGGCGCTCCTCGTTTGGTCAACAGTCATGACGATGGAGGCCGCAGACGCCCTCCGCGACGCAAAAGCCCGCACCGTCTCCGCCCGCATGCTCGTCGCCGCCACCCTCGTCTTCGCCATGGTCTTCACCCGCTACGACGGCTGGATTGCCGGCGCCGCCATCTGGTGCATCCTCGCGTGGCACTGGGTCCGCAGCGCGCCCGCAACCCGCACCCAAACCACCGCGGCCTTCGCAACCGCCACGGCCATCATCGTCGCCGGCCCGCTCCTCTGGTTCCTCTACAACGCCAAATACCAGGGCGACTGGCTCGACTTCATGCGCGGCCCCTATTCCGCCCAGGCAATCCTAAAAAAGACGAGCCCGCCCAGCGCCGGCAAGTACCACGGCTGGCACAACCCACTTTACGCCTTCCTGTACTACACGCGCGCAGCCCAGCTTGACGCCGCTGCCTACGAAACCGGCTTTGCGCTCTTCCTCGGCTCCATTGCCGGCACGTGGCTCCTGTGGCGCTCAAAACTCACTCGCATCTCCGTGCTCCTCTGGCTGCCGCTGCCGTTCTACATCTACTCCATTGCCTATGGTGCGGTGCCCATCTTCATCCCACAGGTCTACCCGCACGCCTGGTACAACTCCCGCTACGGTGTGGAGTTGCTGCCTGCCTTCGCCATCTTCGGCACGTATGCCATGGCTGCGTTCTGGAGAGTACTGCGAGCGAGTGGAAACAAGCACCACGAAGCAGCGAACAGCACCGCACCAGCAACCAGCAACCAGCAACCGGCAACCAGCAGCAAAAAACCAGCCCGCCTCCGCCTCGCTGACGCCCTGGTCCCGGCATCGCTCCTCGCCATCGTTCTCAACACCTTCTGCATGTTTGGCACAGTCGGCACCATCCTTGAAGCCCTGCACCAATATCCGTGGCAATGGCTCAGCCGCCCACCCCTTGTCTTTGAAGAGGCACAGGTCAACTCGCGCACCCGCATCCCCTTTGAAAAAGCCCTCGCGACCGAACTGCTCAACGCTGGCCCCAACGCCGTCATCATGATCAATACCAACGACCATATCGGCGCCATCCAGGATGCCGGTATCGACCTCAAGCGCCTCGTCAGTCCGCTGGATTCGCAGTCCTTTAACGCCGCCAAAGCCGCACCGGCGGAACACGCCAATCTCGTTGTCACGCTGGAGTGGCCGCCCACCGGCACCGACCGTGACTCCGGCCGAGACCCCGATCCCGTCGCGGAGGCTGTCAAAGCGCACCCGGCAGGCCTCACCGAACTGGAAATCCTCTGCCACACCGGCCAGCCCTGCGCCCGCCTGTACCGCTCCGACCGGTTCAAAGGACGACAGCCATGATCCCCTTCGTCAAAGCCCATGCCTGCGGCAACGATTTCCTCATCGTCGACGATATCTATACGAATGGCGAACACGCCTCCATCGCCCGCGCCCTTTGCTCACGCCACTTCGGCGTCGGCGCCGACGGCGTCGAATTCCTCGATCGCCAGCCCACAGGCGAACACGTCCTCCGCCTCTTCAACCACGACGGCTCTGAGGCTGAGCTCAGCGGCAACGGCACCCGCTGCGTCGCTGCCTGGCTCGCCTACGACGAAGGCCTGGAAACCTCCGCACTCATCACAGGCGGCGGGCCCCGCACCTCCCACATCTTGCAGTGCAGCGGCGAGCACTTCACCGTCGCCACCGATATGGGCGTCCCCAGCATCACCGAACGCACCGTCCACGTCGACGGCATTGGTAACGTCGAGGGCGCCTTTGTCGACGTCGGCAACCCCCATTTCATCCTCTTCACTGACGACCCGGACTTCCGCGTCTGTGCCAAACCGTGGGAGGTCCTCGGCGCCTATATCTGCACCCATCCAGACTTCCCCAAGGGCACCAACGTCGAGTTTGTTCACGTCGTCAGCCCGACGGAGATAGAGTTTCGCATCTACGAACGCGGCGTCGGCCCCACCACTTCCAGCGGCACCGGCACCTGCGCCTCCGCCGCTGCCACCATCGCTCTACGCAACGGCGCCCGCACTCTCCAGGCGACTAATCTGGGCGGCACCCAGCAGGTCGACTGGCCCGCAAACGATCAGCCCATGCGGCTGACCGGCCCGGCCCACATCATCTGCACCGGTCAGGCCAGCATCACGTCTACGCAACCCACATGCTGAAGCCGCCCGCCCTCCGCCCCGGCGCACGCATCGCCATCGTCTCCCCCGCCAGCACACCTAAACCGGAGCTCGTCGCCCTCGGCCTCGAACGCCTGCGCACCCTCGGCTACGAGCCCGTCGTCTTCCCGCATGCCCTCGCCGCCGGGCCCCTCTACTATGCCGGCACCGCCATGCAGCGCGCCGCAGACCTCCACGCCGCCTTCGCCGACCCAACCATCGACGCGGTCCTCTGCATCCGCGGCGGCTGGGGCACCGCAGAACTTCTCCCCCTTCTCGGCGCCGACCTCATCCGCCGCAACCCCAAACCCTTCCTCGGCTTCAGCGACCACACCACGCTCCACATCTTCCTCGCTCAAACCTGCGGCCTCGTCACCTTCTACGCCCCCATGCTCTCGCCCGACTTTGCCCGCGGCGACAGCCTGGCACACGGCATCGACCTTCCCAGCTTCACCTCCGCCCTTACCCAAACCGAACCCTGGACCCTCGGCCCGCAGGACGGCCTCCGCCTCCTCCGGCCAGCCTTGGCTGCGGAGAACGACCCGTGGGTGCCCCATTCTTTTGGGCGCTCTTTGCCCGAAGGGGTGGGGTCTGACGCAGCACCGGCGGCCCGCAGACTCACCACGGCGCAGGGCCAGCTCTTCGGCGGCTGCCTCACCCTCCTCACCGAATCCCTCGGCACCCCCTACGCCCTCCAACCACCGGAAACAAACAGCATCCTCTTCCTCGAAGAAGTCGGCACCAGGGCTTACCAGTGGGACCGCATGCTCCTCCACCTCCAGTTCGCCGGCATCCTCAACGACCACGTAAAAGCCATCGTCTTCGGCGACATGGCCCAGTGCCTCATCGCCACCGGCCCCGAAGCCCGCCAACAGGAAAACGACCTCCTCGAAGCCGCCCTCCTCCACCGCCTCCAGTTCTTCGAAGGCCCCGTCGCCATCGGCCTCCAGTGCGGCCACGTCGACACCCCCAACCGCACAGTCCCCCTCAACGTCCAGGCAGAACTCGACCTCACCGCCAAACCCACCCTCCGCTTCCTCGAATCTGCCGTCCAGACCCCGTCATCGAAACAGCACCATGACCATCCGCCCGTTTAACGCACCAGACGCACCCCAGCCCCTCGCCGCCTACAGCCAGGCCGTTGAAGTCAACGCCGCCACCCGCACGGTCTACGTCAGCGGCCAGCTCGGCATCCATGCCGACGGCACCGCGCCCGAAGGCATCGCCGCCCAGGCCGAGCTCGCCTGGCACAACCTCGGCGCGCAACTCGCCGCCGCCGGCCTCACCGTCCACAACATCGTCAAGATGACCTTCATCTTCGCCGACCGTGCCGACCTCGCCGGCGCCCGCCCCGCCCGCGAAGCCGCCATGGGCGCACACAGCCCCGCCACCACGGTTATCATCGCCGGCCTCGTCAACCCCGCCTGGAAGATCGAGATCGAAGCCATCGCCGTCGGCTAACCCGTAAACTGGCGCAATGCCGTACACCGACACCGCCCGCCGCCACATCCATCTCATCGGCATCTGCGGCACCGCCATGGCCTCGCTCGCCGGCATGCTCCTCGCCCAGGGCCACCGCATCACAGGCTCCGACGCCGGTGCCTACCCGCCCATGTCCGACCAGCTTGCCGCCATGGGCATCCCTCTGCTGCAGCCCTATAACGAGACCCACCTGGGAACGGACGGGGACGACACCCCCGACCTCGTCGTCGTCGGCAACGCCATCTCCCGCGGCAACCCCGAGCTCGAAGCCGTCCTCGACCGCCGCATCCCCTTCTGCTCCATGGCCAGCATGATCCACGACGAGTTCCTCCGCACCCGCGAGCCCCTCGTCGTCAGCGGCACCCACGGCAAAACCACCACCACCTCCATGCTCGCCTGGATCTACGAAATCGCCTCACGGACGCATCCAGAGTTCGCCCCCAGCTTCCTCGTCGGCGGAGTCGTCGAAAACTTCGGCACCAGCTACCGCGTCAACGCCGAAACAAAACCCTTCATCCTCGAAGGCGACGAGTACGACACCGCCTTCTTCGACAAGGGCCCCAAGTTCCTCCACTACTTCCCCGACGCCCTCATCCTCACCCACGTCGAGTTCGACCATGCCGACATCTACGCCGACCTCGCCCAGGTCAAGACCGCCTTCAAGCGCCTCGTCAACCTCCTCCCCCGCCGCGGCCGCATCGTCGCCTACGACCGCAGCGAAAACATCACCGAGTGCGTCGCCCGCGCCTTCTGCCCCGTCGAGCGCTACGGCTTCGAGCCCAGCAGCCACTGGCAGATCACCGCCTTCCAGCCCGGCAGCACACCCCGCTGGACACTCCTCCGCCGGGGCCAGCCCTTCGCACATCTCGAGCTCCCCATGGCCGGCGAACACAACGCCCTCAACGCCACCGCCGCCGCCGCGCTCGCCGCGGGGCAGGGAATTGGCGCAGCCGCTATCGAGGAAGCCCTCCGCACCTTTCGCTCCGTCAAGCGCCGCCTCGAGGTCCGTGCACAAGTCCACGGCATCACCGTCATCGACGACTTCGCTCACCACCCCACCGCCATCCGCGAAACCCTCCGCGCCCTCCGCTCCGCCTATCCCAGCCGCCGCCTCGTCTGCGTCTTGGAACCGCGCTCTAACACCTTGCGCCGCAACATCTTCGAGGCCGACCTCGTCGATTCCCTCTCCGCCGCCGACGAAGTCGTCCTGGCCGCCGTCTTCAAACAGGAATCCATCCCCGCCGACGAGCGGCTCGAACCCACCCGCGTCGTCCACGCCCTCAACCGCC